>NZ_JALQDW010000011.1:0-51100 GCF_023631025.1 Caballeronia sp. GACF4
ACCACCTTTGTCCGCCTCGCCTACTGAAACCACCTCCCGCTTCCTTCGCGTTCATCGAATCGCGAAGGAACGGAATTTTAGTGGGCGCCGGCGAGAATCGCAAGCCCTTTGCGTCGAAGAAACTTAACGGTGTTTGAAGACGGGCTTGCGCTTCTCGACGAACGCGGCCATGCCTTCCTTTTGATCTTCCGTCGCGAAGAGCGAATGGAACAAGCGACGTTCGAAATGAACGCCTTCCGCCAATGTTGTTTCGTAAGCGCGATTGACCGCCTCTTTCGCCATCATGACCGCTGGCAGCGAGAAAGAAGCGATGATCGTCGCGGCCTCGACGGCCTCATCGATCAGACGCTCCGCACCGACGACGCGCGACACCAAACCCGCCCGCTCCGCCTCGCTCGCGTCCATCATGCGCGCGGTCAGGCACATGTCCATCGCTTTTGACTTCGATACCGCGCGCGTCAGCCGCTGCGTGCCGCCCGCACCCGGGATGACGCCGAGCTTGATTTCGGGCTGGCCGAACTTCGCGGTATCCGCGGCGATGATGATGTCGCACATCATGGCGAGTTCGCAGCCGCCGCCCAGCGCGAAGCCGCCGACCGCCGCGATGATCGGCTTGCGAATCGAGCGGATGGTTTCCCAGTTGCGCGTGATGTAGTCGCCCTTGTAGGCGTCCATATAGGAATAGCCGGCCATCATTCCGATGTCCGCGCCCGCTGCGAACGCCTTCTCGCTGCCGGTCACGACGATCGCGCCGATATCCTCGTCGGCGTCGAATGCCTTCAACGCCGCGCCCAACTCATCCATCAGCGCGTCGTTCAGCGCGTTGAGCGCCTTCGGCCGATTGAGCGTGATCAGTCCAACCCGCCCGCGCGTCTCCACCAACAGATTCTCGTAAGCCATGCACTCCTCCTTTCGATCCTCAGGTAAGCCCTAATGAAATCACTTGCTTCGCGCTATCTCGATAATGCTAACATTACCAACCAACCGGTCGGTTAATTATTCGATCCGCCGCCATCCGCCGTTCCTACTGCTCGCGACCATGACACATCCGCTCTTTACGAAACATGAGGCGACGCTCGACCAAGCGCTTGCCGCCATCGAGACACGCGGCTATTGGAGCCCGTTCGCCGAAATGCCGAGCCCCAAAGTGTACGGGGAAACGGCAGCCGCGAATGGCGAAGCCGCGTTCAAGGCGCATCTCGGCAAGACGTTCGAACTCGACCAGCCCTCGACGGGAGAGACAGTCGGTGACGAACGATCGCCGTTCGGCATTGGGCTTGGCATCAAGTATCCCAAGTCTGATCCCGACGCGCTCATTCGGGCCGCTTCTGAAGCGCAATCTGCGTGGCGCGCCGCTGGACCGAAAGCGTGGGTCGGCGTGAGTCTCGAGATTCTTTCGCGACTGAACCGCGCGAGCTTCGAAATTGCGCAAAGCGTGATGCATACGACCGGTCAGGCATCCATGATGGCCTTTCAGGCAGGTGGCCCGCACGCGCAGGATCGCGGGCTCGAAGCCGTGGTCTATGCGTGGGACCAAATGCGCCGAATCCCTTCCGAAGCGCATTGGGAAAAGCCACAAGGCAAGAATCCGCCGCTCGCGATGCAAAAGCGCTTCACCATCGTTCCGCGCGGCACGGGCCTCGTGCTTGGCTGCTGCACGTTCCCGACGTGGAACGGTTACCCCGGCCTGTTCGCCGATCTCGCGACCGGCAACGCCGTCATCGTCAAACCGCATCCGGGTGCAATCTTGCCGCTTGCAATCACGGTTCGCATCGCGCGCGAAGTACTGCGGGATGCGGGCTTCGATCCGAATGTCGTCACGCTGCTCGCCACCGCTCCGAATGACGGCCCGCTCGTACAAGAACTCGCCGTGCGGCCCGAAATCAAGCTGATCGACTTCACGGGCAGCACGCAGAACGGCACCTGGCTCGAACGCAACGCGCATCAGGCGCAGGTCTATACGGAAAAAGCGGGCGTCAATCAGATCGTCATCGATTCCGTGGACGACCTGAAGGCAGCGGCACGGAACATTGCGTTTTCGCTCGCGCTCTATTCCGGCCAGATGTGCACGGCGCCTCAAAACATCTACGTGCCGCGTGAGGGTATCCGCACGGCCGACGGACACGTGAGCTTCGACGATGTCGCCAAGGCGCTCGCCGTTTCCGTCGAAAAACTGACCTCCGACCCGGCGCGCGCGGTCGAGCTGACCGGCGCGATTCAAAACGATGGCGTCGTCAATCGCGTAGCCCAAGCACGCGAACTCGGCGCGGTTCTCCTCGATAGCCAGACGCTCGCGCACCCGGCATTTCCCGAAGCGCGAGTGCATACGCCCCTCATGCTCAAACTCGACGCGCGCGCCGATGAAGCCAGCTTCATCAAGGAATGGTTCGGCCCGATCTCCTTCGTCGTCGCGACGGACTCGACCGCGCAGTCGTTGGAACTTGCCGGCTCGATCGCGCAAGAACACGGCGCGCTGACCTTCGCCGTGTACAGCACGGACGACGCAGTGATCGAAGCGGCCTATGACGCAGCCATTCGCGGCGGCGTCGCCCTGTCCATCAATCTGACGGGCGGCGTTTTCGTCAATCAGACCGCGGCGTACTCGGACTTCCATGGCACGGGCGCGAATCCCGCGGCCAACGCTGCGCTGTCCGACGCGGCTTACGTCGCCAATCGCTTTCGTGTCGTGCAAAGCAGAGTCCATGTTGCGCCGAAGGCCGCGACTGCGGAAGCTAGCCAAACGGCATAGGCAAAAGCGACGGTGCAAAAGGCCTATGCCATTCGGCCGAATGGCAAGGGCTCGGGCGCACGGCTAGTATCGATTCAAACGATTGGTGATTGAGGAGACGCCATGTCCGGGAAGTCCGTCCTGTTTCATATCGATGCAACGACGCGCGTCGCAACGGTGACGCTCAATCGTCCCGACAAGCTGAACAGCTTTACCCGCGAGATGCATGTCGAGCTGAACGACGCGTTGAACGAAGTCGAAGCGAGCAACGCGCGCGCGGTCATCATCACCGGCGCAGGACGCGGCTTTTGCGCGGGTCAGGATCTGGCCGATCTCGACTTCACGCAAGGCGCCACGCCCGATCTCGGCGAGCTGATCGAGGCACACTTCAACCCGCTCGTGCGACGTCTTCAGGCAATGCCATTGCCGATCATCGCCGCTGTCAACGGCACGGCCGCCGGCGCCGGCGCGAATCTGGCGATGGCGTGCGATCTGGTCATTGCCGCGCGCTCGGCCAGCTTTATCCAGGCGTTCGTGAAGATCGGTCTCGTGCCCGACTCAGGTGGAACGTGGCTCCTGCCACGACGTGTCGGCGAAGCGCGCGCGCTCGGGCTCGCGCTGACGGGTGAGAAGCTCGGCGCGGAAAAAGCGCAAGCGTGGGGCATCGTTTGGCGCGTGGTGGAAGACCCCGACTTGACCGACGCCGCGACGCAACTGGCCGCACAACTCGCGCAGCAGCCCATGAAGGCGATAGCGGCGATCAAGCAGGCGCTTCGCGCGAGCGCCAACAACACGTTCGATCAGCAACTCGACCTCGAACGCGATGTTCAACGCGAGTTGGGCGCGTCCCACGACTTCATGGAAGGCGTCGCCGCGTTCAAGGAAAAGCGCGCACCGCGCTTCGAAGGTCTGTAAGAGCCGCAAGGAGAAACCCGTGACGCCTCAACAACTGGCGGAAGCGACCGCCAAGGCAATGTATGAAGCAGACGCCTGCACGCGCTCGCTCGGCATTGAACTCGTCGAAATCAGGCCTGGCTATGCGCGGCTGCAGATGAACGTGCGCCCCGACTTCCTGAACGGCCACGCGATCTGTCATGGCGGCTTGATGTTCACGCTTGCCGATTCCGCATTCGCCTTTGCATGCAATTCGTACAACCTCAGCACGGTCGCGGCGGGCTGTTCGATCGAATTTCTGCGTCCGGTTCAAGGCGGCGATCGACTGACCGCCGAAGCGATCGAGCAGACTTTGAGCGGCCGCGCCGGCATCTACGATATTCGCCTGACCAACCGCGAAGGCGAAACGGTCGCGATGTTTCGCGGCAAGTCCGCGCAGATCCGCGGCACCGTCATACCAGTCTGACTGGACCGACCCGAGCAGGCGGACGCGCCAGACATGGCCCCGCTGCATGGCGAGCATGAAGGAGACAACGATGACCACGACGCTGCCGCTCGAGCCCATAGAAAAGGCGAGCCGCGACGAACTTCTGGCGCTGCAACTCGACCGTCTGAAATGGACGCTCAAGCACGCCTATGAGAACTCGCCGGTGTATCGGCGCAAGTTCGATGCAGCCGGCGTGCACCCGGAGGACGTGCAGTCGCTCGCCGATCTCGCCCGCTTCCCGTTCACGACGAAAAAAGATTTACGTGACAGTTATCCGTTCGGCATGTTCGCCGTGCCGCAAGAGCGAATTTCGCGAATCCACGCTTCGTCCGGCACGACCGGGAAGCCGACTGTTGTGGGTTACACGGCGTCCGATATCGACATCTGGGCGAATCTCGTGGCGCGCTCGATCCGCGCAGCCGGCGCGCGACGCGGCGATAAGGTCCACGTGAGCTACGGCTACGGTCTCTTCACGGGCGGCCTCGGCGCGCACTACGGCGCCGAACGCGCGGGACTCACGGTAATTCCCTTCGGCGGCGGTCAGACCGAGAAGCAAGTGCAACTGATACAGGACTTTCGTCCGGACATCATCATGGTGACGCCGAGCTACATGCTCTCGATCGCGGATGAACTCGAGCGGCAAGGCGTCGATCCGGCGAGTTGCTCGCTGCGTCTTGGCATCTTCGGGGCGGAGCCGTGGACGAACGACATGCGTCGCGCGATCGAGGCGCGCATGGGTATCGACGCGGTCGACATCTACGGGCTTTCGGAAGTGATGGGGCCAGGCGTGGCTTCGGAGTGCGCGGAAACCAAGGACGGCCCGACGATCTGGGAAGACCATTTTTATCCCGAGATCATCGACCCGGAAACGGGCGAAGTGTTACCGGATGGCGAATTCGGCGAACTCGTCTTCACCTCGTTGACGAAGGAAGCGCTGCCGATCATCCGCTATCGCACGCGCGATCTCACACGGCTTTTGCCGGGCACCGCGCGCACGATGCGCCGCATGGAAAAGATCACCGGCCGCTCGGATGACATGATGATCGTGCGCGGCGTCAACGTGTTCCCCACGCAGATAGAAGAGTTGCTGCTCAAGCGCCCCGTGCTCGCGCCGCACTACCAGATCGTACTGACGAAGGAAGGTCCGCTCGACGTCCTGACGCTGAACGTCGAGCCTTGCCCCGAATCCGCGCCCGATACCGTCGCGCTCGACGGCGCCAGGGATGCGCTTACCTACGACATCAAGGCGCTGATAGGCGTCAGCGCTATCGTGAATGTGCTCGCGGTGAACGGCATCGAGCGTTCGGTGGGCAAGGCGCGACGCGTCGTCGACAAACGCGCCCGCTAGGAATTCGGCAGCAAGAGCCACATCCGGCCGCCCTGCTTCATGCGGCCGGCAAGATCGCCGGCGTCGTCGCCCAGGCCCCAGAAGTAGTCGGCGCGCACGCCGCCCTTGATTGCGCTGCCGGTGTCTTGAGCGAAGACGAGGCGGTTCATCGGCTGATTGCTGAGCGGACGCGTGGTCTGGAGGAACACGGGCGTGCCGAGGGGGATCGCGGACGGATCGACGGCGATCGAACGTTCGGGCGTCAGCGGCACACCCAAAGCGCCAACCGGGCCGTCGCCGAGACTCGCGGACACCACGTCGGCCGACGGCATCTCACGGAAAAACACGAAGCGCGGATTCACGTCGAGGAGCGCATCGACGCGCGCGGGGTTCGCCTTCGCCCACGCCTTGATGCCCTGCATGGTCGCCTGCACCGGCGTGATTTCGCCGCGATCGAGCAACTCCTTGCCGATCGACCGATACGGCTGGTTGTTCGTGCCGCCGAAGCCAACGCGCATCACGCTTCCGTCTTCCATGACGACGCGTCCCGAACCCTGAACCTGCAGGAAAAACGCTTCGATCGGGTCGTCGACCCAGACGAGTTCGTTGCCGGTCAACGCGCCCGAACGTTCGAGCTGCGCGCGCGCAGGCAACGCGGAGCCTTGCTTATAGCGATACGGCCATCGATAAAGCGCGTTCTGATAGATGCCATGCCGCGTACGCGCGCCGCGCAACAACGGCTCGTAGTAGCCGGTTACGAGGCCGTCGAGCGTGCCGTCGGTATTCGCGAGCTGATAAGGCGTGAAGTAGCTCTCGAAGAAGCTGCGCGCCGCCGACATGTCCAGATCGTCAAGCTGCTGTGCCGCCGCGCATGCTCGCTGCCACGGCGCCTGACGCGCGAGACGGCTGCAGTTCTGACGCAGCGCGGCCGTCGCGCCGATAAGTGAATCGTCCTGCCAGCCCGGCACTTGCTGCCAGCTCACCGGCGAAAGACGCGAAGCCGCGCGCTGTCCCGTGATGATCGGCGCGCCAGTCGGTGCATTCGCGCCTGGCTTCGTATAAGAGCCGCCTCCGCACGAGGCGACGAGGACCGCGGTTGCAATCGATGCGGCCAGCGCCGCCACGCGCGCGGCAGACCGCGTGAAACGCATACAATGCTCGTTCTTGATGGGAACCGCCATGTCTGATCTGTTCGACGAATATCCAATGCTGGTTTTCGGGCTCGAGGCGCTGGTTGCGCTCGGCTTGCTGATTTTTATCGTTGTGTGGACGAATTCGGGCAAGAAGAAACACCAGAACCGCCAAAACGACGCTGCGAAGCGCCGCTGATTGCCACTAAAACTCCGCGTTCAATGCAGTGTGCGCGGCATGTGCAGCGCGAACTCCGCGACCGGCGCTTCGAAGCGCTCGCCATCTTCCGCCACGCAGAAATACGAACCGCGCATCGTGCCCACGGGCGTCGCGATGACGGCCCAGCTCGTATATTCGAAGCGCTCGCCCGGCGGCAGAAGCGGCTGATGCCCGACCACGCCGAGCCCTTTTACTTCCTGCACGTGATCGTCGCTATCGGTGATGATCCAGTGACGGGAGATCAGTTGAGCGGTGATCTGACCCGTGTTACGGATCGTCAACGTGTAGGCGAACGCGTATTGACGGTTGTCGGGATCTGACTGGTCCGGCAGGTAGCGCGTCTCGACCGCGACGCTGAATTCGTACTGGCTCATCGTTGTTCCAATTCTATTCGTCGCTGCGCCGCCATTTAGCGCGCAGGTGCCTCATTGTTTCATCGCTTTGCTTCCACTGGTCAAGCATTCTGCTTTATGCAATTCACAGTCGCAATACGAATTGCGTGCTCGAGTCAAATCCAAAACTCGCGCCATTTCATTCCGAGTAGCACGTATTAGGCCGTTCAGCCGGGTAACGTGCTGAAAAAACGCGGGTTAGAATCGGTGTTCCAGACATCGAGCCTTAATCCGGCAATGCTTTCGCCGGACGCGGGCCAACTCACTCCACACGTCCATGAAGCAATTCCATATCGCTCCTAGCATCCTGTCCGCCGACTTCTCGCGCCTTGGCGAAGAAGTCCGTAACGTCGTCGCGGCCGGCGCCGACTGGGTTCACTTCGACGTGATGGACAACCATTATGTGCCGAACCTGACGATCGGCCCGGTGGTGTGCGAGGCGCTTCGCCCGCATGTGGACGTGCCCATCGACGTGCATTTGATGGTGCGCCCGGTCGACCGTATCGTGCCGGACTTTGCAAAAGCCGGAGCTAATCAGATCAGTTTCCATCCGGAAGGTTCGGATCATATCGACCGGACCTTGTCGCTCATTCGCGATCACGGCTGCAAGGCGGGCCTCGTGTTCAATCCGGCCACGCCGCTCATTTATCTGGATCACGTGATGGACAAGGTCGATCTCGTGCTCATCATGTCGGTGAACCCCGGCTTTGGCGGACAGTCGTTCATTCCTGAAGCGTTGAACAAGATTCGCGAGGCGCGCACGCGTATCGACGCTTACCGCGAGCGAACGGGCCGCGATATTCATCTCGAAGTGGATGGCGGCGTGAAGGTGGAGAACATCGGCGAGATCGCGGCGGCGGGCGCGGACAGCTTCGTCGCGGGCTCGGCCATCTTCGGCAAGCACGACTACAAGCAAGTAATCGACGCCATGCGCGCCGAACTCGCCAAAGTGGGGAACGCGCAGTGAGCGAACTCACCACCTTTTCGATACGACCCGCGCGACCGATCCGCGCGGCCATCATCGATCTCGACGGCACCATGGTTGATACCGCCGACGACTTCGTCGTCGCGATCAACGGCATGCTCGTGCGCATCGGTCTGCAACAGCAGCCGGTCGCGCGCGATGAAGTCGTGGGTTACGTCGGCAAGGGCTCGGAGAATCTGATCCGCAGCGTGCTCGCCGTGCGCCTGCCGCGCACCGAAGCCGCCGCGCAATTCGACGACGCCCTCGCTATCTATCAAAGCGAATACGCGAAGATCAACGGCCAGTACTCGGCGCTCTTTCCCGAAGTGAAGGAAGGTCTGGAAGCCATGCGCGAACTCGGCATCGCGCTCGCGTGTGTGACCAACAAGCCGCATCGGTTCGCCGTGGAGTTGCTGGCGCACTTCGGCATTGCCGAGTATTTCAAGGTCATTCTCGGCGGCGATTCGGTCGCGCAGAAGAAACCCGATCCGCTTCCCATGCTCACCGCGTGCGAGCGGCTCGACGTGCTGCCGCGCGAAACCGTGGCGGTCGGCGACTCCGAAAACGATGCTCTCGCGGGCCGCGCCGCGGGCATGGCGACGCTCACCGTCCCCTACGGCTACAACCACGGGAAAGATGTGCAATCGGTGAAATCCGATGGTATAGTTTCCACGCTGCGCGCCGCCGCAATGGCCATTTCCACTACGCTGGCGCCGCCCAATACCACACTGACTGAATAGTCCATCTCATGTTTCTCAACAGAAAACGGAGTCTGAGCAGCATCGACCGGGGAGCCTGGCCCTGGCGTCGCTGGTCGCGCTAACCTCGCCCGAGGTACGCTGAAGCCATCATGTTCGAGCACGCTTCAGCATCCGTTTTTTGTTTCGCTGCGCATTCCCGCGCCGTTTACTCTGACTTGTCGCACCGCTTGCTTCGGAACCATTCCGGCGCAACGAACGATAACCGCGTCGTTCTTCAAGACGTCTCTCCTTGCGAGAAACGCCCGCGAAAACGCGTGTCGTCGCGCACCGTTCGACAGCATGAAAAACCGGCCGATCGCAGTGCCCCGCTTGTCCCGATGCCGCGCTCAATCAAAAGAATGCGCGGCACGCAAAGGATCGCAACATGACCGAACTCGAATTCCAATCGCTGGCGAACGAAGGCTATAACCGCATTCCGCTCATCGCAGAAGCGCTCGCCGATCTCGAAACGCCCCTGTCGCTTTATCTCAAGCTCGCGCAGTCCGAGCGCAATGGCGCCAACTCGTTCCTGCTGGAATCCGTCGTGGGCGGCGAGCGCTTCGGGCGCTATTCGTTCATCGGCCTGCCGGCGCGCACGGTGGTGCGCGTACAGAACGGCGTGTCGCAAGTCGTGACCGACGGCAACGTCACTGAGACCGATGAAGGCGATCCGCTCGCGTTCATCGAACGCTTCCAGAAGCGTTTCAAGGTTGCCATGCGTCCTGGTATGCCGCGCTTTTGCGGCGGCCTGGCAGGCTACTTCGGTTACGACGCGGTGCGCTATATCGAGAAAAAGCTCGCGCATACGGCGCCGCACGACGATCTCGGCCTGCCGGACATTCAGCTTCTGCTGACCGAGGAAGTCGCGGTCATCGACAACCTCGCGGGCAAGCTCTACCTGATCGTCTATGCCGATCCCACCAAGGCCGAGGCGTATGCCAAGGCAAAGCATCGGCTGCGCGAACTGCGGGCGCGTCTGCGTGCTACCGTCCAGCCGCCCGTGACGTCGGCGAGTGTGCGCACCGAAACGTTCCGCGAGTTCGCTAAAGAGGATTATCTGAACGCCGTGCGACGCGCGAAGGAATACATCGCGGCGGGCGAACTAATGCAGGTGCAAGTCGGCCAGCGGCTCGTCAAGCCGTTCCGCGACAACCCGCTCTCGCTGTATCGCGCGCTGCGTTCGCTCAATCCGTCGCCGTACATGTACTACTACAACTTTGGCGGCGACGTTCACGTGGTCGGCGCATCGCCGGAAATTCTCGTGCGTCAGGAACAGCGCGCGGGCGAGCGCATAGTGACCATACGTCCGCTTGCCGGCACGCGACCGCGCGGCAACACGCCCGAGCGCGACGCCGAACTCGCCACCGAACTGCTGAACGATCCGAAGGAAGTCGCCGAGCACGTGATGCTGATCGACCTCGCGCGCAACGACGTGGGCCGTATTGCGCAGACCGGCTCGGTTTCGGTGACGGACAAGATGATCATCGAAAAGTATTCGCACGTTCAGCACATCGTGAGTTCGGTCGAAGGCACGTTGAAGCCCGGCATGAGCAACTTCGACGTATTGCGCGCGACCTTCCCCGCCGGCACGCTTTCCGGCGCGCCGAAAGTGCGCGCGATGGAATTGATCGACGAACTCGAACCCGTGAAGCGCGGCTTGTATGGCGGCGCGGTCGGTTATTTGTCGTTCAGCGGCGAAATGGATCTGGCGATTGCCATTCGCACCGGCCTCATTCACAAGGGCAATCTCTATGTGCAGGCAGCGGCGGGTGTCGTTGCCGACTCGGTGCCCGAGTCCGAATGGCAAGAGACGGAGAACAAGGCGCGCGCCGTGTTGCGTGCCGCCGAGCAAGTGCAAGATGGCCTCGACAGCGACTTCTGAGGAGAAAAGACCATGCTGCTGATGATCGACAACTACGACTCGTTCACCTATAACCTGGTCCAGTACTTCGGCGAACTCGGCGAGGACGTGCAGACGTTTCGCAACGACGAAATCTCGCTCGATGAAATCGCCAAGCTCAATCCTGCACGCATCTGCCTGTCGCCGGGACCGAGCAATCCGCAGCACGCGGGCATCACGCTCGACGTACTGCGCGAGTTCTCCGGCAAGCTGCCCATTCTTGGCGTGTGCCTCGGCCATCAGGCCATTGGCGAAGCGTTCGGCGGACGCGTGGTGCGCGCGCAGACCATCACGCACGGCAAGGTGAGCGCGATCGAAACCGACTGTAAAGGCGTGTTCTCCGACCTGCCAAAACACTTCAACGTCACGCGCTATCACTCGCTGGCGATTGAACGCGAGTCTTTGCCCGACTGTCTCGAAGTGTCCGCATGGACGCCTGATGGTGAAATCATGGGCGTGCGCCACCGGGAACTCGAAGTGGAAGGTGTGCAGTTCCATCCGGAATCCATTCTTTCCGAGCATGGTCACGCGCTGCTCGAAAACTTCGTGAAAAACACGGCATCGGGAAAGCGAGCGTGACTGTCATGACGATCACCGCACAAGAAGCGCTGCAACGCACGATCGAGCATCGCGAAATCTTTCACGACGAAATGCTGCATCTCATGCGCACCATCATGCGCGGCGAGATGTCGCCTGTGATGGCCGCTGCGATCATCACCGGCTTGCGCGTGAAGAAGGAAACCATCGGCGAGATCGCGGCCGCCGCGACTGTCATGCGCGAGTTCGCCAATCACGTCGAGGTGGCGGACAACTCCCATTTTGTCGACATCGTCGGCACGGGCGGCGACGGCTCGCACACTTTCAACATTTCCACGGCATCGATGTTCGTTTCCGCCGCCGCCGGCGCGAAGGTCGCGAAGCACGGCAATCGCGGCGTGTCGAGCAAGTCGGGCAGCGCGGACGTGCTCGAAGCGCTCGGCGTGAATATCGATCTGACGCCGGAACAAGTCGCCGCCTCGATTGCCGAAACCGGCATGGGCTTCATGTTCGCGCCGAACCATCATCCGGCAATGAAGAACATCGCGCCCGTGCGCCGCGAACTCGGCGTGCGGACCATCTTCAATATTCTCGGGCCGCTGACCAATCCGGCGGGCGCGCCGAATCAGCTGCAGGGCGTGTTCCATGAAGACCTCGTCGGCATCCAGGTTCGTGTGATGCAGCGGCTCGGCGCAAACCACGTGCTTGTCGTGTACGGCAAGGACGGGATGGACGAAGTGTCGCTTGGCGCCGCGACCAAGGTCGGCGAATTGAAGAACGGCGAAGTGAACGAGTACGAGATTCATCCGGAAGACTTCGGTCTTCAAATGGTCTCGAACCGCTCGCTGAAAGTGCAGGACGCGCAGGAATCGAAAACCATGCTGCTCGGCGCGCTGAACAACAAGGCGGGTGTAGCGCGCGAGATCGTCACGCTGAACGCGGGCGCGGCGCTCTACGCGGCCGACATCGTCGATTCGATCGCCGAGGGCATGGCCGCCGCGCGCGAAGCCATCGCCAGCGGCGAGGCGCGCGAAAAGGTCGAAGCTCTCGTGCGCTTCACGCAGCAATTCACCAAATAACGGACATCACCATGAGCGACATTCTGGATCGCATCATCGCGGTGAAGCGCGAGGAAATCCGCGCCGCCGAACAAAGCGCGCCGCTCGAAGAACTCAGGCTCGAAGCGAGCGCGCGCGACTTGCGCGATTTCGTCGGCGCGCTGCGTGCGAAGCATGCTGAAGGCCGGGCCGCGGTCATTGCGGAAGTGAAGAAGGCGAGCCCTTCCAAAGGCGTGCTGCGCGAGCACTTCGTGCCGGGCGAAATTGCACGCTCCTACGAGCAAGGCGGCGCCGCGTGCCTTTCCGTGCTCACCGACGTGCAGTTCTTTAAAGGCAGCGTCGCGTATCTCGAAGAAGCGCGCGCCGCGTGCAGCCTGCCGGTGCTGCGCAAAGACTTTATCGTCGACCCTTATCAGATCATGGAAGCGCGCGCGATGGGCGCCGACTGCATTCTGCTGATAGCCGCCGCGCTCGAACTTTCGCAGATGCAAGATCTCGAAGCCTATGCACATTCGCTCGGACTCGCGGTGCTGGTCGAAGTGCACGACGCCGACGAACTGCGAGACGCGCTCACGCTGAAAACGCCGCTCATCGGCATCAACAATCGCAATCTGCGCACGTTCCAGACGACTATCGATACGACCATCGGCATGCTGGAAGCGGTGCCGGACGACCGTATTGTGGTGACGGAATCGGGCATTCTCTCGCGCCACGACGTGGATCGGCTGCGAGCGATGCACGTACACACGTTCCTCGTCGGCGAAGCGTTCATGCGCGCCGACGATCCGGGCACGGAACTCGCGCGAATGTTCTTCTGACTCTAAAGACGGGACCGAATTTTGGGCATCGAACAGGAAATCAAGCTCGCGCTGCCGCCTTCGCAGCACGACGACGTGGCGCGCTTTTTCGACGAGCGCACCGGTGCGGGCAAGCCGATGGAACTGGCGAACGTCTATTTCGACACGCCGGATTGCGCGCTCGCCAAGGCGAAGTCCGCATTGCGCCTGCGCCGCACGCCCGACCAGTGGTTGCAGACGTACAAGGTGCTGGGCGAATCGAAAGCCGGCTTGAGCCGTCGTCACGAATGGGAGATGCCGGTGGCGGGCGAATCGCTTGAAATCGATGCGCTCCTCGTTTCCTGCGAAGACGAAGCGGCCCGCAAGGCGTTGCAGGACGCCGCGCCGAATCTGATCGCCCTGTTTCGCACGGACTTCCGGCGCATCGTGTGGGGCATCGAGCGTGAAGGCTCGCAGATCGAAGTCGCGCTCGACGCCGGCAAGATCACGGCGGACGTGGATGGCGAAAACCATCACGCGGAAATCAGCGAGCTGGAACTCGAAATCAAGTCCGGCGACGCCAAAGCGCTCTCCACGCTCGCCGCCGAATTGCGCGGCGCGTTTCCCGAACTCGACCCGGAAGATTTGAGCAAGGCGGAGCGAGGTTATCGGCTGCGCGAGCGTCCGGAAAGCGCGGTAGACGACGCCGAAGCATGAGCCAGCAGCCTTCTCTTTTCGACGAGCCTCGCACGCACGCTGGCGGCTTCATCACGCTCGAAAGCCAGTTCGAAGCGCTGCCCGCTGAATGGCGGCGACATCTGAGAGCATTTATCGACAGTCCGCGCTATGCGTCGTTGTGCGCTTTCGTGGATGCCGAGCGCGCCGCCGGCAAGACCGTTTATCCCGCCGATGTTTTCCGCGCATTGCGCCTCACCAGTCCTGGCGAGGTCAAAGTGGTGATTCTCGGTCAGGACCCGTATCACGGTGAAGACAAAGGCGCGCCGCAAGCGCATGGGCTTGCGTTCTCCGTGCCCGCGCCCGTGCGCCCGCCGCCGTCATTGCGCAACATCTTCAAGGAAATCGCCGCGAGTCTGGATATCGTCGCGCCTGCTCACGGCTGCCTCGATTCGTGGGCGAAACAAGGCGTGCTCTTGCTCAACACGTCGCTGACCGTCGAGCGCGATAAAGCGGGAAGCCATGCCAAGCGCGGCTGGGAACAGTGCACGGATACGCTGATCCACGAAATTGCCGAGCGCCACGATGGCGTCGTGTTCATGTTGTGGGGCGCGCACGCTCAGGCAAAACGCGCGCTGATCGACGGCACGGGAAAGGCCCATTGCGTGCTGGAAGCGCCGCATCCGTCGCCGTTGTCGGCGCATCGCGGATTTCTGGGGTGCGGGCATTTCGTCGCCGCGAACGAATATCTGAAGCGGCATGGGCGCGAGCCGATCGACTGGCGCTTGCCCGCCGAGGCACAGTTGCTCGCCTGAGCATCCTCATCAATGCAACGCAATGCAATGCAATGCAAAGAGCCCGCCGCGGTCCGAAGACCGGGCGGGCTCTTTTACTTCGGCGTCGAGCTTAAGCCTTACAGCGCCGCGATCGAATCGCGTGCCGAAGCGAGCGCTGCGCTCGCGGCGTCCGGTCCCATCGCCAAGCCTTCGGCGTAAATGAAGTTCACGTCAGTCATGCCGAGGAAGCCCAAGAACGTCTTGAGATACGGCGTTTGCGAGTCGTTCGGCGTGCCTGCGTACTTGCCGCCACGCGCCGACACCACGAACACCTTCTTGCCCTTCACCAGGCCTTCGGGGCCGGTCGCGGTGTAGCGGAACGTGATTCCGGCCCGCGCGATCCAGTCGAAATAAGCCTTCAGTTGCGACGACACGCCGAAGTTATAAAGCGGCGCCGCGATCACCACGATGTCGGCCGCTTGCAGTTCGTCGATCAGCGCTTCGCTCTTCGCGTTGATGGCGACTTGTTCCGGCGTGCGTTGTTCGGCGGGCGTGAAGAACGCGCCGAGCGTGGCGTCGTCGAGGTGCGTGAGCTGGTCGGCGAGCAGATTGCGGACGACCACGTTCGCGCCCGGATTGCTTTGTTGCAGCTTCGCGGTGAGTTCGTCGGCGAGCAGCGTCGATTGAGCGCCTTGCGAGCGCGCTGCGGAGTTGATCTGGAGAATCGTCGTCATGATGGCTTCCTTGATGGAGGAGCGGGAGCCGTCGGCGCCCGCGTTGGAAGCATTCTTCGTTGTTCGGCGTTCCGGAAAAAGCCGTCCGGCCGTGAAGGATCGTTGCACCAGTAGGACAATCCCCGGTGGGCGCAGCCTTTTCAGCCCTTCAGCCAGCGCTCGCGCCATTGTTTCGACGGTCCGCGCCCGTCGATAGCCGTCAGCGCGTAACGCGACACTTCGGGGCCGTCGAGCTTCACTTCGGTACGACGCAGTTCGTCGCGGCGAAACGCGTGTACTTCGACCTTCGCACCCGGCAGATAACGCGACAACAGCGCCTCCAGATTCGATCCCGTCACACGCAGACCATCGATGGCCACGAGAACATCGCCCGCCGAAAGCCCCGCCTTCTGCGCGGCGCTGCCGTCGTGCACGACCGCCAGCGTGCAATCCGCGCTGCCACGCACGCGCACGCCGAGCGACGGTTTGCCGGCCGTGCCGCTCGTCGGCAGATCGGGCGCGAGTGCTATGCCGAACGGCTCGAGGAGCGCGTCGAGCGGCAAGTCGCGCGTGCCGCGCACGCCGTCGCGGAACAGCGAGCGCAGATCCGCGCCGGTGGCCTCGGCGAAGAGCGCTTCCACTTCGTCCTCGCGGATGCCCCGTGCCTTGCCGAGATAGAAGTCGCGTCCGTAGCGCTGCCACAAGAGACGCATGACATCGTCGAGCGACTTACGGTTGTCCGTCTGCGCGCGGATCGACAAATCGAACGCGAGCGCGACGAGCGAACCCTTCTGGTAGTAACTGACGATGGCGTTCGATGCGTTCTCGTCGGCGCGGTAGTACTTCACCCATGCGTCGAACGAACTCTGCGCCACCGATTGCTTGAGCCGCCCGCTTCCGCGCAACACGCCGCCGATGGTCTTGCCGAGCATCGAGAAGTAATCGCTCGCGGAAATAAGGCCGGTGCGCACGAGGATCAGGTCGTCGTAATACGACGTGAAACCTTCGAAGAGCCACAAAAGCGACGTGTAATTTTCCTGCGACAGATCGTACGGCGCGAACGCCGCCGGCTTGATGCGCTTTACGTTCCACGTATGGAAGTATTCGTGGCTGCAAAGGCCAAGATACGTGCGATAACCTTCGCTGACTTCGGGTCGGCCAAGCACCGGCAAGTCGCCGCGATTGCAGATCAGCGCCGTGGATGCGCGATGTTCCAGCCCGCCGTAACCATCGCTGACGGCGACCGTCATGAACACGTAGCGATCCACCGGCGCTTTCTTCGTGCGCGGTTCGAAGAGCGCGATCTGCGCTTCGCACACGCGTTTGAGGTCGGCCGCGAGCCGGTTCATGTCGAGCCCGATCACGCGTCCCGAGATCACGATGTCGTGCTTCACGCCATGCGCGGTGAAGCCGCCGAGCGCGAATTCGCCGATCGTCACCGGATGATCGACGAGTTCGTCGTAATTCGCGGCCTCGTACGCGCCGAAACCATGGCGCTTCGTGCCACGCGCTTCGGCAAGCGCCGTGGCGACGCGCCAGTTGCGCAGCGCTCCGCCTTGCGGCGCTTGAATATCGACGATACACGGCGCAGCCGACTGCCCCTCCACCGCGAGAAACACGCTCGTGCCGTTGAAGAAGCCGACGCTGTCATCCAGATGCGCGGCGCGTACCGACATGTCCCACGCGTACACCTCGTAACGCAGCGTGATGGGGCCATCCGCCGGCGCGGCTTGCCACGCGTGCTTGTCGATTTTTTCGATACCGATCTTGCGCCCTGCCGCGTTGAACGCGTGCAAGGTGACGATATTGCGCGCGAATTCGCGAATCATGTAGCTGCCCGGAATCCACACCGGCAGCATGAAGCGTTGTCCCGCCGGGTCCGGCGCGGCGACCGTGAGCGTGACTTCGAAGATATGCGCGGCCGGATTCTTCGGAACGATGCTGTAGTGCACCGGTCGATCGAGCGTAGTCGTTGCCATGTCGTGTCCTTTGTTCTTGTTGTGGGCGCGCGGTCGGTGCGCCTTTGAAACCAAAAGAGGCGCCTCTCATGCGCCTCTCGTCGTGGGTTCGGGCCGCCTCAATGCGCGGTCGAAAGTTCCTTCTCCAGCCGGTCGGCGGGAACGGCGCCCGGCAGACGGCGGCCGTCCGCGAGGAACACGGTCGGCGTACCGCTCACGTTCATCGTGTGACCGAGCTTCAGGTTCTTGTCGATGGCGGTGGTGTCGCACGAGGCGGCCGTGGTCGGCGCCTTGCGGTCCAGCATCCAGCCTTCCCAGCTCATCGCGCGATCTTTCGAGCACCAGATCGACTTCGATTTCGCGGTCGAATCCGGCGAGAGCACGGGATACAGGAACGTGTACACGGTGACGTTATCGATGGACTTCAAGGTCGATTCGAGTTGCTTGCAATACGGGCAATTCGGGTCCGAGAACACCGCGATCTTGCGGCTGCCGTTGCCCTTCACCACTTTCACCGCGTTCTCGAAAGGCAGCTTCGCGAAGTCGATCTTGTTGGTCTCGGAGAGCCGCGCTTCCGTGAGATTCTTGCTGCTGCGCGTATCGACGAGATCGCCGATCAGCACGTAGTTGCCGGTGGCGTCGGTATAGACGATCTGCGAGCCGAGGTTCACTTCATAGAGCCCTGGAATGGGCGTCTTGTCGACACTCTTGATGTTCGCGTCGCCCATGCGCGATTCGAGCGTGGACTTGATCTTGTCGGTGGTCTGGTCGGCCTGCGCCGTGCAGCCGAGACCAAGTGTCACGGCGAGTGCCGCGGCTGCTGCGAGTGCCGTTCGAAGTATGCGTTTCATGTTTTTTTCCTGTATGTGCCTGGCGTGTCTTCAACCGAGCGCGGCCGAAACCAGCCAGCGCTTGACGAGTGGCTGCGCGCCCACGAGCGCCATGCCGGTATTGCGAACCGCGCGCGCAAGCGTGCCCGGCACCGAGAAAAGCCGTTGCAAGCCGTCTGTCGCCAACATGAGTTTTTGTATGTCTTCGCGGCGCGCGCGTTCGTAGCGGCGCAGCAAAATGGGATCGCCAAGATTGCGAAAACCTTCTTTATTGGCGATGACATCCGCGAGCGCGGCGACATCGCGCAAACCGAGGTTCATGCCTTGCCCGGCTAGCGGATGAATTAAATGCGCGGCGTCGCCGATAAGCGCGACACGTGGCGAGATCAGCTTGTCGACCGTTTGCAACGCGAGCGGGAAGCCTTGCGCGGGCGTCACGCATTCGAGCGTGCCGAGCATGTTTTGCGTGGCCTGTTCGACTTGTGCCGCGAGTTGCGCGGGATCGAGCGCGAGGAGTTCGTCGGCGTGTTCGGTGCGCGCGGACCAGACGAGTGAGACGTGATCGCCCGGCAGCGGCAGCAGCGCGATGATTTCCGAGTCGCGGAACCATTGGTAGGCGGTTTCGCCGTGTGGCCGCTCCGCCTTGAAATTCGCGACCACGCCCGTTTGCCGATAATCGCGCCGGTCGACCTTTGCGCCCATTTGCGCGCGCACCCAAGAATGCGCGCCATCCGCGCCGACGATCAGATCCGCTTCGAGCGTCTCGCCGCTTGCAAGCGTGACGTGCGCGGCATCGTCCTCGACCGTCATGCCCTGCGCGCGCGATTCGAACCACGACAGACTCGGCTGGAAGCGCAGCGCGGCGTCGAGCGACTGTTCGATCAGATTCGACTCGACGATCCACGCGAGCTGCGGCACCGAGGCCTGGAACGCGGAGAAGTGCAGTTCCGCGTGCGTGTCGCCGAACACGCGCATGTCGAAGACGGGCCCGAGCCGCGTGCGATCGAGCGCTTGCCAGACGCGCAGCCGTTCGAGCAGCGTCTGCGAACTCGACGAGAGCGCGTAGATGCGCGAATCGAACGCGGCGCCCGCGGGCAAGGCGGCGGCTTGCGGCGCGAGCAACGCGGTGCGCAAGCCGGATTGCGCGAGCGCAAGCGCAGCGGTCTTGCCGACGAGCCCGCCGCCGACGACAACTGCATGAAAGGTCAGGGGATGCGAAGTCATCCGGCCATTATAGCCGTGAGGATTGCAGCGTATTTGGCGCCTGCGCGGCGCTGCGGCGGGCCGTCGCGGAAGGCGGCGCGAAACGCCGCTGCCCGGCGCGGCGGTACAATGGCGGTTTGCCTGGCCGCTCGACGCGGCCGTTGCGCTGGCGGGCGTTTTTGCCAATTCAGCCTTTGCCCGGCGCGCGACTTTTGACGAAACCCGCGCGGCCTGCGCCGTCTCACCAGTTCGAAGGATTCCATGAGCCTCCAATGCGGCATCGTCGGCTTGCCTAACGTCGGCAAGTCCACTCTATTCAATGCTTTGACCAAGGCGGGTATTGCCGCCGAGAACTATCCGTTCTGCACCATCGAGCCGAATGTCGGCGTGGTCGAAGTGCCGGACGCGCGCCTCACCGCGCTCGCCGAAATCGTGAAGCCCGAGCGTATCCTGCCGGCCGTCGTCGAATTCGTGGATATCGCGGGTCTCGTCGCGGGCGCGTCGAAGGGCGAAGGTCTCGGCAATCAGTTCCTCGCGAACATCCGCGAGACGGATGCGATCACGCACGTCGTGCGCTGCTTCGACGACGAGAACGTGATCCACGTCGCGGGCAAGATCGATCCGCTGGACGATATCGGCGTCATCAACACGGAACTCGCGCTTGCGGATCTGTCGACGATCGAAAAGGCGCTCACGCGTTATTCGAAGGCGGCGAAGTCGGGCAACGACAAGGAAGCGGGCAAGCTCGTCGCCGTGCTCGAAAAAGTGCGCGCGCAGCTCGACGAGGCCAAGCCGGTGCGTGCGCTTTCGTTGAACGAAGACGAGCAGGCGCTCATCAAGCCGTTTTGCCTCATCACGGCGAAGCCGACCATGTATGTGGCGAACGTGAAGGACGACGGCTTCGAGAACAACCCATATCTCGACGCCGTTCGCAAGCATGCGGACGCGGAGAACGCGCCGGTCGTCGCGGTGTGCGCGGCAATCGAAGCGGAAATCGCCGATCTGGACGACGCGGACAAGCAGGACTTCCTCGCCGACATGGGCATGGACGAGCCGGGCTTGAACCGCGTGATCCGGGCGGGTTTCAAGTTGCTTGGCTTGCAGACGTACTTCACGGCTGGCGTGAAGGAAGTGCGCGCGTGGACCATTCATATCGGCGATACGGCGCCTCAGGCCGCTGGCGCCATCCATACCGATTTCGAGCGCGGCTTCATTCGCGCGCAGACCATTGCGTTCGATGACTACGTCGCGTTCAAGGGCGAGCAAGGCGCAAAGGAAGCCGGGAAGATGCGGGCCGAAGGCAAGGAATACGTCGTGCACGACGGGGACGTGATGAACTTCTTGTTCAACGTTTAAACGCCGTCAAGCGTCAAGAATCGTCAAATCGTCTTGCATGAAAAAAGCGGAGTGCCCGATAAACGGGGCTCCGCTTTTTTCATGAGCGGTACCCGATAAAAATAAAGAGAGACAAAAAGCAGATGAAAGGACCCACGTTTCTGCGTTCGCTCGCTGCGACGTGTTGCATTGCATTGTCCGCGAGCGTCATCCCTTGCACACCGGCGCACGCGTACGCGAACAGCGCGAACGCGAACAGCTTCAACCCGCAGCCTGACGAAAACGACCTCGACAGACATGGCCATTAGGTCAACCGCGACGGCAACGTAATCCATGCGCCCTCTCGCTCGCGTTCGGGTGCGGTACCCGAAGGCGCGACCGCGCAGTGCCGCGACGGCTCGTACAGCTTCAGCCGCCACCACGGCGGAACGTGTTCGCGGCATGGCGGCGTGGCGCGCTGGCAATAGCCTGAGCACGCCCGAAGTACAATGACATTCGATCCCGCGCGGCACACGCGCCGGGAAGCGCGTCATCCCGCGCCGACGATTCGCGTCGAATGCCGATAACGCGGCGTGCGCGTCCCGCACGCAGCCGCCCGCGCCCGGCGTTCGCACTCTTCACCACACCATTACAGACAACATCGACATGGCCCAATACGTCTTCACCATGAACCGCGTCGGCAAGATCGTCCCGCCGAAGCGTCAGATCCTGAAAGACATCTCACTCTCGTTCTTCCCCGGCGCGAAGATCGGTCTGCTCGGTCTCAACGGTTCAGGCAAGTCCACGCTCATCCGGATCATGGCGGGCGTCGATAAGGACATCGAAGGCGACGCCACGCCGATGCCCAATCTGAACATCGGCTATTTGCCGCAGGAACCGCAACTCGATCCGCAACAAACCGTGCGTCAGGCAGTCGAAGAAGGTCTCGGCGATGTCTTCCAGGCAACCAAGAAGCTCGACGAAATCTACGCCGCTTACGCCGAGCCCGACGCCGACTTCGACAAGCTCGCCGCCGAGCAAGCGAAGTACGAAGCCATCCTCGCGACGAGCGACGGCGGCAGCCCCGAGCAGCAACTCGAAGTCGCCGCCGATGCGCTGCGCCTGCCCGCGTGGGACGCGACCATCGAACATCTTTCGGGCGGCGAAAAGCGCCGCGTCGCGCTGTGCAAGCTCCTGCTGCAAAAGCCCGACATGCTCCTGCTCGACGAACCGACCAACCACCTCGACGCCGAATCCGTCGAATGGCTCGAACAGTTCTTGACGCGCTATCCGGGCACCGTCGTCGCGGTCACGCACGATCGCTACTTTCTCGACAACGCCGCCGAATGGATTCTCGAACTCGACCGCGGTCACGGCATTCCATGGAAGGGCAACTACAGCAGCTGGCTCGACCAGAAGGAAGAGCGCCTGAAGCAGGAAGAATCGAGCGAATCCGCCCGCCAGAAAGCCATCAAGAAGGAACTGGAATGGGTGCGCCAAAATCCGAAGGGACGTCAGGCGAAGTCGAAGGCGCGCATCGCACGCTTCGAGGAACTCAACAGCCAGGAATATCAGAAGCGCAACGAAACGCAGGAAATCTTCATTCCCGTGGGCGATCGTCTCGGCAATGAAGTCATCGAGTTCAAAAACGTCAGCAAGGCGTATGGCGACCGGCTGCTGATCGACAACCTCAGCATGAAGATTCCGGCGGGCGCGATCGTCGGTATCATCGGGCCGAACGGCGCGGGCAAGTCCACGCTGTTCCGCATGCTGACCGGCAAGGAGCAGCCGGATTCCGGCGAGATCGTGCAAGGGCCGACGGTCAGGCTCGCCTATGTCGATCAAAGCCGCGACGCGCTTGGCGCCGACAAGACCGTGTTCGAGGAAATCTCCGGCGGCGCGGATGTGCTCACGGTTGGCAAGTACGAAACGCCGTCGCGCGCGTATATCGGCCGCTTCAACTTCAAGGGCAGCGATCAGCAGAAGCTCGTCGGCAATCTGTCGGGCGGCGAACGCGGACGTCTGCATCTGGCGAAAACGCTGATCGCGGGCGGCAACGTCTTGCTGCTCGACGAACCGTCCAACGACCTCGACGTCGAAACGCTCCGCGCGCTCGAAGACGCGTTGCTCGAATTCGCCGGCTCGGTCATGGTGATCTCGCATGATCGCTGGTTCCTGGACCGTATCGCCACGCACATCATCGCGTTCGAAGGCGACTCGCACGTCGAGTTCTTCGACGGCAACTATCAGGAATACGAGGCCGACAAGCGCAAGCGGCTCGGCGAAGAAGCCGCGAGGCCGAAGCGTCTGCGCTACAAGCCGATCACGCGCTGATCCTTTGCGTGAACGGATGAGACGAGGAACGCGCGCGCCTATGCGCGCGCGCGCACCGACATCGGACACGAATGCGGCGACTGTCTGAGGCACGTCGCCGCCAGTCTTCACCGCATCTTTGCGACACGCTAGCGGCGCGACAGAGGCTGAAAAGTACGCGCTCACTTAAAAAAACGATGCACGCGAAACGGCTTACCGCCGAGTGAGCCTCAGGCAGAACCAGTATTCGGGAGACATAGCAGATGGCGCGATCGAAAGCGCAACGGGGAGCGCTTTGGGCAGTCGGAATCGTCGTGGCGATCATCGTCGTGGCGGTTGGCGGGTGGCTCTTCGTCGCGCATCAGATGAAGGAGCGCATTCTCGAAACGCTCGGGCCGAACGGCTCGGCCGAAGAGATCGATGTCGGCTTCGGCCACGTCACACTGTCGCGCGTGCGTCTGCGCGGCCCGCAGGACTGGCCCGCGAGCGACGCCATGCGCGCCGAGCGCATCGTGCTCGACATCGACATGCACGAAGCGCTGCGAAACCGCGTGCATCTGCATGGCGTGAGCGTGGACAACTACTATTTGTCGATCGTGCGTTCCGCCGATGGCCGCGTGCAGATTCTGCCCGGTCTCAAGGAAACCGCGCGCGTCGCCGACGCCAAGCCCGACGCGAAGGAAGACGCGCGCTCGCAGGAAGAGAAGCTCATCGATCGCGTGTCGTTCGAACGCGGCTCGATGGAGTTCTTCGATTCATCGGTGCAAAAGCCGCCGTATCGCGTGTTGATCAGCGATTCGCGCGCGACCATCGACCATCTGCATCTCCCCGCGCTCACTGACCGCACCAATCTGTCGATGTCCGGTTCGATCAAGGGTCCGTCGCATACGGGAACGGTTTCGTGGGGCGGTTGGATGGTCATCGCCAACAAGGATTCGCAGACGCGCGCCGTGCTGAGCGGCGTGGATATCGCGTCGTTCGACCCGTATCTGCTGAAAAAGGCCGGCGCGCGTGCGGCGGTGACGGGCGGGACCATCGACCTCACCGTGGACGCGAACATCCACGATTACCGCATTCACGCGCCCGGCACGCTCACGCTGAATCACTTGCAGATCAGCGACACCGGCAACGGACTCGACACCTTCCTCTCCATTCCGACGAAAGCCGCTGTCGCCGCGCTGAAAGACCGCAAGGATCAGATCAAGCTCGACTTCGTGCTCGACGGCGATCTGCGCGATCCGAAGTTTTCGCTGCAGGAAAGTCTGTCGAAGAAACTCGCCGCCGGTTTTGCGAAGGCGCTCGGTGTGAGCGTCGAAGGCGTGGCCAAAGGCACGGGCGATACCGTGCGCGGTATTGGCAACGCGCTCAAGAGTTTGCTCGGTCAGTAAGCGTCAGATAGGCACGGCGAGCGCGCGCAGCTTCGTTTCGGTTTCCATCGCGCCCGTGTAGTGGATGCCGTGCCAGCCGAGATCCGTGGCGGCCTGCGCGTTCTTCGCGTTGTCGTCGATGAAGACGAGTTCGTGCGGCTGAATGCCCGGCAGATGCTTTTCGATCTCCGCGCGCATCAACGCGAAAATTTGCGGGTCGGGCTTGACGATTCCCACGCGCCCCGAAACGATGATCTCGCGAAACCGCCGCAACACGTCGAAGCGTTCCCACGCATACGGGAACGTCTCCGCCGACCAGTTCGTCAGGCCAAATAGCGGCACGCCTTCCGCGTCCAGCCGGTCGACGAGCGCCACGCCCTCTTCCAGCACGCCCGACACCATCTCGTGCCAGCGCGCATAGAACGCGCAAATCAGCGCTTCGTGATCGGGATAGCGCGCGATCAGTTCGGCGGTGCCTTCTTCTATGGTCTGCCCGCCGTCCTGTTGTACGACCCAATCCATCTTGCAGACGTTGTCGAGAAACCAGCGGCGCTCGGTTTCGTCCGGAATCAGTTGCCGGTACAAATACTCGCGATCCCAGTCGATCAACACGCCGCCGAAGTCGAATACGACTGCCTTGATGGTCATGGTTTTGCTGCTCCTTCTTGTTTCGGATCAGATAGCCTGCGTGCGTTTTTCGAGCCACGCCAACGCCGTGCCCGACACATGCGGCGACACGCGCCGGCGCACTTCCTCGTGATACGCGTTGAGCCACGCGCGTTCGTCCTCGCGCAGCAAGGCCAGGTCGATGCAGCGGGTATCGATCGGGCAGAGCGTGAGTGTTTCGAAGTCGAGGAAATCGCCGAATTCGGTCTTGCCCGCGCTTCGGTTCAGCACCAGATTCTCGATGCGAATGCCCCACTTGCCCGGCCGATAGATGCCCGGCTCGATAGACGTGATCATGCCCTCTTCCATCGCCGTCCAGCTTTCGGCGGGCGCGTAGTGCGAGATGACCTGCGGGCCTTCATGCACGTTCAGAAAGTAGCCGACGCCGTGCCCGGTCCCGTGCCCGTAGTCCGCGCCGGCTTCCCAGATCGGCGCGCGCGCGATGGAATCGAGCATTGGCGAACGGATGCCACGCGGAAAGCGTGCGCGCGACAGCGCCATCGTTCCTTTCAGCACGATGGTGAAATCGCGCTTGTGTTCAGCCGTGATCTCGCCGACGGGAACCACGCGTGTGATGTCCGTCGTGCCGCTCACATACTGTCCGCCCGAATCGATCAAGAGCAAGCCATTGCCTTCTATCACCGAATGCGACGCTTCGGTTGCGCGGTAGTGCGGCATCGCGCCGTTGGCATTGAAGCCCGCGATAGTGCCGAAGCTCAGCGTCACGAAGCCCGGACGCCGCGCGCGCGCCGCCGTGAGCTTTTCGTCGATGGTAAGTTCCGTAATGCGCTCGCGGCCCAGCGCATTCTCGAACCAGGCGAAGAATTCCGCGAGCGCCGCGCCGTCCTGTTCCATCGTCGCGCGGATATGCTCGGCTTCCGCCGCCGTCTTTTGCGACTTCGCGAAGGTGGACGGATTCACGCCTTCCACGATCGTCACCGCCGAGGGCACTTGCTCCAGCAAACCATGCGTGATGCGGCGCGGGTCGATCAGGAGCGTGGCTCCGGCGGGCAGCGCGGCGAGTGCGCGGGGCGCATCGGCGTAAGGCGCGACGCGCACGTTGTCGCGCGCGAGCGATTCCTCGAGCTCGGCCGACACCTTGCCATCGGCGATGAAGATCGTCGCGTCGTCACTGCCGATCAACGCATGCGCGACGAACACGGGGTTGTAGCTGACATCGCCGCCGCGCAGATTGAAGATCCACGCGAGATCGTCGAGCGTGGACACGAAGTGCCACTGCGCGTTTTTTGCGCGCAAGGCTTCGCGCACCTGGGCGAGTTTGTCCGCGCGGCTCACGCTGGCGTGCGGCGCGGCATGTTCGTAGATGGGCGCGTCAGGCAAACCGGGACGCGTCGGCCAGATGGAATCGAGCAGATCGACATCCGTGCGCAGTACGATGCCGCGTGCCTTCAGCGCATCCGCAAGCGAGCGCGCCGCCGCCACGCCGAGCACGGCGCCATCGACGCCGACGACATCGCCCGAATCGACATGCGCCGCCAGCCATTCGACGTGCGGCGCGGTTTGCTGGCCGCCCATCATCTTCATGAGCACGATGCCGGTGCCCGCCAGTTGCGCCTCGGCTTGCGTCCAATAGCGGCTGTCCACCCAGACGCCCGCGAAATCCGCCGTCACCACGAGCGTGCCGACCGAACCGGTGAAGCCGGACAGCCATTGCCGCCCTTGCCAGCGCTCCGGCAGATATTCGGAAAGATGCGGGTCTGCCGACGGAATCAGCACGGCGGCAAGATTGTCGAGCGCCATCTGGCCGCGCAGCGATTCAATGCGCCGGGCGAACTCGGCTGCGTCGGGAATGGCGGAATGTGCGATGCGGTCGTTCATGAAGTCACCTGCATGGAATGCGTGAGGAAGCGCCGGCGAGCGCGGGTTTAGCGACGCGCGGCAAGGCCGACTGTCACCGTCACGACGACGAGCGCGAACACCGTGCACGCGAACCATTCGAGCGTATCGCCGTCGTGATACAGGTTGATGATATTGCCGAACATGCGCGCGACGATTATCGCCAATATGCCCGCGACGATGGCCGTCCAGATGCGCCCCGCCGCGCCTGTGCCCACGCGCCCCGCGCGCCGCAGCGGATGCAGCCACCAACCCGTCGCGCCGATTACCGCGCCCAAAAAGATCAAGCCCGTCCAGCCCATCAGCTACCGCGCCCCTTTGATTGCGTTTGAACCGGCGCCGCGCGCCGTTAGCGGTCGAGTTTAGGGGGCCAGGTTGGCGATGGCAAGTGCGTTTCCTTGAACGATTTATGCGACTAAGCTTAAAAATGAAAATATGCCGGGCCGGTAAAATGACCGCTTTAGCCACGCTGATTTAAGGGCGATACTCTAAGAAGTCATTGCCCAAGTTCGCGGCATCGATTTAATGGGTTTACAGCGGAAAACAAAGCACCATGATTGAGAAAAGCCTCATATCGCTAAACGGTCTGGAATTCGTCATGACCTACCGCGGTTCCACGCTGGAACGGCGTGAAAATCTGCGCGGCATATTGCGCCATCTCGATTCGACTTATTCCGACTACACGGTTTATCTCATCGAAGCCGATGCCACGCCCACCTTTCACTGGTCGGGCCTCGGCGACGAAAAGATCAGGCATGTCTTCGTATACAACAACGGCCCCTTTCCAAAGGCGCGCCTATGCAATCTGGGCGCGCGAATGTGCACCGGCGACATCATTTGTTTCCATGACGCGGACATGATTTCCAATCCGGATTATCTGCCGCTTTGCATCAACGCAATTCGTCATGGAACGGCAAGCGACGCACTTTGCCCATTCACGAACGTGATTAACGTTACGGGTGTTTATCGCGATGCCTTCATTGCTTCCGGAGATTACGCAATACTAAAACCGTTTCTCGAAAGCGACCGGCCCGAAGAAATGGAAATTCTCTATGCGAATACGCCGGGCGCCATCGTGCTCATAAAACGCTCGGATTACATGCGCGTTGGCGGCTACGATCCGCGCTTCATTGGCTGGGGCGGCGAAGATGACGACCTGCTCACGCGCGCGGTGCGGCTCGGCGTTCGCTGGCATTCCGTGCCCGATGCAAACGCGTCGCTGTTCCATCTACATCACGACAATACTTCGCGGCACGCGGCCATTGCCGCCGCCGAACGAAATCGCGAAGCGGCTGCCGAGACGCATGCATTGTCGCAAGAGGAACTCGAAGCGCGCGCCGCCGAGCTGGCAAAGTACTTCGATTGAGCGCGGCGCTGCGTCCTGGCGTCGCACGAGCGTGCGGCTTCGCGCCAGCTGCAAGCGGCGCGAGCGAACACCAGCCATCCCCTATGCCGCCTATAAATGAAGAGATTCGTAAAACGCTATAATATTGCGCTATCTGAAAGGCCATCGGCTTAGGCCCATTACATGCAGCTCCTCACGATCGGAATCAATCACCACACTGCGCCTGTCGCCTTGCGCGAACGCGTGGCGTTTCCGCTCGAACAGCTGAAGCCTGCTCTGGGCGCGCTGAAGGACATCTGGCTTGGGCCGCTCGCCAAGGTTTCGCCCGAAGCGGCGATCCTCTCGACCTGCAATCGCACCGAACTTTACTGCGCCACCGACGACGCCGCCGCGCGCGACGCTGCCATTCAGTGGATGTCGAAGTACCACAATCTCCCGGTTTCGGAACTCGCGCCGCACGTCTACGCGCTGCCGCAGTCCGAGGCCGTGCGCCACGCCTTCCGCGTCGCCTCGGGGCTTGATTCCATGGTGCTCGGCGAAACGCAGATCGTCGGACAAATGAAGGATGCCGTGCGCACCGCGTCGGAAGCGGGCGCGCTCGGTACTTATCTCAACCAGTTGTTTCAGCGCACCTTCGCGGTGGCCAAAGAAGTGCGCTCGACGACCGAGATCGGCGCGCAGTCCGTTTCCATGGCCGCAGCCGCCGTGCGACTCGCCCAGCGCATCTTCGAAAACATTTCGAGTCAGCGCGTGCTTTTCATCGGCGCGGGCGAAATGATCGAACTCTGCGCCACGCACTTCGCCGCGCAAAATCCGCGCGAACTGGTGGTCGCAAACCGCACGGCCGAACGCGGCGAAAAGCTCGCCGAACGGTTCAACGGCCGCGCTATTCCGCTTTCCGATCTGCCCACGCGCATGCACGAGTTCGACATCATCGTGTCGTGCACGGCGTCGACGCTGCCTATCATCGGGCTGGGCGCGGTCGAACGCGCGGTGCGCGCGCGCCGGCATCGGCCAATCTTCATGGTCGATCTCGCCGTGCCGCGCGATATCGAGCCGGAAGTCGGCAATCTGCAGGACGTGTTCCTCTATACCGTCGACGACCTCGGCGCGATCGTGCGCGAAGGCAATGCGTCGCGGCAAGCTGCCGTCGCGCAAGCCGAAGCGATTATCGAAACGCGTGTGCAGAATTTCATGCAGTGGCTCGATGCGCGCAGTATCGTGCCGGTCATCCGCCACATGCATACACAAGCCGACGCGTTGCGCCGCGCCGAAGTCGAACGCGCGCGCAAGCTGCTCGCGCGCGGCGACGATCCCGCCGCCGTGCTCGAAGCATTGTCGCAATCGCTCACCAACAAGCTCATTCATGGTCCGACGCACGCGCTCAATCGCGCGACCACGGAAGAGCGCGCCCAGCTCATCGACCTGATGAGCGGCTTCTACCGCCACGGTTCGTCCGACAAGCCGCAAGACGACACGCCTTCGGCGCCTGAATCGTCGCAGTCTCCGGACCGTTAGCGGCTTTCCTCGCTGTTCTCCAATGCCGCGCGGCGCTGACGCGCAGGCATTTCTGATTCCACATTTCTCCGGAGCATCGCTCCAACTCCGCCCGATGAAAACGAGCATGCAAAGCAAGCTCGACCAGCTTGCAAAACGGCAGGTCGAACTCAACGAATTGTTGAGCCGCGAAGACGTGACCGCCGATATGGATCAGTATCGGAAACTCACGCGCGAACATGCGGAAATCAGTCCGGTCGTCGAGCAGTACGCGCTCTGGCGTCAGGCGCTCAACGACGAAGCGACCGCGCAGGAATTGCTGTCCGATCCGTCGATGCGAGATTTCGCCGAAGAGGAAATCGGCGAAGCGCGCGAACGCATGGCGACGATCGAAAGCGATCTGCAGACCATGCTGCTGCCGACCGATCCCAACGACGAGCGCAATATCTTCATCGAAATTCGCGCGGGCACGGGCGGCGACGAATCCGCGCTGTTCGCGGGCGACCTGCTGCGCATGTATCTGCGCTATGCGGAGCGCAACCGCTGGACCGCCGAAACCATGTCCGAGAGCGTGTCCGACTTGGGCGGCTACAAGGAAGTGATCGTGCGGATTGCGGGCCACGGCGCCTTCTCGCGGCTCAAGTTCGAGTCGGGCGGGCATCGCGTTCAACGTGTGCCGGCGACGGAAACGCAGGGGCGCATCCATACGTCCGCGTGCACGGTCGCGGTCATGCCGGAAGCCGATGAAATCAGCGAAGTGGTGATTAATCCAGCGGATCTGCGTATCGATACCTTCCGCGCGTCGGGCGCGGGCGGGCAGCACATCAACAAGACCGATTCGGCCGTGCGCGTCACGCACTTGCCGACCGGAATCGTCGTCGAATGTCAGGACGACCGCTCGCAGCACAAGAACAAGGATCGCGCGCTGAAGGTGCTCGCCGCGCGCATCAAGGACAAGCAGTATCACGAGCAACACGCGAAGGAAGCGGCGACGCGCAAGAGTCTGATCGGTTCAGGCGACCGCTCCGAGCGCATTCGCACCTACAATTTTCCGCAAGGGCGCATGACGGATCACCGCATCAATCTGACGCTCTACAAGCTCGAATACATCATGGACGGCGATATCGACGAACTGATCGGCGCGCTCGTGAGCGAGCATCAGGCGGAATTGCTCGCGGCGCTCGGGGAAACCGAGTGACGACCGCAGTCGATCTGCTGCGTGCGTGTGCGCTGCCCGCGCTCGAAGCGCGCGTCTTGCTGATGCACGTGCTCGGCTGGCGACGCACGCAGTTGATCACGCGCGACCGCGAAGCGCTTGGCGCCATCGCGGTTAGCCGCTTCGAGGCGCTCGTCGCGCGCCGTGTCGCGGGAGAACCGATCGCGCAGCTGACTGGAACGCGTGAATTTTTTGGGCTCGAATTCGACGTGACGCCCGATGTGCTGATTCCGCGCCCGGAAACCGAATTGCTGGTGGAAACGGCGCTCGACGCCATCGCGAATACGCCGAACGCGCGCGTGCTCGATCTCGGCACGGGAACCGGCGCCATTGCGGTTTCGCTTGCGCATGCACGGCCCGACGCGCGCGTGTGGGCCGTGGACCGCTCAGGCGCCGCGCTGGATGTCGCGCGTCGCAATGCAGAACGGCTGCTCGATACGGCGCGCGCGGGCGGGCCGCTCGCGTTCGTCGAAAGCGACTGGACCGCGAAGGTCGATCCTTCGCTGCTCTTCGAAGCCATCGTGAGCAATCCGCCGTATATCGCAAGCGACGATCCGCATTTGCAGCAAGGCGATCTGCGCTTCGAGCCGCGCGACGCGCTCACCGATGACGCCGACGGTTTGTCCTGCATCCGGACCATTATCGAGCGAGCGCCGTTTCTGCTTGCGCGCCGTGGCGAGCTGTGGCTCGAACACGGCTACGATCAGTCCGACGCCGTGCGCCGACTGCTCACGGCGCGCGGTTTCACCAATGTGCATTCGCTGTGCGATCTGGCGGGAATCGAGCGAATCAGCGGCGGCGTTTTCAATGCCTGAGCGCGGCGGGCGAGCCAGGCAGCGGTCAGCCCGGAATAGCGAAATCCGCTATCATTTCAACACTTAGTCCCCACCGACATCAAAGCGCAGGAACATCATGGAAACGCAAGAACGCATCAAGCAACTCGTCGATCAAAACGCGGTCGTCCTCTTCATGAAGGGCACGGCGCAGTTCCCGATGTGCGGTTTCTCCGGCCGCGCCATCCAGGTGCTGAAGGCGTGCGGCGTCGATCAGATCACAACCGTGAACGTGCTCGAAGACAACGAAATTCGTCAGGGCATCAAGCAATTCTCGAACTGGCCGACCATTCCGCAGCTTTACGTGAAGGGCGAGTTCATCGGCGGCTCGGACATCATGATGGAGATGTACGAATCCGGCGAACTGCAACAGCTCTTCGCCGCTGCCTGAAGTCATCTTCGAAGTGAACGCGCCTGCCGCCCGACGACGGCTCATCGTCGCCATCACGGGCGCCACGGGCGCAATTTACGGCGTGCGTCTGCTTGAAACGTTGCGCCATGTTTCCGGCGTGGAAACGCATTTGCTCGTTTCCAGCGCCGGCTGGCTCAATATCCAGCACGAGCTGGAACTCGATAAATCCACGGTTCACGCGCTCGCGGACGTTGTTCATAACGTGCGCGATGTCGGCGCGAGCATCGCGTCCGGCTCGTTTTCCACGGAAGGCATGATTGTCGCGCCGTGCTCCATGCGATCGCTGGCAAGCATCGCGCACGGACTCTCCGACAATCTCATCACGCGCGCGGCGGATGTCGTGCTCAAGGAGCGTCGCCGTCTGGTGCTGCTGGTGCGCGAAACGCCGCTCAACCTCGCGCATCTGCGCAATATGACCGCCGTGACGGAAATGGGCGGCGTGATTTTTCCGCCGATGCCGGCGTTTTATCAGAAGCCGGCGAGCATCGACGAGATGGTGGATCACACCGTCGCGCGGGTGATTGATCTGTTCCAGATCGCATCGCCGGCCGCCGCTGCATGGGAAGGAATGCGCGGCGAAGCGGACTGAGCGTCGCTTCGATTGCAAACGCCGACGACACAATTCATTGCTTCACCGGCCGTTTATTTCCGCTAGTTCCGGCCGTACATTGATGGCATCCAACTCAATACGCGACGCCATGACTTCCCTTCCCTCCGTTTTCATTTCCCACGGCGCGCCGACGCTGCCTATCGACCCGTCGATGCCTTCCGGCGAATTCGCCTCGCTCGCTGAAACGCTGCCGCGCCCACGCGCCATCCTCATGCTTTCGGCTCACTGGGGCACGACGCAACCCGTTGCGAGCATCGCCGAGCGGCCGGAAACCATCCACGATTTCTACGGTTTTCCGCGCGCGCTCTATGAACTGCGCTATCCCGCGCCCGGCGCGCCCGATCTCGCCCGCAACGCCGCCGCGCTGCTCGGCGAGCACGGCATTGCTGCGAGCACGATGGAGCACGGCCTCGATCACGGCGCGTGGGTGCCGCTTCTGCTCATGTTTCCCAACGCCGACATCCCAGTCGCGCAACTTTCCATTCAACCGCGCCTCGATGCCGCGCATCACTTCGGTATCGGCCGGGCGCTGCGCGATTTGCGGCGTGACGGCGTGATGATCGTCGGTTCCGGGCAGATCACGCATAACCTGCGCATGGCGGATTTCGGCGCTCGTCCTGAAGATGCCGATCCGCGCGTCGATGAGTTCACGCATTGGTTCGAGGCGCGTCTTGCCGATCGCGACATCGACGCGCTGCTCGACTATCGCGCCCGCGCGCCGCACGCCGCGCTGATGCATCCGACCGACGAGCATCTGCTGCCAGTATTCGGCGCACTAGGCGCTGCGGCGGATGACTATCAGTTGCGCATACAGTCGCTCGGCACTTTCCAGCGCGCGCTCGCAATGACGAACTACGTGTTCGCGGACGCCTGAGGCCTGAACGCACGAGCCGCGCAGGAAAGAACGAAGCCCGCCTGATTGCTCAGGCGGGCTTCGTTTTACCGCTTCTCGTCGACGATCTGTTTACGCGCCGACTTCGTGCTGAATGTCTTCGTGCGCTTCGCGTTCATCCAGATAGTCCGTCCTATAACCGGTGTGCACGCCCCAGAAGTAAAACACGAGCGCGAGCACGGCGACGAGCGCCATGTCCCAGCCATACGGCAACACGCCACTTCCGCCGAATTCCTTGCTGCCGATGAGCGACATGACGGCCATCGTCGGCAGATACGCCACCAGCCACCACGCGGCTTTCAGATCGCGGCCCCATCCCGCGAAGCCGGTCTTGCCCTGGAAGTAGAAGTACACGGGCAGCGCGACGACCATCAACAGGATGATTTCGCCGGTCAGCGGCCACTTTGCCCAGTACAGGACGAGCGACGCGCAAACGAACGCGAACGGCGCGACCAAGCCCATTAAGGGCAAGCGGACCGGCCGTTCCAGATCCGGCGCGGCGCGGCGCAGCGCCATCAGGCTCACAGGCCCGGTGAGATAGGAAATGACCGTCGCCACCGAAATCACCGCCGCCAGCGTGCCCCAACCACGGAAGAAGAACAGGAACACGAACGCGACGAACAGGTTGAACCACATCGCGGGACGCGGCACGCCGTAGAACGGATGCACGTTGCCGAATATCTTCGGCATCGTGTTGTTGCGCTCCATCGCGTAGATCATGCGGGTGGTCGTCGCCATGTAGGTGGTGCCGGTGCCGCTCGGGCTCACGAAAGCATCGACATAAAGAAGCACGGCGAGCCAGTTTAAATTCAGCGCCAGCGCCAGTTCCGCGAACGGCGACGCGAAGTTGAAATGCGACCAGCCCTTCGCGACATCGGCGGGATTGACCGCGCCGATGTAGGCCACTTGCAGCAATACGTAGATCACGAGCGCGATCAGAATCGAGCCGATCACGGCGAACGGGATGCTCCGCGACGGATTGCGCGCCTCGCCCGCGAGATTGACCGGGCTCTGAAAGCCGTTGAAGCTGAATACGATACCGCTCGTCGCCACCGCCGTCAGCACGGCCGGCCAGCCATAGGGCGCGAAGCTCGACACCGTGCCGAAGTTCTCGGAATGGAACCCTGTATAGATGAGGCCCGCGATGGTCAGGCCGGGAATCAGGAACTTGAAGACAGTGATTGTCGAGTTGGCGCGCGCGAACACCTTCACGCCCCAGTAGTTGAGCATGAAGTACACGACCACGAGCAGCGCCGAGAGGATCAGCCCTGAAGTCGTGAGCGTTTCGTTCACGAAGAGCGCATGCGCCCATTCATAGGGCCACGTGCTCATATATTGAATGGATGCCTCGGCCTCGATCGGAATGACCGAGACGATGGCAATCCAGTTCGCCCACGCGCTGATGAAACCGACGAGCGCGCCATGCGAATAGCGCGCGTAACGCACCATGCCGCCGGATTCGGGAAACGTCGCGCCCAACTCCGCGTAAGTAAGAGCGATCGCCATGATGACGACCGCGCCGATCACCCACGCGACCATGGCTGCGGGACCGGCGATCTTGGCCGCTTTCCACGCGCCGAACAACCAGCCTGAACCGATGATGGAACCGAGGCCGGTAAGCATAAGTGCTATCGGCCCGATATTCCGTTGTATCGAACTCTTCACATTGTTCTCCAGTGTCTCTCGCCTTGCGCTTGGAGGTCAGGCGCACGAATGCACATCCGCCGCGCGCGATGCCGGCCTACGGTCCGGTGATAGGGCGATTTTGGTGCAACCTTGGCAGGTTGGCGCGTAGTGTAACGGTTGCACCTTTCGAATGCAGCGAAGGATTGTCAGCTTTCATCAGTTTTTGCGCGATGAAAGCTACCACACGGCGGTGATAGACAGTTGGCAGTGAAATTATGAAAGATTCGTAAGATACGTTGCGATATCTCAAAAAGTCCCTGCGCGGCAGTCGGATATTATTTGACCGCGAAAACGATTAGCCGTATAAACCTTCTTGCAGGATTTCAAGTGGCGAGTGACTTGTGGTTCTTTCGTAGTTCGCCATCGCGGTACTCCGGTTGGTCCCATTGCCCCTTCCTTGATCTTCATGCACCCTTGGCTTCGGCCTCATTCATCAATTTTTTGGAATAAGTAACATGGAAACCGGTACCGTCAAGTGGTTTAATGACGCAAAGGGCTTTGGCTTCATCACCCCGGATGGCGGCGGCGAAGATCTGTTCGCACACTTCTCGGAAATCCGCATTGAGGGTTTCAAGACACTTCAAGAAAACCAAAAGGTTACCTACGAAGTGAAGACTGGCCCCAAGGGCAAGCAAGCAGCGAACATCAAGCCGGCGTAAGTTTTTATCCGGCTTAAAGAAAACCCCGCCTCGGCGGGGTTTTTTGCATCTGGAACGAGCGCGATCAGGTAAAGACGCGTTGCGCGTAAATACCGAGACCCGTCGCCACGCTGGCAAGTCGATCGCCGAATACGGCTCGTGCGCCGGGAAAAGCCGCCGCGAGCGCATCGGACAGAAAGCGCAAACCGGTGGTGCCGCCCGTGAAGTACACGGCGCCGACATCCGCGTTCGCCACGCCCGCGCGTTTCACCGTTTCCAGCGCCGCTTCGACGATACGCCGCGTCTCGTCCGCGCCCGCTTCGATCAGCTGCGCTTCGTCGAATGCGACGCGCAGCGCTTCCTCCACCTCTTCCATGTCGATCTCGGTTACGCCGCCCGCCGCCACGTCGATCTTCGCTTCCTCAGCGTGCGCGGTTAGCGCATGACCAAGCCTGCGATCGACGACGCGCATCAGCCGGTCGTGCAGACGCGGTTCGGTGTAAAGGTGGCGCATCAGTTGCAATTCGCTCACGCGCTTGGGCGTGTAGACGGTGTTGATCAGATGCCACGTCGCCAGATCGAAATACACGCGGTTTGGCACTTCGCGCCCTTGCGGATCGAGCGTCTGATAACCGAGTTCGCGCAAAACGGTCGTCAGCTCGACGCGCCGGTCGAAATCCGTGCCGGCCACGTGCACACCGTGATGCGCGAGGACATCGCTTTTTCGGTCTAGCTGGCGAGCGCGCTCGGGCCCCACGCGAACGAGCGAGAAGTCGGACGTACCGCCGCCGATATCCGCGACCAGCACGAGCCCTTCCTGCGTCAGGCGCGCTTCGTAATCGAATGCGGCGGCGATAGGTTCGTATTGAAAGTGAATCTCGCGCAAGCCGATGGCGTGCGCGCACGCTTCGAGTTGCGACTGCGCGAGGCGGTCGGCGCGCGGATCGTCATCGACGAAAAAGACCGGACGGCCGAGAACCGCGCGATCGAGCGGACTTGGCGAGACCGCCTGTGCTTTCTGCTTCAGATGCTGCAGAAAAAGCGTGATGACGTCCGTGTACTTGATGGCGGAGCCGTCGCCGAGATCGGTGCTAGTGTCGGCGAGCGGCGAGCCGAGAATGCTTTTCATCGAACGCATGAGGCGGCCGTCGAAGCCGTCTATATACGATTCGAGCGCGGCGCGGCCATAGGACTGGCTGTTTTCGTCCGTGTTGAAGAAGACGGCCGTCGGAAGCGTGGTTGCCTCGCCCTCGACGGGAGCCAGCCGGATCGAATGGCCACCCTGCGTCTGCGCCTGAATCGCGGCAGGCACGGCGACGGCGGAATTCGACGTGCCAAAATCGATCGCACAGTAGGTCATGGACATCGAGGCAGCGTTACGAGGCAACGCCGCATTCAAAAGTGGACAGGGTTTGTAGCATGTTCGGCGGCATGCATCAACCGCATTCGAACCCGTCTGGAACCGCCACGACGCTTCAACCGGCGCGGAATGCAACTTGCTCGCCAAAGCGGCAATTTATTCACTGTTGCGCGCGCGGATGCGGCGGGCACGAGCCAATGAACGACACTACCTTACCGCAGGAAAATCGTTCGACTGCGAGCGCCAGCGATCGATCCGACATCATAGAAACCGATTTACCGGGACGGCTCGACCGTCTGCCCTGGGGACGGTTTCATACGTTGATCGTATTCGCGCTCGGCATCACGTGGCTGCTCGACGGGCTCGAAGTCACGCTCGCGGGCGCGGTGGCGAGCGCATTGAAGTCGAGCCCGGCGCTGCACTTCAACAACACGGATGTCGGCATTGCCGGCAGCGCGTACATTGCGGGCGCGGTGGTCGGCGCGCTTGGCTTCGGCTGGCTCACCGACCGGCTCGGACGACGCAAACTCTTCTTCATCACGCTCTTTCTCTACGTGGCCGCGACCGCCGCAACCGCGTTCTCATGGGATCTCGCAAGTTTCGTGCTGTTCCGCTTTCTGACGGGCGCAGGCATCGGCGGCGAATACACGGCCATCAATTCCACGATCCAGGAATTCACGCCCGCGCGTTTGCGCGGCTGGACCGATCTCGCCATCAACGGCACGTTCTGGATCGGCGCGGGCATTGGCGCGGCCGGTTCGCTCGTTTTGCTCGATCCGGGCCTGATGCCGCCCGATTGGGGCTGGCGCGGGTGCTTTCTGATCGGCGCGGCGCTCGGTCTCACCATTCTCTTCATGCGGATGTGGGTGCCGGAAAGTCCGCGCTGGCTCATCACGCATAACCGCGTCGATGAGGCGAAGCAGATTGTCGAGGATATCGAAGCGCATTTTCGCAAGCACGGCGTCGAAATACCGAACACGCCGATCAAGCCGCTGCGCCTAAAGATGCGCGAGCACACGCCACTTTCGGAAGTCGCGCACACGCTGTTTCATGTGCATCGGAGCCGCTCGCTGGTCGGCCTCATGTTGATGACCGCGCAGGCGTTCTTCTACAACGCAATCTTTTTCACTTACGCGCTCGTGCTGACGGACTTCTATCACGTGCCGGGCGATCACATCGGCTGGTACGTGCTGCCGTTCGCGGCGGGCAACTTCCTCGGCCCCGTTCTGCTCGGCAAGCTATTCGACGTGCTCGGCCGACGCCGGATGATCGCCTTCACTTACGCGATCTCGGGCGTGCTGCTCACGATCAGCGGATGGATGTTCATGCACGGAATGCTTTCCGTGACCACGCAGACCATAGCGTGGATGGTGATTTTCTTCTTCGCGTCGGCGGCGGCGAGTTCGGCCTATCTGACGGTCAGCGAGACGTTTCCGCTTGAGATTCGCGCGCTTGCCATCGCCGTTTTTTATGCGTTCGGTACGGCGCTCGGCGGGATCATCGGGCCGGCGCTGTTCGGGCAACTCATCGATACGCATCAGCGTGGCGCGGTGTTCGTCGGCTATCTGATCGGCTCGGCGCTGATGATCGCGGCCGCCGTCGTGGCCGGCATCTGGGGCGTGGCAGCGGAGCGCAAGTCTCTGGAAGATGTTGCGCGGCCGCTGTCATCGGCGGATGAGGGGTGATGTCGGACACATCCGCAGTCAAGCGAACCCGCGCCGCGTAAACCTGGCTTCACTCGAAACTCTTTCCCCACGCGCCTTCGAACGAGGTCTCGCCCAGCGCCTTGCGTGCTCGCGGCGCGGCCTCGCGTTCGCGCAGCGCGTCGTCGAGAAGATTCGCGTCGCCGTGATGACCGATTGCGATCATCGCGATGATCTCCACCTCCGGCGGAATCTCGAACGCCGCGCGGAACGCGTCGCGATCGAAGCCGCCCATCTGATGCGTCGCGAGTCCGAGCGCGTGCGCCTGGAGCACGAGCGCCATCGCGGCCGCGCCGGTGTCGTAGAGCGCGGTGCGGCTGACATCGCCCTTCGGCGTGAGCGTCGACGCAGTCACGCAGACCAGCACGGGCACGCGAACATTCCATGTCCGATTGGACGGCGCGAGCGTTTCGAACGCGCGCTGGAACGCGGCTTCGTCGCGATGCCGATCGAACGCGATAAACGCCAAGGCTGCAAATTGCTCGATGAAGGCGCCCAGCGCGCCGCTTCGAGCAGGCTATGCAGATGCTCGCGGCTCAGCGGCGCGTCGGCGAACGCGCGCGGGCTCCAGCGGCCTGCGAGTAGTTCGTGGATATCGACTTCGGTTGCGGCGGGTTTGGCGGTCATCATTGAAATCCTTCAGCGATTGGAAGAAGCGAGGCCTGCCCATCACGATAACGGTTTGCAGCAGTCAACCGCACAACGCTACCACTTCAATACAGCACCGTTGCCTCGCGCCGCCCTCAAAAGCGCAAACGGCGCGCATCGGCCCAATGCGCGCCGTTCAAGTATCGAACGACAAGGATAAGTCACGGACTCACACGTCCGCAAAAGCGCTCAAGTGGCGGCGACGCCCATCGACCGCCCCGCGCGATTGATCCGCAGCACCGTAACGGCTGCGACGAGGCAAAGACCGCCGGAGATCATCGTCGCCACGGTGTAGCTGCCGAGGCTCGACCGCAGCATGCCGCCGCCCAGCGCCGCGAACGCCGCGCCGAGCTGGTGCCCCGCCACGATCCAGCCGAAGACGATCGGCGCCGACTCCTTGCCGTAGACATCGGTGGCGAGGCGCACCGTCGGCGGCACGGTCGCGATCCAGTCGAGCCCGTAAAACACCGCGAAAAGCGGCAAGCCGAAGAAGTCGATGCCAAACGCATACGGCAGATAGATCAACGACAACCCGCGCAGGCCGTAGTACCAAAACAGCAGCAGGCGCGCGTTGAAGCGATCCGAAAGCCATCCGGAAAGCGTCGTGCCGAACAAATCGAAAATGCCCATCGCCGCGAGCAAGGTCGCGCCTTGCACCTGCGTCATGCCGTAGTCGGAGCACATCGCGATCAGATGCGTGCCGACATAACCGTTCGTGCTCGCGCCGCACACGAAAAAGCTGAAGAACAACAGCCAAAAATCGCGCGTCTTGCTCGCCATGCCGAGCGTGCCGAATGCGACCTTGATCGGATTTTTCGGCGGCGGAATGACGGCGGGCGGCGCGTCCGGGCTTTCGCCGACGGGTCGCAGCGCGACATCCGACGGACGCTCCGGCAGCAGCCACGCGACGAGCGGCACGACGACTGCGGCTGCTATAGCCACGACGAAAACCACCGGCCGCCAGCCGTGATGCTCCGACAACGCCGCGAGAAACGGCAGAAACACGAGCTGCCCGGTCGCCGAACTAGCGGTGAGAATGCCCATTGCAAGCCCGCGATGCGTCGTGAACCAGCGATTCACCACCGTCGCCGAAAGCGTGAGCGCCGCAACGCCCGTCGAGCCGCCGACCATCACGCCCCAGATCACGATCATCTGCCAGGGCGCGGTCATCATCGAGGAGAGACCGACGCCCGCGGCCAAGGTCGCAAGCGCGGCGAGCAAGGTCGGACGCACGCCGAAGCGCTGCATGGCGGCAGCGGCGAATGGTCCGGTCAGGCCGTAAAGCGCAAGGTTGATCGAGATGGCAAGCGAGATGGTTCCGCGCGACCAGCCGAACTGTTTTTCGAGCGGCAACATCATCACGCTCGGCGTCGCGCGCGTGCCGGCCGCCGCCAGCAACACCAGGAAAACGACGCCCACTGCGATCCAGCCATAATGCACGCGGCCGCCAAGCCGTCTCGCTACCCAATTCATCGCTGCTCCGTTCCGTGAATTTCGTGTTTTACGCGCCGTGACGTTACCGACCTGTCACATCAGAGTTGCGAGCTTAGTTACCGATCGGTAACATGTCAAGACCCAAGCAATATTCAAGGATGCGACTGTGACACGAACTCCCGCCGGCCAGCCGAAAACCCCTGCTCGCCGCAGTGTGCGAACCGACGGCGTGCAGGCTCGGGAACAATTGCTCGATGCCGCGCAGGAACTGTTTTATCGCGAAGGCATCCGCGCCATCGGCGTCGATGCCGTCGTCGAACGCGCGGGCGTCAACAAGATGAGCCTGTACCGGCGCTTCGCATCGAAAGACGAACTCGTCACCGCGTATCTGCAGCGCATGGACGAAAGATTCCGCAAGCGCTTCGAGGCAAGCGTCGAGAAGCATCCGGGCGCGCCGGCCGAGCAACTCGTTCAATCGCTCGAGGATCTCGTCGGGCGCGCGTCGGCGCCGGATTATCGCGGCTGTCCGTTTCTCAACATCGCGTGCGAATTCGGCGATCCAGCGCATCCCGCGCGGCAATCCGTCGAGCGCAACAAGCACTATCTGATCACGCGGCTCACCGAGATTTCGGTTGCTGCGGGCGCCGCCGATCCCGTCGAACTGGCAGAATCGCTGGCGTTGCTCGTCGATGGCGTCTACGCGACGAGCCAGACTTACGGTCCCGGTTCGGGGCCGATGCGCGCGGCGCCTCGCATTGCGCGCACGTTGATCGACGCGGCCTGCAAGCCGCTTATTCAGGATGCACCATGAACGACCGTAGCACCCGCGAAGAAGAAGTGATCGCGGCCACGCGCCACTGGCTCACCCGCGCTGTCATCGGCTTGAACCTGTGTCCTTTTGCCAAGAGCGTGCATGTGAAGGGACAGATTCGCTATGTCGTGAGCGACGCGCGCGGCGTGGAAGATGTCGTCGCGGAACTCGCGGACGAACTGCGCCTTTTGCGCGAAAGCGATGCAAATGACATCGACACGACGCTTTTCATCACGCCGCACGCCTTTGCGCACTTCACCGATTACAACGACGCGCTGTTCTTCGCCGACCGCTTGTTGAACGACATGGGCCTTGCCGGAGAACTGCAGATCGCGAGCTTTCATCCGCAATATCGATTCGAAGGCAGCGAGCCCGACGACATCGAGAACTATACGAATCGGGCGCCGTATCCCATCTTTCATTTGCTGCGCGAAGCGAGCATCGACCGCGCAGTGGATGCCTTTCCCGACGCCGCCGATATCTACGAACGCAACATGGAAACGCTGCGTCGCCTCGGTCACGAAGGTTTCGCGGCGTGGATGAAAAGCGACTGATCAGTGCGCGAAGAAGCGCTCGCGCAACTCGTCCAGCCCGAGCGTTTCGAGCACATCCGACAGCCGTTGCGCGGGCCGGGCGCGCGGCAAGTCCTTGAACTGAGCGATGATGAGCTCGTTTTTCATCGAATGTTCCCAGCCTACGAGTTCCGTCACGCTGACCTGATATCCGTGCGATTCGAGCTGCAGGCAGCGCAGTACATTCGTAATCTGGCTGCCGAATTCGCGCGTATGCAGCGGATGCCGCCACATCTCCGTCAGCACGTTCTTCGACAGCGCATGCCCCTTGTTCTTGCGCAGCACTGACGCGACTTCCGCCTGACAACACGGCACCACGACGATGTACTTCGCGTTCTTCTGCAGAGCGAACTGGATGGCGTCGTCCGTCGCGGTATTGCAGGCGTGCAGCGCGGTCACGACATCGATGGAATCCGGCAGCAGATTCGATTCAATCGATTCGGCCACCGACAGATTCAGAAACGACATTCCCTCGAAATCCAGCCGCTTCGCCAATTCCTCCGATTTTTGAACAAGATCCTCACGCGTCTCAATACCGTAGATGTGTGACCGATCGCGCAGAGTCTTGAAGAACAGATCGTAGAGAATAAACCCAAGGTAAGACTTCCCCGCGCCATGGTCGACAAGCGACACCGAACCCTGGCGTTCGTGAACGTCGGCAAGCAGCGGTTCGATGAACTGATAGAGGTGATAGACCTGTTTCAGTTTGCGGCGGCTGTCCTGATTCATCTTGCCGTCGCGCGTGAGGATATGAAGTTCCTTCAGCAGTTCGATCGACTGACCTGGACGGATTTCGTGCTTTGTAGTGGGGTCGGGGGTGCCCGGAGCCGACGCGGAGGACTTCTTGGCCATCGTGAAAGTGACGTGGAAATTAAAAAACGAGGCTAGTTTGCGCCGAATGTGCGCTAACCGCTGGTTCTGCCGACTCGAAAGGAGAAGTTTACCCAAAAGCGCGAAGACGCTCTTGTTCCGCCCAAGTCGACCGGCGATGCAAGACGGCTAGAAAACGCTTGGAACACTTCGTGCATTGTCCGGTATGCGGATCTGGCCGGGACGATGCGCAGCGTGGGGAAGAAGCCCGGCGCGCCAATGCAGCAAGGAAGAGCAACAAGCAGGTAGCAAAGTCACGCCTCGACAACGCAGTACGCGTCGTCACCCGCGAGCGGCTTTCGTTACGTAACACCTAACACTCAGCGCGGCGATTGCGACTCGCCAGCGCCATGAACATGGAGAGGACGGCGATGGACGCGATCCCCGACAAGAAAGCAGAAAAGCAGTTTCAGGAGATGCTCGCGGCGCTGACCACGATGCCCGCCTGGAGCGAGAAGCAACAACTCGAACTCGAAATGGCTCGAGAGATTTCGGTGGAGATGCTGCGTCTCGCCGAATCGATGCGCGACGGCTCCACGGATATCGAATCGTGTCTGACCATGCTGAAGTACGCCAAGGTGATGGACTTCGTCCTGACCACGCTCGCCTCGCGCCGCGAGATCGCGCCGCAGACACTGCGCGTGATCTTCAAGCTGGCTGGCCTGAAGGTCGATGAAGCGTATCCCGGCTAACGCGGGCTAACTTTCGAGAGAACCGGTTCGTCTTTGAAGGCGCGCCGGTTTCAGCCTTTGCGCCGTGTCATCAGACGCTCGGCCGACTTGCGCATGTGCCGCTGCATCGCGGCTTGAGCCTGCACCGCGTCCCGCGCTTCGAGCGCCTCGAGAATCTCGAGATGTTCGCCAAGCGCGGCCGCCCAGGTTTCCTCCCCCTCGAAATGTCCGCGTAACGTGGATGACAGCGGACTATGCCGTTCGTCATAGAGACTGCCCACTGTCCTGACCAGCACGTCGTTGCCCGACATCTGCGCGATCGCAACGTGAAACGCGCGGTCGGCGCTCATTGGTACTTGTCCCGCTTCGACTTCGCGCGCCATGGTCTCGTAGACGGCGCGTAGCGTCTTCAATGCCTTTGGCTTGGCAAACGGCGCGACATTCGCGGCAATCGCGCCTTCGATCACGCTGCGCGCATTCATGATCTCGATCGGGCTCTCGCCCAGTTCCGCCTCGGTGGCGGGCGGCTTCGCCACGGGCGTCGCGCAGATATAGACGCCCGAGCCCATGCGAATCTCGACTCGCCCTTCCAGTTCCAGCGCAACCAGCGCCTCGCGCACCGAAGGCCGCGACACGCCCAACGTCTGCGCGAGTTCGCGTTCGGAGGGCAACCGGCCGTTCGGCGCAAAGTCCTGCTGTTCGATCAGAGCGCGCAGCTTATCGGCGATCTGAAGGTAGAGGCGACGCGTTTCGACTGGTTTGACACTCACGTGCACACTCCTGCATGTCTCGGGGAAAACGTGGATTGTAATCAGCGGAAGGGTTGACGCACCGTACGAAGCGCGTTCGACCATTTTCAAACGCTTACAAGTGGCTTGACCAATTCCAATTCGAGCCACTAGTATGCATTTCGGTAAGGCCAGATGGGCCATATTTTTTACGGCTGTCTGGAACCGTTCCCAACGACAAAACCCCCATGTACTTCGCCGTCGCATCGAGCGATGGCGCGATAGCCGCCCGACATGACCAATCCGATTCTCCAGTTCGGCACGAGCCGTTTTCTGCAAGCGCACGTTGACTTCTTCGTGGCCGACGCCGCGCGGCGCGATCCTGCGAAAGCGCTCGGCAAGATCACCGTCGTGCAGACCACGTCGAGTCCTGACAGCCGCGCGCGCGTCGATGCGCTGCGCGCCACGGGCCGCTATCCGGTACGCATTCGCGGACGCGAGCGCGACGCGACCGTCGACACCACCATCGAATGCGATTCGATCACCGAAGCGCTGCACGCAAACGACGACTGGCCGCTGTTGCTAGAACGCATGGAACGCGACGTCAAGGTGATCGTCTCGAACACGGCCGACACGGGTTACGCCCTTTTCGACGAAGACACGGCCGACCTGCTCGATGGCGCGCGTACGCCGCGCGGATTCGCGGCCAAGCTCGCCGTGCTGCTGCACGCACGCTTCAAGGCGAGCGCGGCGCCGATCACGCTGTTGCCGTGCGAACTCGTCTCGCGTAACGGCGACACCTTGCGCGACCTTGTGCTCGACTTGGCGCGCAAATGGAATGCGGACGACGCGTTCATCGCTTACTTGTCGAACGATTGCGTCTGGGTGAATTCGCTCGTGGACCGCATCGTGTCGGAGCCTATCCTGCCGGTCGGCGCGATTGCCGAGCCTTACGCGTTGTGGGCAATCGAGCGGCAAGCGGGCATGACCTTGCCGTGCGAACACGAAGACATCGTCGTCACCGACGACCTCGCGCACTACGAGCGCCTGAAACTGCTGCTGCTCAACCTCGGCCACACGATGCTCGCGGAAATCTGGCGCACGCGCGGCGGCGCGCCCGACATGACCGTGCTCGACGCGATGCGCGATTCCGCGTACCGCGAGCCGCTCGAAGCCACCTGGCGCGACGAAGTGCTGCCGGTGTTTGTCGCACTCGGCAAGGGCGACGTGGCAAGCGACTACCTCGCGAGCGTGCGCGACCGCTTCGAGAACCCGTTTCTCGTGCACAAGCTCGCGGATATCGCGCGCAATCACGACGAGAAGAAAGCGCGGCGTTTTCAACCTGTGATCGATTTCGCCGCCGAACTCGAACTCGATATCGAACAAAAGCGCCTGCGCGATGCATTGAACGCGCATTGAGATCCGCCAAAGAACGCGGACTCCCGTCACACCGTTTTTGAATCACGGCTCACCGCGTCGGCATGGCGGTTCGGGCCGGCAGATATGAAATGCCATCATCCCGAGGAGACAAACGATGCGCAAAATGCGTTGGGTAGTGATATTTCTGGCCTTTCTGGCCATCGCGATCAATTACATCGATCGCGCGAATCTGGCCGTGGCTGCACCGCAGATTGAGAAGGCGCTCGGCATTGGGCCGGCGGAAATGGGCTTCATCCTGAGCGGCTTCTTCTGGACCTACGCGCTCATGCAGATGCCTTTCGGCTGGTTCGTTGACCGCGTGGGCGCACGAATCGCACTGCCGCTTGCCGTGGGCTGGTGGTCGGTTTTCACGGCGCTCACCGCCACCGCGACGAGCGTCGCGGGCATGTTCGGCTGCCGGCTGATGCTGGGCGTCGGCGAAGCGGGCGCGTATCCGTCGTGCGCGAAGCTCGTCGCGCAGTGGTTCAAGCCGCAGCAGCGCGCGTTTGCCACCAGCATCTTCGATAGCGGCTCGCGTGTCGGTTCCGCGCTGTCGATTCCCGTCGTTGCGCTCATCATCAGCTCGGTGGGCTGGGAAGCGTCGTTCGTCATCACTGGCGCACTCGGCGCGGTGTGGATCTTGGGCTGGTTCCTCATTTACCGTAATAAGTCGCTCGGCGACCTCACCGGTCCCGTGGATGTCCCGCCGCAACCGGTCGCGCCGAAGAACAAGGTCTCGTGGGGCTCGCTCTTCAAGTACCGCACGCTGTGGGGCATGATGCTCGGCTTTTTCTGCCTGAACTTCGTGATCTATTTCTTCATCACCTGGTTTCCGAGCTATCTCGTGCAGACGCATGGCTTCTCGCTCAAGTCGCTCGGCACGCTCGGCATGATTCCGGCGCTGATGTCGATTCCGGGCGGCTGGCTCGGCGGCGTCGTGTCCGACTCGCTCTTCAAGCGGGGCTGGAGCCTCACGGCGGCGCGCAAGACCTGCATGGTCGGCGGCATGCTGCTGTCGTCGGTCATCACGCTCTCGGCGTTCACCACGAACATCTATCTGATGCTCGGCTTTTTCGGCGTTGCGTACGGCAGCCTCGCGTTCGCCGCGGCCAGCATCTGGTCGCTGCCGGGCGATGTTGCACCGACGCCGGGACACGTCGCGTCCATCGGTGGCATTCAGAATTTCGCGTCGAATCTGGCGGGTATCGTCATCACGACGTTCACGGGCGTCATGGTCGAAATGACGAAAGGCTCGTTCACCATTCCGCTGTGTGTTGCAGGCGGCTTCTGCTTTCTCGGCGCGTTCAGCTATCTTGTGATTGTCGGCAAGATCGAGCCGCTCAACCGCGCCGAAACGGAAGCCCTCGCCGACAAGCGCGCTCCCTCCACGATCTAAGAAAACATCATGTCCACCACATCCACCGACCATGCGGTCATCCGGCTGCATCCCAAAGACGATGTCGTCATCGCGACACGTCAGCTGCTCTCCGGCGCGCGCATCGCGTCGGAGGATCTCGTCGTCATGGGCCTGATTCCGCCGGGCCACAAGATCGCGACGCGCGCCATCGCCGCGGGCGAGCCCGTCAAGCGCTACAACCAGATCATCGGCGTGGCGAAGGACGCCATCGCGCGCGGCCAGCATGTCCATACGCAAAATCTGTCGATGGCCGAGTTCGCGCGCGAGCACGAGTTCGGCATCGACAAGCATCCGACGCCTTTCGTCGATGAACCCGCGACGTTCATGGGCATTCGCCGCGACGACGGCCGCGTGGCGACGCGCAATTTCGTCGGCGTGCTGACGAGCGTCAATTGCTCGGCGACCGTCGCGCGCGCGATTGCTGATCACTTTCGGCGCGACGTTCATCCGGAAGCGCTGGCGGACTACCCGAACGTCGACGGCGTGATTGCGCTCACACATGGCTTGGGATGCGGCATCGACATGCAGGGCGATGGCCTCGCCATCTTGCGTCGCACGCTGGCGGGATACGCGGTGCATCCGAATTTCTATTCGGTGCTCTTCGTCGGCCTGGGATGCGAGACCAATCAGATTTCCGGCGTGCTCGAAGCAAGCGGACTGAAAGACGGCGAGCGTCTGCGCAGCTTTACGATTCAGGACAGCGGCGGGACGAGAAAGACGATCGAGCACGGCATCGCATTGGTCAAGGAGATGCTCACGGAAGCAAATCGCGTCAAGCGCGAGCCGGTGCCGGCGTCGCATCTGATCGTCGGTTTGCAATGCGGCGGGTCGGATGGCTACTCGGGCATTTCGGCGAATCCGGCGCTCGGCGCGGCCGTCGACAAACTCGTCGCGCATGGCGGCACGGCGATTCTCTCCGAGACGCCGGAAGTGTATGGCGCGGAACATTTGCTGACGCGGCGCGCGGTCAGCCGTGAAGTCGGCGAGAAACTGCTGACGCGTATCAAGTGGTGGGAGGACTATTGCGCGCGCAACGGTGCGGCGATGGACAACAATCCATCGGCGGGCAACAAGGTCGGCGGGCTGACCACGATTCTCGAAAAGTCGCTTGGCGCGGTGGCCAAGGGCGGCACGACCAATCTCGTCGAGGTTTATGAGTACGCGCAGCGCGTCGACGCCAAGGGCTTCGTGTTCATGGATTCACCCGGCTACGATCCGATGTCTGCAACGGGTCAGGTTGCTTCGGGCGCTAATCTCATCTGCTTCACGACCGGACGTGGTTCGGCTTACGGCTGCGCGCCTTCGCCATCGCTCAAGCTCGCGACGAACACCGCGCTCTGGGAGCGGCAGGAAGAGGATATGGATATCAACTGCGGCGGCGTGATCGATGGAACGGCGAGCATCGGGCAACTCGGCGACCAGATTTTTCAGATGATGCTCGACTGCGCGTCGGGCGTGGCATCGAAGAGCGAACTGCACGGGTATGGGCAGAGTGAGTTCGTGCCCTGGCAGGTGGGCGTGGTTACTTGAGGTTCTTTGGATGCGGATGAAAGGGCGCAACGGTGACGATGCGCCCTTTTTCGTTTTAGAGGCAATGGGCGGTGGTTATGTCTCTTCGACGTTTGCATGGACAGCGAATGAGTCGCGACGTTACCGGACGGCCGCCTCATGTTCCGCCATCATCCTCAACGCGACGGCCTCCGCGACTTCGATTCCGTCGATCGCCGCTGAATAGATCCCGCCCGCATAACCCGCGCCCTCGCCCGCCGGATACAAACCTTCGACATTGACGCTTTGGTAATCGTCATTATTTCGGCGCACCCGCAGCGGCGACGACGTGCGCGTCTCGACGCCAGTGAGAACGGCGTCGTGCATCGCGAAGCCGGGGATCTTCTTATCGAGCTCAGGCAGTGCTTCTCGGATGGCTTCGATCACATAATCGGGCAACGCTGTGCTGAGATCGGTCGGCTTGACGCCTGGCTTGTACGAAGGCACGACCGATCCAAGCGATGTCGATGCGCGCCTCGCGATGAAGTCGCCCACAAGCTGTGCAGGCGCGCTGTAATCGCCGCCGCCCAGTTCGAACGCACGCTCTTCCCACATGCGCTGGAAGGCGATGCCCGCGAGTGGACCGCCCGGATAATCTTCCGGCGTGATGCCGACGACGATGCCCGCGTTCGCATTACGTTCCGCGCGCGAGTACTGGCTCATGCCATTGGTCACGACTCGGCCGGGCTCCGACGTCGCCGCGACAACCGTTCCGCCAGGACACATGCAAAAGCTGTAGACAGCGCGGCCGTTGCTGCAATGGTGGACGACTTTATAGTCCGCGGCGCCAAGCCGTTCGTGACCGGCGAATTTGCCGAAACGGCTCCGATCGATAATGCCCTGCGGATGCTCGATACGAAACCCGAGCGAAAACGGCTTCGCTTCCATGAAAACGCCGCGATCGTGCAACATCTGGAAGGTATCGCGCGCGCTATGTCCGACGGCCAGCACAACGTGATCGCAGCGCAGCGTTTCTCCGCTCGACAGACATAGACCGCGCACCTTGCCATCGTCGATGTCGATATCCTCGACGCGCTGCTCGAATCGTACTTCGCCGCCGAGTTGATGAATATTCGCGCGCATCTTTTCGACCATGCTGACCAGTCGAAACGTGCCGATATGCGGCCGGCTCAAATACAGGATGTCTTCAGGCGCGCCCGCTTTGACGAACTCGTCGAGGACTTTGCGGCCGTAGTGCTTCGGATCCTTGATTTGACTGTAGAGCTTGCCATCGGAGAAGGTGCCGGCGCCGCCTTCACCAAACTGCACATTGGATTCCGGGTTAAGCTCGTTTCGGCGCCACAGACCCCAAGTGTCTTTCGTCCGCTCGCGCACGGCTTTTCCACGCTCGAGGATGATTGGGCGAAAACCCATTTGCGCGAGAATCAGCCCGGCAAACAGTCCACACGGCCCCATGCCGATGACGACGGGGCGAAGCTGGCTCGATGCTTCAGGCGCCTTGGCCACGAAGTGATAAGCCATATCCGGCGTAATGCCGACATGCGGATGCGGCCGAGCCTTTAGTCGCGCGAGCACCGACGCTTCATCTGCCAACTCCACATCGATGATGTACGTAAGCTTGATGTCGGCGCGCTTGCGTGCATCGTGCGCGCGGCGAAAGACATGGAAGCGCACGAGTTCGCTTGACGTCACGCCGATTTCTCCAAGGCGTGCGATGACCGCAGGCTCGATGGCCGAATCGGGATGATCGAGCGGAAGCTTGATTTCGCTTAAACGTAGCATGGGAACTCGAATGGCAATCGGCTGCGCAATGTTTTGCTGATTTTATCGCGCGATCAAGGCATGCACGGCTGATCGAATCTGGCGGATCAGCCAAACGCCGCAGAAATGCAAAAACCCCACCTGTTTGGGGGTGGGGTTTTTGTTTCTGCATGAGGAGCCTGACGATTACCTACTTTCACACGGGAGATCCGCACTATCATCGGCGTGGAGTCGTTTCACGGT
>NZ_JALQDW010000012.1:0-103945 GCF_023631025.1 Caballeronia sp. GACF4
CGCCCCAACCCCGAAAGGTCGGAACCGCTCGCGCCATCAAGTGCCCACACTTATCGGCTGTTAGTTTTTAAAGAGCACATTCGCCAAGACTTCCCGCCAAGCGCACCAAGCATTTTGCTCAGCACCGCTTCGTCTTGCGTCGCTGCATCTGCAGCAGAGAAACGAGATTATGTACGTCGTTTCAGTTACTGTCAACAAGAATTTGAAGCTTTTCTTATTGACTTGCCTTTCAGCTTCTTCAGACCACTACGGAACATACAACCCGCTCAAACCAAACGGGTCGTGCGGACATCGCACGACCCGTCGACGTTAGTCTTGGTGCCGGCTGCAGGACTCGAACCCGCCACCTGATGATTACAAATCAACTGCTCTACCAGATGAGCTAAGCCGGCGAAGGACGGAATTCTACTTCATTTGACGACTTTGAGGTGCGATCGCCCAGATGATTTTGAAGCATCGTCATCCGAGCTTGCCGAAACATCGTCGCTCGACGAAGTCCCGTCGGCGTCGGACAGTTCCTCTACCGCGTCTTCCACGATACTTTCGTCTCGCTCGACCGGATGCGGCGCGGTGCTCGCGCCCGACGCGTCGATAGCCGTTTGCGATGAAGGCTCGACCGGGAACGCCATTCCCTGCCCGTTCTCTCGTGCATAGATGGCCAGCACGTTCGTAACCTGCACTTCGATCTTGTGTGACTTACCCGAGAAACGCGCGCTGAATTCGATCCATTCGTTGCCCATCTGAAGCTGGCTCGTCGCCTCGAAACTGATGTTCAGCACGATTTCGTCGTTACGCACGAACTGACGCGGCACCCGCGTGGCGCCGTCGACCCGCACCGCGATGTGTGGGGTGAACCCGTTATCCGTGCACCACTCATAGAGCGCGCGCAGCAGATACGGCTTGGTGGAAATCTCTTGCATCAACTTTCCTCTACAGGAGCGCGGCGGGCGAAATCCGCGCCGCCGCGCTCCGATGCCCGCAAACTATCGACGCATCACCTTTTCGGAAGGCGTCAGCGCTTCAATATAGGCCGGACGGCTGAAAATGCGTTCGGCGTACTTCATCAACGGCGCAGCATTCTTCGACAACTCGATGCCGTAATGGTCCAGACGCCACAACAGCGGCGCGATGGCCACGTCGAGCATCGAGAATTCTTCGCCGAGCATGTACTTGTTCTTCAGGAAAATAGGCGCGAGCTGCGTAAGACGATCACGGATTGCACTGCGCGCCTTCTCGTGGTTCTTCTCGGCGGCTTTGCCCTTCTCGTTTTCGAGCGTGCCGACGTGCACGAACAATTCTTTCTCGAAGTTCAGCAGGAACAGGCGCGCGCGGGCGCGTTGCACCGGATCGGCCGGCATGAGCTGCGGATGCGGGAACCGTTCGTCGATATATTCGTTGATGATGTTCGATTCATACAGGATCAGGTCGCGCTCGACAAGGATCGGCACCTGACCGTATGGGTTCATGACCGCGATGTCTTCCGGCTTGTTGAACAGATCGACGTCGCGAATCTCGAAATCCATGCCCTTTTCGAACAACACCAGCCGGCAGCGCTGGGAGAACGGGCAAGTAGTGCCGGAATACAGAACCATCATGTCTTTAAAGTTCCTTCAGTAAACTCGAAAGGCCGGCCGCGACGCTTCCCGGGGAAACGCCGTCGTGCCGACCCACGCCTTCTAGGGCGCGCTATTTAATATCTTTCCAGTATGCCGCGTTCAGGCGCCATGCGAGGAAACTCAACAACGCCAGGAACAGCAGGACCCATACGCCGAGGCGCTTGCGAGTCTGCTGGGCGGGTTCGGACATCCACGAGAGGTACGAAACCAGATCGGCCACAGCATTATCATAATCCACGGAGGACATGGAACCCGGGCTAACCGGAGTGTAACCCACGAATCTCTTTACCTTTTCGCCGGTGTGCTCGTCGGTTTCGGTTTCGAATTTTGCATCGCGGATACCCTGCATCGTCCACAGCACGTGCGGCATGCCGACATTCTCATACACGCGATTGTTCCAGCCGGTCGGCCGCGCCGGATCGCGATAAAACCCCCGCAAGTACGTGTACAACCAGTCCTTGCCACGCGCCCGCGCTTCGACCGACAGGTCCGGCGGCGACGCGCCGAACCACGCTTTCGCGTCTTCCGGGCGCATTGCAATGGACATCGTGTTGCCGATTTTGTCTGTCGAAAACAGCAGATTTTCCTGAACGTCCTGTGGCGTGATGCCGAGGTCGGTCAGCCGGTTGTACCGCATCAGATTGGCGCTGTGGCAATTCAGGCAGTAGTTTACAAAGATTTGGGCGCCGTGCTGCAACGAAGCAAAATTGTCCGCGTTATCGGGCGCGCGGTCGAGCACCGCTTCTTCCTGCGCGTACGCCGGCGCACTCGCGCCAAACGCGAACATTGCCGCGCCGATGATTGCCAGGGAACCGAGCCATTTTTTCATTGTGTTTGTCTCCGGACGAGTGCTCAGTGAGGTTTGAAAGTCACTCGCTCGGGCGGCGTCTTGAATCTGCCGCGCGGCGTCCAGAACGGCATGCCGAGGAAAAACGCGAAGTAGATCAGCGCGCAGACCTGCGCGACCAGCGTCCCCACCGGTGACGGCGGCCTCGTTCCCAAGAAGCCCAGCACCAGGAACACGACCACGAAAATGCCGTAGAACACTTTATGGAAAAACGGCCGGTAGCGAATGGACCTCACCGGACTGCGATCGAGCCAGGGCAGGAAAAAGAGCGATACGACCGCCGTGCCCATGACCACCACGCCCCAGAATTTCGACTCCGTCAGCGCCATGAAGACGATCACCGCGAGCGAGAGCACCGGCAAGCCGATCCGCCATTTGCCGCGCGCGCGTAACAGCGCAAAGAGGCCAAGCAGCGCGATGATGACCATCAGCACGATCTTGAACGGATCGGTGGTGGCGCGAAGCATCGCGTAGAAAGCCGTGAAGTACCAGACTGGCGCGATTTCGGGCGGCGTCTGCAACGGATTGGCCGGCACGAAGTTATTCGCTTCCAAAAAGTAGCCACCCATCTCCGGCGCGAAGAAAATGATCGCCGCGAAGATCAGCAGGAAGACCGACACGCCCAGGAAGTCGTGCACCGAATAGTACGGATGGAACGGAATGCCATCGATAGGAATGCCGTTCGCGTCCTTCTTCGCCTTGATCTCGATGCCGTCTGGGTTGTTCGAGCCGACTTCGTGCAGCGCGACCAGATGCGCCACGACGAGGCCAATCAGCACGAGCGGAATCGCGATCACATGGAACGCGAAGAACCGGTTCAGCGTGACGTCCGACACGACGTAATCGCCGCGAATCCAGAGCGACAGATCCGGGCCGATGAAGGGAATCGCCGAGAACAGATTCACGATCACCTGCGCGCCCCAGAACGACATCTGCCCCCACGGCAGAAGATAGCCAAAGAACGCCTCGGCCATGAGGCACAGGAAAATCGCGCAGCCGAAAATCCACACCAGTTCGCGCGGCTTGCGATACGAGCCGTACATCAGCCCGCGAAACATGTGCAGATAGACGACGACGAAGAACATCGAAGCGCCTGTCGAATGCATGTAGCGAATGAGCCAGCCCCACGGCACCTCGCGCATGATGTATTCGACCGATGCGAACGCGAGCGTCGCATCGGGCTTGTAGTTCATGACGAGAAAGATGCCCGTGACGATCTGAAGCACGAGCACGAGCAGCGCGAGCGAGCCGAAGAAGTACCAGAAGTTGAAGTTCTTCGGCGCGTAGTACTCGGAAACGTGCTGCTTCCACGTCGCGGTGAGCGGAAAGCGCCGGTCGATCCAGCCGATCAAGCCCGTCGTCTCCACATCCTTGTCTGCGGTCGCCATTAAGCCTCTCCCTTTTCGTCCTTGCCGATCACGAGTTGCGTCGCGGAAGTGAACATGTACGGAGGCACGTCCAGATTCTGCGGCGCGGGCTTGTTCTTGAAGACGCGGCCCGCCATGTCGTAGGTCGAGCCGTGGCACGGGCAGAGAAAACCGCCGGGCCAGTTATCGGGAAGATTGGGTTGGGCGCCTTCGGTGAAACGCGGGGTCGGCGTGCAGCCCAGATGCGTGCACACGGCCACCGCCACGAAAATGTTCTTGTGATCGGAGCGGGAACGGAACTCGTTGTTGCAGTACTCCGGCAACGGCATCGAGAATTCCATCTTCGATTTCGGATCGGCCACTTCGGTGTCGGCCTTCTTGACGTCCGAAAGCATTTCGTCGGTGCGGTTGACGATCCATACAGGCTTGCCGCGCCACGCGACGGTCATCATTTCGCCGGGCTTGAGTCCGCTGATATCGACCTCGACCGGCGCGCCTGCCGCCTTCGCCTTTTCCGACGGAGCGAACGACCCCACAAACGGAATTACTGTTGCTACACCTCCGACACCACCTGCTACGGTCGTCGCTATCAGCCAGGTACGGCGGCTACCGTCAACGCGCCCATCGTGCTTATCGTCCTTGTCTCGCATCACACGCCCCACTTCTGAGTTGGATTTATACCGTCACATCAGTGTTCCGTCGCTAGTGTGCGCGAATGGAGTTGGCATTTACAAGGCCCGAATAGGAAAAATCACTCCAAGTGATTGTTCTTTCCGGGTTTTCCCGCACGTTTTCGCGCCATCTTGTGAAGCAATCATTTAAGGCAACTGCAAGGCCGATTAAAACGATAATCGGCGCAAAACATTTATACCGGATTGTCGATATCGATAAACACATGCTCGATGTCGAATTCTTCCGACAGGTGATTACCCAGCGCCTGGACGCCGTAGCGCTCGGTCGCGTGATGGCCCGCCGCGATGTAGGCCACGCCCGATTCCGCCGCAATGTGCATGGTCTGCTCGGATACTTCGCCGCTGACGTAGACATCCGCGCCCGCCGCGATGGCTTCTTCGAAGTATCCTTGCGCGCCGCCCGTGCACCACGCGACGCGCCGCAGTTCGCGATCTGAATCGCCGAATACGAGCGGCTTGCGGCCGAGCGCGTTTTCGACCGTTGCAGTGAAATGTTCGAGCGAAAGCGGCATGGTAAGCGGCGCGATCCACCCGAGATCCTGGCCTGCAAAACGGCCGTCCGCGATCAAGCCGAGGCGCGCGCCGAGCTGCGCGTTGTTGCCGAACTCCGGATGCGAATCGAGCGGCAAATGATAGGCAAACAGGTTGATATCGTTGGCGATAAGCGTGCGGATTCGCTGATACTTGCGTCCCGTCAACTGCGGCGCCTCATTGCGCCAGAAGTAGCCGTGATGCACGAGTACCGTGTCCGCGCCCCACTCGAGCGCGGCTTCGAGAAAGGCGAGCGAGGCCGTCACGCCGGTTGCGATCTTCTGAACTCGGCGCGCGCCTTCCACCTGTAGACCGTTCGGGCAATAGTCCTTGAAGCGGCCGATTTCCAGCAGATTGTTCAGATACAATTCGAGTTCGATCCGATCCATGAATTCCTCTATCCCTTCAAATGCTTAGACGCTTCTGGCTATTTTTTGCCCAAGCGGTCACCGTGATTTTGGCCCTGATGTTCATCATCGCGACCTTGAAACCGCAGTGGCTTCAACGTCAGGGCCAATTCGGCAAGCAACTCGCCGAACCAATAGTCGCGCTGCAGGAAGTGGCGCCGAGCATAGGCTCGCGACCGCTTCAATCTTCCTATGCCGAAGGCGCGCAAAAGGCCATGCCCGCTGTGGTCAACGTCTTTTCCAGCAAGGACGGCAATTTGCCGCCGGACCCGCGCGCCAAAGACCCGCTGTTCCGCTACTTCTTCGGCGATAAAAACAAGCGCAAGAGCGATGAGCCGCCAGCGTCGAATCTCGGCTCGGGTGTCATCGTCAGCTCGGAAGGTTACATTCTAACGAACCAGCATGTCGTCGATGGCGCCGATCAAATCGAAGTTGCGCTTGCCGACGGCCGCACGTCCAGCGCGAAGGTAATCGGCGTCGATCCGGAAACCGATCTTGCCGTGCTCAAGATCAACATGACGAATCTGCCGACCATCACGCTCGGCCGCATGGACCAAACGCGCGTCGGCGATGTCGTGCTGGCTATCGGCAATCCGTTCGGCGTCGGGCAGACGGTAACCATGGGCATTGTGAGCGCGCTCGGGCGCAATCACCTCGGCATCAACACGTTCGAAAACTTCATTCAGACCGACGCGGCAATCAACCCCGGCAACTCGGGCGGCGCGCTCGTCGACGTGAACGGCAATCTGCTCGGCATCAACACGGCGATTTATTCGCGCAGCGGCGGCTCACTGGGAATCGGCTTTGCGATCCCGGTGTCGACGGCGCGCAGCGTGCTGGAGAGCATCATCACGACGGGCACGGTCACGCGCGGCTGGATTGGCGTGGAGCCGCAGGACGTGACGCCGGAGATCGCGGAATCGTTCGGGCTCGACCAAAAATCTGGCGCCATCGTGGCCGGGGTGCTGCAAGGCGGCCCGGCGGACAAGGCAGGCATCAAGCCGGGCGACATTCTCGTGAGCATCAACGACGACACCATCACCGACACCACGCGCCTCCTGAACGTGGTCGCGCAGATCAAACCGGGCACGTCGGTGAAGGTTCATTTAATGCGCAAGAACAAGGAACTCGATATCAACGTGACTATCGGCAAGCGCCCGGCTCAACCGCGCGCGCCACAGTTACCGGAAGACGAGGACCAAGGAAACGATCAGGGCGACGAATAAACTCGGTTCTCCGTTGAAAACAAAAAGGCAGCTTCGGTAATCGAAGCTGCCTTTTTTGCGCATCCGACATTTCACTGCCGCGGCAATACGCCGCACCTACTCAGCCGTTGCCTCTTCGCTTTTAATTGGCTGCTTTCCAACCACCAGCCGCGCCGCAATAATCCCCGCTTCGTAAAGAATGATGAGCGGAATGGCCAGGATCAGCTGCGAGAAAACGTCTGGCGGGGTAACGACCGCCGAAATGACGAACGCGCCGACAATCACATACGGGCGAATCTGCTTGAGCTTCTGGATGGACACGACACCCATGCGCGCCAGCAACACAACGACGATCGGCACCTCGAACGTTACGCCGAATGCGAGGAACATCGTGAGCACGAAGCTCAGGTAGTTGTCGATATCCGTGGTCATCTCCGCGCCGAGCGGCGCGTTGTAATGCGCCATCACGCGAAAGATGGTCGGAAACACGACGAAATACGCGAAAGCCATGCCGCAAAGAAAGAGTGCGTAGCTGCTGAACACGAGCGGCGCGACGAGCTTCTTCTCGTGCTGATACAAACCCGGCGCCACGAACGCCCAAAGCTGATACAGCACAAGCGGCAGCGCGATGACGAAGGCGACGAGCATGGTCACCTTCATGGGCACGAAGAACGAGCCGGTCACGTCGGTGACGATCATCTTGCCGTCGGCCGGCAGGTTCTGCATTAGCGGCCGGGCCAGTAACTTGAAGATGTCCGGCGCCCAGTACACCAGCGATACGAACACCACGATAACCGAAGCGCCCGCTTTAATGATGCGGTCACGCAATTCGACCAGATGCGAAATGAACGTCTCTTCGACGGGCTCGTCTTTATTTTGTAGCGGGTCGCTCACGCCGGCCCTCGGTATGGATCATCGATGAAAGGAAGTGGCCCGGATCAAAAAAACCGGGTCGGGCGGCGCAAGGTTTCGGGCGTGTGGCGCGCAACGCGAGCCGCGCCAGATTGAACCCGCGTGCGGCGCAGATTCGTTCGCTTGTACCAGTTGGGGATGGCGCTTTGTTTGACGCGCCAGTTCTTGCGCGCGGCGCGGATGCCCGATGTGCGCATCCACGGTTTGTCCGTGACCGCCGCGCTGCCGCCGATCGCCTCGGCCTCTTCTCTCGCGACACTCGGCGACACGGACGTGCCCTGACTCCACGCGTCGTTCAATTCGGCTTCGTGGCGCTTCAGGTTGTCGTGAATCGACGTTTCGACGTTCGACGCAGCGGTTTCGAAGTCAGTGCGCATCTTCTTCAGCTCGTCGAGTTCCATCTCGCGCGCCACTTCGGATTTGACGTCGTTGATATAGCGCTGCGCGCGCCCGAATAGTGCGCCGGCCGTGCGCGCAACCCCGGGCAGGCGCTCAGGCCCGAGCACCACGAGCGCCACGACGCCGATCAGCGCCATCTTGGTCAGACCGAGATCGAGCATTGAAGAGTGAGTGAAAGATTGCGGTCGATGACCGGATTAGCGATAGTCGCCCGAACGGGTCTTGTCCTTCGCTTCCACGTCAACCGCACCGTTGCGCGGCAGCTCGCGCGGATCGGTGGTCGAAGCCGGCTGCTCACCATCGCGCATGCCTTCCTTGAAGCCCTTGACCGCGCCGCCCAAATCGCCACCGATGTTGCGCAGTTTCTTCGTGCCGAAGACGAGCGCCACGATCAAAAGGACGATCAACCAATGCCAAATGCTCAACGAACCCATGAATGAAAATTCTCCGTAATTCCGCCGCAACGGCTTTGTGCGAACGGAAGATCGGCCTTGCGGCCCGCGCCGAAAAAGTCACTTCGGCTATGAATACCGATTCTGCGCGTCCAATATTGCAATGGAAAGGCGTTTGCCGACAAAATTTGCGGTTTTTCAGCCCATCCGGCGCCACGGACGCTCTCCTGCCAGCAAATGCGCGTGGATGTGATAAACCTCCTGTCCACCGCCCGGCCCCGTGTTGATCACCGTCCGGAATCCCGTCTCGCCACCCGTGTAGGAGACGCCGAGATCTTTTGCCAGACGACCAACGAGACTTACCATTCTACCAAGCAGCGGCGCGTCGCTTTCCGTGCAGTGCGACAGCGTTTCGATGTGCTTCCGGGGAATGACGAGCACGTGAACCGGCGCGGCCGGATTGATGTCGTTGAAGGCGACGAACTCGTCGTCCTCATAGAGCTTCGTGCTTGGCAGTTGTCCTGACGCAATCTTGCAGAAAATGCAGTTGTCTTGGCTCATGAAATTCCCGTGTCTCCTGTTGCCAGGCGTTGCCGTTCAAAACCACGCGCGTGGGTCGAACGTTTTTCCTTCATAAAGATACAGCCAACCTTTGATGACGCGATAAAGCGTCCAGATGCCGACCGCGAAAAGAATCACGAAGCCGATCCCGACGAAAATGAGCGCCGCGCCGACCAGATGTCCGAGGACAGCCCACCAGAACGTGCGGATCTGCCAGGTGAAATGGGCTTCGTAAGGCGTTCCGACGGTATCGCCGCGTTTCAGATAATTGATGATGATCGCGACGAGCACGGTCAACCCGCCCGTCAGCCAATAGAGCGCGTAAAGCGCATACAAGACATGCGTGAGCGTCTTGAGGCTGCTCAGCCGCTGCGGGTCGAGCTGATTCTGATACACCGGCGGCGGGTACTGTTCGTGAGGCGTATTCACGGGGCCCTCCTTCGCAATGGGCGTCTCGTCAGCTGCCGTTTTGCTCGCGCTCGCGCGTTTTGCGCAGCGCTTTTTCTTCGATACCCGACAAACCTTCGCGCCGTTCCAACTCGGCGATCACGTCGGCGGGGCTCAGGTCGAAATGCGACAGCATCACGAGACAATGGAACCACAGGTCGGCGACTTCCCCGACGAGCGCTTTCGGCGCGCCGCCGTGACGCGCATCCTTCGCGGCAAGCACGACTTCCGTCGCTTCCTCGCCGATCTTCTTCAGGATCGCGTCGTCACCTTTATGAAAGAGTCGCGAAACGTAGGATTGTTCCGGATCGCCGCCTTTTCGACCGTCGATAACCGCGGCGAGGCGCAGCAGCGTGTCCTGCGTGGTGGCTTGCGTCATTTGTAAATACTTTCGGGGTCTTTCAGAACCGGCTCGACTGCGACCCACGCGCCGTCTTGCGCCGTTCCTTCGAATTTCTGGAAAAAGCAGGAATGACGGCCGGTGTGGCACGCGATCCCCGATACCTGTTCGACTTTGAGCAGCACGACGTCTTCGTCGCAATCGAGCCGCACCTCGTGCACATGCTGAACGTGCCCCGATTCCTCGCCCTTGAACCACAGGCGCTGACGCGAACGCGAAAAATAGACGGCGCGCTTCAGTTCGATGGTTTTGGCGAGCGCCTCGCGATTCATCCAGGCGAACATGAGCACGTCGTTGCTCGACGCTTCCTGCGCGATCACCGGCACGAGGCCGTTCGCGTCCCAGTTCACCTTGTCGAGCCAATCGGCTTGATCCGTCACCGTCAATTCCTCACCGAAATGCCTTGCTCGGCCATGAAGCGCTTGGCTTCGCCGACCGTGTGTTCGCCATAGTGAAAAATGCTCGCGGCCAGAACGGCGTCGGCGCGGCCTTCCGTGATGCCATCCGCCAGATGCTTGAGCGTACCGACGCCGCCCGAAGCGATCACCGGCACGGGCACGGCGTCCGACACGGCGCGCGTGAGCGCGAGGTCGAAGCCGGACTTGGTGCCGTCGCGATCCATGCTGGTCAGCAGAATTTCGCCCGCGCCGAATTCAGCCATCTTGCGCGCCCATTCGATAGCGTCGATGCCCGTTGCCTTGCGCCCGCCGTGCGTGAACACTTCCCAGCGCGGCGGCTCGCCATCGGCGGAAACGCGCTTGGCGTCGATGGCAACGACGATGCATTGCGAACCGTGCTTGTCGGATGCATCGCGTACGAGTTGCGGATTCGCCACCGCCGACGAATTCATGCTGATCTTGTCCGCGCCGGCGTTGAGCAGGCGCCGCACGTCTTCGACGGCGCGCACGCCGCCACCGACGGTCAGCGGAATGAACACCTGAGACGCGACCGATTCGATGATCGGCAAAATGAGGTCGCGCTGGTCGGAAGTCGCGGTGATGTCGAGGAACGTGAGTTCGTCCGCGCCTTGGTCGTCGTAGCGTCGCGCGATCTCCACGGGATCGCCCGCGTCGCGCAGTTCGACGAAGTTGACCCCTTTGACGACGCGCCCGGCGGTCACGTCGAGACAGGGGATGATGCGTTTAGCGAGAGCCATGTTCCGCCACTGCAGGTCCAAAACGAATGAAGGGCGGCAAGAGCCGCCGCCCGGCGTGCTGCAACGTGCTCGCGCCCGAAAGAGCCTCAGGCACCGTCCGCTTCGCGCAACGCATCCGCGCGAGTTTGCGCCGAAGTGAAGTCCAGGTCGCCGGAATAGATGGCGCGACCGCAGATCACGCCTTCGATGCCTTCGCCCTCGACTTCGCAGAGCGACTCGATGTCCGCGATGCTCGACAGTCCGCCGCTCGCGATCACCGGAATCTTCACGGCTTGCGCGAGCCGCACGGTGGCGTCGATATTGATGCCCTGAAGCATGCCGTCGCGCCCGATGTCCGTGTAGATGATCGACTCGCAGCCGTAGTCTTCGAACTTGCGCCCGAGATCCACTACTTCGTGGCCGGTCAGTTTGCTCCAGCCGTCGGTGGCGACTTTGCCGTCCTTGGCGTCGAGCCCGACGATGATATGCCCCCCGAACGCGCTGCACGCATCCTGCAGGAAGCCGGGATTCTTCACCGCCGCCGTGCCGATGATGACGAACGAGAGACCGTCGTCGAGATAGCGCTCGATGGTGTTCAGGTCGCGAATGCCGCCGCCTAGTTGCACGGGAATCTCGCTACCCACTTCGTCGATGATTGCGCGGATAGCGTCGCCGTTCCTCGGCTTGCCCGCGAAGGCGCCGTTCAGATCGACGAGGTGTAGTCTGCGCGCCCCTCGGTCGACCCAGTGCCGGGCCATTGCCGCCGGATCTTCTGAAAAAATGGTCGCCTGGTCCATATCGCCTTGTTTGAGGCGCACGCACTGACCGTCTTTGAGATCGATGGCCGGAATGAGCAGCATAGGTATCGCGTATTTTCTGGATTGAGTTGATCGAAACGGCCGCGCGTGAGGTCTCGGTGCCTTACAGCGGGCCGCTTCGCTAGTGTAGTACAAGTATTGCAACGCCCGGTTGCGCGCTTTACGGGTTCCAGTGAACGAAGTTGCGATACAGCCGCAAGCCCGCGTCGGCGCTCTTCTCGGGGTGGAATTGCGTGGCGAAGATGTTGTCGCGCGCCACCGCCGATGTGAACGCGGAACCATAAACGGTTTCGCCCGAAGTGTGCGCCGGGTTGTCCGGCACGACGTAGTAACTATGCACGAAGTAGAAGAACGCGCCATCCGCCACGCCGTCCCACACCGGATGCGCTTGCGTCTGATGCACGCGGTTCCAGCCCATTTGCGGCACCTTGAAGCGCGAGCCGTCGTCCTGCAACTGGCCTTCGAGTTGAAAGCGCACGACCTTGCCGGGGAAAAGCCCGAGGCCCTTCGTGTCGCCTTCTTCGCTCCAGTCGAACAGCATCTGTTCGCCGACGCAAACGCCGAGCATCGGCTTGTTGCGCGACGCTTCGATCACCGCATCCTGCAAGCCCGACGCGCCCAGATGGCCCATGCAATCGCGCATCGCGCCTTGACCCGGCAGCACGATACGATCCGCCGCGCGAATGGCCTCGGGCTGATCGACGATCGCCACGTCGGCGTCGGGCGCGGCCTTCTTAAGCGCCTGATACACCGAGCGCAGGTTGCCCATTCCGTAATCAACAATCGCTATCGAAGTTTTCATTTTAAAGATGGCATCAAGGCCTTCAACCCGTTGACGATGAACTCCACCGCCAGCGCGGACAACATCAAACCCATGAGACGTGTGCCGATATTGATACCCGTGCGCCCGACCCAGCGCGCGATCGGCTCGGCCAGATTCAACGCGCCGAAACACAACGCCGCGATGATCGCGCCCAGCACGACGAGCCCGAAGCGGTCGTACCAGTGCTGCGCATTTGCAGCATAGACGATCACGGTGCTAATCGATCCCGGCCCGGTGAGCAGCGGAATCGCGAGCGGCACAACGGCAACGCTATTGCGCTCCTCGGCTTCCATGCGCTCTTCGACGGTCGAGCGCGCGTTGCCGACTTGCGCGTTCAACATGCTGATCGCCATGAGCAGCATGATGATCCCGCCGCCGACTTCGAACGAGCCGACCGAAATGCCGAAGAACGCGATGATCTGCTGCCCGAGCAGCGCGGTGATCGCGATTACGCAGAACACCGAGATCGATGCCACGCGGATGGTATTGCGCTTTTCGAGATCGGATTGTTGCGCGGTCAGGCTAAGAAAAAACGGTATCGCGCCGACCGGATTGATCAGCGCGAGCAAGGATATGAACGACTTGAAGAGATCCATCGCGGGCGAGCCTTTCGTGCGCGACGCATTGCTGCGTCGCTTGGAACGGGCTGATCAGAGACTGCCTTTGGTGGAAGGAATTTGTCCTGCGGCGCGTTCGTCGGCTTCGACGGCCATGCGCAACGCGCGGCCGAACGCCTTGAACACGGTCTCGACCTGATGATGCGCGTTGATGCCGCGCAGATTGTCGATGTGCAGTGTCACGCCCGCGTGATTCACGAAGCCACGGAAAAATTCGATGGTGAGATCGACATCGAACGTACCGATGCGCGCGCGCGTAAACGGCACATGGAATTCGAGGCCCGGACGGCCGGAGAAATCGATCACGACGCGCGACAGCGCTTCATCGAGCGGAACATACGAGTGGCCATAACGGCGAATGCCCTTGCGGTCGCCAATGGCTTTCGCCACCGCCTGACCCAGCGTGATACCGGTGTCTTCGACGGTGTGGTGATCGTCGATATGGAGGTCGCCATGCGCTTCGACTTCGAGATCGAACAGGCCGTGTCGCGCGATCTGATCGAGCATGTGATCCAGAAACGGCACGCCGGTGGCGAGCTTCTGCTTGCCGGTGCCATCCAGATCGAGCTTCACACGGATCTGCGTTTCGCTGGTGTTGCGAACGACTTCCGCAATGCGCATGGTGTTTCCTTGAGGCTTTCGAAGAGTGGAGATTTAGTTGAGCGCGAGCTTTTTGAGCGCCGCGACCATGTGCGCGTTTTCCTCGGCCGTGCCGACCGTCAAACGCACGCAATTTGCCAGCAAAGCATGCATTTTACTCACGTTTTTGACGAGAACCCGCGAAGTCAGCAGGGTTTCGAACGCGACGGCGGCATCCGGCACGCGCACGAGCAGAAAGTTGCCCGCGCTCGGATACACCGTCATGCCGGGCAGCGCGGCGACTTCGCGCGCGAGCACGGCGCGCTGCGCGCGCAGATCGGCGGCCTGGGCGTCGAGGACATCGAGATGATCCAGCAGGAAATCAGCGGTTGCCTGCGTTAGCACGTTGATGTTGTACGGCGGGCGCACCTTGTCGAATTGCATGGTCCACGCGGGCAGACCGACCAGATAACCAAGCCGGATGCCCGCCAGACCGAGCTTCGACACCGTGCGCATGACGACCACGTTGTCATACTCGGCCGCGCGCGGCAGCCACGTCTTTTCCGCGAACGGCTGATAAGCCTCGTCGATGACCACGAGACTCTTCTTCGCCGACGCGATCACGCGCTCGATATCGGCATCGGCGTAAAGCGTGCCGGTCGGATTGTTCGGGTACGCGAGATAAACGAGCGCGGGCTGATGTTCGTCGATAGCCGCGATGAGCGCGTTTGCGTCTAGCGTGAAGTCCGCGTTGAGCGGCACGCCGATGAATTCGAGCTGCGCGAACTTCGCCGACATCTGATACATCACGAAGCCCGGCACCGGCGCCACGACTTTCGCGCCGGGCGTGGCGCACGCCATCGACATCATGCTGATCAGTTCGTCCGAGCCGTTGCCGAGCAGCACGTCGCAGGCTTCCGGCACCTTCATTGCACGCTTGATCTTGGCGAGCAGATCCGCCGGACGCGGCGATGGATAACGGTTCAGCGCCACGCCCGCGAGATGTTCGCCAAGACGCTTGGCGAGATCGGCGGGCAAGGAGTACGGGTTTTCCATCGCGTCGAGCTTGATCAAGCCCGTGGAATCGGCCACGGGATAGCTCGTCATGGAAAGGACGTCGGGACGCAGGATGTCTTGAGGTGTGGTCATGATGTTGCCGACGTCTTTGCGCCGGACATATGGCGGCTCTCAGGCCGCCTTGGTCGTCTAAGCCGGCCAGATTCAGCCGACGTTTTTCATCCGATACTCCGCGCTCTTCGCATGCGCTTGCAAGCCTTCGCCGTAAGCCAGTTCCGCCGCGATCTCGCCGAGCGTCTGCGCGCCTTCCGCGCTCACTTCGATCACACTCGAACGCTTCATGAAATCGTACACGCCGAGCGGCGACGAGAAGCGCGCCGTGCGTGAAGTCGGCAACACGTGGTTCGGGCCCGCGCAGTAATCGCCGAGGCTTTCGCTCGTGTAGCGGCCGAGGAACATGGCGCCCGCGTTGTGGATCTGCGCAGCCCACTGATGCGGATCGAGCGCCGAAATCTCCAGATGCTCGGGCGCGATATCGTTCGCGATCGCGCACGCTTCGGCCATGTCCTTCACCTTGATGAGCGCGCCGCGGTCTTCGAGCGAGCGCTGAATGACTTCGCGGCGCGGCATGGCCGGCAGCAATTCGGCGATGGCTTCTTCGACGCGCCGAATGAACGTCGCGTCCGGACACAGCAGAATGGATTGCGCGAGTTCGTCGTGTTCGGCTTGCGAGAACAGGTCCATCGCGACCCAGCGCGGGTCGGTGGTGGCGTCGCAGATGACGAGAATCTCGGACGGCCCGGCGATCATGTCGATACCGACCGTGCCGAACACGCGCCGCTTCGCCGATGCGACATACGCGTTGCCCGGCCCGCAGATCTTGTCGACCGCCGGCACGGATTCGGTCCCGTACGCCAGCGCGCCAACCGCCTGTGCCCCGCCGATGGTGAACACGCGGTCCACGCCGCCGAGCAGCGCCGCCGCGAGCACGAGCGGGTTCTTGACGCCATCGGGCGTCGGCACGACCATCACGATTTCCTTGACGCCCGCGACGCGCGCCGGAATGGCGTTCATCAGCACGGACGACGGATACGCCGCCTTCCCGCCCGGCACGTAGATGCCCGCGCGATCGATCGGCGTCACCTTCTGGCCGAGCACCGTGCCGTCGGCTTCGGTGTAATGCCAGCTATGACTGCCGCATTCGATGCGTTGCTTCTCGTGATATCCGCGCACGCGAGCAGCCGCTGCTTCGAGCGCCGCGCGACGTTTCGGCTCCAGCCCTTCCAGCGCGGCTTCGAGTTCCGCCACGGGCAATTCGAGCGCCGCGACGCTGTGCGCCTTCAGACGATCGAACTGGTTGGTGTAGTCGAGCACGGCGGCGTCGCCGCGCGCTTTGACATCCGCGAGAATTTGCGCGACCGAGCGCTCTATTGCTTCGTCCTCGCTCGCCTCGAATGCGAGAACCGCGCGCAAAGCTTTCTGAAAACCGTCGGTGCTGGAATCGAGTTTGCGAATCTTGATAGACATGCTGGTTTTCCGTTTGCTGTGGCTCGCCGCGCGACTACGCGGCTGCCCTAATTATCCGTTCCTGCCGATGCGCGCTCGAAAGCGTCGAGATACGGCTTGAGCGCCGCGCGCTTCAGCTTGAGCGCGGCCTGATTCACGACGAGGCGCGACGAAATCTGCATGATCTCTTCAACCTCGACGAGATTATTCGCCCGCAGCGTGCCGCCCGAACTGACGAGATCGACGATGGCATCGGCCAGACCGACGAGCGGCGCCAGTTCCATCGAACCGTAAAGCTTGATCAGATCGACGTGCACGCCCTTCGCCGCAAAATGCTCACGCGCGGTTTCCGTGTACTTCGTCGCGACACGCAGACGCGCGCCCTGACGCACCGCGTTCGCGTAATCGAAGCCAGCTTTCACGGCCACCGACATCCGGCAGCGCGCAATGTTCAGATCAACCGGCTGATAAAGCCCGCTTCCGCCATGCTCGATCAACACGTCCTTGCCCGCCACGCCGAAATCGGCCGCGCCGTATTCGACGTAGGTAGGAACGTCGGTGGCCCGCACGATGATCACGCGCAAGTTCGGATTAGTCGTCGGCAAAATGAGCTTGCGCGAGCTTTCCGGATCTTCCACGACCTCCACGCCGGCAGCGGCGAGCAGCGGCACCGTCTCCTCGAAGATACGCCCTTTCGACAGCGCGAGCGTCAGCGGCGCATTGGCGGCAAGCGAGGACGACGTCTGCGGCAACGAACTCATTGTTCGCTCCCGCTGCCCTTGATACGGCTCACCCGCGCGCCGACCGCCGTCAGCTTCGACTCCATGCGGTCGTAGCCACGATCCAGGTGATAGATGCGGTCGATGAGCGTTTCGCCATCGGCGCACATTGCCGCGATCACGAGACTTGCCGACGCGCGCAGATCGGTCGCCATGACCTTCGCGCCCGACAGCATGTCCACGCCCGAGACGAGCGCCGTGTTGCCGTCGATGGTAATGCTCGCGCCAAGCCGGTTCAGTTCCTGCACGTGCATGAAGCGGTTTTCGAAGATCGTCTCGACGACTTGCGACGTGCCCTTGGCAATAGTGTTCAGCGCCATGAATTGCGCCTGCATGTCAGTGGGGAACGCCGGATATTCGGACGTGCGGATGTTGACCGCTTCGGGGCGCTTGTTCATGCGCACGCGCATCCAGTCGTCGCCTTCCTCGATGCTCACGCCCGCTTCGCGCAGCTTGGCGGTGACGGCATCGAGCAGCGACGGCGTGACGTTGCGCAGCGTGACATCGCCGCCCGCGGCCGCGACCGCGCACAGGAACGTGCCCGCTTCGATACGGTCCGGCACCACGCTATGCTTCGCGCCGTGCAGCTTCTCGACGCCCTCGATGACGAGCCGATCCGTGCCGATGCCATCGATCTTCGCGCCCATCTTCACGAGCAAATGCGCGAGGTCGGTAACTTCCGGCTCGCGCGCGGCATTTTCGATGACCGTCTCGCCGTCCGCGAGCACTGCCGCCATCAGCAGATTTTCGGTGCCGGTGACGGTAATCATGTCGGTGACGATGCGCGCGCCCTTCAGACGCTTCGCGCGCGCTTCGATGAAGCCGTGCTCGATATTGATCTCGGCGCCCATCGCCTGCAGACCCTTGATGTGCTGATCGACCGGACGCGCGCCGATTGCGCAGCCGCCGGGCAACGACACCTTCGCCTCGCCGAAGCGCGCGACGAGCGGACCGAGCACGAGGATCGACGCGCGCATGGTCTTGACCATTTCGTACGGCGCGACGAGGTTGTCTACTTTCGATGCGTTGAGCGTCACGCGGCCATCGCTCGACGCTTCGGAGTGCACGCCCATCTGGCGCAGCAATTTGAGCTTCGTGCGCGTGTCCTGCAAATTCGGCACATTCGACAGATGGACGTCGTCGGCCGTGAGAAGGCTTGCGCACAGAATCGGCAGAGCCGCGTTCTTCGCGCCCGATACGGTGATTTCGCCGGAGAGCTTCGCGCCCCCCGTGATGACCAGTTTATCCATGATGACGTGTCCTTCGACCGAGCGTCCTGCTGCGGAGCCGCTTTCGGCGCCGCGGTTGTCTTGAATGATTCGCACTGTTTCCTGCCGGTGTTGCCGGGTGTTACGGGATGTTGCGTGTTGCGTATTGCTACGAATGTCGCGTATTTACGCGGCTTTGAATTCGTCGGGCGTGAGCGTCTTCATGCTGAGCGCGTGAATTTCTTCGCGCATGCGCTCGCCAAGCGCCGCATAGACCAGTTGATGCCGCGCGATCAGCCGCTTGCCGACGAACGCGTCGCTCACGATGGTCGCGAAGAAGTGCTGGCCATCGCCTTCGACTTCGAGATGCTGGCAGGCGAGGCCGCCAGCAATGTAGTCCTTCACTTGCTCGGGAGTCGGCAACATGAAAGTCTCCTAAAGAATTAGTGACGAAGCTTGAAGCCGCTCGCGAGCAGACGCACGGCAATGAGTGCGAGCACGGCCAGAAATGCAGCGACGATACCCATGCTCACCAGCGGATTCACGTCCGAAAGACCGAAAAAGCCGTAGCGAAAACCGTCGATCATGTAGAAGAACGGATTCAGATGCGACACCGCGCGCCAGACCGGCGGCAACGTATGCGTCGAATAGAACACGCCGGAAAGGAACGTGAGCGGCATGATCAGGAAGTTCTGAAACGCGGCCAACTGGTCGAACTTGTCTGCCCAGATGCCGGCAATCAAACCCAACGTACCGAGGATTGCCGAACCGAGGATCGCGAACGCAATGATGTAGAACGGCGCGGAAAAAGACATCGGGACGAACCATATCGTCACGACGAAAACGCCAAGCCCGACACAAAGTCCACGCGCTACCGATGCCAAAACGTACGCAAAGAACATTTCCCAATGCGCAATGGGCGGCAACAGCACGAACACGAGATTGCCTGTGATCTTCGATTGAATCAGCGACGACGAGCTATTCGCAAACGCGTTCTGCAAAACGCTCATCATCACGAGGCCGGGCACGAGAAAGCTCGTATAACCAACGCCAGCATAAACTTGTACGTGCCCGGAAAGCGCGTGACCGAAGATGGTCAGGTACAACAACGCCGTGACAACCGGCGCGAGCACCGTTTGAAACGATACCTTCCAGAAGCGCAAAAGCTCCTTGTAGAACAACGTCTGAAAGCCGCTCATGAAAGTCCCTCGACCACGTCGGGTTCGTTCATGACTTGCACGAACACGTCTTCGAGATCGGCTTTGCGAACCTCGATTTCATCCAGCGCGCAACCGGCCGCGCGGCACTTCGCGAGAATCGGCTCGACATCGTCGTAGCTCGAAAGGCGCAGCAGATGCTGCATGCCGGACACCGCGTGCGGATCGACTTCCAGCGGACGCAGTTCCACAGGCAGCGAGCCGCTCGAAAAGCGCAGATAAAGTTGCAGACCGGAAAAGCGTTGCAGAAGCGTGCTCGTGCGCTCGAGCGCCACGACTTCACCACGGCGAAGCATGGCGAGACGATCACATAGCGCCTCGGCTTCTTCGAGGTAATGCGTGGTCAGCACGATAGTGTGCCCTTCGCGATTCAATCGCGAGATGAACTTCCAGAGCGTCTGACGAAGTTCGACATCGACGCCCGCCGTGGGCTCGTCGAGCACGATCACCGGCGGCCGATGCACCAGCGCCTGCGCCACCAGCACGCGTCGCTTCATGCCGCCCGAGAGCGCGCGCGTGTTGACGTCCGCTTTCTCGGTGAGATCGAGATTGGCCATGACTTCGTCGATCCAGTCGTCGTTCTTGCGCAAACCGAAATAGCCCGACTGAATTCGCAAAGCCTCGCGCACGGTGAAGAACGGATCGAACACCAGTTCTTGCGGCACCACGCCCAGCGCACGGCGCGCCGCGCGGAAGTCGCTCACGACATCGTGGCCGCGCACGGACACCGTGCCGCTATCGGCGCGCGCGAGTCCGGCAAGGATGCTGATCAGCGTGGTCTTGCCGGCACCGTTGGGGCCGAGCAAGCCGAAGAATTCGCCCTCTTCAACCGTGAGGCTCACGCCTTTGAGCGCCTGAAGCTGCTTGTAGCGCTTTCTGACGTTTCGGATTTCTATGGCTGACATTGACAGTGCGCGTGCCTCGTGTGGCCGCGCCTCGATTGTGCGGATAACGCTTGACGGACCCGGGCTCGATCGAAAAATTGCCGGGTGCGGGCCCGAAAAAGCATTTGATTATAGGGCAAACCGGATGGAGCCGACTTCGGAGCGATCCTGATCGCGGCAACGCAAGCCTGGTTGCCGCACCTGATATGGCGTCAGGACAGGATCAATGTCGGAAGGAGAGCAGCGTGTCGACGCCGTAAGCTTGCGCGAGACTGGCAAGCTTGGAAGGAACATTCACGACGCCAAGCGCCGTGCCGCGCTCGGTGGCGGCGCGCTGCCATGCAAGCAGTACGGCGAGCGCGGATGAATCGAAATGCGTGAGCGGCGCGCAGTCGACTTCGGTTGCACCCGCCGCGATACGCGACAAACCCGCGTCGAGCGCAGCCTTCGCGCTTTCGTGGGTCAGCGTGGCGGCCGTTTGGAAGCGGCCGCCCGCGACTTGCGCATTTGCCTGCGTGCTCACGATGCCTTGCCGTTCGCGAGTTGCTGATTACGCTGCGTGAGGAATTGCAGCAAGCCAGCCACGCCATTCTGCGAAATCTGCTCGTTGAACTGTTGCTGATACGCCTGGATCAGCCATGCGCCGAGCACGTTGATGTCATACACGCGCCAGCCTTGCGGCGTTTTGTACAGGCGGTAGTCGAGTTCGATCGGCGAGCCGTTGTTCATCACGACCGAGCGGACCACGACATCCGTGTCCTCCGGCGACGCGCGGAATGGCTTGTACTGTACCGTCTGATTACGAACCTGAGCGAGCGCGCCCGAATACGTGCGAATGAGCAGCATCTTGAATTGCTCGACGATCTGCTTTTGTTGCTCGGGCGTTGCCGTGTTCCAGTTGCGCCCCATCACGAGACGCGTGGTACGCGTGAAGTCCGTGTACGGCAGGATCTTCTGATTGACGAGTTCAGTGATGCGCTGGATGTCGCCCGACTGAATCTTGCTGTCGGACTTGATGTCGTCGAGCACTTGTTGCGTGACGGTCTTGATCATCACGTCGGGCGCGCTCGAGTCGACGGATTGCGCCGACGCCGCGCCGCAGAACGCGATCAGCATGGCGAAGATAGGAAGCAAAAAGATTTTTTTCATCGCAGATCCTGCAAAAAAAGGGGCTTGAGTTTGAGCGCGCCGGCTAGAACGAGTTCAGACCGCGCGCCTGTCAAACTGTAAAAAATGCTGCCAAGTATTTTACCGGCCGTTAGCGCCAGTCCGCTCAACGCAAGCGGAACGAAGGGAATCCAGGCGCGCGCGGCGGAACGTACTGATGTCCCGGAACCGTGTTGTTGCCCGTGTCGCTCGCTGCGCGCGGCGCGCCAGCGGCTCCAGAAGCAGGCGTCGCGCCCGATGCCGCTTCGGACGGAACCGCCGTCGCCGAAGCGCCCGCCGGAGTCGCGGCTTCCGCGCCTTCCGCATCGTAGTTTGGAAGCGGCGCTTCGCTGTAATCGGGCGAGGTGCCTTCGCCACCGGTAATCAGATATTGCCGCCGCTGCAGGTAAGCGTTACGAACGAAAGAGTATTTGTCGAGCGCGGCATCCGAAAGAATGTCGGATGCATCCAGCAGGTTTGCGCGCGTGTTCACGAGATTTACGCCGTACAAGGCCCAGCTCACGGAATCCGGCTGCACGTAACTCAGCGGATTACCGAAATAATCGACCGCGAGGCCGCCGGTATCGCGCACGGTGCTTGGTCCAAGGAGCGGCAGCACGACGTACGGGCCAGGCGGCACGCCGTAGTGGCCGAGCGTGAGACCGAAGTCGCCCGAATGCTTCGGCAGCTTGGCGATGGTCGCCACGTCGAACAGACCGCCCACGCCGAACACCGTGTTGATCGCGACGCGCATGATGTCAGACACGCCATCCGCGATTCTCAGTTGCAGAAGATTGTTCGCCGCGATGTAGACATCGCCGATATTCGAGAAGAAGTTCGTGACGCTGTTGCGCACGGGTTCCGGGACGGCCCAGACGTAAGCCTGCGCCACCGGCTTGAACGCGTATTGATCGACCTTGTCGTTGATCGTGAACATCGTCCGGTTGTAGCTCTCGAAGGGATCGCCCTTGGTCGGAGTGGTCACTGTCGCGCACCCGCCGAACATGCCCACCGTTGCCGCTAGAACGATTGCGCGCCGCATCCCTGTCGAGTGCATGTTGTTTCTCCTTATTGAGCCGTACCCGAGGCCGCGCTCGCGCCCATCGCGCTTGCCGCACCCGGAAATGCCGGTGCGGGAGCTGCCGTTGCCGCCGGCGCCGCCGAGGATTTCGACGCGCCGGAATCCGCTGCCTTGTTATAGAGGAACTGTCCGATCAGATTTTCCAGCACCACGGCGGACTGCGTCATCGTGATGGTGTCGCCATTCTTGAGCATCTGATCGTCGCCGCCCGGCTCCAGGCCGATGTACTGCTCGCCGAGCAGACCGGAAGTCAGAATCTTGGCGGACGAATCTTTCGGAAATTGATATTGCTTGTCGATGTCGATGGCGACCACCGCCTGATACGTATTTCCATCGAAGCTGATCGAGCCGACGCGCCCGACCGTCACGCCCGCGCTCTTGACCGGCGCGCGCGCCTTAAGGCCGCCGATGTTGTCGAACTTGAGCTTCACCGCGTAGGTCTGCTGGAACGACAGCGAACTCATGTTGCCCGCCTTCAGCGCAAGGAACAGCAGCGCCACGAAACCGAGCACCACGAAGAGGCCGACCCAAAAGTCGAGAGCAGTCTTTTTCATCGTCTTCCCAAAGAGAATCTTGTCGCAGAGCGCGTGTGAGGTCTGTGCCCTTCACAACGCCCACGCCCTCGCGGGCGTTTTGCATTTTGGTTCATTAGCTGGACATCAGCTGAACATCAACGCGGTCAGCAGGAAATCGAGGCCGAGCACCGCGAGCGACGCATACACGACCGTTTTCGTGGTCGCGCGCGACACGCCTTCCGGCGTAGGCCGTGCTTCGTAGCCCTGGAACAACGCGATGAACGTCACCGCGAAGCCGAACACAATGCTCTTGATGACGCCATTGCCGACATCGCGCCACACGTCCACGCCGCCTTGCATCTGCGACCAGAACGCGCCGGAATCCACGCCGATCAGCAACACGCCGACCACATACCCGCCGATGATGCCGACCGCGCTGAAAATGGCCGCCAGCACGGGCATGGCGATGATGCCCGCCCACATGCGCGGCGCGACCACCACTTTCATGGGATCGACGGCCATCATTTCCATTGCCGTGAGTTGTTCGCCCGCCTTCATCAAACCGATCTCGGCGGTCAGCGACGTACCCGCGCGGCCGGCGAACAACAGCGCCGTGACGACCGGCCCGAGCTCGCGCACGAGCGAAAGCGCGACGAGCAGTCCAAGCGCCTGCTCCGAACCATAGCGGTTCAGTGTGTAATAACCCTGCAGCCCGAGTACGAAGCCGACGAACAGGCCCGACACCGCGATGATGACAAGCGAATAATTGCCGACGAAGTGAATTTGCTTCGTGACGAGACGCGGCCGCCGCAAAAGCGGGAAGAATTCGAGTACGAGGCGCAACAGCATGCGCATTGCATAACCGGCGGTTCCGAAACCGTCGAGCACCCAGCGTCCGAGTGCGCTGATCATGCTTTCCCTCCGATGCCGAAATCCGCCGCGAGCGGCTGGCTCGCGTAATGAAACTTGAAGGGACCGTCCGGCGTGCCGTCGATGAACTGACGCACGGTCGGGTCTTCCGACGCGCGTAATTGCTCCGGCGTGCCTTCCGCGTGAATGCCGCCGTTCGCGACGAAGTACACGTAGTCCGCAATGGCGAACGACTCGGGCACATCGTGCGAAACGAGAATGGACGTGGCGCCGAGAGCGTCGTTGAGCGTGCGGATGAGTTGCGCGGTTATGCCGAGCGAGATGGGATCGAGACCGGCGAACGGCTCGTCGTACATCATCAGTTCGGGATCGAGCGCGATGGCGCGGGCAAGCGCGACGCGGCGCGCCATGCCGCCGGAAATCTCCGACGGCGCGAGATCGCGCGCGCCACGCAGGCCGACCGCGTTGAGCTTCATCAGGACGAGATCGCGGATGAGCTCCTCCGGCAGATCCGTGTGTTCCCGCAGCGGAAACGCGACGTTCTCGAACACGGTCTGGTCGGTGAACAGCGCGCCGAACTGAAACAGCATGCCCATCCGGCGGCGCAGCGCGTAAAGACCGTCGCGCGATTGCGTGCCGACGTCCTTGCCCGCGAACAGCACCTGACCGCGGCTGGCTTTCACCAGCCCGCCGATCAACCGTAAGGTTGTCGTCTTGCCGCAGCCGGAGCCACCCATGACCGCAACCACCTGACCACGCGTGAAACGCATGTTCAGGTTCGAGAGAACGGGCCGATTACCGTAACCGAAATCGACGTCGCGAAGCTCTAGCAGGGGCTCGGGGAAAGCTGGCACGAGGTAAGAAATTCCTTGGACGCAAGAGGCCGAATTATAGGGCCTGCGCGCAATCGGTGCTTTACCTACGCTCTACCCGATATGATTTTCAGAACATTTACCCTTGATTTGCAAAGCTTTGTTGTAGCGACTCGACGGCGGCTTCGGTGTCCGCCGCTTCTGTCACGGCACGCACGACAGCAGCGCTTCCTACGCTGGTCGCCAGCACCTCGGGCAATACCTTGCCGTCGATACCGCCGATCGCGACGAGCGGCACACGTCCTTTCAGAAGCTTTACGTAGCGTGTAAGCCGCGCCAGGCCTTGCGGTTTGGTGGGCATGACTTTCGTCGTGGTGGGAAACACCGCGCCGAGCGCGAGATAGCTCGGCCGGAAGTGCAGCGCGCGAAGCATCTCGTAATAGCCGTGCGTCGAAAGTCCGAGGCGCAACCCGGCTTGCGCGATTGCCTGCAGATCGGCGGTTTCGACATCTTCCTGACCGAGATGCACGCCGTAAGCGCGTGCGGCGATCGCTTCGCGCCAATGATCGTTGATGAAAAGCTGCGCCTGATGCCGCTGCCCCGCCACGACCGAACGCTCGATTTCGCCGTGAAGGTCCGCTGCGTCGGTGGTCTTGCGGCGCAACTGCGCCGTGCGCACTCCGAGGTCCAGCACGCGTTCGACCCAATTCGCGCTCGGCAAGACGGGGTAAAGACCGAGCTTGTCCGGGCAAGCGGGAAAAGCAGGTTCCGGCGCGGGTGGAAGATCGCCGACGCGCGGGAACGTGTCGAAGTCGCTTGGCCACGCGTCTTCTTTCTGTTCGTCGCCGGCGCGCCATGCCATTGCCAGGACGAGCGCATCGTGCGGTTCGAAATTGCAGTCGAGGAACGCCGCCAGCGCAGCCAGCCAGTCGTCGGAACGCTCGCCTTCGAGAACGTGGCGCGCGCCTGCATGCAGCAATATCACGCGATGTTCGTACGCTTCCAGCACCGTCGCATTGCCCGCGGCGTATGGCTCGTTGACGACGAGCAGATCCTGCGCACTTGGCGTATCCGGCACGGTCAGGCAGATGCGCCAGCGCGTTGGCGGCGCGGGCCACTCGCCGAGCCGCGCGCGGATACGTTCGGCGACTTCGGTCAACTCATCCGCCGGCGGCCAGAAAACTTCGTGTCCGAGCAAGCTCATGCAGCACCTCCGTCCTGATGCCAGAACGGCATGCCAACGACCGGCGTGCTGGCCTGCGCGCTGTCGCGCTCGGCCATCGGACCGGCGAGAAACGCCGTGCGTCCGGCTTCGACACCCAGCGCGAACGCGCGCGCCATCTGCGACGGAAAGGTCGCCTGCGACACGGCGGTGTTCAAGAGCACGCCGTCGAAACCCCACTCCATCACCTGGCACGCATGCGAGGGCACGCCGAGGCCTGCATCGACGATCAGCGGCACGTCTGGCAGCCGCTCGCGCAACGTGCGCAGACCGTAGGGATTGGTCACGCCCTTGCCGGTGCCGATGGGCGCGCCCCAGGGCATCAACGCCTCGCAGCCGGCGTCGAGCAGACGGCGGCCGATCACGAGATCCTCGGTGCAATAAGGCAGCACCTTGAAGCCGTCGCGCACGAGCTTGCCCGCCGCTTCGACGAGGCCGATCGGGTCGGGCTGCAACGTGTAGTCGTCGCCGATCAGTTCCAGCTTGATCCACGGCGTGTCGAAAACCTCGCGCGCCATGTAGGCGGTGGTCAGCACTTCATCGACGCTATGGCAGCCCGCCGTGTTTGGCAGCAGCGCGACGCCGTGACGCTTGAGGACATCGAAAAAACCGGCCTCGCCAGTCTCGGACTGACGGCGCAGCGCGACGGTCACCATGCCGGGCCGCGCGGCATCGATGGAATCCGAAAGCGATTGCAGCGACGGATAACGCGATGTGCCGAGCAGCACACGGCTCGGGAACGTCTGGCCGTAGAGCGTAAGACTATGGGCGGCGGTGTGTGAGGTCATGATTCGATCCTTCGGATTCGATAGATTCAGCCGCCCGCGACGGGCGACACGACGTCGAGCTTGTCGCCGGCTCGAAGCGTCTTCGTGCCGTGCTCGCCGCGCGCGACGAACTGTCCGTTGAGCGCGACCGCGAACGGCGGTTTGGCGCCGAATACGGCGAGCGCGTCGGTGACGGTGGCGGCATCGGTCAGACTGAATTCGCGCTGATTGATGTGGATGTTCATGGCTTTGACTTTCGATGACTAGAGCGCGGCCGCGATGGCCGGTTCGCTATGCAGAAGTTCGGACCAGCGCGCGCCGCCGCGATAATCCGCGAACGATGCGGCGTCCGCGACGGTTCCGCCCGCGATGGCTTGGGCGAGTGCGCAGGCGGCATCGGCGACTTCCGGCGCGATCATGAAGCCGTGCCGATACAGGCCGTTCACGCGCACGGTCCGCGCCCCGTCCCAGACGATGGCCGGCCGATGATCCGGCAGCGTCGGCCGGCACTGAGAATTGAGTTCGAGGATGCGCGCCTCGCCGAAACCCGGATGCACCGCGAACGCCGCACTCATCAGTTCCAGCGCCGAGCGCACGCTCACGGGTGACATGTCCTCGCCTTCGACTTCGGTCGCGCCGATCACGTAAAGATCGTCCTCTTTCGGCGCGATATACAGCGGATAACGCGGATGCAGCAGCCGCACCGGCCGCGACAACCCGATGCCCGGCGCATGCACGCGCGCCACTTCCCCGCGAATACCACGCAACGCGGGCCACGCCGTTTTGCCGCCCAGCCCACGGCAATCGATGATCCAGCGCGCGTCGGGCATGGCATCGACCGGAGAATTCCAGTGCGTGCGCACGCCGCGCGCCCCAAGTCCGGCCGCGAGCGCTCGAAGCGCCTGACGATTGTCGAGTTGACCTTCGTGCGGCAGCAGCCAGCCTTGCGCGAAACGCGTGCCGAGCGCGGGTTCTGCTTGCGCGACTTCCGCACCCGAGAGCTTGACGAAGCCGCCATCGAGCAAGCTTGCAGGCGCGTTGGCGCGCAACCTGCGTTCGAATAGCGGCGCTTCCGCGCGATCCGCGCCGTGCCAGACGACGAGCGTGCCGTTGCGCTGAAAGTAAACCGGCTCGGGCAAATCGGCGATGAGACCCGGCCAGCGTTCCAGCGACGCCGCGCCGAGTTCGACGACGAGCGGCTCCGCACTCGTCGCCTCGGCGAGCGGCGCGAGCATCGCGGCGGCCACCCACGCAGCCGACTGCGTGCCCGCCTCGTCGCCGCGCTCGTATAGCGCGACGCCGTGGCCCGCGCCCGCGAGTTGCCACGCCACGAGCCGCCCGACGAGTCCTCCGCCGATGACGGCGAAGTCTGGCCGGCGCGCGGCGGGCTGATCGATCGTGTTCACTTTTCCGATGTCTCCTGTCGATCGAAACGAGGCTGTGCGCCGCTCCGGTCTTATCCACGACTGATAACGCCGTGCAGCAAACGCACGAACGCGAAGACAAAACTTGCAGAGGAGAGACCGGCCCGGCAGCGGCAACGCAAACAACGCGCGCCAGGCGGAAATGAATGATGATGGAAGAACCTGGAGGAAAGGCGCGACGGCCGCGCGTTCTCCGGAAACTTCCCTCGCCGGTATTACCCGGATCGGGTGCAAAGGGTCTCTCTCAGCCTCGCCGCGCCAGCACACCGATAATTCGATGACATCGCGCGCGAAGCACCCCTGTTTCGTCGAAGATCATTAGACCATGAAAGCCAAAGCCGCTGCAAACCGGGATTCCCCGCCTTTGGTCGCCTCGGTCGGCACTCTGGCACAATGCCGCGAGCATGGTTCTCCGCATGGTTGTGCGAATGAGCACGGAATTAAGCGGCAGTTAAGGGAACCTCTGAACAATCTGCGGGACAGGAAAGAGGCTGCGCGTGCGAGTATCGCGGCGCGGTGCGTCCATTCGTAACTCGGACCGGCATATCATCAGGAAGGTCATGGCCAATTCTCAACCGGAAAACACGCAGCAACAAGCCGACACGGTCTCTGCGTGGAGCCTCATAAAGCCCTACTGGGTCTCGGAGGAGCGCGGCTTCGCGTGGGGTCTGCTCGTTGCCATCATCGCGATCAACATGACGGTCGTATGGATCAACGTGCGGCTCAACAGCTGGAGCGCGGCGTTCTACAACGCGCTGCAGAACAAGAACGTCCACGACTTTCCGCACCTGCTGCTGGTCTTCACCGGCCTCGCCTTCGCGTACATTCTGCTCGCGGTTTATGGGCGGTATCTGCGGCAGATGCTCGGCTTCCGCTGGCGCCAGTGGCTGACCAACAAGTATCTCGAACAGTGGTTCGGCGACCGCGCTTTTTACCGCATAGAACGCGACCGTCTTGCCGATAACCCCGACCAGCGGATCAGCGACGACCTGCAATCCTTCGCGACCACCACGCTGTCTCTGTCGCTCGATCTGCTTTCCACGCTCGTCACGCTCGTCACGTTCATCACCATTTTGTGGACGCTCGCGGGCGCGCTGACCATCACGGCATTCGGCACGCCGCTCGTCATTCCCGGCTACATGGTCTGGGCGGCGGCGCTTTACGCGATCATCGGCTCGGTCATCATCCAGAAGGTCGGGCATCCGCTGGTGTCGATCAACTACCAGCAACAGAAGGTCGAGGCCGATTTCCGCTTCGGGCTGATTCGCGTGCGCGAGAATGCCGAGCAGATCGCGTTTTACGATGGCATCGCCACCGAGACGGCCAACGCGAAGACCATTTTCCAGCGCATTCGCGACAACTGGTGGATGATCATGAAGTACACGAAGCGCATGACCTTCGTGCTCAGTTTCTACGGACAGATCGCCATCATCTTCCCGATCATGGTTGCCGCGCCGCGCTACTTCGCGGGCGCGTTCTCGTTCGGCGTCTTGATGCAGATTTCATCGGCGTTCGGCACGGTCAGCGATTCGTTCTCCTGGTTCATCAACAGTTACTCGACCTTGGTCGAATGGCGCGCCACGGTGAATCGTCTGCGCGAATTCAAGCGTGTGATGCGCTCGACGCATATCCGCGAGGAAACGTCGCCGGCAACGGCGCATGGCGGTATCAACCTGCATTACACGAGCACGAAAGCGCTGACGACCAAGGGGCTTGCGCTCGCGTTGCCGAATGGCACGCCGCTTTCGCGCGTGGGCGATGTGACGATAGAACCGGGATCGCGCTGGCTGATAGTCGGGCCGTCGGGCGCGGGCAAGAGCACGCTGATGCGGGCTCTGGCGGGCCTTTGGCCGTTTGGCGACGGTAGTATCGACGCACCCGTCGACGCGAAGATGCTGTTTATCCCGCAAGTGAGCTATCTGCCGATCGGCACGCTGCGCGCGGCGTTGAGCTATCCGTCGCCGGGTGGCACCTTCACCGACGAGGAATCGCGCGAGGCGCTGCGTCTGTGCAATCTGGCCGAGTATGGCGACCGCCTGGAAGAAAATGCGCACTGGGCGCGCAGCTTGTCGCCGGGCGAGCAACAGCGTCTTGCCGCCGCGCGCGTGCTGCTGCACGAGCCCGACTTCCTGTTCCTCGACGAAGCCACCAGCGCCCTCGATGCGGATAACGAACTGCATATCTACAACACGCTCGTCGAACGTTTGCCGAAGGCGGCGATTTTGAGCGTTGCGCACCGGGAGTCGGTGGCGCTGTTCCATGATTATCGGATCGAGATAGAGAGGACGATGGCGGAGGCTTGATTCCGTCTCTTGCTGAAGGAAGAACCGCATCCGCGAGCAATTGTGGGTGCGGTTTTTCTTATTTGTGGCGGTGAGTAACTTGCCCTGCGCGCGACGTCATAGACTTCGAAGCGTTACGGCACACAGTCACAAACAATCGATGGACTTCCTTCTACTGACAGACGACGATCTCGAATCGATGCGCCACGCGCCAAAATCCATCGTCAACAAGGGGGCGCGGTGGGTAACGAAAGGCGGTCACCGCGAAAAGAATTACGTGCTCCACGATGCACGCGATATGACACAGGTTTATCGGCTCTTTCTTCGCGTCTCGCTGACCAGAGCCAGTGCGTTTTCAGTCGGTCTCGCGCGTGTGTGGTCACCTGATGCAACCCTTGTGCTCGTGCGTTACAACGGTCCTTATCACGGGCACAGAAATGTTATCGAGCGCGTCAAGGTTCCCTTAGGCTGTCACAAGCATGTCGCCACCGAACGATACATCCGTGCCGGCCACGATCCGGACGGCTATGCTGAATCGGTCTACGACTACAATTCGGTTGAGGGAGCATTTGATTGTCTCTGCAGGGATTGCAGCGTCGACTTGCTTGACTACAACCCGTTTCAATCCGAGCTCGAGTTCTGACATGCTGCGCGACGCACCTGATACGGTTAAACGACTGCTCTGCGAGTCATGGTGTTCCGAGCTGGACGTGGCACAAGACGGTGATGCGCTTCGCTTGTCCATGCCGCTGCTGGAACCGGATGGCGACTACGTGACGGTCTGGCTTCGTCAAACGATGGGCGGCTGGCTCATCGAAGATGCGGGCACGACGTTGATGCGCATTTCCTACGACTCCGACGCTACTCTTCTCACGCGCGGTCCACGCCGTGTGCTGCTGGACAAGATGCTGGCGGAATACGGCGCGCGCCTTGGAGAAGATGGGCAGATCGTGTCCGAGTCAGACGAAACTTCACTCGGCATGTCTTTGCTTCGCTATGGTCAAGCCTTGGTGCGCGTCAACGACCTAAAGACATGGAGCAAGTCACGTGTCGCATCGACTTTTTCCGACGACCTGAAGCGTCATCTGATAGAGATTGTCGGAGTAGACAACGTGCTCGAGAACTATCTGGCGCCGCAAGTTCCCGACGCCGCTGACTACCCAATCGACTTCTCGCTCAGAGGCGGCCGCGCACCTCTTTTCGTATTCGGTGTCGCCACGCGGGAACGAGCGCGGCTGGCAACTATCGTCCTTCAGCATATCGATCAGCACATCGAGTCGTTCGATTCGATCGTGGTTTTTCAGGATGCCAGCGCGTTACCGAGCGGTGATTTACGTCGTTTAATGAACGCCGCCAACGACATGGTGGACTCGCTCGACGCGAAAGGCGCACTCGAAAAGAAAATCCGCCATCGCCTGAGAACGGCATAACCCCGCCAACAAAAAAGGGCGAACCCCAAAGGCCCGCCCTTTTCTCCCATCAACCCCGCTCTCTTATCGCGGCAATTCGCTACTGCCCATCAAATACGCATCCACCGACCGCGCGCACTGACGCCCTTCGCGAATCGCCCACACCACGAGCGACTGACCGCGCCGCATATCGCCTGCGGTGAACACCTTGTCCACCGACGTGTAATACGCTTTGTCACCTTCGGTCGAGGCGCGCACGTTACCGCGCGCGTCCTTGTCGACGCCAAACGCATCCAGCACCGGCGAAGCTGGCTGCGTGAAGCCCATGGCGAGCAGCACGAGGTCGGCCTTCAGCTCGAACTCGCTGTTCGGCACTTCCTGCATCTTGCCGTTCTTCCACTCGACGCGCACCGCGATCAGCTTCTCGACCTTGCCGTTCTTGCCTTCGAAACGCTTCGTCGCAACCGACCAGTCACGCTCGCAACCCTCTTCATGCGACGACGACGTACGCAGCTTGATCGGCCAGTAGGGCCACACGAGCGGCTTGTTCTCTTCCTCGGGCGGCTGCGCGAGCAGTTCGAACTGCACCACGCCCTTCGCGCCATGCCGGTTCGAGGTGCCGACGCAATCCGAACCCGTGTCGCCACCGCCGATCACGACGACATGCTTGCCCTTCGCGACCAGTTGCTCCGCGAGCTTGTCGCCTGCGTTGACCTTGTTCTGCTGCGGCAGGAATTCCATCGCGTAATAGATGCCTTCCAGCTCGCGCCCCGGCACCGGCAGATCGCGCGGCGTTTCCGAACCGCCCGCCACCACGACCGCATCGAACTGTTCTTTCAGTTCGTCCGGCGTGATGGTTTCCTTGGCCGTATTGCCGATGTGCCCCGGCAGCGCGTCCTTGCCGATGAACACGTTGGTGCGGAACGACACGCCTTCCGCTTCCATCTGGCGCATGCGGCGGTCGATCAGCCACTTCTCCAGCTTGAAGTCGGGAATGCCATAACGCAGCAAACCACCAATGCGATCGTTCTTTTCGAACACGACCACGTCGTGACCGGCGCGTCCCAGTTGCTGCGCGACCGCGAGCCCGGCGGGACCGGAGCCGACCACCGCAACCTTCTTGCCGGTCTTGTGTTTGGGCGGCTGCGGCGCGACCCAGCCTTCGGTCCACGCCTTGTCGATGATCGCGTGCTCGATCGACTTGATTCCCACCGGATCGTCATTGATGCCGAGCGTGCAAGCCGACTCGCACGGCGCCGGACAAATGCGTCCCGTGAACTCGGGGAAGTTGTTGGTCGAATGCAGCACTTCGATCGCGCTCTTCCAGTCCTGACGGAACACGAGATCGTTGAAGTCCGGAATGATGTTGTTCACCGGACAACCGTTGTTGCAGAACGGAATGCCGCAGTCCATGCAGCGCGCGCCCTGAACCTTGGCGTCTTCATCGGTCAGCGCGGCGACGAATTCCTTGTAATGCTTGACGCGGGTCAGCGGTGCTTCGTACGCCTCGTGGCGGCGTTCGAACTCGAGAAAACCGGTTGCCTTGCCCATGTGGTTCTCTTCTTTCTCTGTATTTAGTGAGGAACTCGCTCTCCGGCGTACCGGAGAGCTCTTCTATAGTGAGACCGCTCAGGCCGCGAGTGCGTCCTTTGCCTTCTTCGCGCCGATCTCGCCGAGCGCGCGCTTGTAGTCGGTCGGGAACACCTTCACGAACTGACGGCGCGACGCATCCCAGTTTTCGAGCAGCGCCTTGGCACGCGGCGATCCGGTGAACTGGAAGTGACGCTCGATCAAACCCTTGAGCAGCGCTTCGTCGGTCTTGCCGGCATGCCACAGCGCGCGATCCACCGTGCGCTCCTGTTCGGCCTGTTGCAGCACCGGATCGAGGGCCACCATGGTCTTGTTGCACTTGGCGCCGAATGTGCCGTCCGGATCGAACACGAACGCGACGCCGCCCGACATGCCCGCCGCGAAGTTACGGCCCGTCTCGCCGAGCACGACCACCGTGCCGCCCGTCATGTATTCGCAGCCGTGATCGCCCGTGCCTTCGACGACTGCCGTCGCGCCCGAGTTACGCACGCAGAAGCGCTCGCCCGCGACGCCACGGAAGTACGACTCGCCTTCGATAGCGCCGTACATCACCGTGTTGCCGCAGATGATGTTCTCCTCGGACTTGCCACGGAAGTCGTTGGTCGGGCGAATGATGATGCGCCCGCCCGACATGCCCTTGCCGACATAGTCGTTACCGTCGCCGACGAGGTCGAGCGTCACGCCCTTGGCGAGGAACGCGCCGAAGCTCTGACCCGCCGTGCCCTTCAACTGGATATGGATGGAGTCGTCGGGCAAACCGTCGTGGCCGTACTTCTTCGCAATCAACCCGGACAGCATGGCGCCGACCGTGCGGTTCACGTTGCGCACCGGCTGGATGAACGAAACGTGCTCGCCCTTCTCGATCGCCGCCTTCGACTTCTCGATCAACACGTGATCGAGCGCCTTGTCCAGACCGTGGTCCTGCACATCGACGTGCTTGCGCGCGACTTCCGCGCCCACCGGCACTTGATAGAACACGCGCGAAAAGTCGAGACCCTTCGCCTTCCAGTGTTCGACGCCCTTCTTCGTGTCGAGCAGTTCGGCGTGGCCGATCAGATCCTCGAACTTGCGGATACCCAGTTGCGCCATGATCTCGCGCACTTCTTCCGCAATGAAGAAGAAGAAGTTGACGACGTGTTCCGGCTGGCCAGTGAACTTTGCGCGCAGCACCGGATCTTGCGTCGCGACGCCGACCGGGCACGTGTTCAGATGGCACTTGCGCATCATGATGCAGCCTTCGACGACGAGCGGCGCCGTCGCGAAGCCGAATTCATCCGCGCCGAGCAGCGCGCCGATCACGACATCGCGGCCGGTTTTCATCTGGCCGTCGGCCTGCACGCGAATACGGCCGCGCAGACGGTTCAGCACCAACGTCTGCTGCGTTTCGGCAAGACCGAGTTCCCACGGCGTGCCCGCGTGCTTGAGCGACGACAAGGGCGATGCACCCGTGCCGCCATCATGACCCGCGATCACGACGTGATCCGCCTTTGCCTTCGCCACACCCGCAGCGATGGTGCCGACGCCCACTTCGGACACCAGTTTCACCGAAATGCTCGCCGCGGAATTCACGTTCTTGAGATCGTGAATGAGCTGCGCCAAGTCTTCGATCGAATAGATATCGTGGTGCGGCGGCGGTGAAATGAGACCGACGCCCGGCACCGAGTAACGCAGCTTGCCGATATAGTCGGAAACCTTGTGGCCCGGCAGTTGACCGCCTTCGCCCGGCTTCGCGCCTTGCGCCATCTTGATCTGAATCTGATCCGCCGACGACAGATATTCCGCCGTCACGCCGAAGCGGCCCGATGCAACCTGCTTGATCTTCGAGCGCAGCGAATCGCCGTCTTTCAACGCGACGTCGGTGACGATTTCATCGCCGATCAGGGACTTGAGCGTGTCGCCGGTCTTGATCGGAATGCCGCGCAGTTCGTTCCGGTAGCGCTTCTCGTCCTCGCCGCCTTCGCCCGTGTTCGACTTGCCGCCGATACGGTTCATGGCAACCGCGAGCGTGGCGTGCGCTTCCGTGCTGATGGAGCCGAGCGACATGGCGCCGGTCGCAAAACGCTTCACGATGTCCTTCGCCGGCTCCACTTCGTCTAGCGGAATGGCCTTCGACGGGTCGAGCTTGAACTCGAACAGACCACGGAACGTCATGTGACGCTTCGTCTGGTCGTTGATCAGATGCGCGTATTCCTTATACGTCTGATACGAGTTGCTGCGCGCCGAGTGTTGCAGCTTGGCGATGGCATCCGGCGTCCACATATGCTCTTCGCCGCGCACGCGATAAGCGTATTCGCCGCCCGCATCGAGCATGTTCGCGAGAACCGGGTTGTCGCCGAAGGCATCGCGATGCAGGCGAATGGCTTCTTCCGCCACGTCGAAGATGCCGATGCCGCCAACCTTGGACGCCGTGCCACGGAAATACTTCTCCACGAGCTCCGAGGACAAGCCGACCGCTTCGAAAATCTGTGCGCCGGTGTAGGACATGTAAGTGGAAATGCCCATCTTCGACATGACCTTGTACAAGCCCTTGCCGACCGCCTTCGTGAAGTTGTAGATGACCTTCTCGGCCGACAGATCGCCCTTGAAGCCTTCCGCCATGTTGGCGAGCGTTTCCAGCGCGAGGTACGGGTGAACGGCTTCCGCGCCGTACGCCGCGAGCAGCGCGAAGTGATGCGTCTCGCGCGCCGACCCGGTTTCGACGACGAGACCCGTGCTCGTGCGCAGACCATGCTGCACGAGATGCGAGTGGATGGCCGACGTGGCGAGCAGCGCCGGAATCGCGACATTGTCGCGGTCCATCTTGCGGTCGGACACGATCAGCATGTTGTAACCGGACTTCACGGCATCGACGGCTTCGGCGCACAACGACGCAATGCATGCTTCCACGCCTTCCTTGCCCCAAGCCACCGGATAGCAGATGTTCAGTTCGTACGAGCTGAACTTGCCGCCGGTGTATTTGTCGATGGCGCGAATCTTCGCGATGTCTTTGAAGTCGAGCACGGGCTGCGACACTTCGAGACGCATCGTCGGGTTGATGTTGGTCGTGTCTAGCAGATTCGGCTTAGGACCGACGAACGAGACCAGCGACATCACCATGTTCTCGCGGATCGGATCGATCGGCGGGTTGGTCACTTGCGCGAACAACTGCTTGAAGTAGTGATAGAGCGTCTTGTTCTTGCCGGACATGACCGCGAGCGGCGAGTCGTTGCCCATCGAGCCCACGGCCTCTTCGCCCGACTGCGCCATGGGCGCCATCAGAAACTTGAGGTCTTCCTGCGTATAGCCGAACGCCTGCTGACGGTCGAGCAGCGCGGCGGCTTCGCGACGCTGCGTTTCGACGTCTTCCGCCTTCGGCTCGATTTCGTCGAGCTTGATACGCACGGCGTCGATCCAGCTCTTGTACGGCTTCGCGTTCGCGAGGTTGTCCTTGAGCTCCTTGTCCTCGATGATGCGGCCTTGTTCCATGTCGATCAGGAACATCTTGCCCGGCTGCAGACGCCACTTCTTGACGATCTTCGATTCCGGGATAGGCAGCACGCCCGATTCCGACGCGAGGATCACGAGGTCGTCGTCGGTGATGAGATAGCGCGCCGGACGCAGGCCGTTACGGTCGAGCGTGGCGCCGATCTGGCGGCCGTCCGTGAACGCGATGGCGGCGGGACCGTCCCACGGCTCCATCATCGCTGCGTGATACTCGTAGAACGCGCGGCGGTTGTCGTCCATGAGCGTGTGCTGTTCCCATGCCTCGGGAATCATCATCATCATGGCGTGGACGAGCGGATAGCCCGCCATCACGAGCAGTTCGAGACAGTTGTCGAACGAAGCCGTGTCCGACTGGCCGGGATAAATCAGCGGCCAGAGCTTGGGCAGATCGTCGCCGAGCACATAGGAGGCGATCGCGCCGGTGCGCGCGTTCAGCCAGTTGACGTTGCCCTTCACGGTGTTGATTTCACCGTTGTGCGCAATCATGCGATACGGGTGAGCCAGTTCCCACGCCGGGAACGTGTTGGTCGAGAAGCGCTGGTGCACGAGCGCGAGCGCCGAGACCACGCGCTCGTCCTGCAGGTCGCGGTAATACACGCCGACCTGACCGGCCAGAAGCAGGCCCTTGTACACGACCGTGCGCGACGACATGGACGGCACGAAGTATTCCTTGCCGTGCTTGAGCTTGAGCGCCTGAATGCGGTGGCTCGCCGTCTTGCGGATGATGTAGAGCTTCCGCTCGAGCGCATCCGTCACGACGATGTCCTTGCCGCGCCCGATGAAGATCATGCGGATGAGCGGCTCACTCGCCTTCACGGTCGGAGAAATAGGCATGTTGCCGTCGACCGGGACGTCGCGCCAACCGAGCACGACCTGGCCTTCCGCCTTCACCGTGCGTTCCAGTTCCTGTTCGCACGCGAGCCGCGAAGCATGTTCCTTCGGCAGGAAGATCATGCCGACGCCGTATTCGCCGGCAGGCGGCAAAGTCACGCCTTGCTTGGCCATCTCTTCGCGATAGAAGCCGTCCGGAACCTGAATCAGAATGCCCGCGCCGTCGCCCATGAGCGGATCGGCGCCGACGGCGCCACGGTGATCGAGATTCTCGAGGATCTTGAGACCCTGCTGAATGATCTCGTGGCTCTTTTTCCCCTTGATATGGGCAACGAAACCGACGCCGCAAGCGTCATGTTCGTTGGCAGGGTCATACATGCCCTGCGCGGCGGGAGGCGAACCGACTGCCGGTTGCTGATGATCGTTCATGGGGACACCGTCTCTACTGTGAGGGGCCGACTCGGCCGTTGAACCATTTTTTATGTCGCCCGCGACGTTTATTTCGACTTGGAAGCCGCGAAGCCGGTCGTGCAACGGGCGCGCTGCGCCGCAAAAACCGCCGGAAATCGAAATATACGCGACCAATCAAAGAGATGGCAAATAAAATATGATGATGCGTCACTAATTATCGATATGGTGCACGCATGCCCCAAAATATTGGTTCCATATCGATATTGGGCAAAAATAAACGGCGCGCCCGAATCTTCGTGCCGCCGTCCTTTTCAAGCGTCGTTTTCCGCGATGCCCGTGGTTATTGAGATTGGGGCGTCTCGCGCACTTTACGCGGCCGTCCGCGCGGCAATGGCGACACGCGCCGGTTCGCCGCACGCGATGCCCAATCGCGGTACGCATCGCTGCCGAGCACCCAGCCTTTCAGTGTGGCTTGCAGGAGACGATTAGCCTCACGCTCGTCGAGCGGCTGATCGCACAACTCCTTGTATGCATGCTGGCGTTCGAACGGCGTGTTGCCGAGCGACCAGAAAAGCGGATGGTCGGTGATCAGTCCGTCGAGCGTCAGCCCGATATGGTGCCGAAAACTCGACCACTTGTAGTCCTGCGGCACGGCAACCAGACCCGCGCGAACCGGCGCGGTTTCAACCACGCGCGTGGCAAGCAGGAAATAACGTTCACCCTCGATGACCGTTGCGCGATATCGCCCTTCCCACAACGTCCCGCGCCGCGTGTAACGGCGATTGAAATGCGCCACGTAACGACGCCCGACTGCCTGCATCGCCTTCGGAAGGCTCGATTCGTCGCGCGGCGTGACAAGCAGATGCACCGCCTGCGGCATCAACGCATATGCATGAATGGAAAGATGATGATCACGTGATGCAGTTCTCAAGCAGTCGATGAAAAGCTCGTAGTCCTGGTCGTCGACGAAGGCAGGTTGCTGGTCGAGACCGCGCAGGATGACATGCTGCGGCTGATCGGGAACATAAAGTCGTGCAAGCCGTGCCATTCTGGATATTCCATTGGTCGCGTTTGTGTTACCCCAATCGGGGACCTTGTGGAGATGTTGAGGCAGCGTGGACGAAACACATGCAAATGCCATGCAACACGATTCCAACGCCGCACACGTCTTAGGGAAAATGCTCTACGGCGACGCTATGGTTACTTTGAAATCTTATGCTCATAATGAGCGTGCTTTTCTGGAGGAGCACAAATTGAAAATAAAACAAGTCATGGTGGGAGCAGCGGCATTTGCGTGTGTAGCCAGCGCGGCGCACGCACAGTCGGCGGGTTCCTTCTACGCAACCGCTGGCTGGTTTCACTTCGCCCCGCAAGACAGCAGCGGCCCGCTCAAAGAGACAAGTGTAGGCGGATCTCCCGTCAATATCGACGTACAGGGCACGGGCGCCGGCATTTCAAGCGCGGATACGGCAGGCTTCACGCTTGGTTACTTTGCCACCGACCACATTGCGGCGGAATTCGAAATGGGCATTCCGCCCTCCTTCGACCTCGAAGGCACAGGCTCGTTCTCGCAATACGGCAAGCTCGGCAGCGCGAAACAATGGAGCCCAACGCTGCTTTTCAAATACTTCTTTAATGCTCCTCAAGCGAAGTTTCGTCCATTCGTCGGCATTGGCGTAACGCGCACCTGGTTCACCGACGCCAAGATCACGAACTCATCGTTCGAAGGCAACGTCCTGCATGGTCCGACCTCCGTCGACACGGATAGTTCGTGGGCGCCGGTGTTCAACGTGGGCGCCGTCTATAACTTCACGGAGCATTGGTTCGCGGGTTTTTCCGTGTCGTTCATTCCGTTGAAGGCAACGGCGACTTTGAACTCGCAAGCGCAGACGCCGGTTGGCACGTTGAACGTGCAGTCGAAAGCGAAGATCACGTTGAATCCCATCGTGACTTATTTGCGTGTCGGCTATCGTTTCTAAGAACGCTGGATTAACCACGGCGTTCCCGAAATTTTATTTGCGGGCATGCAAATAAAAGCGCCGCCATGCATGAAGCGTGGCGGCATTTGATTTTACCGGCTCTTGTAAATGTGACCCGCGCATTTGCGGAGCTTGCGCATTTATTACGCTGTCGCAACGCCGTTCACCGACAGTCTTGCTGGTGACACGACCGTGCGCGCCCATGGGCATCGAATTTGCTGCATCATCGATTTCCCGCTCTTCGCGAGCGGTGTGGTCATCCATCCACGATTCATCCATCGACGGAGCGATCTATGAACGCATTGCCTAACACGCGAGACGCCATCGGAGATTCCTGGAGCAGCACCAACCGCCGTGCGCGCCGTATGGCGCGTCATGGCCGTGATGCCGCCGAGGACATCAGCGGCGAGTTGCGCGCGCTGCTTTCCGATCTCGAAGAAACGCTGTCGAACGGCGCATCGGCCGATGCCGCCATCTTGCGCAAGCAAATCAGTTCGCAACTGGACGGCGCACGTTCCCGTTTGAACGACACGCACGCCGCGCTCCGACAACGCGCCGGCGCTGCTATAGACGACGCCGATGCGTATCTGCACGAAAAGCCCTGGCAGACGATTGCACTTGTCGGCGGCCTGGCGCTCGTCGCGGGCGTTTTGCTGGCCCGCGCTCGCTGACCGAACGAGCGGCGCGAGTATCAATGGCGCCGCGCGCGTCGTTCAACTTCCCGCGAGAAAATCCGCACCAATGATATCGATGCGATCCGTGCAGATCGCATCGACTCCCCATTGGGCGAGCAACTTCACGCGCTCAGGTTCATTCGGTGTGTAGGCAAGTACGCGCAACCCCGCGTCCTTGATTTCGCGAACGAGTGCTTCGCTCAAATGCCGGTAACTCGCATGCAGCGACACGCATGCGAGTGCCGACGTTTGCTCGCGCCAGTCGACCGGAACTTCCTCGTACAGCATGCCGCGAGGAAGCTCTGGTGCCGCGTCACGCGCGGCCTCCAGCGCCTCGTATGAAAACGACGACAGCAACGGCGCTGGTTCCGCACTCGCCCACAAGCGCGCCGTCTCACGCGCGACAAGCTCACCCGTCTCGACTTCGCGTCCAGGACACGGCTTGATTTCCACGTTTGCCGCCATGTCGAGTTCCGTGCAACGCGCGTGTACTTCAGCGAGCGTCGGCATATGCGCGCCCGCGAATGGCTTGCCGAACCACGAGCCCGCATCGAGTGCACGGATCTGTGCGTAAGTCATCGAGCGTGCGGGTCCATGACCGTTCGACGTGCGATCGACGTCATCGTCGTGCAGCAGAAAAACCACATTGTCGGCCGAGAGCTTCGCATCGAATTCGATCATGCGCAGACCGCGCCGCGCGCCTTCGTCGATGCCTTCGAGCGTGTTCTCGGGCGCGAGCTTGCCGCCGCCGCGATGCGCGACGATTGCGGGATAAGGCCAGGTTCTCATCGCGGATACTCCCTTCAGTTGACGCGCCGACCGCTCGCCGGATCGAAGAAATGCAGTTGTTGCGGCGGCACGGACACCGCCAGCTTTTCGCCACGCTGCGGCCGGTGCGTATGCGGCAAACGCGCCGCCACGTCGTGCTTGCCCCATTTGCCGTGCGCGAGATTGTCGGCGCCGAGCAGCTCGGTGGAATCGACATCGAGCGTCGCGCTCGCCGCGCCGACGATGCCCGGTGTCATATGCTCGGGACGAAGGCCGATGATCCACTCGCGGCCGTGCATCGTGCCGTTCAAACCGGCAGCGCCCGCAACCGGCAGCTTCGGTCCGCCGTCCGCCACCTCGAACGTCGAGCCGTTTTCCGACAAGCGCCCTTCGAGCAGATTCATCGCGGGCGAGCCGATGAAGCTCGCGACGAACACCGTCGCCGGCCGCTCGTAGACTTCGGTCGGCGCGCCGATCTGCTCGGCGTGTCCCTTGTTCATGACGATGACGCGTTGCGCGAGCGTCATCGCTTCGATCTGGTCGTGCGTAACGTAAAGGCTCGTGGTTGCGAGTCGCGCGTGAAGGCGTTGAATCTCGAGGCGCATTTGCACGCGCAGTTTCGCGTCGAGATTCGAGAGCGGTTCGTCGAAGAGGAACACAGCCGGTTCGCGCACGATCGCGCGGCCCATGGCAACGCGCTGGCGCTGCCCGCCCGACAGTTCGCGCGGCTTGCGCGCGAGCAGCGGTTCGAGTTCGAGAATGCGCGCCGCATTCGCCACGCGGCTCTCGATAGTCGCGCGATCCGCGCCGCCGATCTTGAGCGCGTAAGCCATGTTCTGCGCGACGCTCATATGCGGATAGAGCGCGTAGTTCTGGAACACCATCGCGATGTCGCGATCCTTTGGCTCCAGCTTGTTGACGACCTTGCCGCCGATCTGGATCTCGCCCTCGGACACGCTTTCGAGCCCCGCGACCATGCGCAGCAACGTCGATTTTCCGCAGCCCGAAGGACCGACCATGACGACGAACTCGCCATCCGCGATTGCCACGTCGATGCCATGCAGCACGAAGTTCTTGCCGTCGTAGCTTTTCCTGACCGCCTTGAGATTCAACGCAGCCATCGATCAGTCCCGCAGCGCGCCGCACACCGTCGCGAAATGCGCGACCGCGATGCCCGGCTCATAGAAGCGATGCAGCAGCGCGCGCCATTGCTGGTAACCCGCCGATTGCCGAAAGCCCGGATCGTGCGCCGCGACCGAATCCCAACGCACGAGCAACACGTATTGCGAGCCGTTGCCGGCGTCCGCCCCGCGCACGAGCTCATGCGAACGATAGCCCGGCTGCGCCGCGATGATCTTCTGCGCTTCGTCGAAAGCGGCTTCGAATGCGCTTTCCTCGCCGGCCATGACCGGCAACTGCGCGATTTCGAGAATCATGTTTGAAGTCTCCCGTTTGAGCCCGAGCGGACGCTTTCTGTTCTCGGGCGTCATGCCAAGGTAATTGGGTTATTTTTCCGAATCGACGAGGCCGCGCACGAACCAGCGCTGCATCGTCAGGACGACCGCGAGCGGCGGCAACATGGCGAGCAAGGTCGCGGTCATGACGAGATGCCACTCGGTCGCGGTATCGCCCGATGCGATCATGCTCTTGATGCCCACCACCGCGGTTTGCAGCGACTGCTCGTTGGTGATGAGAATCGGCCACAGATACTGATTCCAGCCGTAGATGAACGTGATGACGAAGAGCGCCGCGATGTTCGTCTTCGACAGCGGCAGCACGACATCCCAGAAGAAACGCAGCGGCCCCGCGCCGTCGATGCGCGCCGCTTCCATCAGTTCGTCCGGCAGCGTCATGAAGAACTGGCGGAACAGAAAGGTAGCGGTCGCCGATGCAATGAGCGGCAGCGTCAGCCCGGCGTACGTGTTCGACAGATGCATCGACGACACGACCTGCACCGTCGGGAAGATACGCACCTCCACCGGCAGCATGAGCGTGACGAAGATCAACCAGAACGCTAAGTTCTTGAACGGAAAGCGGAAGAACACGATCGCATACGCCGAGATGATCGACACCGCGATCTTGCCGATGGAGATCACGAGCGCCATCACGAGGCTGTTGATCAGCATGCGTCCGAAAGGCGCCGCCGCGTTGCCGCTGCCGTGCGTCCAGATGTTCGCCACGTTTTCGAAGAGATGCGTGCTCGGCACGAGCGAGAGCGGCACGGTGAAGACTTCCTTCGAATTCATCGTGGCCGCGCAGAACGCGACATACACCGGAAACACGATCAGCGCGACGCCTACGAGCAGCACCGCGTGACAGAAGATATCGAAGCCGCGTCGGTTCTCGATCATGAATATTGCACCCTGCGTTCGACGAAGCGGAACTGCACGATGGTCAACGCAACGACGATCACCATCAGCACGACCGATTGCGCGCCCGAACTACCGATGTCGAGACCCTGAAAGCCTTCCGCGAAAATCTTGTAGATGAGTGTCTTGGTCGACTGCGCCGGGCCGCCGCCGGTGGCGGCGTCGATCACGGGGAAGGTGTCGAAGAATGCATAGACCAGATTCACGACGAGCAGGAAGAAACTCGTCGGCGAAAGCAGCGGCAGCGCAATGCCGAAAAAGCGTCGCACGGGACCGGCTCCGTCGATGGCCGCGGCTTCGATCAGCGACTGCGGAATTGCCTGAAGTCCCGCATAGAAGAACAGGAAGTTGTAGCTGACCTGCTTCCACACCGACGCGAGCACGACGAGAAACATGGCTTGCGTGCCGTTCAGCGCGTGGTTCCACACGATGCCCTGCTTCGCGAGCGCATATGTCACGAGCCCGATGCTCGGGTTGAACAGAAACGACCACAACACCGCCGCAATCGCGGGCGCGACGGCATATGGCCAGATGAGCAGCGTCTGATACGCTTTCGCGCCGCGCGTCACGCGGTCGGCGCACGCGGCGAGCAGCAGCGAGATCACGAGTCCCGACACGGTAACGAGCGCGCAGAAGATCATCGTCGTATTGAACGACGACAGATAAAGCGGGTCCGCGAAAAGCTGCTTGAAGTTCGCGAGGCCGACGAATTCGCTCGACGTGCCGAACGCGTCCTGACTCTGCGTGGATTGCCAGAGCGCTTCGCCCGCCGGCCACAGAAAGAACAGCGCGGTAATCGCGAGCTGAGGCGCAACGAGCAGATACGGCAGGACGCTCGTATCGAAACGAGACCGTTTTTCCATCGATGTATCCTGAAACGGCGCCCGCGAGAAACACGCGGGCGCGCTGCGTCATGGGCGCTTAACCACCGCTCTTTTCGAAGCGGCGCAGCAGTTCGTCACCGCGCGAAACCGAAGAATCGAGCGCCTGTTGCGGCGTCTTCTTCTCCGCCCAGACCTGCTCCAGTTCTTCATCGACAACGGTGCGAATCTGCGGCATGTTGCCAAGACGCAAACCCTTGGTGAAGGCGAGCGGCGGCTTGTTCAGCATCTGCTTGATGGCGATATCCGCGCCGGGATTCTTGTCGTAGAACCCCTGCTTCTGCGTGAGTTCGTAAGCCGCTTGCGTGACCGGCAGATAGCCCGTGTCTTGATGCCACTTCGCCGCGACCGGCGGCGAGGTCAGATAAGCGAGAAACTTCGCGACGCCCTTGTACACGGCCGGGTCCTTGCCCGACAGCACCCAGAGACTCGCGCCGCCGATGATCGCGTTCTGCGGCGCGCCCTTCACGCTCGCGTCGTAAGGCATCATGCCGACGCCGTATTCGAACTTCGCGAACTTGTTGATGGTCGCGCGCGAGCCCGACGAGTTCGTGATAATGCCGCAATCGCCGCTATAGAACTTCGAGACCGGCTCGTCCTTGCGGCCCACGTAGGTGAAGTTGCCTTCTTTCGCCATCTTCTGCAGGAAGGCGATATGCGCGACTTGCAGCGGCTTGTTGATGTCGAGCTTGGCGTCGAGCCCGTCGAAGCCGTTGTTCTTCGTCGCGAACGGCGCTGCATGCCACGCGCTGTAGTTTTCGAGCTGAATCCAGCTTTGCCAGCCCGACGAATAACCGCACGAGTAACCGGCGGCCTTGATCTTCTTTGCGTCGGTTTCGACATCGGCCCAGGTCTTCGGCGGCTGGTTCGGGTCGAGTCCCGCCTTCTTGAAGGCGTCCTTGTTGTAGTACAGAACCGGCGTGGAGCTGTTGAACGGCATAGAGATGAGATGGCCGGTCTTCGCGTCGCTGTAGTAACCGGAGATGGTCGGCACGAAGGCCTTCTCGTCGAGCGGCACGCCTGCCTGCTTGAAGACGTCGTAGACCGGAACGACGGCTTTCTTGCCCTGCATCATCGTTGCCGTGCCGACTTCGTAGACTTGCAGGATCGCGGGCGCGTTGCCGCTGCGAAACGCCGCGATGCCCGCCGCGAGCGTCTGATCATACGTACCCTTGAACACGGGGACGATCTTGTAATCGCTCTGCGACGCGTTGAAGTCGTTGGCGATGTCGTTGACGCGCTCGCCGAGCGCGGCTTCCATGGCGTGCCAAAACTGGATTTCCGTCGCGGCCTGCGCTGCGGTGCTGCCGGCGAACGCGAGCACGGCAGCTGCTGCGATCGAGCGGAACGAGGGCATGCGTCTCATCGAGAAAGTCTCCTTGAATTGATTCTTGCGCGTTGAAACGCGCGATATTAGTTGTTGTCGATGACAAACAGGCGTTGATACTCCTTCAGTGCATAGCGGTCGGTCATGCCCGCGATGTAATGCGCGACGAGCCGCGCCTGCGAGCTGTCGTGCCCGGTTGAACTCGCGTCGTTGGCCGACTCCTCCACCGCAGCCTGACGCGCCTGATAAGCGGGCGGCAACAGGCGCGGGTCGTCGGTGAACGCGTCGAAGAGACCCGTCACGACGCGCTTCGCCTTGTTTGCCATGCGCATCACGCGATAGTGCCGGTACAGGTTCCTGAACAGAAAACGCTTGAGCGCGGCAGCTTGCGCGGCAATTTCATCGCTATGCGCGACGAGCGGCGGCGCGTTGCGGATATCGTCGATGGACTTCGGCGCCACGCGCGTGAGATTGCGGCTCGTCGCCTCGATCAGATCGACGATCAGGGTGTTGATGATGCTGCGAATGGTCTCGTGAATCAGCCTGCGTCCGCCGATGTCCGGATACGCGGCGCGCGCCACATCGAAATGCGTATGCCAGAGGCTGACTTCGGAAAGCTGTTCAAGCGTGATGAAGCCGGAGCGCAAGCCGTCGTCGACATCGTGATTGTTGTAGGCGATTTCGTCGGCGACATTGGCGATCTGCGCTTCGAGCGACGGCTGCTTGCCCGTGAGAAAGCGTTCGCCGAGATCGCCGAGCTTGCGCGCATTTTCACGCGAGCAATGCTTGAGAATGCCCTCGCGCGTCTCGAAGCAGAGGTTGAGGCCGTCGAATGCGCCGTAATGCTCTTCGAGCTGATCCACCACCGCGAGGCTTTGCAGATTGTGCTCGAAGCCGCCGTGATCGCGCATGCATTCGTTGAGCGCGTCCTGGCCCGCGTGACCGAACGGCGTGTGGCCGAGATCGTGCGCAAGCGAAATCGCTTCGACCAGATCTTCGTTCAAATTCAGATTGCGAGCGACCGAACGCGCGATCTGCGCGACTTCGAGACTATGCGTGAGACGCGTGCGAAAGAGGTCGCCTTCGTGATTGACGAACACCTGCGTCTTGTATTCGAGCCGCCGGAACGCAGTGGAGTGCACGATGCGGTCGCGGTCGCGCTGGAATTCGGTACGGGCGGCAGGCGGCGCTTCGGCATACCGGCGTCCGCGCGACAACGCCGAATGCGCCGCGTACGGCGCGAGATACGCTTCGAACGAGCCCGATGGCGGCCCGCTCGACGGAAGTAGACTTTCTATTTCGCTCACCGGCTGCTCCGCTCAAGTCGTGGTTCCGGTTGTCTCCGGCATTGCCGCCAGGTCGGCGCCGATCCAATACTCAGACGCTTGCGGCGAGCGTCTCGCGCACGGCGTGGTCGGGCGCCTTTGCTATTTCGACCTCGCCGAAGCGGGTCAGCAAAATGAACTTGATCTCGCCGGCTTCGGCTTTCTTGTCGACCTTCATCAGATCGATATAACGCGCCGCGCCGAGCGTGGGCGCCACGACCGGCAGCTTCGCGGCTTCGATCACGCGCACGAGACGCTTGCGCGCGGGCTCATCCAGTTTGCCGAGGCGCACGGAAAGATCCGCCGCCATCACCATGCCGCAACCCACCGCTTCGCCGTGCAGCCATTCGCCGTAGCCCAGGCCCGCTTCGATGGCATGCCCGAAGGTATGACCGAAGTTGAGAATTGCGCGGCGTCCGCCTTCGCGTTCGTCCGATGCCACCACCGACGCCTTGATCTCGCACGAACGCTTGACCGCGTGAGCAAGCGCTTCTTCGTCGCGGTCGTTCAGCTTCGCGATGTTCGCTTCGATCCACTCGAAGAACTCGGCGTCCGCGATTGCCGCCGTCTTGATGACTTCCGCGAGTCCCGCAGCGAGTTCACGGTCCGGCAGCGTGCGCAAAGCGCCGATGTCCGCGATCACCGCTTGCGGCTGATAGAACGCGCCGATCATGTTCTTGCCGAGCGGATGATTGATGCCCGTCTTGCCGCCCACCGATGAATCCACTTGCGAGAGCAAAGTGGTCGGCACTTGAATGAACGGCACGCCGCGCATATACGATGCCGCCGCGAAGCCGGTCATGTCGCCCACCACGCCGCCGCCGAGTGCGATCAGCGTGGTCTTGCGGTCGGAGCGTTCGCTGAGGAGCGCGTCGAAGATCGTGTTGAGCGTTTCCCAGTTCTTGTGCGCTTCGCCATCCGGCAGCACGACGGTCGTTACCTTTTTGCCGAGCGTGGCGAGTGCGGCACGGAGCTCGTCGCCGTAGAGCGGATTAACGGTGGAGTTGGTGACGATGGCGACCGACGCGCCCTTGACATGCGGCGCGAAAAGTTCCGTGCGACCGATGAGGCCCGCACCGATATGAATGGGATAGGCGCGTTCGCCCAGTTCGACGTCGACGGTAATCGAGGGGGAAATCCTGACGGACATTATGACTGAGCCGGTTTGATGACGCCGGCCACCTCCAGTTGCATCAGGACCATGTTGACGAGCGCGTTGACGGTAGGTCGGCCGGTTTCCACGACGAAATGCGCGCACTCGTTGTAGAGCGGATCACGCGTCTGAAAGAGCGCTTCCAGCTTGCCGCGCGGATCGTCGGTCTGCAAAAGCGGCCGATTCTTGTCGCGCCGCGTGCGCTGCCAGAGATCGTGCGGATTTGCACGCAGATAGATGACGACGCCGCGATTCTTCAGATGTTCGCGATTCTCCGGACGCAGCACCGCACCGCCGCCCGTAGCGAGCACGATACCGCTCTTTTGCGACAGCTCGTCGATAACGTTGGCTTCGCGCTGACGAAAACCCGCCTCGCCTTCGAGCTCCCAGATCACCGGGATGCGCGCGCCGGTGCGCGCCTCGATTTCCTGATCCGAATCGATAAATGAGCGCTGCAAGCGGCGCGCAACCGCGCGGCCCACGGTGGTTTTACCCGCCCCCATGAGTCCGACGAAAAAGATGTTCGCGTTCGCGTGCCCTTCCTGCAACTCGGTTTCCTTCAAGTCAATCGAATTTTGTTCGTGCGGCAGCTTAAGGGCAAATAGCCCGCTTTGTCGAGTCGGGCCGCCCGCTCGCGGCCCCGCTTTCCGCTTCTTTCCGCCTTCATCCACTCGAAGCAATGACGTGCGGCGTAATCAGGATCACCAGCTCGTTGCGCGAGCTGCGGCGCGCGTCATGGCGAAACAGCCAGCCGAGCCACGGCAGCTTCGACAGTCCGGGCACGCCCGTGACGTCGTTGCGCTCGTCTTCCGAGTAGATGCCGCCGATCGCCACCGTGCCGCCGTCCTCGACCTCCACGCGCGTCTGGACGTGCTTGGTGTTGATGGCCGGTCCCGCGTCGGTCTGCTCGCCGACGCTGTCTTTCGCGACATCGAGATCAAGAATGACATGCCCGTGCGGGGTAATCTGCGGCTCGACCTCCAGTTTGAGCGCCGCGCGCCGAAACTGCACGCCGGAAACGCCGTTGCCCACTTTCGCCTGATACGGCAGCTCCGTGCCCTGCTCGACCAGCGCCTTCGCGCGGTCAGCCGTCACCACACGCGGCCGGGAGACGATCTGACCGCGTCCCTCGGCTTCGAGCGCGCTCAGTTCGATGTTCAGAAGCCGCGTGGCCTGAGCCGCGAACAGCGTGAGTCCGGCCGTGGCGGCGTCGAAACCGTTGATCGGCCGCGCCGATAAATCGTACACGACACCGTCCTTTCCGCCCGAGAGACCGCGCGCCGGGTCGTTCACGCCCGCGACGCCCAGCTTGACGCCAAGCGTGCGCGAAATGCCCGCCTCGCCTTCCAGGATCTTCGCTTCTATCACGACTTGCGGCGTGGGCTTGTCGATCTGCGCGACGAGTTCGGCGATTTGCTTCACGCGCGCGTCGAGGTCCGTCACGAAGAGCAGATTGGTGCGCGTGTCGGCCATGGCGGAGCCGCGTTTGGACAGCACGCGCTGGCTCCCGGAGCCTGTCAGCAGCTTGCGGACGTCTTCCGCGCGCGGATAGCGCAGCACGAACGTGCGGCTTGCGAGCGGTTCGAGATCGGCGGCGCGCGCGTGCGTCTCGTAGCGCAGCTTCTCGCGTGCGGCGAGTTCCGCGAGCGGCGCGACCCAGATCACGTTGCCGTGCTGCTCCATGGCGAGGCCGTTCACGTCGAGCAGCGTGTCGAACGCGCGGCGCCACGGCACGGCGACGAGATTGATCGACACCTGGCCGCGCACCTTGTCGCTCGCGATGATATTGAGCCCGCTGAAGCGGGCAAACGCATGCAGCGCGGCGCCCAGGTCGGCGTTCTTGAGATCGAGCGTGATCGGCTTGCCGTCGTCGGCGCTGCCGGGCGATTGCGTGCTCAGACGTTCGGGCTGCGGCATCGGCACGGGCGGGCCTTCGAGCGCCTCGCTCGTTTCCGTCGATGACTTCGCGGCAGCCACGGGCTCCGCACTCGCCGCAACGGGCGGCGACAAGAGCGCGGGCGGCGCGCTCGTATCGATGGCGAACTGGTCGGTCGGCAAAGTCTCGTAGCCCGCGGGCAACGGCGGCAAAGGCGCAATGGGTTCGCTTTGATCGGCTTCGGCCCAGACCGCGTGCGACGCGAAAAGGAGCGCCAGCGCCAGAACGAGCCTCTTGAGACGAAAAGTTGGCGGCGCGATCACTTGCGGTCCTCCACGAAACTCAGCGTGCGCGAAGCGCCGTCGTCACTCGCGAGCTCGACCACGCGCGGCCGCACGCGTCCGAGCCATTCGTCTCCGATCTTCTCGCCGGGCCGGAAGTCGCCAACGCCCTCGCTGCTCTGCATCAGCGCCATCGCGCGATGACGTCCGAGAAGCGTCCCGACGAGCAGCAAGTCCGCGCTGCGCGAAAAGCCACCGGCGCTTTCCTTGCCGAACGGATCGATGACGAAGGCGTTCGTGCGCGCCGGTTCGGGCAGCGGCACGGCCGGAAGATCATCGTGGATGCGCAAGGTCGTATCGATGGAAAGTACACCCGTCTGCCGCCGGATTTGCACGCCTTCCGGTATGACGAGACGCGGCAAACCCGCGAGCGCCTCGATGAACCGCTTCATCTCGGCAAAGCCGCCTTCCGCGCGAAACCGGAGCGCGCGCGGTGCCTGGACCTCGGCGAGTTTCGTCTGAAGCGGCTCGATCTCCGTCACGTGCAACCCGCTTTGCGCGGCGAGACTGGCTACGGCGTGCAGCGCATCGGCGGCAGTCCAGTGTTCAGGGTTCAGACCGCCCGCCGCCACGCGTTTGCGCAGATCGGGCAATTGCGCCTCGATACCGCGCAGTTGGCCCGCTTTCTCCTGCGCGGCGGAGAGCGCCGCGTGGCTTGCATCGAGATCGATCAGACCGGCCGCGCGCCAGCCCTGCACGCCGATGACGCAGATGATCGCCGCGAGAAGCATCGCGCCGCAGAGCGTCCATCGAAGCGGCCATTCATGGAAGGCCGCGACTGAGCGCAGACGGCCGGCATCGTTGAAGGACATCGTGTTCATTGACTGCTCCCGTGAGCGGTGTTGGTCGTGCGGCGGACGGCGAGCGCGGGTTGCGCGGTCTTTGCCGCCGCCGCGATTTTGCGTGCGTAGCGCACCAGCGCCGTGAATTCGTAGCGTTCGACGTTCGATACGGCATCGCGCCTCGCCGGCGCCGGCGTGGTTGGCCGCCGCTTCATCTCGATCACTTCCACCGACTGCACGTCGCGCACGTCCTCCAGACGCTTGAGCCAGTTCGCCGCCGCTTGCGAATCGGGTGCGAGCGCCGCGAGTTCGACTTCGTCGGTCCGTTGCGAGACGCGTTGCAGCTCGACGCCGGGTTGCCGGGGCGCGTCAGCCAGCGCGTCGAGAAGCGCGAGAAAACGGTCGCGCGGCGCGGCAAGCGGTTGCGCGTTTTGGCGCGCGCGCCGCCGGTCGGCTTCGGCACGCGTGAGCCGTGCGTGCTCTTCGAGCTGCGCGCCCGATGTCCGTAGCGACGCTTCCAGCGCGAGACGCCGTTCATCCAGACGCGCGCGCTGCAAGGCATCCCAGCCCGCGACCGCGCCGACCGCCGCGCATCCGGCAAGACTCGCCGCCGCGAGAATCGCGAGCCGCTGACGGCGCATCTCGCGCCGCTTGCGCAAGCGGTAAGGAAGCAGGTTGAAACCTTCGACCACGCTCGCGCCGCTCATTGCAGCACCTCGCGCAACGCCAGACCGAACGCCACCGCGAAGAGCGGCGAATGTTTGAGCGACGCATCGATGCCCGCCACGCCATTGCAATACGGCGCGCACTCGAACGGCAGCGCCGGGCAGCCGAACATCTTCGCCAGCGCGGGAAGTGGCAGCGCGGCCTGCGCCATCAGGTCCGCTTCGCCGCCGACGTACACGCAGTCGAGCGGCGCATCGGTGCCAGCGAGATCGCGGAGCGCGTCGGCGAGACATGAATGCTCGGGCGCCGGATACCGCACTTCGGACTCGACACCGTGAGCGCCGGCGACCCAGCCGTGCAGCCCCGTTTTTTCGAGCCAGCAAAACATGAAGCGCGCATCCGGACCGAGCTCCACCTTGCCGGAATGACGCATTGCGCGCATGGCGGCCGCCGGTTCGCCGTCGATGGCGGACAGCGCGATTCCCGCCGCAGCCGCCGTTTCGACGCGCGCCTCGACATGCCGGCGCGCAGTGGCGGCAATCGCGACTTGCGCGCGGCCGTCCTCCTGCGTTTCGACTGACCAGTCCACCGCGAGCGCGCCGCGTTCGATGCCCGAGATGCGCTCGGCCTCCGCGAGCACGGCGGGTTCGAGCACGCCGCGCGGATCGCCGTCCGCCACGAGCGCGGGCGCATCGCGCGTCTCCAGCAACGCGGTGAGCGGCACGCGCGTGGTGAGCGTCGCGGACGACGGCAAGCCCATTGCGCAACGCAGCGCGCGCGACACGCCGTTCTGCGGCAAGCGCTCGACGGTATCGCAGAGCGCCGCGATCACGGCGGCGCGATCGACGAACTCGCCGTCGATCACCGCGCCCGGTTCGAGCGCCACCCAATCGATATGCTCGACGCACACCGCCGACGGCGAACGCACGCGCTTGCTGAGCACCACTATTCGCACCGCGCTTTCGCTCACATCGATACCCGCTGCAAAGCGGCGCGTAACTGTCAATAAGGCCTTGTTCATGACTCACTCCATCGTCTCTTGCGCGCCGAACCTTTCGAGCGCTTGCACGAGAAGAATTGTGGTGAGCCGCGCGTCTTTCGAACATTCAGCCAAATGGCTAACGCGTGTGTTTGGCGCGTTTCAGAGGTGCTTATCCGCACGATCCCGCGTATCTTGAAGGGACGAAGTTCCGAAGCAGGAGAAACGGGACCGAAGCACGCCCGCGGTTCGTCGCAAGTCTTAAGAAAGGCTCGAAACCCGGACGGCTATAATCCCGAGACCGTTTTTTGGTGGTGCCATGCAATCCTCTTCCCCGACCAACCCGCCATCCAAACCGCCCGAAGGTCAGACGACCAGGCGACCGTGGTATTTGCGGCTGCTTTCCGCGCTTGTCATCAGCTTTTTCGCGCTAATCGTTTGCGCGGCGCTCGTGCTCGGGTATGCGCTCGTCGTCGCGATGCCGAACCTGCCTTCGCTCGATGCGCTCACTGACTACAAGCCGAAGGTGCCGCTGCGCATCTATACGGCGGATCACGTGCTGATCGGCGAGTTCGGCGAAGAGCGGCGCAGCGTCGTGCGCATTCGCGACGTGCCGGACCATCTCAAGAAAGCGGTGCTCGCCATCGAGGACTCGCGTTTCTACGACCACGGCGGCGTCGATCTCACCGGCATCCTGCGCGCGGGCACGGTGGCGCTGTCGAACGGTCACGCGTCACAGGGCGCAAGCACGATCACCATGCAGGTCGCGCGCAACTTCTTCCTGTCGAGCGAGAAGACCTACACGCGCAAGATCTACGAGATGCTGCTCGCTTACAAGATCGAGCGCGCGCTGACGAAAGATCAGATTCTCGAGGTCTATATGAATCAGATCTATCTCGGACAGCGCGCGTATGGTTTTGCGAGCGCCGCCCGGGTGTACTTCGGCAAGGATCTGAAGGACATCTCGCTCGCGGAAGCCGCCATGCTCGCCGGTCTGCCGAAGGCGCCGTCGGCCTATAACCCGGTCGTGAATCCGAAGCGCGCGAAGGTGAGGCAGGAGTACATCCTTCAGCGCATGCGCGAACTCAACTTCATCACGCAGGACGAATACGACCAGGCGAAGAATCAGCCGCTCGTCGTGAAGGGACAAGGCCGCGAGTTCAGCGTGCACGCCGAATACGTCGCGGAAATGGTGCGGCAGATGATGTACGCGCAGTACAAGGAAGAGGCGTACACGCGCGGTCTCAATGTCGTGACCACGATCGATTCCGCCGATCAGGACGCCGCCTACCGCGCGGTACGCAAGGGGCTGATGGACTACGAACGCCGGCATGGATATCGCGGGCCCGAGGGTTTCATCGATCTGCCCGCGAATGCGGACGACCGCGAGCAGGCTATCGACGACGCGCTTGCCGAGCATCCGGACAACGGCGAGATCGTCGCGGCGGTGGTCACGTCGGCGAGCACGAAGGAAGTGAAGGCGAGCTTCATCGACGGCAACGTGGCGACCATCAACGGCGCCGATCTGCGCTTCGTCTCCAATGCGCTCTCCACGCGCGCACAGCCCAATGCCCGCATTCGTCCTGGCGCGATCGTGCGGCTCATGAAGAACGACGACGGCGAGTGGATCATCACGCAATTGCCGCAAGTGGAAGGCGCGCTGATCTCGCTCGTGCCGCAGGACGGCGCCATTCGCGCGCTCGTGGGCGGTTTCGACTTCAACAAGAACAAGTTCAATCACGTGACGCAAGCGTGGCGTCAGCCGGGATCGAGCTTCAAGCCGTTCATCTATTCGGCGTCGCTGGAAAAAGGCTTGTCGCCCGCGACCATCATCAACGATGGTCCGCTCTTCTTCACCGCCGCCGAAACCGGCGGTCAGGCGTGGGAGCCGAAGAACTACGGCGGCGGCTTCGACGGACCCATGACCATGCGCTCCGCGCTGCAGAGATCGAAGAACATGGTGTCCATCCGCATTTTGAACACCATCGGCACGAAGTACGCGCAGCAGTACATCACGCGCTTCGGCTTCGACGCGGACCGGCACCCCGCGTATTTGCCGATGGCGCTCGGCGCGGGTCTCGTCACGCCGCTGCAGATGGCGACGGGCTACGCGGTGTTCGCCAATGGCGGGTATCGCGTGAATCCGTATCTGATCGCCGATATCACCGACCCATACGGCGCGGTCGTTTCGCATCCGCAACCGCTCGTCGCGCAGCAAAGCGCGCCGCTTGCCATCACGCCGCGCAACGCGTTCGTGATGAATAGCCTTTTGCAAAGCGTCGCGCAGCACGGCACGGCGGCCAAGACGAATCAGTTGAAGCGCACCGACCTCGCAGGCAAGACCGGCACGACGAACGATTCGCGCGATGCCTGGTTCGCCGGCTATCAGCGTTCGCTCGTGGCGATTGCGTGGATCGGCTATGACAATCCGCGCACGCTCGGCGACAAGGAAACGGGCGGCGGTCTCGCACTGCCCGTGTGGATGGATTACATGACGCGCGCGCTGAAGGGCTTGCCCGAGTACAAGCCGATGACGCCGCCCGACGTGACCTCGCTCGGTGGCGAACTGTACTTCGACGACATGACGCCGGGCCACGGCTTCATCGCGACAATCGGCGTGAGTCAGGCGTCGTCGGCCTCGGGCGTGTCGGGCGTCACGGCTCCGGCGCCCGAAGTCGGCGAGCAGGAAAAGCAGGACATCATGAATCTGTTCAAGGGACAGTGACGTTCCTTGCCGGGCGTGCCTTACTTCGCTGAAAAGCGAACGGGCTCGCCCGCCTGTTCGGTCGAATACTTCGTGAGCGTGGCGAAAAACTCGCTGTTGTCGCGTGTGTCGCGCCAGGCGCCATCCACGTATTTGTAGTGAAAACCGCCCGCCTTCGCGGCTAGCCAGATCTCGTGTTTCGGCGGCTGAAGATTGACGATCACCTTCGTGCGGTTCTCGAATTCCAGCGTGAGCACATTGCCGCTACGCTCGAATTCGATATCGGCTTCAGCCCGATCCACAGCACGTTCGATGGCCGTCAGCGCGGCCTCTGCCAAGCTCAGGTATTCCTGGTCTGTCATGCTAAACTCCATCGATTCAATGGTACAGGGACGGTCATGCGAGTCGTTTTCAGGATGAGCGCGATTGTAGCGGCTTTGAGCATGAGCGCCGCGGCAACACTCGCACTCGGCGGTTGTGGACAACGTGGTCCGCTCTATCTTCCCACTGTCCCGCCACTGCCGCAGCGTCCTAGCGACCTTCAGGATACGCCGCCTTCCGCTTCCGTCGACAAGGCAAGCGCTGCATCGGCTGCGAGCGAGACTGGCGACATTCCCGATACCTCCGGCGCGCCGCTGTCGCTTTCGCCGGACACCACTCTGAAACCGGCGCCCGCCGGGTACTGACCTAAGCCTCACGCGCACCAAGCCGCGTACATCCGAATCCACGCATGAACGATTCCGCATTCCACTACGTCGACGGCGCGTTGCACGTCGAAGGCGTCCCCGCCGCGTCGCTCGCGGAACAGTTCGGCACGCCGCTTTACGTCTATTCGCGCGATGCACTGACGCGCGCCTATCGCGCTTACGCCGATGCCTGCGCGGGCCGAAAGGCAACGGTGCACGTCGCGGTCAAAGCCAACAGCAATCTCGCGGTGCTCAACGTGTTCGAGCGTTTGGGCGCGGGCTTCGACATCGTGTCGTCGGGCGAACTGGCGCGTGTACTGGCCGCGGGCGGCAAGGCTTCCAACACGGTTTTCTCGGGCGTCGGCAAGAGCGCGGCCGAGATGCGCGAGGCGCTCGAAGCGGGCGTGAAGTGCTTCAACGTCGAGTCCATTCCCGAGTTGCACGCGCTCAACGAAGTCGCGAAGTCGCTTGGCAAGAAGGCGCCCGTGTCGCTGCGCGTGAATCCCGATGTCGACGCCAAAACGCATCCGTACATCTCCACCGGTTTGAAGTCGAACAAGTTCGGCGTGGCCTTCGGCGACGCGCGCGCGACGTATCGTGAAGCGCGTGACATGGCGAATCTCGATGTCGTGGGTATCGACTGTCATATCGGTTCGCAGATCACCGAAGTGAGCCCGTATCTCGATGCCGTCGACAAGCTGCTCGACCTCGTCGAACAGATCGAGTCCGACGGCATGAGCATTCGTCACGTGGATGTCGGCGGCGGTCTCGGCATTACGTACGATGACGAAACGCCGCCGGATATCGGCGACTTCGTGCGCACGTTGCTCGCGCATTTCGAAGAGCGCGGCCACGGTCAGCGCGAAGTGTATTTCGAGCCGGGACGCTCGCTCGTCGGCAATGCGGGCGTGCTGCTAACGCGCGTCGAGTATCTTAAGCCGGGTGAAGAGAAGAACTTCGCTATCGTCGATGCCGCGATGAACGACCTCGCGCGTCCCGCCATGTACGAGGCGTTTCATCGCATCGTGCCGGTCATGGAACGCAAGGCAAGCGCGCGTTTATACGATGTCGTCGGCCCGGTTTGCGAAAGCGGCGACTGGCTCGGACGCGATCGTGAACTGGCCGTCGAGCAAGGCGACTTGCTCGCCATTCTTTCGGCGGGAGCGTATGGCTTCGTCATGAGCTCGAACTACAACACGCGTGCGCGCGCCGCAGAAATCATGGTCGATGGCGAACGCGCGCGCGTGGTGCGCGAACGCGAAGAAGTGAAGCAGTTGTTCGCGGGCGAATCCATTTTGCCAGACTGAATCTTCATGCCGTGAGCCAAAAAAGCGATGCCGTGGCATCGCTTTTTTTATGCGCTCAACCGGCGTCGCTCGATTCGTCCTTTGAGCCACGCGATCAGCCGCCAGCCCAGCAACACGATCACGATTGCGCCGTAAATCTTCGGCAAGGCGAAATCGTGCTTGCCGGCCTTCATCCACCAGAAATGCAGGATGGCCAGAATAGCGACGAGATAGATGATCCGATGCAGCATCTGCCAGCGGCGGCCGAGCTTGCGGACCATCGCTTTCGGCGATGTCACCGCGAGCGGTATCAGCAACACGAACGCGGCGAAGCCCACGGTGATGAACGGCCGCTTGCCGATGTCCTTCAACATCGCGGCGACATCGAACCACTTATCGAACCAAATGTATGTCGTGAAGTGCAGCACGGCGAAGAAGAACGCGTAAAGGCCGATCATGCGGCGAAAGCGCACGAGCGCCGTTACGCCCGTCAGCCGGCGCACCGGCGTGATGGCGAGCGTGATGCAGACATAGACGAGTGTCCAAAGGCCGGTCGAACGCGTGATGAACTCGATCGGATTCGCGCCCAGTCCGCCCATGACGCCGAGCAACACAATGCGCGCCAGCGGATAGAGCGCCGCGATGAACACGATCACTTTTGCGGGCGCGATCCAGCGCGGCCCGGACCGCACGTTCGCGCGCGTTTGCGATCCCTTGAGTTCGGATACAGTGGGCATCGTTCAGAAGTTTTTCTTGAGGTCCATGCCCTGATAGAGCGACGCAACCTGATCGCCATATCCGTTGAACATGAGCGTCTTGCGCTTGGGCGCAAAGAAACCGTCCTCGCCAATACGCCGCTCCGTCGCCTGACTCCAGCGCGGATGATCCACGCCAGGATTCACGTTCGAATAGAAGCCGTATTCCGTCGGCGCGTATAGATTCCAGCTCGTCGGCGGCTGCTTTTCAACGAAGCGAATCTTGACCAGCGACTTCGCGCTCTTGAAGCCGTATTTCCACGGCACGACGATACGCACCGGCGCGCCGTTCTGATTCGGAAGCACTTCGCCATACAAGCCGACGGTGAGCAAGGTGAGCGGATTCATCGCTTCGTCCATGCGCAGGCCTTCGGAATACGGCCATTCGAGGATCGGCGTCGAAAGACCCGGCATCTGCGAAGGATCGGCAAGCGTGACGAACTGCACGTACTTCGCGCTGCCCGTGGGTTCCGCGCGCTTGATGAGCTCGGACAGCGAGACGCCGATCCACGGAATGACCATCGACCAGCCTTCGACGCATCGCAGGCGATACAAACGTTCTTCGAGTGGCGCGAGCTTCAGAAGCTCGTCGATGTCGTAGGTTTTCGGATTCTTGATCGCGCCTTCGACCGACACTTTCCACGGCCTCGGCCGCAACGTGCCCGCGTGTTCGGCGGGATCGCCCTTGTCGGTGCCGAACTCGTAGAAGTTGTTGTAGCTCGTGATGTCCTTGAGCGACGTCGCCTTGTCGAGCGCGATGAACTTCGGATTCGCTTTCGCCGCGAGTTTCTGGCCCTTCGCATCCGGCGATGTGAACGCCGCATTCGCGATGCCGCTCACGCCAGTCAAGCCGGTCGCCGCCAGCGCGCCGATCGAACGCAGCGCACGCCGCCGATTCTCGAACACATCGCGCGGCGTGATTTCGTGCGCGGCGATATCGTCACCGTAAAGCGCGCGATTACGTCTGATCCACATGGAGCCATACTCCCTTTGCTTGCGCGGCATTGGATACGCCGCCCATCCATTCATATACGTGCAAACAGCAAACCGGATGCCGCTATTCCATCACAAGACAAAAAAAAACCGCCAGCGCGACGCATGGCGGTTTCTCTTCTTTCGATGGCGCGAGATCAGAGCTTGCCGTAACTGTGCAGTCCCGAAAGGAACATGTTGACGCCCAGAAACGCGAAGGTCGTGACGATCAATCCCGTCAGCGCCCACCACGCCGCCGCCGCGCCGCGCAGGCCCTTCATCAACCGCATGTGCAGCCATGCCGCGTAGTTCAGCCAGACGATCAGCGCCCACGTTTCCTTCGGGTCCCAGCTCCAGTAGCCGCCCCACGCTTCGGCGGCCCACAGCGCGCCGAGAATGGTCGCGATGGTGAAGAACGCGAAACCGACCGCAATGGACTTGTACATCACGTCGTCGAGCACTTCCAGCGACGGCAGACGGTCGGCCAAAAAGCCGCGCTGCTTTGCCAGATACGCGACGGAAACCATCGCGGAAAGCGCGAAACTGCCGTAGCCGATGAAGTTCGCCGGTACGTGAATCTTCATCCACCAGCTTTGCAGCGCGGGCACGAGCGGCTGAATCTGCTGCGCGTCGCGGGCAATCGAATACCACATCAGGAAGCCGACCGCCGCGCTGATCACGAGCAGCACGAACGCGCCCATCTGACGCGTCGCGTAATGCTGTTCGTAGTAGAGATAGAACAGTGACGTGATGAGGCAAAACAGTACGAACACTTCGTACAGATTCGAGATGGGAATGTGTCCGACATCCGCGCCGATCATGTACGACTCGTACCAGCGCACCATCAGGCCCGTGAAGCCCATGAGCACCGCGACCCACGTCATGCGCGAGCCGATTGCGCCGCCCGTCTGCGAGCGCGACACGAGGCCGATCCAGTAAAAGAGCGTCGCCAGGATGAAGAGCGCGCTCATCCATAGAATCGCGGATTGGCTCGACAGGAAGTATTTGAGGAAGAAGTTGGTTTCGGCGCGCGCGAGGTCGTGCTGGTAGAGCTGGATCGAGAACAGCGACATGACCGCGATCGTCGCGATGAGCAGCCGCGCCGGTTTCCAGCGCCAGCCGAGCACGACGAAGGTCGGCACTGCGGCGACCAGCACCGCCATGTCGTACACGTCCATGAACGTGTGATAGCGGTTGAGCGAGAAGCCCGCGCCCGCGACCATCGCGATGGCGAACAGCCAGTCGATTGCGCCCAGGCGTTTGAGGAACGGACGATCGTCGAAAACGGCGACATCGGGCAGGCCCGACGACGATGATGCCGGACGTTGCGTCTTGGGCTGCGCGTGGGAGGAGGTCTGAGAAAGGTCCATGATCTTACCGTGTTGATACTTCCGAGCCGGAGGCCGCGGATGGCTCGTGTGTTTGCGTCGCCGATGCTTTCGACGGATGCTGCGCCGCCGGATCGATTGGCGTGGTCCCGAGCGCCGCCGCGACCGTCGCGCGCGTACGCTCGAATTCCTTCTCGAAATCGAGCGTGCGGCGCGCCGTGGACATTGCCATCAAAACGCTCGCACCGCCTTGCCCTGAATCTTTGAGCCAGAACCAGAGCCGGCGTTCACGCACGTAAAACATCGAGAAAATGCCGAGCACGAGCAGGAGGCTGCCAAGATACACCACTTTTTTGCCCGGTGCGCGCGTTAGCTGGAATACCGATGCTTGCACCTGTTTGAAGGTGTCGAGCTGCAAAAATACCGGCGATCCGTACAGAAAGCTGTCGGAAAGCGCGTTGATGGACGACTGAACGAAGGCGCTGTTCTTCTCGTCCACTTTTGCGGCCGGCTCGCCGTTTTGTTCGCGAGAAATCTGCCAGACGTCCCACATTGCGCCTTCCAGCATGCGCATGAGCAAACCGGCGGCCTTTTCTTGCTCGCCCTTCGGCACCGAACGATCGATGAACGCCGCGATACTTTGAAATCCGCCGCTCATTTGCGGATTCGTGGACCCGTTGCCCGATTCATCCGCGCCGGCGAAAAGATTCAGCACGCGGATCGCGCTTTCGTCCAGGTGCTTCTGCAAATCGCCGTTTTCCTGGGGCACGGAACGCTGCGCGAACCGATGCGCAGCCTCGATGCGCGTCGCGGGCGTGGCAAGCGCGGCGCGCAGATTCATCCATTCCTTCACCGTGCCTTGCTCGTCGGCAGGAATGCGCAAGTAGCGGAACGGATCGCTCGGGCTCAGGCGCATGCCGGCGAGGAACATCCGCTGACCGCTGACATCGACCGGCAACATGTAGTTGCTGTACTCGCGCGCCTGACCGTCCGTGCCGCGCACCTTGTACTGCACCGATGGGCCGATATTGCGCAGATCCGTCGGCTTCGACGTCTTTGCGCCGGAGCCGAGGCGCTCGTCGAACGCATCGCGCAAGGTTTCCTTCTTGCCGACGCCGCGTGCGTCCGGCGCACCGTTGCCGTCCGTCATGTTTTCGACGTTGATTGCGCGGAAATCGGTGAATTCGACCGTTTGGCCTTGCGCACCGGCAATCTGCTGATTCACGGGCGCAGTGCCGCCGATCGTACCGTTGAAGGGCGTGGTTTTCGCGCTGCCGCCGCTCATGGGCCAGGCGGTCATCTGCATCTTCGAGCCGCCATCCTGAAAACTCGACTGATAGATCGACACGCCGTCGTACGTGAACGGCTTGTTCACCTCGACGCGCGCCGGAATGCGCTTGCCGGTCTTGTGGTCGATTACCACGATGTCGCTCGCGAACAGCTTCGGCATGCCGGTCGAGTAGTAATCGACGATGAATTTGTCGAGTTGAATCGAGAACGGCAAGTCCTGAATAATCGAGCCGTCCTGTTGATTCAAGATTGCCGTGCCGACGTATTGACCTTCCGGAACCCACGCGTAACCGCGAAACGTCGGATTCGACACGGACAGGCGATGCTCCGCCGGAATGTCGTTGATGACCGCGTTGGTCTGAATGGGCGTCTTGTTGAAGAGCCACATCTGCAGCTTGATGGGCAGATTGCTGTCGAGCAGCCCGCCGACGCAAATGATCACGATAGCCAGATGCGCCGAGATGTAGCCGATCTTCGTGAGCGCCCCGCGCTTGCCCGCGATGAGCGTCGAGCCTGCGTCAATCTGACGCGTGACAAAGCGATAACCCATCTTTGCGGAAAGACGTTCGAGCGTGGCGGCCGTCTGCGCGCGATCCGCGCTGACCACGAATTCACCCTTGTGATGAAACGCGCGCAAGCCGCCTTCGTGAACGCGATCCTTCCAGCTCTTGAGGTCCGCGATCATTTTCGGGCCGTTGCGAATGACGCATAGCGAGACCGAAATCACGAGAAAGATCAGGATCAGCATGAACCACCACGCGCTGTACACGGTGTAGATGCTGATGCCGCGGAAGATGTCCGCCCAGAACGGGCCGAACTGATTGACGTAGTTGGGGTACGGGTCGTCTTGCGTAAGCACCGTGCCGATGATGCTTGCTATGGCCAGTACGACCAGCAAGGCGATGGCGAAGCGCATCGAACTCACGAGTTCGACAAAATGCCTGACCGCGCGACGGCTCGACTTCGACTGCAATCCCGATGTGGTGACGCTCATTCAAACTCCGACTGACAGCAAAAAAGGGTGGCGACGCGAGCGGCCTCGTCGACCGACGTCCCACCCTTTTCTTGTTTTCGCGCCGGCCTCGTTGGACCGGCTGCTTAATGTTTGCTCAGTGGCAACTTACGGGCAACGCTTGGGGCAACTCAGTATCGACGATTACCGGGTTCGATGCCGAAGAACGCATGCCCTGCCCGGATCAATGCAAACCGGCGATGTAATCCGCCACCGCTTTCATCTCCGTTTCGCTCAAACGGGAGGAGATGGCATGCATGGGCTCGCTATTGTTACGCGTGCCTTGCGCGAACGCATTCAACTGCGCCACCGTGTAATCGCCCCACTGCCACGACAGCCGCGGATATTGCACCGGGATACCCATGCCTGTAGCGCCGTGGCACGCCGCGCACGCCGGCACACCCTTGTCCGCGATGCCGCCGCGATAAATCTTCTGCCCGAGCACAACGTCGTTCTTGTCGCGCGCAAAGTTGGGCTTGGCCTTCTGCGACGCAAAGTATGCGGCGACGTTGATCATGTCCTGATCCGACAACGCGCCCGCAATGCCCGCCATGATCGGATTGTTACGCGCCGGCGCCTTGGCTCCCGGCTGCGTCTTGTAATCCTTCAACTGCTTGACGATGTATTCGGCGTGCTGGCCCGCGAGCTTGGGAAACGCCGCGCCAGCGCTGTTGCCATCCGCCGCATGACACGCCGCGCACACTTGGGTTGCAATGGCCTGACCTCGGGCCACATCCGGCTTTGCCGGTTGCGCGGGCTCAGCCGCGTTTGCTGATGCTGTTATCAATCCACCGAAAGCCGCCGCTGCCTGAATCAACATCAGAGACCTGTACAGTCGGTTCATTCGCGTACCCTGTTTTTCGTCTTGTGAGAATGTGAGGTTCTGCAAAAAACGACGGCGGCAAACCGGGAACGGCCACAACATGACCCGAACGAAAGGGCTCAAAAGACGCCCTTAAAACTGTCTCGCTCCATTGTGGGTGCGCTTGCAACCCGGGTCTTCCGTGCCCGTGCGGATCTTTAAAAAACCGTCGTATTGTACAATAACCCGCTACACGCAAAGACGCCAGTCGGGGCATGCCCAGTATTTGCCGGGTTCTCAAGGCTTCATGTTTTCGCAGCTCTCTCAGTCGACCCGCCAAATGCCATTTCTGCTCCATCAAGCTCGCTTCTTCACCACTGTCAATCACCTTCGTGATCTGCCGCCGACGCCGCAACCTGAAATCGCTTTCGGCGGCCGTTCCAACGCAGGCAAGTCCACTGCGATCAATGTGCTCTGCAATCAGAAGCGGCTCGCGTTCGCCAGCAAGACGCCCGGACGCACGCAGCACATCAACTACTTCTCCGTCGGGCCTGAAGACGAACCGACCGGCTTTCTGGTCGATCTTCCGGGTTACGGCTATGCCGAAGTGCCAGGCGCCGCAAAGGCGCACTGGCAGCAACTGCTTTCGACGTATCTGCAAAGCCGCGCTCAATTACGCGGCATGATCCTGATGATGGACTCGCGTCGTCCGCTCACCGAGCTCGACCAGATCATGATCGACTGGTTCGCGCCCACCGGTAAGCCCATTCACGCGCTGCTCACCAAATGCGACAAATTGACGCGACAGGAGATGACCAACGCCCTGCGCGCGACGAAAAAAGCATTCGGCGAGTACAAGGATGCGGGCTACCGCGGTGAATTGAGCGTGCAGCTTTTTTCAGCGCTCAAGCGCACGGGACTGGAAGAAGCGCATAAGCTTATCGAAGGCTGGCTCGCGCCTAAGCAAGCGGCTTCGGAAGACGTCGCGGAGTGAAAATTAACGCGTGCGGCATGAAAAAAACCCGCCGCATGACGGCGGGTTAACAGCCTGATCGAATAACGACAGGCACCCGCTCAGGGAGGAGAAGCGGGGAGTTCAGCGCGAAGCGCCTTACTCGATCGGTATGATATACCATTGTCTCAAAACGTTTCCGGACCGCTCCGAGCGCTTGCCCGGCAAGGCTTCGAGCATTTTCGAAGCGCGTTTTCATCCTCGTCCCCGAAGCACTTCAAACCGAGCCAAGTCATGAGTTTCTATCCCCATCATCGCCCGCGCCGCATGCGCCGCGATGACTTCTCACGCCGTCTGATGCGCGAGAACATCCTCACCACGAACGATCTGATTTATCCCGTGTTCATCGTCGAAGGCACCAACGTGCGGCATGCCGTGCCGTCGATGCCCGGCGTCGAGCGCACGTCCGTCGACTTGTTGATGAGCGTGGCCGAGCAGTGCGTCGAACTGGGCGTGCCCGTGATCTCGCTCTTTCCGGCAATCGAACCGTCGCTGAAAACACCGGATGGACGCGAGGCGATCAATCCCGAAGGTCTGATTCCGCGTGCCGTGCGCGAACTGAAGAAGAACTTCCCGACGCTCGGCGTACTCACCGATGTCGCACTCGACCCGTACACGAGTCACGGCCAGGACGGCGTGCTCGATGAAGAAGGCTACGTGAAGAACGACGAAACGACCGAGATTCTCGTCGATCAGGCGCGCACTCAGGCAGAAGCAGGCGTGGATATCGTGGCGCCGTCGGACATGATGGACGGACGCATCGGCGCCATTCGCGAGATGCTGGAAAGCGACGGCCACATCCACACGCGCATCATGGCTTACGCGGCGAAATTCGCATCGGCGTTCTATGGCCCGTTCCGCGATGCCGTCGGCTCCGCCGCGAATCTCGGCAAGGGCAACAAGATGACGTATCAAATGGACCCGGCGAACTCTGATGAAGCGATGCGCGAAGTGCGCATGGACATCGAGGAAGGCGCGGACATGGTGATGGTCAAGCCCGGCATGCCGTATCTCGACATCGTGCGGCGCGTGAAGGACGAGTTCCGCTTTCCGACGTACGCCTATCAGGTGAGCGGCGAGTACGCGATGATCAAGGCCGCCGCGCAAAACGGCTGGCTCGATCACGACAAGACGATGATGGAAGCGCTGCTCGCGTTCAAACGCGCGGGCGCGGATGGCGTCTTGACCTATTTCGCGCTGGATGCCGCGAAGATTTTGCGGGCGTCGAAATAAGTCGTTTCAGGGCGGTGCGCAATGCATCGCCCTTCGTCATCCGTTCGCCGGACTGACTTTATCGAGGCTTTTCAAAAACGTATCCGCCGATTCATAGCCGACCACGCGCGCGACCTCGTTGCCTTGCGCATCGAAGAAGATGATGCCGGGCGGGCCGAACAGCTTGAAGCGCTTGAGCAAGGTCTGATCATCGGTGTTGTTCGCGGTCACGTCCGCACGCAACAGATTGAGTTGCGCGAGACGCGCCTGAACACGGGCGTCGGAGAAAGTCAGGTTCTCCATTTCCTTGCAGGACACGCACCAGTCGGCATAAAAGTCGAGCATGGCGGGACGTGCCGCCGATTTCACCGCCGAATCCAGTTCCGTCGCTGACTTGACCGGCGCGAAGATCGGCCCCGATGCTCGTGCCGTCGCGCCTGCATTGCTGCCGCCGCGCGCGGCTAGTACGGCTAGCGGGCGCAATGCATCCGTCGATCCCGCCGCGAGACCGACCAGCAACGCCGCCGCCCAGATGGCAAACGCGGCGCCCAGGCCGCGCCCCAGCCGCTTCCAGACGTTGACCGGCGCGATCGCGCCCGACGCAAATAGGCCGAGCGATGCCGCCGCGACCAGCAGCCAAAGCGCGGCGAGCAACATTTGCGCGACGCCACCGATGACCGGCCACACGATCCACAAAGCGGCCGCAAGCAACGCGACGCCGAAAAACACCTTCACGCCGTCCATCCAGGCGCCCGCTCGCGGCAGCACCGACCCCGCGCCGAGACCGATGATCAGCAACGGCACACCAAGCCCGATACCCATGGCGAACAGCGCGGCCCCGCCGAGCACGGCGTTGCCCGTGTGCGCGACAAACGCGAGCACGGCGAAAAGCGGCGCGGTCATGCACGCGCCGACGACGAGCGCCGACAACGCGCCCATCACGGCGACCGCCGCGAACTTACCGCCGCCGCGTTTCTGAGACGCCTCGTTGACGCCGCTTTGCCAGCGCTCCGGCAACGCGATATCGACTCCCGAGATCAGCGCGATCGCGAAAACCGCGAGCAGGATGCCGAACGCGCCCAGCACCCACGGGTTTTGCAGCCACGCGCCGAGGCTTTGACCGACGAGCGCTGCGGCAATCCCAAGCGCGGTATAGACAAGCGCCATGCCGACGACGTAGGACACCGACAGCGCAAAGCCACGCGTGCGCGTGACGCGCGCGCCTTCGCCGACGATGATCGCGGAAAGAATCGGGATCATCGGATACGAGCAAGGCAACAAGCTCAACACCATGCCCGCCAGAAAGTACAAGCCGACCACAGCGAAGAAGCCGCCGCCTTCGAGCATCGACTGCGCGTAGTCGGCGCTCGTCGCGCGTTCGAACCAGGATTGGGACGACGCAGTGTTTGTCGCTGGAGACGTCGCAGAACTGGCACTCGCAGCTTGCAACGCGTCGCCCTTGACGCGATAAACGCGCTCCATCGGCGGATAGCAGATGCCCTGATCCGCGCAACCTTGCGACGTCACCGATAACTCGAACGGCCCTTTTGCCTGAGTCACCGGAATGCGGATGAGTAGTTCGCCGCGATAGGTTTCGACGTCCTTGTTGAATGTCTGGTCGAAATGAACCTTGCCGGCGGGTAGTTGCGCCGCGCCTATAATCGCCCCGCCGCTTTTGACCGCAAAGGCAAAGCGCTCGCGATACATGTAGTAACCGTCGGCGATCTTATAACGCACGTCCACTTCGCCCGGCTGTTCGGACGCACTGAACTTGAAGGCGACGGCGGGATCGAGGAAGTCGTCCGCGGCGTGCGCGGCGTTTATCGCCAAAGGCAGAAAGGCGAGCGTCGCGGCGATCAGCCAACGCAAAAAGAGACGAGGAAGATCAAACATGAAGAGGACGCTGCGTTTCTGCATTGACCCATTGTCCATATCCCGGCGATGCATCGGCCTGCCAGACAAGAATTTCGGGCGTTTCATAAGGATGCGCCGCCGCGACGAAGCGCTGCAATTCGGCGCTGCACGCAAGGCTCGTCTTGAAGAGCAACTGCACTTCCCGCGATGTCTCCAGTGCGCCCTTCCAGTGATATTGCGATTGCACTTCGCCGAGCCTCGTCACGCACGCAGCCAGGCGCGCCTCGAGCACCGCTTGCGCCAACTTGTCGGCAGCGTGTGCATCCGGAACGGTGGTCAGCATAAGGACGACAGGGACATTCACTTCGGGCTCCGGTGCGGCGCGGCACGTGAGACTTGTGGATCGGGCCTTATCGTAGCACTCCGCTCACTTCGACGACCGCAACGACTCCGAAGCCCACAATGCAAAAAGGCCAAGCTACGCTTGACCTTTTCGTTCATCACCAACCGAATTTATTCAGCTTCCTGAACTTCTTCGGTTTCTTCGACTTCCGGGCGGTCCATCAGTTGAACCAGCGCCATCGGTGCGTTGTCGCCAACACGGAAACCAAACTTCAGGATGCTGAGGTAGCCACCCGGACGGCTTGCGTAACGCGGGCCGAGGACGTCGAACAGCTTTGCGACGGAGTCACGATCGCGCAGGCGATTGAAAGCCAGACGACGATTTGCCAACGACGGCTTCTTGCCGAGCGTGATGAGGGGCTCGACGACCTTGCGCAGTTCCTTGGCTTTCGGCAGCGTCGTCTTGATGACTTCGTGCTCGATCAGCGAGTTCGACATATTACGGAGCATTGCCAGACGGTGGCTGCTCGTGCGGTTCAGTTTCCGCAAACCATGCTTATGGCGCATTTCAGTTCCTTAAACGAGTTTTGATCCAGCTCTTCTATTGCGCTCTAAAGTGGCGCACGGGCCGGTCGAAGAAAAAGCAAGACGCGGATTTTAAAGCAAAATCCGCGTCTTTGCCAGTAACGCGATTGACTCTTTCGCTTACTTGTCGAGACCAGCCGGCGGCCAGTTTTCGAGCTTCATGCCGAGCGTCAGACCGCGCGAAGCCAAGACTTCCTTGATTTCGTTCAGCGACTTGCGGCCCAGATTCGGCGTCTTCAGCAGTTCGTTTTCCGTACGCTGGATAAGATCGCCGATGTAGTAGATGTTTTCGGCCTTCAGACAGTTCGCCGAGCGAACCGTGAGTTCCAGGTCATCCACCGGGCGCAGCAGGATCGGATCGATCTGCGGCGCACGCGACGGCGCTTCCGCTGCCGCTTCCGTGCCTTCCAGCGCTGCGAAGACCGACAACTGATCGACCAGAATGCGCGCCGATTGACGGATCGCTTCCTCCGGCGAGATCACGCCGTTGGTTTCGATGTTCATCACGAGCTTGTCGAGGTCGGTACGCTGTTCGACACGCGCGCTTTCCACGGCATAGCTCACGCGGCGAACCGGCGAGAACGACGCGTCAAGCACGATACGACCGATGATCTTGGCCGATTCCTCGCCATAACGACGCACGTTGCCCGGCACGTAGCCACGGCCCTTTTCAATCTTGATCTGGACGTCGAGCTTGCCGCCCTTCGAGAGATGGGCAATCACGTGACCGGGATTGATGACCTCGCAATCATGCGCGAGTTCGATATCGCCAGCCGTGACGAGGCCTTCGCCTTCCTTGCGCAGCGTCACCGTGACTTCGTCGCGGTTATGCAGCTTGAAGACGACGCCCTTCAGGTTCAACAGCAGGTTGACCACATCCTCTTGCACACCGTCGAGCGTCGAGTATTCGTGCACTACGCCTGCAATCGTCACTTCGGTCGGCGCGTAGCCCACCATCGACGACAACAGCACGCGCCGAAGCGCGTTGCCCAAGGTGTGGCCATAGCCGCGTTCGAACGGCTCCATAACCACTTTCGCATGGCTCTCGCCAAGCGATTCAACTGCAATGATCTTGGGCTTCAACAAACTGGTTTGCATAGGTTTTCCTTTTCAATACCCTCGGCTCGTTACACCGATAAGGCTGACCGGTAACAACCTGAAAAAAACAGCCGAGGCCGCCCTCTTGCCACCGGCAATCAGGGTCCCCGGCTGCCAATCCGGTTACCGCGCGATTAACCGCGCGATTAACGCGAATACAATTCGACGATCAGGCTTTCGTTGATGTCGCCAGCGATATCGCTGCGTTCCGGCATCGACTTGAACGTTCCTTCGAACTTCTTGGCGTCGACCGACACCCAGCTCGGCATACCGCCTTGCTCGGCGAGCGACAGCGCTTCGACGATACGAGCCTGCTTGCGCGACTGCTCACGCACGGAGATGACGTCGCCCGACTTCACTTGCAGCGACGGGATATTCGCGACTTGGCCGTTCACGACGATCGACTTGTGGCTCACGAGCTGACGTGCTTCAGCGCGCGTCGAGCCGAAGCCCATGCGATAAACGACATTGTCCAGGCGCGATTCGAGCAATTGCAGCAGGTTCTCGCCCGTCGGACCCTTGCGGCGGTCGGCTTCAGCGAAGTAGCGGCGGAACTGACGCTCGAGCACGCCATAGATACGCTTCACTTTTTGCTTTTCGCGCAACTGGGTGCCGTAGTCGGACGTACGTGCGCCCGAAATGCGGCCATGTTGACCAGGCTTGCTGTCGAGCTTGCACTTGTCGGCGAGCGAGCGGCGTGCGCTCTTCAGGAACAGATCGGTGCCTTCACGGCGGGACAGCTTGGCTTTGGGACCGGTATAGCGTGCCACTTTGAATCCTTAAAAATTGATCACGCAAACTTTCGTCTGCGCTAGTTCGAACCCTATAGGCCGAACGGTGGGCTTAGTGAAATGCGCGAAGCAGATGCATAACGCACGAAGCCCGCCGACGCTTTCGCATCGACAGGAAACATGCGGTCGCGAATCAACTGATGCGCGACTTTAGATACGACGACGCTTCGGCGGACGGCAGCCGTTGTGCGGGACCGGCGTCACGTCGGAGATCGCGGTGATCTTGATGCCAAGACCATGCAGCGCGCGCACCGCCGACTCACGGCCAGGGCCGGGGCCCTTGATCCGCACTTCGAGGTTCTTCACGCCGTATTCCATTGCCACGCGGCCAGCCGATTCTGCTGCAACCTGAGCGGCGAAAGGCGTCGACTTACGCGAGCCTTTGAAACCCTGGCCGCCCGAGGTCGCCCATGCCAGCGCGTTACCTTGACGATCGGTGATCGTGATAATGGTGTTGTTGAACGACGCGTGAACGTGAACCACGCCCTCGGCGACGTTCTTCTTGACCTTCTTGCGAACGCGTTGCGCCGCGGAGTTGTTCGAAGCCTTAGCCATTACGTTTTCCTGTAACTGTCAGTTCCGCTTACTTCTTCAGCGATTGCGCTGCACGACGCGGACCCTTGCGAGTACGGGCGTTGGTGCGCGTGCGCTGGCCACGCAGGGGCAGACCCTTGCGATGACGCATGCCGCGGTAGCAACCCAAGTCCATCAGGCGCTTGATGTTCATCGTCACTTCACGGCGCAGATCGCCTTCGACGATGAACTTGCCCACTTCGTCACGCAGCTTTTCGAGGTCTGCGTCGGTGAGGTCCTTGACCTTCTTCGAAAATTCCACACCAGCAGCACTGCAAATGCCGCGGGAACGCGTGCGACCAATGCCGAAGATTGCCGTCAGGCCGATCTCGGTATGCTGGTGATTCGGGATGTTAACCCCTGCGATACGAGCCATTGTTTTTCCTCAAACAAAAAGCGCAAGCAAAAAGCGCGGCGTTCAGCCTTGACGCTGTTTGTGGCGCGGATCAGAGCTGCAAATCACGCGCACAACGCCCTTGCGCTTAATGATCTTGCAATTGCGGCAAATGCGCTTAACCGATGCCATCACTTTCATGATATTACCCTTTTTTCAAATCACTTCGCCCGGAACACGATCCGTGCACGAGACAGATCGTAAGGCGTCAATTCAACCGTAACCTTGTCGCCCGGTAGGATACGGATGTAGTGCATCCGCATCTTTCCGGATATGTGTCCCAGGACGACATGGCCATTTTCCAATTTCACCCGGAAAGTAGCGTTGGGAAGGTTTTCAATGACCTCGCCCTGCATCTGGATTACATCGTCTTTGGCCATAGTCCTAACTAGCGCATCGGGACGTTGCCGCCCTTGAAGTTTGCCTTCTTGAGCAGCGATTCATATTGTTGCGACATAACGTACGACTGCACCTGAGCCATGAAGTCCATCGTGACGACGACAATGATCAGCAGCGACGTTCCACCAAAATAAAACGGCACGTTCCAGCGCAACACCAGAAACTCAGGCAACAAGCACACAAACACGATGTAGATCGCACCGGCCAGCGTCAGACGCGTGAGGATGCGGTCGATGTACCGTGCAGTCTGATCGCCCGGACGAATACCCGGAACGAACGCACCGCTCTTCTTCAAGTTGTCGGCGGTTTCCCTGCTGTTGAACACCAACGCGGTGTAGAAGAAGCAGAAGAACACGATAGCCAACGCATACAGCAGCACGTACACAGGTTGACCGGGCTTGAGGGCTTCAGCCACGCTGTGCAACGTGTTCGCGAACCAGCCGGTACGCGTTCCCGAACTGAACCAGTTCAGGATGGTTGCCGGGAAGAGAATGATCGACGACGCGAAGATCGGCGGAATCACACCCGACATGTTCAGCTTCAGCGGCAGATGTGACGACTGTCCACCGTAAATCTTGTTACCGACCTGGCGCTTCGCATAATTCACGAGGATCTTGCGCTGACCGCGTTCGATGAACACGACCAGATACGTAACCGCCGCGATCAACGCGACGATGATGATCGCCGAGATGATGCTCATCGAACCGGTGCGAACCAGCTCGAACAGACCGCCGATTGCATTCGGAAAGCCTGCCGCGATACCACCGAAAATGATGATCGAGATGCCGTTGCCAAGACCGCGCTCCGTGATCTGCTCACCAAGCCACATCAGGAACATCGTGCCCGTCACCAGCGTGACCACCGTCGTCAGCCGGAACACCATGCCGGGATCCAGTACCAGGCCGGGCTGATTTTCCAGCGCCACCGCAATACCGAAAGCCTGGAAGGTTGCCAGAACCACCGTGAAGATCCGCGTGTACTGCGTGATCTTTCGTTGACCTGCCTGTCCTTCCTTCTTCAACGCCTCCATTTGCGGCGACACGATCGACAACAACTGCATGATGATCGAGGCCGAAATGTAGGGCATGATGCCCAACGCGAAAATCGTGAATCGTGACAGCGCGCCACCCGAAAACATGTTGAACATGCCAAGGATGCCGCCCGACTGGCTTTGGAACAACTTCGCCAGCTGATCCGGATCGATGCCGGGAACCGGAATATGCGCACCAATGCGGTAGACAACCAACGCCAGCAGCAGGAACACTGCACGCCGACGCAGATCGCCAAATTTCGCCGCGCTTCGACCGGGTTTTGCGAGACTCGGGCTGTTAGCCAAGAACCTTCTCCGATGCTAGTGCTAGTAACGGCGAAATCGCGTTACTCGGCGAACGAGCCGCCAGCGGCTTCGATTGCTGCACGGGCGCCCTTCGTTGCCGTCAGACCCTTCACCGTGACCTTGCGGGTGATCTCGCCGGTCTTGATGATCTTCGCGCTCTTGATGAGCTCGCCGACCAGACCCGCTTGCTTCAAAGCCAACAGATCGATTTCGTCGACCGGCAACTTCTCGAGATCAGCCAGGCGCACTTGACCGACGAATTCCTTCGTCAGCGAAGTGAAGCCGCGCTTCGGCAGACGACGCTGCAGAGGCATCTGACCGCCTTCGAAGCCGACTTTGTGAAAGCCGCCCGAACGCGATTTCTGACCCTTGTGGCCGCGACCTGCAGTCTTGCCGAGGCCCGAACCGATGCCACGACCGACGCGACGCTTAGCGTGCTTCGCGCCTTCTGCCGGCTTCAGGTTATTCAATTCCATGTTCAACTCCTTGGATCCTAGTCGGCGGCCTTAGCCGATGACCTTAACGAGGTATGAAACCTTGTTGATCATCCCGCGCACTGCCGGCGTGTCCTGCAGCTCGCTCACCGAGTTGAGGCGACGCAGGCCGAGGCCACGCACCGTAGCGCGGTGCGTTTCGCGGGTCCCGATCAGGCTCTTAACGAGCTGAATCTTGACAGTTTTCTCAGACATGATGACCTCGAGGCTTAGCCCAAAATATCTTCGACGGACTTGCCGCGCTTCGCCGCGATGTCGCCCGGCGTGGACTGCTTACGCAGACCGTCGAGCGTTGCACGAACGAGATTGTACGGGTTCGTCGAACCGTGGCTCTTGGCCACCACGTTCTGCACGCCCATCACGTCGAACACTGCGCGCATCGGGCCGCCTGCGATCACGCCAGTACCGTCCTTCGCCGGAGCGAGGAGGACTGCGGAAGCACCATGCTTACCGTGCACTTCGTGTTGCAACGTACCGTTCTTGAGCGGCACCTTGAACATGTTGCGGCGGGCTTGCTCCATTGCCTTTTGAACGGCGACCGGAACTTCCTTCGCTTTGCCCTTGCCCATGCCGACGCGGCCATCGCCGTCGCCAACCACGGTCAGTGCGGCGAAACCGAGAATCCGGCCGCCCTTCACGACCTTGGTCACGCGGTTGACCGAAATCATCTTTTCGCGCAGGCCGTCGTCGCGTTCGTCAGCCTGAACTTTCGCTTGCATCTTTGCCATGACGAATTCTTCCCTTAGAACTTGAGCCCGGCTTCGCGCGCGGCATCAGCCAGCGCTTTCACGCGGCCGTGGTAGCGGAAACCCGAGCGGTCAAAGGCGACGGATTCGATGCCGGCAGCCTTAGCCTTTTCGGCAATACGCTTGCCGATCAGGGTTGCAGCGTTGATATTGCCGCCCTTGCCCGACTTGTCAGCCAGTTCAGCGCGCACTTCGGCTTCCAGCGTCGAGGCGCTTGCAAGCACCTTCGTGCCGCATGCCGAGAACACTTGCGCGTAGATATGCGTATTCGTGCGATGCACGGCGAGACGCGCGACCTGCAGCTCAGCGATCTTGATACGCGTCTGACGAGCGCGGCGCAGGCGAGATTGAGTCTTATCCATGATTGCGCACCCTTACTTCTTCTTCGTTTCTTTGAGGATCACGACCTCGTCGGCATAACGCACGCCCTTGCCCTTATAGGGCTCCGGCGGACGATAGCCACGAACTTCCGCCGCGACTTGGCCGACTTTCTGCTTATCGATCCCCTTGATCACGATTTCGGTCTGCGTCGGGGTTTCAGCCTTGACGCCTTCCGGCATCTGGTGCACCACGGGGTGCGAGAAACCCAGCGACAGATTCAGCTTGTCGCCTTGCGCTTGTGCACGATAACCGACGCCAACCAGCGTCAGTCTGCGTTCGAAACCCTTGGTGACGCCATGCACCATGTTCGCCACCAGGGCGCGCATCGTGCCGGACATCGCGTTCGCTTCGCGGCTTTCGTCAGCCGGCGCGAAATTCAACGTACCGTTGTCGTTCGCCACGCTCACCAGCGGATTACCCGCTTGCGAAATCGTGCCGAGCGGACCCTTGACGGTGATGACGTCGCCCTTGACGGCCACTTCGGCGCCTTGCGGCAACGCGATCGGGCTCTTACCTACTCGAGACATGTTTCTTCTCCCTTCGGCGTTAAGCGACGTAGCAGATGACTTCGCCACCGACGCCGGTCTGGCGCGCCTTGCGGTCAGTCATCACGCCCTTCGGCGTCGAGACGATTGCAACGCCCAGGCCATTCATCACCTGAGGAATGTCGTTGCGACCGCGGTACACGCGCAGACCAGGCTTCGACACGCGCTCGAGGCGCTCGATAACCGGACGGCCAGCGTAGTACTTCAACGCGATGTTCAATTCCGACTTCGCACCTTCAGCCTTCACTGCGAAATCGTCGATATAACCTTCGTCCTTCAAAACCTGCGCAATCGCAACCTTGACTTTCGACGAGGGCATAGTCACCGAAACCTTCTCGACCATCTGCGCATTGCGGATGCGAGTCAGCATATCGGCGATAGGATCACTCATGCTCATTTATGTTTCTCCTATTACCAGCTCGCCTTGGTGAGGCCAGGGATTTCACCGCGGAATGCGATTTCGCGGATCTTGCTACGCGCGAGTCCGAACTTGCGGAACGTGCCGCGAGGACGACCCGTGATCGCGCAGCGGTTACGCTTGCGAGTGGGGTTCGAGTTACGCGGCAATTGTTGCAGCGCGAGACGGGCGATATAGCGTTCTTCGTCCGACTTGCTTGCGTCGTCGATCACAGCCTTCAGCTCAGCACGCTTCGGAGCGTACTTGGCTGCGAGGCGTGCGCGCTTCTTTTCACGTTCGATCAGTGCCAGTTTAGCCACGGTAACCTCAGTTTCTGAACGGGAACTTGAAGCCGGCGAGCAGCGCCTTTGCTTCGTCGTCACTCTTCGCGGTGGTCGTGATGCTGATGTTCAGCCCACGCAGCGCGTCGATCTTGTCGTAGTCAATTTCGGGGAAAATGATCTGCTCTTTCACACCGATGTTGTAGTTACCACGACCGTCGAATGCACGGCCCGAGACGCCACGGAAGTCGCGCACACGGGGGAGCGCAACCGTCACGAAGCGGTCCAGGAATTCGTACATCGCTTGACCCCGCAGCGTAACCATCGCGCCGATCGGGTAGCCTTGACGAATCTTGAAGCCCGCGATTGCCTTGCGCGCCTTCGTGATAACCGGCTTTTGGCCAGCGATCTTCGTCAGGTCGCCCACGGCGTTTTCGATAATCTTCTTGTCAGCGACCGCTTCGCCAAGACCCATGTTGAGGGTGATCTTGGTGATGCGCGGCACTTCCATGATGGACTTGTAGCCGAACTTTTCAACCAGTTGCGGCACAACCGTTTCTTTGTAAATTTCTTGCAGACGAGCCATTTTTTAACTCCGCGTCAGGCGTTAAGCGTGGCGCCGGTCGACTTCAAGAAGCGAACCTTCTTTCCATCTTCGACCTTGATGCCCACACGCGACGCCTTGCCATTCGCGTCGACCAATGCGACGTTCGAAATATGCAGCGGCATCGTTTTGGCCTCCACACCGCCCGTCGTACCCTTCATCGGGTTCGGCTTCACATGCTTCTTGACGAGGTTGATACCCTCGACCGTGACATGCTCTTCCGCAACGACCAGCACGGTACCGCGCTTGCCTTTGTCCTTGCCGGTAGTGACGATAACTTCGTCACCCTTGCGAATCTTGTTCATCGCGACTCCTTACAGCACTTCCGGCGCGAGCGAAACGATCTTCATGAATCGTTCGCTACGCAGTTCACGCGTCACCGGCCCGAAAATACGCGTGCCGATCGGCTCGAGCTTCGTGTTCAACAGTACGGCGGCATTGCCGTCGAACTTGATGAGCGAGCCATCCTGGCGACGCACGCCTTTGGCCGTGCGAACGACCACGGCGTTATAAATTTCGCCCTTCTTTACGCGTCCGCGCGGCGTCGCTTCCTTGACGGTCACCTTGATGATGTCGCCAATGCTAGCGTAACGACGCTTCGAACCGCCGAGCACCTTGATGCACATGACTTCACGCGCACCCGTGTTGTCGGCCACTTCAAGCCGAGTTTCGGTCTGGATCATGGTTTATCTTTCCCAACTTAATCCGGTCACACCACCATGGCGCATCCGGTCAGTCTTGGTCCCGTCAGCCAATCGGCTGCTTGGGTTAGAACAGGCAGCGAGGGCAGACGAAACCCGCCATCGCAATCCGGTGAATCTGTCGACTCAGGCTGGCGCCTGAACCGGCTTCCCCCACCAGTTTCGCCCGCGACGGGGCTCCCACAAAGAGGGAAGACCGAGATTATAACAAATAATCTCGGTCTTGCAAGCGAAACTTACTGCGACACTAGTTACTGCATCGCGGCACTACAACTACAGACTTAGATCACGCGCGCCGCTTCGACCAACTTCGATACAACCCAAGCCTTCGTCTTCGAAATCGGACGAGTTTCCTGAATTTCGACGAGATCGCCTTCGTTGTACGTATTCGCGTCATCATGCGCGTGGTACTTCTTCGAACGCACGACGTACTTGCCGTAGATCGGATGCTTCACGCGGTGCTCGACCAGAACGGTGACCGTCTTGTCCATCTTGTTGCTGACGACCTTGCCGACCAGCGTCCGCTTGAGCGAGGTTTTTACGCTATCGTTCATTTCTGGTTCGCCTTCTCAGTCAGGACGGTCCGCACACGTGCGATGTCGCGACGAACCTTCTTCAGCTGGCTCGTGTTCGTGAGCTGCTGGGTCGCGAGTTGCATGCGCAGGCCGAATTGCGCCTTCAGCAGGTCCGTCAGCTCTTTGTTGAGCGCGGCCTGGTCTTTCTGGTGAAGTTCAGATGCCTTCATCATTTACTCCTTAGGCGCCGAGCTGGCGCACGACGAAGTACGTCTTGAGCGGCAGCTTGGCTGCAGCCAGACGAAACGCTTCGCGCGCCAGTTCTTCGGTGACACCGTCCATTTCGTACAGCATCTTGCCCGGTTGAATTTCAGCGACGTAGTACTCCGGGTTACCCTTACCGTTACCCATACGTACTTCTGCCGGCTTCTGCGAAATCGGCTTGTCCGGGAAAATGCGGATCCAGATTCGGCCACCACGCTTGATGTGACGCGTCATTGCACGACGCGCGGCTTCGATTTGACGCGCGGTCAAACGGCCGCGACCGATAGCCTTCAGACCGTATTCACCGAACGACACCGCGTTGCCGCGCGTCGCCTTGCCGGTGTTACGACCTTTCTGCTCTTTGCGATACTTTCTGCGTTTCGGTTGCAGCATCGTTATTCTCCACTCTTCGCGTCACCGCCAGCGCCGCCACGACGGGGACCGCCGCGACGAGCACCTGCCGGAGCGCCTTCGCCATCGCGACGCGGACGGCGATCGCCACCCGGACGTGCGTTGCGGCGCGGACGCTTGTCTTCCGCCACTTCTTCCACCACCGGCGCTTCATTACGGCCCAGCGTGTCGCCCTTGTAGACCCACACCTTTACACCGATGATGCCGTACGTGGTTTTCGCTTCCGACGTTGCGTAGTCGATATCGGCACGCAGCGTATGGAGGGGCACGCGACCTTCGCGATACCACTCGGTACGAGCGATTTCGATACCGTTAAGACGGCCCGCACTCATGATCTTGATACCTTGCGCGCCAAGGCGCATGGCATTCTGCATCGCACGCTTCATCGCGCGACGGAACATGATCCGGCGTTCGAGTTGTTGCGTGATCGAGTCAGCGATCAGTTGAGCATCGGTTTCCGGCTTGCGAATTTCTTCTATGTTGACGTGAACCGGAACGCCCATGCGCTTCTGCAGTTCAGCCTTCAACAGTTCGATGTCTTCGCCCTTCTTGCCGATGACCACGCCCGGACGCGAGCTGTAAATCGTGATGCGCGCGTTCTTTGCCGGACGCTCGATGATGACGCGACCAACCGAAGCGTTCTTAAGCTTCTTCTTCAGGTACTCACGAACACCGATGTCTTCCTGGAGCATCGCCGCGAAGTTGCTGTTGTTCGCATACCAGCGCGAAGCCCAGTTGCGGCTGACGGCCAAACGGAAGCCAGTCGGATGAATTTTTTGTCCCATCGTATGGCTCCTTAATTCCCGACCGTCACAGTGATGTGACAGGATTGCTTCTCGATGCGGTTACCACGACCCTTAGCGCGTGCGGTAAAACGCTTCAACGAAGCAGCCTTGTCGATATAGATGCTCGTGATCTTGAGCTCATCGATATCGGCGCCTTCGTTGTGTTCCGCATTCGCGATCGCAGACAGCACGACCTTCTTGACGATACCCGCCGCCTTCTTCGGCGAGAACGTCAGAACGTTCAGCGCCTTGTCGACCGGCAAACCACGAATCTGGTCAGCCACAAGGCGCGTTTTCTGCGCCGAGATGCGGGCACCGCGATGAATTGCTTTCACTTCCATCTTGATAGCCCCTTATTTCTTGGCCTTCTTGTCGGCCGCGTGACCCTTGAACGTACGGGTCAATGCGAACTCGCCAAGCTTGTGGCCGACCATGTTTTCCGTGACATACACCGGAACGTGCTGACGGCCGTTGTGAACAGCGATCGTCAGACCGATGAAGTCCGGGAGAATCGTCGAGCGACGCGACCAGGTCTTGATCGGCTTCTTGTCGCGCGTAGCTGCAGCCGACTCAACTTTCTTCAGCAAATGAGCGTCGCAGAACGGACCTTTTTTAGCAGAACGTGTCATTGCCTACTCCTTAACGCTTGTGACGGCGCTGGACGATCATCGTCGTCGTGCGCTTGTTGCTACGGGTGCGATAACCCTTAGTCGGCGTGCCCCACGGGCTCACCGGATCGCGACCTGCAGCCGTCTTGCCTTCACCACCGCCGTGCGGGTGATCGACCGGGTTCATTGCAACGCCGCGCACCGTCGGACGGATACCACGCCAGCGGTTAGCGCCAGCCTTACCGATTTGACGGAGGCTATGCTCTTCGTTGCCCACTTCACCGATCGTCGCGCGGCACTCGACGTGCACGCGGCGAATTTCGCCCGAACGCAGACGAACCTGCGCGTAGACGCCTTCGCGCGCCAGCAGCATCGCGGACGTACCAGCCGAACGCGCGATTTGCGCACCCTTGCCCGGCAGCATTTCGATGCAGTGGATCGTGGTACCGACGGGAATGTTGCGGATCGGCAGCGTGTTGCCTGCGCGGATCGGCGCTTCCGAACCGGACATGAGCTGCGTACCAACGATCACGCCCTTCGGCGCGATGATGTAGCGACGCTCACCGTCTGCGTACAGAACCAGCGCGATGTTCGCGCTACGGTTCGGGTCGTACTCGAGACGCTCGACCTTTGCCGGAATGCCGTCCTTGTTGCGACGGAAGTCGACGATACGGTAGTGCTGCTTATGACCACCGCCCTTATGACGCGTGGTGATGCGGCCGTTGTTGTTACGGCCGGCGGTCACGGACTGCGAGTCGAGCAGTGCCGCAAACGGCTTGCCCTTATGCAGATCCTTGTTGACCACCTTGACCATCGCGCGGCGACCCGGCGAAGTCGGCTTAACTTTAACGATTGCCATGATTACTTGGCCTCCGCTTCAAAGTTGATTTCCTGGCCGGGCTTCAAGCAGACGTACGCCTTCTTCACGTCCTTGCGCTTGCCGTTGAAGCGGCCAAAGCGCTTGGCTTTACCCTTCGTGACGAGCACGTTGACGGAATTGACTTCGACCTTGAACAGCAGCTCGACAGCAGCCTTTACTTCCTGCTTCGTGGCGTCCGGGGCGACTTCGAACACGACTTGTTCGTTCTTGTCGGCCACCAGCGTCGCCTTTTCGGAGATCACCGGCGCGAGCAGAACTTGCATCAAACGATGATCGTTTTTGCGAATCTCGCTCATGACAGCAACTCCTCGATCTGAGCGACCGCAGCCTTCGTGATCAGAATCTTCTTGAAGTAGATCAGCGAGAGCGGGTCGGCGTAACGCGGCTCGACAACGGCCACGTGGGCCAGATTGCGCGACGCGAGGTACAGGTTCTCGTCGACCGTATCGGTGATGACCAACACGGAATCGAGACCCATCGCCTTGAATTTATCGGCCAACAGCTTGGTCTTCGGCGCTTCGAGCGCGAGGTCTTCGACCACCGAGATACGGCCTTCGCGAGCCAATTGCGAGAAGATCGAGCAGAGACCTGCGCGATGCATCTTCTTGTTGACCTTGTGCGAGAAGTTTTCTTCTGGCGAATTCGGGAAGATACGACCACCGCCACGCCACAAAGGGCTTGACGACATACCGGCACGAGCGCGACCCGTACCTTTCTGACGCCACGGCTTCTTGGTGGTGTGCTTGACCTGCTCACGATCCTTCTGAGCGCGGTTGCCGCTACGTGCATTGGCTTGATAAGCCACGACGACCTGGTGAATCAGGGCTTCGTTGTAATCGCGACCGAACACGACGTCCGATGCGTTCACGCCAGCAGCTTCCTGACCATTGGCATTCAGGAGCTTAAGTTCCATTATTTCGCTCCTTTCACAGCACGCGTCTTGACGGCCGGCGTCACGAATACCTTGCCGCCCTTCGCACCCGGAACCGCGCCGCGAACCAGCAGCAGATTGCGGTCGGCGTCGATGCGAGCGATTTCGAGATTCTGAACCGTGACGGTTTCGTCACCGAGGTGACCCGTCATGCGCTTACCCGGGAACACACGACCCGGATCCTGCGCCATACCGATCGAACCCGGAACGTTGTGCGAACGCGAGTTACCGTGCGAGGCACGACCTGAAGCGAAGTTGTAACGCTTGATGGTACCGGCGTAGCCCTTACCAATCGACGTACCTTGCACGTCGACCTTCTGGCCAACTTCGAAAATGTCCGTACCGATAACAGCGCCGTTCGCCAATTCGGCGGCCTTCGCGGATTCGATCTGGAATTCTTTGAGGATTTCACCAGCTTGAACGCCGGCTTTGGCGAGGTGACCCGCCAGCGGCTTCGTCACGCGCGATGCGCGGCGAGCACCGAATGCAACCTGAACGGCGGTATAACCATCCGTTTCAACGGTCTTGATCTGCGTCACGCGGTTGTCCGACACGTCCAGCACGGTGACGGGAATCGAGTCCCCTTCAGGCGTGAAGATACGGGTCATGCCAACCTTGCGACCTACGAGTCCAAGGCTCATCGTTTTCTCCATTCCCGACTGCGATTGGTCGGGGCTGATTACAAAATGTCCACTTCGTTACGAGAAACTGGGCGGACTTTTTTGCGCAAGTGCGCGAAAAGCCTTGGAGTATAACAAGGCTTTCCGTTTCCTGCAAGCAATCAAAGACTTAGCTTCACCCGAAAACCCGGCGAAGCTTTAGAGGCTTACTGCAGCTTGATTTCGACGTCGACGCCAGCCGGCAGGTCGAGCTTCATCAGCGCGTCGACCGTCTTGTCAGTCGGATCGACGATGTCCATCAGGCGCTGATGCGTACGGATTTCGAGCTGATCGCGCGACGTCTTGTTGACGTGCGGCGAACGCAGAATGTCAAAGCGCTGAATGCGCGTCGGCAGCGGCACTGGGCCACGGACGATTGCACCAGTCCGTTTCGCCGTATCGACGATTTCGGCTGCCGATTGATCGATCAGGCGATAGTCGAATGCTTTCAGACGGATACGGATTTTTTGGTTCTGCATGACAATTCCTTAAAAGAGCGAGGCGATGTTGCACCGCCGATTTGGCAAAAGAGCGAGAGACCGGGCATTCGCTTGGGGCGAACACCCGGCCTCGGTCACGTTACTTCAGTACTGCAACGACAGGGGAGCCCGCGATTTTACTCGATAATCTTGGCAACCACACCTGCGCCGACGGTACGACCGCCTTCGCGGATAGCGAAGCGCAGACCTTCTTCCATGGCGATCGGTGCAATCAGCTTCACCGTGATCGACACGTTGTCGCCCGGCATCACCATTTCCTTGTCCTTCGGCAGCTCGATCGAGCCCGTCACGTCCGTCGTACGGAAGTAGAACTGCGGACGGTAGTTGTTGAAGAACGGCGTGTGGCGGCCGCCTTCGTCCTTGCTCAACACGTACACTTCAGCCGTGAAGTGCGTGTGCGGCGTGATCGAACCCGGCTTGGCCAGAACCTGGCCACGCTCCACGTCTTCACGCTTCGTGCCGCGCAGCAGGATACCGACGTTGTCGCCCGCTTGACCTTGGTCCAGCAGCTTGCGGAACATTTCCACGCCCGTGCAAGTCGTCTTCACCGTCGGCTTGATACCGACGATTTCGATTTCCTCGCCAACCTTCACCACGCCGCGCTCCACGCGACCCGTCACCACCGTGCCGCGACCCGAGATCGAGAACACGTCTTCCACCGGCATCAGGAAGGCGCCGTCCACTGCGCGCTCCGGCGTCGGGATGTACGTGTCCAGCGCGTCGGCCAGGTTCATGATCGCCACTTCGCCCAGCTCGCCCGTGTCGCCTTCCAGCGCCAGCTTGGCCGAACCCTTGATGATCGGCGTGTCGTCGCCCGGGAAGTCGTACTTCGACAGAAGCTCGCTCACTTCCATTTCGACGAGTTCGAGCAGCTCGGCGTCGTCCACCATGTCGCACTTGTTCAGGAACACGATGATGTAAGGCACGCCGACCTGACGCGCCAACAGGATGTGCTCACGCGTTTGCGGCATCGGGCCGTCAGCGGCCGAGCACACCAGGATTGCGCCGTCCATCTGCGCTGCGCCCGTGATCATGTTCTTCACATAATCAGCGTGGCCCGGGCAATCGACGTGTGCGTAGTGGCGATTAGCCGTTTCGTACTCGACGTGCGCGGTGTTGATGGTGATACCGCGTGCCTTTTCTTCCGGCGCTGCATCGATCTGGTCGTATGCCTTCGCTTCGCCGCCGAACTTCTTGGTCAGCACCGTCGTGATCGCTGCCGTCAGCGTGGTCTTGCCGTGGTCAACGTGACCGATCGTGCCCACGTTCACGTGCGGCTTGGTCCGCTCGAATTTACCTTTTGCCATGATTACCTTCTTTCAGAGATTGTTTATCGGTTAAAAGCTTGTGGCTCGCCGAATGACTTGCAGGGCTTACTTGCCCTTGGCGTTGATGATCGCTTCGGCAACGTTACGCGGAGCTTCAGCATAGTGCTTGAATTCCATCGTGTACGTAGCACGGCCTTGCGACAGCGAGCGCAGCGAGGTCGAGTAGCCGAACATTTCCGACAGCGGTACTTCGGCGCGAACGATCTTGCCGCCGCCGATCATGTCTTCCATGCCCTGGACGATACCGCGACGGCCCGACAAGTCGCCCATCACGTTGCCCATGTAATCTTCCGGCGTTTCGACTTCCACGGCCATCATCGGTTCGAGGATGACCGGGCTTGCCTTGCGCATTGCTTCCTTGAAGGCCATCGAACCGGCCATGCGGAACGCGTTTTCGTTCGAGTCGACGTCGTGGTACGAACCGAACGTCAGGTGAACCTTCACGTCGACGACCGGGAAGCCAGCCAGCACGCCCGACTTCAGCGTTTCCTGGATACCCTTGTCCACCGCCGGGATGTATTCGCGCGGAATCACACCGCCCTTGATCTCGTCCAGGAACTCGTAGCCCTTGCCCTGTTCGTTCGGCTCGAGCGTGATGACCGCGTGACCATACTGGCCGCGACCACCCGACTGCTTGACGAACTTGCCGTCGACATCGGCAGCCGTCGCGCGGATCGTTTCGCGGTACGCAACCTGCGGCTTGCCGACAGTTGCTTCAACGCCGAATTCACGCTTCATCCGGTCGACCAAAATTTCGAGGTGGAGCTCGCCCATACCGGAAATGATGGTCTGGCCCGACTCTTCGTCCGTTTGAACGCGGAACGACGGATCTTCCTGAGCCAGACGGTTCAGCGCCAGACCCATCTTTTCCTGGTCGGGCTTCGTCTTCGGCTCAACTGCCTGCGAAATCACCGGCTCCGGGAAAATCATGCGTTCGAGAACGATCGGGCTCTGCGGGTCGCACAGCGTGTCGCCCGTGGTCGCTTCCTTCAGGCCCACGGCTGCCGCGATGTCGCCTGCGCGCACTTCCTTGATTTCTTCGCGCTGGTTCGCGTGCATCTGCAGAATACGACCCAGACGTTCCTTTTTGTCCTTGGTCGCGTTCAGCACGGTGTCACCCGAATTGACCACACCCGAATACACACGGAAGAAGATCAGCTGACCGACGAACGGGTCGGTCATGATCTTGAATGCCAGCGACGAGAATTTTTCGTCGTCGGCAGCACGGCGCTCGCCCTTCTCACCGTTTTCGAGTTCACCCGTAACCGGCGGAATGTCGACCGGCGACGGCAGGAAGTCGATCACGGCGTCGAGCATGCGCTGCACGCCCTTGTTCTTGAACGCGGTGCCGCACAGCATCGGCTGAATTTCGCACGCGATGGTCCGGTCGCGGATCGCCTTGACGATTTCCGCTTCGGTCAGCTCTTCGCCGCCGAGGTACTTTTCCATCAGTTCTTCGCTGGCTTCGGCAGCCGACTCGATCATCTTCTCGCGCCACTCGTTGCACGTGTCGACGAGTTCAGCCGGGATGTCGACGTAGTCGAACTTCGTGCCCTGGGACGCTTCGTCCCAAATGATCGCCTTCATCTTGAGAAGGTCGACCACGCCCTTGAAGTTTTCTTCCGAGCCGATCGGCACGACGACGGGAACCGGGTTCGCCTTCAGACGCGTCTTCAGTTGCTCGTAGACCTTGAAGAAGTTTGCGCCAGTGCGGTCCATCTTGTTGACGAACGCGAGACGGGGAACCTTGTACTTGTTAGCCTGACGCCACACGGTTTCCGACTGCGGCTGCACGCCGCCCACTGCACAGTAGACCATGCACGCGCCGTCGAGGACGCGCATCGAGCGCTCCACTTCGATCGTGAAGTCGACGTGCCCCGGGGTGTCGATGATGTTGATGCGGTGCTCGGGATAGTTGCCGCCCATGCCCTTCCAGAAGGCCGTGGTAGCAGCCGACGTGATGGTGATGCCGCGCTCCTGCTCCTGCTCCATCCAGTCCATCGTTGCAGCGCCGTCGTGAACTTCGCCGATCTTGTGGTTCACGCCCGTGTAAAACAGGATGCGCTCGGTCGTCGTCGTTTTGCCGGCGTCGATGTGAGCGCTAATACCGATGTTGCGGTAGCGCTCGATAGGTGTCTTGCGAGCCACTTTGGATCCTTTTTTGGTCGACCCGCCGACTCGATCTATAACGAGCCGGCAGCGTCCTAACACAAACGGGCGAGGCGCCTGGAGTAGCGCACCCGCCCTTATTTTTCCGTTTGCCCTACGAGCGGGAGCTTAGAAACGGAAATGCGAGAATGCCTTGTTGGCCTCTGCCATGCGGTGAACTTCGTCGCGCTTCTTCATCGCGCCGCCACGGCCTTCTGCCGCTTCGGAGAGTTCGCCCGCAAGACGCAGGGCCATCGACTTTTCGCTGCGCTTCTTCGCGGCTTCACGCAACCAACGCATCGCCAATGCCATACGACGCGAGGGACGCACTTCGACCGGAACCTGGTAGTTGGCACCACCAACGCGACGGCTCTTCACTTCGACCACCGGCTTCACGTTGTTGAGCGCAACCGTGAACACTTCCAGCGGGTCCTTGCCACCCTTGGTCTGGATCTGTTCAAAAGCGCCGTACACGATACGCTCGGCAACCGACTTCTTGCCTGAGAGCATCAGCACGTTCATGAACTTGGCTACATCTACGTTGCCGAACTTCGGGTCCGGCAACACTTCCCGCTTGGGGACTTCGCGACGACGCGGCATGATTCTTCCTTTACTTTTTCAGTTGGAGCCGACTCCGAACGAGTCTTTAAGCTCCGCGGCCACCAACAAACCCGATCCATCTTTTCGACAAAACCAGCTTGGCCGGGTGACCACTTACTCGATAGCACTGGCATCCAGTACCACCGCCTAAACCGCCTTACGGCGACCTCAAACAACTTGCAGATGACTGCAGACCGGCGACTTACTTGCCAGCCTTCGCGCGCTTCGCACCGTACTTCGAGCGAGCTTGCTTACGATCCTTGACGCCCTGGGTATCCAGCGAGCCGCGAACCATGTGGTAACGCACACCAGGCAAGTCCTTGACACGACCGCCGCGAATCAGCACGACCGAGTGTTCTTGCAGGTTGTGGCCTTCACCACCGATGTACGAAATAACTTCGAAACCGTTCGTCAGGCGAACCTTCGCAACCTTACGAAGTGCCGAGTTCGGCTTCTTAGGCGTCGTGGTGTACACGCGAGTGCACACGCCACGACGCTGGGGGCAGTCCTGCAGGGCCGGCGACTTGCTCTTCGTCGTTTCCGACGTGCGGCCTTTGCGAACCAATTGATTGATGGTTGGCATCGTTTATTCCTGAAAATGATCAAATTCGGCGCGATTCTCGACGGGCAAAGCGTCGGGAAATGCGCGTCTAACGTTCTCGAAGAAGCTCGATCCCTTGTCGTACGCGGCGCTAAGCCGGTTCCGAAAACGGACCAAGAACGAGAACCTAGCATGATATGCTGAAAATCCCAATTGGGTCAACACGTTGCGCGCATTTCGGAGTACCGCGCAAAGCGTTGGCTTATTCGGTCGTCACGACATCCAGCAACTCGTCGCCGAAACGCTCCAGCTTGCGCGCGCCGATGCCCGGGATATGACGCAGATCATCCACCGTATCGGGATCGCTTCGAGCTATTTCGGCAAGCGTGGCGTCATGAAAAATGACGTAGGCCGGCACGCCGTCGCTCTTGGCGGTTTCTGCGCGCCAAATGCGCAGACGCTCCCAGCGAGACTTCTGCCGTTGCGACATGCCCGTGGTCGGATCGGCGCGTTCCCGCGTGCGTCCCGACGATTGCCGGCTACGCACCGGCTTCACGTATTTGCGCAGCGTGACGTGCTCCTCGCCTTTCAGCACGGGCTTGCTCGCATCGGTGAGAACGAGCGCGCCGAAGCCGTCGTGGTCAATCGCCAAATAGCCAAAAGCGACGAGCTGCCGAAACACCGCGCGCCACTCCGGCTCGGAAAGCGCGGCGCCGACGCCGAACGTCGATAAATTTTCGTGTCCGCGCTGTAGGACCTTTTCGCTGCGCGACCCGCGCAGAATGTCGATCAGATGTCCCGCGCCGAAATGGAAGCCGCTCGCTTTGCGCGCGCGGAAGACGCAGGACAGCGCCATTTGCGCTTCGCGCGTGGCATCGAACGACGCGGGCGGTTCCAGGCATGTATCGCAGTTGCCGCACGGTTGGCTCGTCTCGCCGAAATAAGCCAGCAGCCGCACCCGCCGGCAGGCAGCCGTTTCGCACAAGCCAAGAAGCGCATCGAGCTTGCCGGTCTGTACGCGTTTGTGGGCGTCGTCGGCTTCGGATTCGTCGATCATCTTGCGCTGCTGCACGACATCGCCGAGTCCGTAAGCCATCCATGCGTTCGCCGGCATGCCGTCACGACCCGCGCGTCCGGTTTCCTGATAGTAGCCCTCGACGCTCTTTGGCAAGTCCAGATGCGCGACGAAGCGCACATCCGGTTTATCGATACCCATGCCGAACGCAATCGTCGCGCACATCACGACGCCTTCCTCGCGCTGAAACATCTCCTGATGCTTCTGCCGCGTCTCGAATTCCATGCCCGCGTGATACGGCAGCGCGCGCACGCCCTGACCCTTCAGCCACTCGGCGGTCTCTTCCACCTTGCGACGCGACAGACAATAAACGACGCCTGCGTCCGTCGTGCCGTCCGTATTCGTATGCTCGGCGCGGATGAAATCGAGTAACTGCAAGCGTGCGTTGTCTTTCTCGACAATCCGGTAACGGATATTCGGCCGATCGAAACTCGATACGAAGATACGCGCGTCGTCGAGCGCCAGCCGATGCACGATCTCGTCGCGCGTGATGGCGTCCGCGGTCGCCGTGAGCGCGATGCGCGGCACCGAAGGGAACCGTTCGTGCAGCACGGAAAGCTGGATGTACTCCGGGCGAAAATCGTGTCCCCATTGCGACACGCAATGCGCTTCGTCGATGGCAAAAAGACCCACGCGCGCGCTTTCGAGCAATTCTAGAAAGCGCGGCGTCATGAGACGTTCGGGCGCCACATACAAAAGGTCGATGGTGCCGTTGCGCAGCGCGCGCTCCGTGGCGGCGGCCTCCGCGCCGGAGAGCGTCGAGTTCAAGTACGCCGCGCGCACGCCAAGCTCGGTGAGCGCCGCGACCTGATCCTGCATCAACGCAATCAACGGCGACACGACGATTCCCGCGCCGAAGCCCGACTCCTTGCGCACGAGCGACGGAATTTGATAGCAAAGCGATTTGCCGCCGCCCGTCGGCATGAGCACGAGCGAGTCGCCACCGTTGGCGACGTGTTCGACGATATCCGCCTGCTGTCCGCGAAAAGCCGGATAGCCGAAAACTTCCTTGAGGATCTGCAGCGGACGGGACATGGACGGGAGACGCTCACTACAACATGGAGATACCGAATTCTAACAACGCATGCTCGCCTGCCGAGGCGCTCGTTGCAGCGTTAGCTAATCGGCAGAGTGGAAATCGTCGAAAACGAACCAGTGAAAAAAAACCGCCCGGCTAAAAGCCGAGCGGTTCGATGTTGCAACCGACAATCCAGCGAGAGAACTTACTCGTTGGTATGCGGCGCCTGCTCCGTTGCCGGGGTTTCCGGCGTACCGAAATCGAATGCCTCTTCGGCAGCGATCTGGTCGAAGCGTTCGCGATCCGACATTTCCTTGCTCTTGCGCGCCTTGTGGAACGCGAGACCCGTACCAGCCGGAATCAGACGGCCGACGATCACGTTTTCCTTCAGGCCACGCAGATCATCACGCTTGCCCATGATCGCCGCTTCGGTCAGCACGCGGGTCGTTTCCTGGAACGACGCCGCCGAGATGAACGAATCGGTCGACAGAGAAGCCTTCGTGATACCGAGCAGCACGTTTTCGTACGTGGCCGGACGCTTGTCGTCCGCGGTCATGCGGTCGTTCTCATCGAGCATGTCTGACCGCTCGACTTGTTCGCCCGGGATGAAGCGCGTGTCGCCGTTGTCCGTGATCTGGACCCGACGCAGCATCTGACGCACGATCACTTCAATGTGCTTGTCGTTGATCTTCACGCCTTGCAGACGGTACACGTCCTGCACTTCGTCCACGATGTAACGCGACAGCGCCTCGATACCCTGCAAACGCAGGATATCGTGCGGATCAGCAGGACCGTCGACGATCATTTCGCCCTTGTTGACGACCTGACCATCGTGCACCAGCACCTGCTTTTCCTTCGCGATCAGGAACTCGTGCTGATTGCCTTCGAGGTCCGTGATGACGAGACGCTGCTTGCCCTTCGTGTCCTTACCGAACGACGTCGTGCCCGTGACTTCCGCCAGAATGCCGGCGTCCTTCGGCGAGCGCGCTTCGAACAGTTCGGCCACGCGCGGCAGACCACCGGTAATGTCACGCGTCTTCTGCGCTTCAACCGGGATACGTGCCAGCACTTCACCAACCTGCACTTGCTGACCATCCTTTACGGTGATCAGTGCGCCGACCTGGAAGCCGATCTGCACCGAATGCTCGGTGTTCGGGATCTTCACTTCCTCGCCGTTCGCGTCGAGCAGCTTCACCTGCGGACGCACGCTCTTCGAAGCCTGCGAACCACGGCGCTTCACGTCGATTACGACGAGCGTCGAAAGACCCGTGACGTCGTCGATCTGCTTCGCGACCGTCACGCCTTCCTCGACGTTTTCGAACTTCACCGTACCGCCCCACTCGGTGATGATCGGACGCGTCAGCGGATCCCATTGAGCCAGTTGCGAACCGGCCTTGATCTGCGCGCCGTCGAGTTGCAACAATGTGGCGCCGTACGGGATCTTGTGACGTTCACGCTCGCGACCGAGGTCGTCCGCGATGATCGCCTCGCCCGAACGCGAGATGACGACTTGCTCGCCCTTCGCGTTGGTGACGTAACGCATCGTGGCCGTGAAGCGCACCGTACCGTTCGACTTCGCTTCGACCGTCGAAGCAACCGCCGCACGCGATGCCGCGCCACCGATGTGGAACGTACGCATCGTAAGCTGCGTGCCTGGTTCACCGATCGACTGCGCCGCGATCACACCAACCGCTTCGCCGACGTTCACGCGCGAACCACGACCCAGGTCGCGGCCATAGCACGAAGCGCACAGGCCATAACGCGTTTCGCAGGTCAACGGCGTGCGCACGCGCACTTCGTCAATACCGAGGCGTTCAATTTCCTCGACCGCGTCTTCATCGAGCAGATCGCCCGATGCGTACAGCGTTTCCTGCGTTTCCGGATTGACGACGTCCGCCACCGCGACGCGACCGAGAATACGGTCACGCAGCGCTTCGACGACTTCACCGCCTTCGACCAACGCCTTCATCGCCACGCCGTTCGACGTGCCGCAATCTTCTTCGACGACGACCAGATCCTGCGTCACGTCGACGAGACGGCGCGTCAGGTAACCCGAGTTCGCCGTCTTCAACGCCGTATCCGCCAGACCCTTACGTGCACCGTGCGTCGAGATGAAGTACTGCAGCACGTTCAGGCCTTCGCGGAAGTTCGCGGTGATCGGCGTCTCGATGATCGAGCCGTCCGGCTTCGCCATCAGGCCGCGCATACCGGCGAGCTGACGAATTTGCACCGCGGAACCGCGCGCGCCCGAGTCGGCCATCATGTAGATGGAGTTGAACGATTCCTGACGCGTTTCCTTGCCGTCACGATCCGTCACCGGCTCTGTTGCAAGCTGTTCCATCATCGCCTTGCCGACCGCTTCCGACGTTGCCGACCAGATGTCGACCACGTTGTTGTAGCGTTCTTGCGCGGTGACGAGACCCGACATGTACTGACGGTCGTATTCCTTCACCTTCTTCGCGGCGTCACCGACGATCGTCTCTTTCTGCGGCGGCACGAGCATGTCGTCCACGCAGATCGAGATGCCGGCGCGCGTTGCAAGACGGAAACCCATTTGCATCAGCTGGTCGGCGAAGATCACCGTTTCGCGCAGACCGCACTTGCGGAACGCCGTGTTGATCAGACGCGAAATTTCCTTCTTCTTCAACGGCTTGTTCAGCACGGTGAAGGGCAGCCCCGGCGGCAGAATTTCCGACAGGATCGAGCGGCCGACCGTCGTTGCGAACAACGAGATCTTCGGCACGAACTTCGGCGCGCCTTCGCTCTGGTCTTCGTTGTGGACCATTTCCGTGATCCGCACGTTGACGCGCGATGCCAGCTCGACTTCCTTGTTCTCGTACGCGCGAATCACTTCCGACACGCCCGTGAACGTCATGCCTTCGCCCTTGCCATTCACCGCTTCACGCGATGCATAGTAAAGACCCAGCACGATATCCTGCGACGGCACAATCGACGGGTCGCCGTTGGCCGGGAACAGAACGTTGTTCGACGCGAGCATCAGCGTACGCGCTTCCATCTGCGCTTCCAGCGACAGCGGCACGTGAACGGCCATCTGGTCACCGTCGAAGTCGGCGTTGAACGCCGCGCAAACGAGCGGGTGCAGCTGAATTGCCTTACCTTCGATCAGCACCGGCTCGAAAGCCTGAATGCCGAGTCGGTGAAGCGTAGGCGCGCGGTTCAGCATGACCGGATGTTCGCGAATGACTTCTTCGAGAATGTCCCACACCACGGGCGTCTGGTTCTCGACTTCCTTCTTCGCGGCCTTGATGGTCGTAGCTACGCCCATGACTTCCAGCTTGTTGAAGATGAAAGGCTTGAACAGTTCGAGCGCCATCAGCTTCGGCAGACCGCACTGATGCAGCTTCAACGTCGGGCCGACCACGATCACCGAACGGCCCGAATAGTCGACGCGCTTACCGAGCAAGTTCTGACGGAAACGACCGCCTTTACCCTTGATCATGTCGGCGAGCGACTTCAGCGGACGCTTGTTCGCACCCGTCATTGCCTTACCGCGACGACCGTTGTCGAGCAGCGAATCGACGGCTTCCTGCAGCATCCGCTTTTCGTTGCGGACGATGATTTCAGGCGCCTTCAGTTCGAGCAGACGCTTCAACCGGTTGTTACGGTTGATCACGCGGCGATAAAGGTCGTTCAGGTCCGACGTCGCGAAACGGCCGCCATCCAGCGGCACGAGCGGACGCAGTTCCGGCGGCAGCACCGGCAGCACTTCGAGCACCATCCAGTCAGGCTTGATGCCCGAACGCTGGAAAGCCTCGAGCACTTTAAGGCGCTTTGCGTACTTCTTGATCTTCGCTTCCGAACCCGTGTTCTTGAGTTCGGTGCGCAACATCTCGACCTGTTCGTCGATGTTGATTGAACGCAGCAGTTCGCGCACGCCTTCCGCGCCCATCTCGGCGCGGAATTCGTCACCGTACTCTTCGACCTTGTTGTAGTAATCCTCTTCGGTCATGATCTGCCGCGCTTTCAGCGGCGTCATGCCCGGATCGATCACCACGTATGCCTCGAAGTACAGCACGCGTTCGATGTCACGCAGCGTCATGTCGAGCACCATGCCCAGACGCGACGGCAGCGACTTCAAGAACCAGATGTGCGCAACCGGCGAGGCCAGTTCGATATGGCCCATGCGTTCGCGACGCACCTTGGCGAGCGTCACTTCGACGCCGCACTTTTCGCAGATCACACCGCGGTGCTTCAGACGCTTGTACTTGCCGCAAAGGCATTCGTAGTCCTTGATCGGACCAAAAATCTTCGCGCAGAACAGACCGTCCCGCTCCGGCTTGAAGGTACGGTAGTTGATGGTCTCCGGCTTCTTCACTTCGCCGAATGACCACGAACGGATCTTGTCGGGCGAAGCCAGACCGATCTTGATCGCGTCGAATACTTCTTCTTGCTGGACTTGCTTGAATAGATCGAGCAGAGCTTTCATTGCTTTCTCTCCGTAGTCCGATTAGTTGCGGTCGAGATCGATATCGATACCGAGCGAGCGGATTTCCTTCACCAACACGTTGAAGGATTCCGGCATGCCGGCGTCGATCACGTGATCGCCCTTGACCAGGTTCTCATAAACCTTGGTCCGGCCTGTCACGTCGTCCGACTTGACCGTCAGCATTTCCTGCAGCACGTACGACGCGCCGTACGCTTCGAGCGCCCACACTTCCATTTCACCGAAACGCTGGCCACCGAACTGCGCCTTACCACCCAGCGGCTGCTGCGTGACGAGCGAGTACGGGCCGGTCGAACGCGCGTGCATCTTGTCGTCGACCAAGTGATGCAGTTTCAGGTAGTGCATGTAGCCAACCGTGACCGTACGCTCGAACGGTTCGCCCGTTCGGCCGTCGTGCAGCGTGACCTGATTCTTCGAAGGCGTCATGCCGAGGTTCTTCGCGATGTCATCCGGATAAGCCAGATTCAGCGCGCGCGACATTTCGTCTTCCGTTGCGCCGTCGAACACCGGCGTTGCGAACGGCACACCTTCGCGCAGGTTCTTTGCCAGTTCGACGATCTCGTCGTCGGAGAAGCTTTCCAGCTCTTCCTTGCGGCCCGACTCGTTGTAGATCTGGGTCAGGAACTGACGCAGTTCTTCGATCTTCGCCTGACGCTGCAGCATTTCGCCGATACGCCAGCCAAGACCCTTCGCGGCCCAGCCCAGATGCACTTCGAGAATCTGACCCACGTTCATCCGCGACGGCACGCCGAGCGGATTCAGCACGACGTCGGCCGGACGGCCATCGGCCATGTACGGCATGTCTTCGATCGGAACGATCTTCGACACGACACCCTTGTTACCGTGACGACCCGCCATCTTGTCGCCAGGCTGCAGACGACGCTTGACCGCGAGATACACCTTGACCATCTTCAGCACGCCCGGCGGCAATTCGTCGCCCTGCGTGAGCTTTTTGCGCTTTTCCTCGAACGCGAGGTCGAACTGGTGACGCTTCTGTTCGATCGAGTCCTTGATGGCTTCGAGCTGCGCCGCTGCTTCTTCGTCCGCGAGGCGGATATCGAACCAGTGGTAGTGATCGAGGTCTTCGAGGTACGGAAGATCGATCGCCGTGCCCTTCGCCAGCTTCTTCGGACCGCCGTTCGCGACCTTGCCGTTCAGCATACGTGCGAGACGCGAGAAGGCGTCGCCTTCCACGATACGCAACTGGTCGTTCAAGTCGAGGCGATAGCGCTTCAGTTCGTCGTCGATGATCTGTTGCGCGCGCTTGTCACGCGTGATGCCTTCGCGCGTGAACACTTGCACGTCGATCACCGTCCCGCTCATGCCCGAGGGCACGCGCAGCGACGTGTCCTTCACGTCCGACGCTTTCTCACCGAAGATCGCGCGCAGCAGCTTTTCTTCCGGCGTCAGCTGGGTTTCGCCCTTCGGCGTGACCTTGCCGACCAGCACGTCGCCCGCTTCGACTTCTGCGCCGATGTACACGATGCCCGACTCATCCAGACGGCCAAGCTGCACTTCCGCAAGGTTCGAGATGTCGCGCGTGATTTCTTCCGGTCCGAGCTTCGTGTCGCGAGCCACGACGTTCAGTTCTTCGATGTGGATCGACGTATAACGATCGTCCGCCACGACTTTTTCCGAGATCAGGATCGAGTCTTCGAAGTTGTAGCCGTTCCACGGCATGAACGCGACCAGCATGTTCTGACCGAGCGCGAGCTCACCCAGATCCGTGGATGCGCCGTCGGCCAGCACGTCGCCGCGCGCAACCTTGTCGCCCACCTTGACGATCGGACGCTGGTTGATGTTCGTGTTCTGATTCGAACGCGTGTACTTGATGAGGTTGTAGATGTCCACGCCGACATCGCCGGCGACGGCTTCATCGTCGTTCACGCGAATCACGATACGGCCGGCATCGACGTAATCCACGACACCGCCGCGGAATGCCTGCACCGTCGTACCCGAGTCGACCGCGACCGTGCGCTCGATACCCGTACCGACCACGGCCTTTTCAGGACGCAGACACGGCACTGCCTGACGCTGCATGTTCGAACCCATCAACGCGCGGTTCGCGTCGTCGTGTTCGAGGAACGGAATCAGCGATGCCGCCACCGACACGATCTGCGACGGCGCCACGTCCATGTACTGGATGCGGTCCGGCGTGACCATCAGCGTTTCGCCTGCTTCACGCGACGAAACCAGTTCGTCGGTCAGCGTGCCGTCTTCGCCCACGGCAGCATTCGCCTGCGCGATCACGTAACGGCCTTCTTCGATCGCCGACAGATAGTCGATCTGATCAGTCACCTTGCTATCCACGACCTTGCGATACGGCGTTTCGAGGAAGCCGTATTCGTTCAGGTGCGCGTAAAGAGCCAGCGAATTGATCAGGCCGATGTTCGGACCTTCCGGCGTTTCGATCGGGCACACGCGGCCATAGTGGGTCGGGTGCACGTCGCGAACTTCGAAGCCAGCGCGCTCACGCGTCAAACCGCCCGGGCCAAGTGCCGAAACACGGCGCTTGTGAGTGATTTCCGACAGCGGGTTGGTCTGGTCCATAAACTGCGACAACTGCGACGAACCGAAGAACTCGCGAATTGCCGACGAAATCGGCTTCGAGTTGATCAGGTCGTGCGGCATCAGGTTTTCGCTTTCGGCTTGACCGAGGCGTTCCTTCACCGCGCGCTCGACACGCACGAGACCCGCGCGGAACTGGTTCTCCGCCAGTTCGCCGACGCAACGCACGCGACGATTGCCCAAGTGGTCGATGTCGTCCACTTCGCCCTTGCCGTTACGCAGCTCGACGAGAATCTTGATGGTCGCGAGGATGTCGTCGTCTTGCAACGTCATCGGGCCGATGATTTCATCACGGCCAACGCGGCGATTGAACTTCATGCGGCCGACCTTCGAAAGGTCATACGCGTCTTCGCTGTAGAACAGACGGTTGAACAACGCCTCGACTGCTTCCTCGGTCGGCGGTTCGCCCGGACGCATCATGCGGTAGATCGCGATACGCGCGGCCATCTTGTCGGCGGTTTCATCGATACGCAGCGTCGACGAGATATACGGGCCTTGGTCCAGATCGTTCGTGTAGAGCGTCTGGATTTCCTTGACCTTCGCCTCGCGCAGCTTTTCGAGCACCGTCTCGGTGATTTCCTCGTTGGCGTTCGCGATCACTTCGCCCGTTTCCGGATCGATCACGTTCTTCGCCAGCACGCGGCCGAGCAAATAGTCCTCGGGCACCGAGATGAACTTCGTCTTGGCGTTTTCGAGGTCGCGAATGTGCTTCGCGTTGATCCGCTTGTCCTTGGTAACGATGACATTGCCATCGCGGTCCTGGATGTCGAAGCGCGCGACTTCACCGCGCAGACGCTCCGGCACGAATTCCATTTGCGCGCCTTCGCCCATCAGCGCGAAGTTGTCGAACACGAAGAAGTTCGCGAGGATCTGCTCGGGCGTCATGCCGATAGCCTTGAGCAGAATCGTGACCGGCATCTTGCGGCGACGGTCGACGCGGAAGTACAGCACGTCCTTCGGGTCGAACTCGAAGTCGAGCCACGAACCGCGGTAAGGGATGATACGAGCCGAGAACAACAGCTTGCCGGAGCTATGCGTCTTGCCCTTGTCGTGTTCGAAGAACACGCCAGGCGAACGGTGAAGCTGCGACACGATCACGCGCTCGGTACCGTTGATGACGAACGAACCCGTCGGCGTCATGAGCGGAATTTCGCCCATGTACACTTCCTGTTCCTTCACTTCCTTGACCACCGGCTTGCTCGGCGATTCCTTGTCGAGCAAAACCAGACGCACCTTCGCGCGCAAGGCGGAGCAGTACGTCAGGCCGCGCTGCTGACATTCCTTGATGTTGAACGCGGGCGGCGACAGCATGTAGCTGACGAACTCGAGACGCGCAAACCCGTTGTGCGAAACGATCGGAAAAACAGAGGTAAATGCAGCTTGCAGGCCTTCCGCCTTGCGCTGCGTGGAGGACGTATCCGCTTGCAGAAACGTCTGGAATGATTCAAGCTGGGTCGCCAGCAAAAAGGGAACTTGGTGAACGATGGGGCGTTTCGCGAAACTCTTGCGAATACGCTTCTTCTCGGTGAAGGAATATTGCATACGATCTCCGAATCACGGCGGGCGTTGGCGAGGCGGGATACCTCGACGTCACGGCCCGGTGTTCACCGACTGAGATTCGCGCGAATGTCCGGGGAGGACGCGCGAATCTAGAAGCTTGGTGGTTGGCCGCTACCAACCGCTGGCTGACGGCAGCGGATGCCTGTGTTTCCCGCTACCCGACCAAACTTGCCTTCTGCAGTCGCTTCAGAAGACAAAGAGAACTGCCGGAAATTCATGCTGATCCGACTGTTCTCTTTGGCCTCTGCGAGGACATTTATGCCTGATTACACGCATAAAAACTCTGCCCTCACAAAGCACAAAAAGGCCGGCGGTGGAAAACCGCCAGCCTCAACACAGCGCAATGAAACTTACTTGATTTCAGCTTTCGCGCCTGCGTCTTCCAACTTCTTCTTTGCTTCGTCAGCAGCAGCCTTCGGCACCGCTTCCTTGATGGGCTTCGGTGCACCGTCGACCAGGTCCTTCGCTTCCTTCAGGCCAAGACCCGTCAGTTCACGAACAGCCTTAATCACGGAAACCTTGTTCGCGCCGACTTCGAGCAGGTTCACGGTGAACTCGGTTTGCTCTTCAACAGCAGCAGCAGCGCCGCCGCCTGCGGGGCCAGCGACTGCAACAGCAGCTGCCGACACGCCAAACTTCTCTTCGAACGCCTTGACCAGCTCGTTCAGTTCGAGAACCGACATCGAGCCAACGGCTTCGAGGATGTCTTCTTTTGCGATTGCCATTTGAAATACTCCTAGATTGAATTCGGATCGAGCTAGCGATCTAGCTAATACCTAACTGAGCGACTGGCGCCCAAGCGTGTGCGTTATGCAGCTTCGCCTTGTTTCTTTTCTGCCAGCGCGGCCAAAGCGCGCGCAAAGCCGGAAACAGGTGCTTGCATGACGAACAACAACTTGGAGAGCAGTTCTTCGCGGCTCGGGATGTTGGCCAGCGCTTGCACGCCTGCCTTGTCCATCACCTTGCCTTCGTAGGAACCAGCCTTGATGATCAACTTGTCATTGCTCTTGCCGAAGTCATTGACGACCTTGGCAGCGGCAATGGCATCTTCCGAGATGCCGTAGATCAGAGGACCGGTCATCTGCTCAGCCAGCGAAGCGAACGGGGTACCTTCGACGGCGCGACGCGCCAACGTGTTCTTCAACACGCGCAGATACACCTGTTGCTCACGCGCTTTCGCGCGCAGCTTGGTCAGATCGCCAACCGTGATCCCACGATACTCAGCGAGCACCATCGTCTGAGCCTTCGCGACTTGCGCGGCGACTTCAGAGACGACTGCCTGCTTACTTTCTTTGTTCAGTGGCACGGTTAAACCTCCAGATTCGATGCACTCGGGTTACCAACCCTCATGCACCACGTTCGACAACGGCGTCCGACTGTTAGGAGTATCTCGATCGATTGGTGTTCGCATCACAGCGCACGACAACCGACTTCAACCACTGCAAAACCGTTTCGGGTTCGCCATCTGCGTTGGCTTGAATTAAGGCAGTGCCCAACCGCGACGCCACCACCAACGGTCTTTGACAACCGGTTGCTCGTTTTAGACTGCAACCTCGCAACCGCCCAAAGCCCTTTACAGCGCGGTCTCAAGACCGCGCCCAAATTCTTTACTGCTGCGCGAGCGTGGCTTGATCCACGCGTACGCCGACACCCATCGTGCTCGACAGAGCGATCTTGCGCAGGTACACGCCCTTACTCGTGGCCGGCTTGGCCTTTTGCAGCGCGTCGACCAGTGCTGCCAGGTTTTGACGCAGCGAAGCAGGTTCGAACGATGCACGACCGATCGTGCCATGAATAATACCGGCCTTGTCGACGCGGAACTGAACTTGACCAGCCTTCGCGTTACGCACAGCTTGCGCGACGTCCGGCGTGACAGTACCGACCTTCGGATTCGGCATCAGGCCGCGGGGGCCGAGGATCTGGCCCAACGTACCGACAACGCGCATCGTGTCCGGCGAGGCGATCACGACGTCGAAATTCAGGTTACCAGCCTTGACTTGCTCGGCCAGGTCTTCCATACCCACGATGTCTGCGCCCGCTGCACGTGCTTGCTCGGCCTTTTCGCCTTGCGCGAACACAGCAACACGAACCGACTTGCCCGTGCCTGCCGGCAGAACGACCGAACCGCGAACCACTTGGTCCGACTTCTTCGCGTCGATGCCGAGTTGGACTGCGACGTCGATCGACTCGTCGAACTTGGCGCTTGCGCATTCCTTCACGAGAGCCAATGCGTCGTCGATCGGGTACAGCTTCTGGCGATCAACCTTGCTTGCGAATGCCTGAAGGCGCTTAGAAAGCTTAGCCATTTACACGCCCTCCACAGTGATGCCCATCGAACGGGCGCTGCCGGCGATCGTGCGCACGGCGGCGTCAAGATCAGCTGCCGTAAGATCCGGCATCTTGGTTTTCGCGATTTCTTCCGCTTGAGCGCGGGTGATGTTGCCGACCTTATCGGTGTGCGGCTTTGCCGAACCCTTGTCGACTTTGGCTGCCTTCTTGATCAGAACGGTAGCGGGCGGCGTCTTCATGATGAACGTGAAGCTCTTGTCCGCGAATGCCGTGATTACGACCGGCACCGGCAGACCCGGCTCCATGCCCTGAGTCTGCGCGTTAAACGCCTTGCAAAACTCCATGATGTTCAGGCCACGCTGGCCCAGTGCCGGACCGACCGGCGGCGACGGGTTGGCTTTACCTGCAGGAATCTGCAGTTTGATAAAGCCGATGATTTTCTTTGCCATTTTGAAAACCTCTGCTGAACGCCGAAACGTTCGATGAGTGATAGCGCGCGTTCAACAACGATGCCTACTGACGCTCCTCAACAGCCATTACGCGGGCTGTAAGCGCAAAATCGCGCGAGAACCCAAAGGCCTCACGCGATGAAACTTTTTAAACCTTTTCGACCTGACCGAACTCGAGTTCGACCGGCGTCGAGCGCCCAAAAATCGTGACAGACACACGGACTCGGGACTTTTCGTAGTTCACTTCTTCGACGTTGCCGTTGAAGTCGGTGAAAGGACCTTCCTTCACTCGAACCATCTCGCCAACTTCGAACAACGTCTTGGGCCGCGGCTTTTCGACGCCTTCCTGCATCTGCGACATGATCTTTTCGACTTCACGCGGCGAGATGGGACTCGGACGATTGCGCGCTCCACCAACAAAGCCGGTGACCTTCGCAGTGTTCTTCACCAGGTGCCAGGTTTCGTCCGTCATCTCCATTTCCACCAGGACATAGCCAGGGAAGAAACGACGCTCAGTAACCGACTTGTGACCGCCCTTGACCTCAACCACCTCTTCGGTCGGGACGAGAATTTGACCGAACTGATCTTGCATACCTGCTCGGTCGATACGCTCCTGAAGCGCACGTTGCACGCTCTTCTCCATTCCGGAGTAGGCGTGCACCACATACCAACGTTTTCCGCTCGGGGATGCCGGAGTATCGCTCATATCATTTCCAACCCAGAATCGCCGAGAAAATCACCCATTCGATCGACTTATCGCTAAGCCAAAGGAAGATGGCCATGATTAGAACAAACGCGAAGACCACGAGGGTCGTTTGCGTTGCTTCCTTGCGGGTGGGCCAGACAACCTTGCGGACTTCCTTATAGGAGTCTTTCGCGAAGGCGATGAAGCCCTTGCCCGGCGTCGAGAGGAGGCCGACTGCGACACCCGCGATGACACCAACAGCCAGCGCTGCGCCGCGGACGTACCACTCTTGGCCTGACAGCCAGAAGAAACCCACGAACCCGGCCAAGACCAACAATACGCCCGCCACCAACATCAACTTGTCGCCGGAAGTATTTACAGTTTCGACGGAAGGATTCGCCATAACACCTTAAGCAGCGCCACTTGGCGCAATAATTTGGCAGGGGCAGAGGGAATCGAACCCCCAACCTTCGGTTTTGGAGACCGACGCTCTGCCAGTTGAGCTATACCCCTAAACCATTTGGGGTCGACGGTTTCGCCGACCCCGAAAACTACAGACTACCGAGAGATTTCTGGCTCTTACTCGATAATCTTGGCAACCACACCTGCGCCGACGGTACGACCGCCTTCGCGGATAGCGAAGCGCAGACCTTCTTCCATGGCGATCGGTGCAATCAGCTTCACCGTGATCGACACGTTGTCGCCCGGCATCACCATTTCCTTGTCCTTCGGCAGCTCGATCGAGCCCGTCACGTCCGTCGTACGGAAGTAGAACTGCGGACGGTAGTTGTTGAAGAACGGCGTGTGGCGGCCGCCTTCGTCCTTGCTCAACACGTACACTTCTGCCGTGAAGTGCGTGTGCGGCGTGATCGAACCCGGCTTGGCCAGAACCTGACCACGCTCCACGTCTTCACGCTTCGTGCCGCGCAGCAGGATACCGACGTTGTCGCCCGCTTGACCTTGGTCCAGCAACTTGCGGAACATTTCCACGCCCGTGCAAGTCGTCTTCACCGTCGGCTTGATACCGACAATTTCGATTTCCTCGCCAACCTTCACCACGCCGCGCTCCACGCGACCCGTCACCACCGTGCCGCGACCCGAGATCGAGAACACATCTTCCACCGGCATCAGGAAGGCGCCGTCCACTGCGCGCTCCGGCGTCGGGATGTACGTGTCCAGCGCGTCGGCCAGGTTCATGATCGCCACTTCGCCCAGCTCGCCCGTGTCGCCTTCCAGCGCCAGCTTGGCCGAACCCTTGATGATCGGCGTGTCGTCGCCCGGGAAGTCGTACTTCGACAGAAGCTCGCGCACTTCCATTTCGACGAGTTCGAGCAGCTCGGCGTCGTCCACCATGTCGCACTTGTTCAGGAACACGATGATGTAAGGCACGCCGACCTGACGCGCCAACAGGATGTGCTCACGCGTTTGCGGCATCGGGCCGTCAGCGGCCGAGCACACCAGGATTGCGCCGTCCATCTGCGCCGCGCCCGTGATCATGTTCTTCACATAGTCAGCGTGGCCCGGGCAATCGACGTGTGCGTAGTGGCGGTTAGCCGTTTCGTACTCGACGTGCGCGGTGTTGATGGTGATACCACGTGCCTTTTCTTCCGGCGCCGCATCGATCTGGTCGTATGCCTTCGCTTCACCGCCGAACTTCTTGGTCAGCACCGTCGTAATCGCTGCCGTCAGCGTGGTCTTGCCGTGGTCAACGTGACCGATCGTGCCCACGTTCACGTGCGGCTTGGTCCGCTCGAATTTACCTTT
>NZ_JALQDW010000013.1:0-637 GCF_023631025.1 Caballeronia sp. GACF4
AGCGTGGTCTTGCCGTGGTCAACGTGACCGATCGTGCCCACGTTCACGTGCGGCTTGGTCCGCTCGAATTTACCTTTGGCCATTTTCGACTCCTAACAGGATTTTCGCACCTTGCGCCACGCGCAACTTACTAGACTAATACTTCTGGTGCCCATGGGCAGGATCGAACTGCCGACCTCTCCCTTACCAAGGGAGTGCTCTACCACTGAGCCACATGGGCACTACAAACCGACACTGGAGCGGGTGAAGGGAATCGAACCCTCGTCATAAGCTTGGAAGGCTTCTGCTCTACCATTGAGCTACACCCGCTTGGGCTGGATTCCCTACCGCTTGAATTCTGGTGGAGGAGGTTGGATTCGAACCAACGTAGGCGTAAGCCAACAGATTTACAGTCTGCCCCCTTTAGCCACTCGGGCACCCCTCCGCAGAGAACTATCGATTATGGGGAAGAAACACGGTGTTGTCAAGCTTTCCGCGCGACCCGCATTAGCTGAGGCTCTCACTTATAGTCGAAAGCGAAACGCAAAAACCCCACCTGTTTGGGGGTGGGGTTTTTGTTGCTGCATGAGGAGCCTGACGATTACCTACTTTCACACGGGAGATCCGCACTATCATCGGCGTGGAGTCGTTTCACGGT
>NZ_JALQDW010000014.1:0-300542 GCF_023631025.1 Caballeronia sp. GACF4
CGTCCCAACCCCAAAAGGTCAGAACCGCTCGCGCCATCAAGTGCCCACACTTATCGGCTGTTAGTTTTTAAAGAGCACATTCGCCAAGACTTCCCGCCAAGCGCACCAAGCATTTTGCTCAGCACCGCTTCGTCTTGCGTCGCTGCATCTGCAGCAGAGAAACGAGATTATGAGGAATCTTTTTCTCGTTGTCAACAGCTTATTTCCGCTTTCGCATCAAAATCTGCCGACTTCGAGTCCGCCTGTTTCGCTGGCGGCTCCCGTCTTGCGACGAGGAGCGAAATATTAGGCGATGCGAACGCCGATGGCAAGACAGCGAGCCAACTTTTTTTGAAGCACCTCAATGCGCCGCTTTTGCCTGCCCAAACACCATGTCGAAGGGAACGGCTGCGGCCATCGCTGCGTAGCCGGCATCGCTTGGATGGATGTGGTCGCCGCTATCGAAACGCCGTTGCAGGACGTTCGGGCGCGCCGGATCGCGAAGCGCTTGATCGAAATCGATCACGCCATCGAACGCATGGCTCGAACGGATCGACGCGTTCACCGCCGTCCGGATGGCCTCGCGTTCCGGCGGCAGCGCTGCGGGCGTGAGCGTCGCGCCGTAGATCTTGATGCCGCGCTGATGCGCCTGCGCGATCAGCCGCTGGTATCCGCGCACCAGCGCGTCGGCGTTGACTTCCGTGTGCGGCGCGTCGCAGTCGAGTCCGGCGTGCGCGGGCATCGCCGCAAAGTTGATGTCGTTGATGCCGATCAACACGATGATCGCCCGCACGCCCGGCTGACGCAGCGCGTCGCGCTCGAAACGGCTGACGAGCGCCTCTCCATAGCACGGCGAATTGCTGAGGAGCCGATTGCCGCTGATGCCCGCGTTCACTATCGCCGCCTGACCGCCACTTTTCTGCGCGACCTGTCTGGCGAGCACATCCGGCCAGCTTCGGTTGGCGTTCAGCGTCGAGCGCATGCCGTCGGTGATTGAATCGCCGATTGCCACCACCGTCTGCGCGGACGGATGTTCGACCGACACATTCGTCAGCCACGCGTATTGGGTAAAGCGCGTGCGAAACGCATCGGCGGAAGCGTCGTTTGCGTGATTGCCGGGCGACGAAACGTAATTCACCTGACTCGAGACCCGATGCCACGCCACGAGTTTCTGATCCTTACCCATGAATGTGCTTACAGCGACTGGCTGGAACGCGGTGACATCGAACGCTATGGGATCGCTGGTCGCCTGGCCGCCTGGCGGAACGGTTACCGCGTTGTGTCCACCGAACGCCACTGGCTTTGCGCTACCCGCGCGGATGGCCGGACTGCTGCCGCTGACGGCACTCGAGACGCTCATCGATTCGATGACAAGTGGCTCCGTTCCATACAGATTGCTGACGCGCAGCCGGAGTCGTTTCCCGTCGAGTTGCGGATAGATCAACTGCCGAACCGTCCGCCCGCCCACTTCAGGTGCCCGGTACAGCGGCGGCAGATTGGCTAATTGGGGAATGGACTGCAAAACCGTGCCCCAGGCGCTGACCCAATGTTCGTTGGCCGCGGCGTCGGCGGATTCGGCGGCGAGCGTCTGCGGCGCGAAGGCGAATTGCGCGGCAAGCGCGGCCGCGCACAGCGAGGCAATGATTCTGAATTTCATTCGGCGATGGCGTTCCGGCGAGCGCTCGATTGTGACAAAACGTGGATTGTGCCTGATCGACCGCGCCCGATTCGCCTTCAAAACTCGAAAGGTGCGACCGGCGCGAGTGAAATGGCATCAAAATGCTGCCAGTTCACTTTGCGGCCGGCAGCCGCTGGCCCGCACATCAAAAGACAACAATGCAATCTAAAAGCACGCCTCACGCCGACACTCCGCCGATCCTGCACTGGGAAGAGGACGGCGAAGAACGCTCCGCCCGCTGGCGCTCGGAAAGCAGCAACCCGGCGCCAAAGCGCATTGTCATTGGCGACGACCAGATGACGGCCGACAACGCGTATCGCCTAGCTTGCGAAGGAACTGGCATTCTTTGGCGCGGAGATTATCAGAACGCGCGGCAGTTGCTTCAGGCGATGGCGCGCCGTATCGACAACAAGCCGCGCAAGCCGAAAAAGGCGGCGGCGGAAAGGGAAAAAGCGGCGGCTGCTTCGCCGGTCGATACCTTCAATCTGCATCGTCTGGCGCAGTCGCAACGTGCGCGAACGCTGGCGATGCTGCTTCTGCCGCTAGACGAGCAGTATGCGATTCCGCTGCGCCGCGCGCCGAATGTACAGGAAGCGTGCGAAGAAGCGTACGGCGCGGCTCGTGACGCGTCGGTGGTTTCGTTGCGGGAAGTGCTCGGGCTGGTCGGCGCGCACGAGTGGCGCAAGAAAGGCGTGGATGTCGCGGCGGTGGGCGGGAAAATTCATCCCTATTACGGCGTTTTCTCGCCTGTGCGCGGCGAATACATCAACCTCGTTGCCAATCAGCCGCTTCCGTCGACTTCGCTGGCCTTCGATATCGGTACCGGTACGGGCGTTTTGGCGGCGGTGCTTGCACGGCGCGGCGTCGAACGAATCGTCGCGACGGACCTCGATCCGCGTGCGTTGGCTTGTGCACGCGAGAACATCGGGCATCTCGGGCTGAATCGCCAAGTGAATGTGGTCGAAGCGAATCTCTTTCCTGAAGGGCGCGCGCCGCTCGTCGTGTGCAATCCGCCGTGGCTGCCCGCGCGGCCGAGTTCGGCGATCGAGCACGCGATCTACGACCCCGAAAGCCGGATGCTGCGCGGTTTTCTCGATGGCCTCGCCGCGCATCTCACGCCCGGCGGCGAAGGCTGGCTGATTCTGTCCGATTTCGCCGAGCATCTCGGGCTGCGCACGCGCGCGCAGTTGCAGGAGTGGATCGACGCGGCGAAATTGAAAGTGGATGGCCGCATCGATATTCGGCCGCAGCATCCGCGTGCATTCGATAAAACCGATCCGCTGTATGCGGCGCGCTCGAAGGAAGTGACTTCGTTGTGGCGCTTGGTGGCGGCCTGAGCGCGCTTCAGCCGCGCGACGCCAGCCACGCGAGCGCGCCTTCCCCAGCCACGAGCCCGCTCGCAAAACACGCCGTCAATAAATAACCGCCTGTCGGCGCTTCCCAGTCGAGCATTTCGCCCGCGCAGAACACGCCGGGCAGCGCGGTAAGCATCGCGCGCTCGTCGAGCGCTTCGAACGCCACGCCGCCCGCGCTGCTGATCGCCTCGGCGATCGGACGCGGGCGTAAGACGCGCAACGGCAGCGCCTTGATGCGTGCGGCGAGCGTTTCGGGATCGCCGAAATCCGCGTTTGTCAGACATTCCCGCAGCAAGCCCGCTTTCACGCCGGTCAAATGCAGGCGGCTTTGCAAATGACTTGACAGCGAGCGCGCGCCACGTGGATGCAGCACCTCCGCACGCACCCGCTCGGCGGAAAGCTGCGGAACGAGATCGAGCAGAATCGTCGATGCTCCGCCGTCGTTTTTGGCGAGCCGATTGCGGATTGACGCCGACAGCGCGTAAATCAGACTTCCTTCGATACCATTGTCTGTAATCAGCGCTTCGCCGGTGCGCCAGTCGAGCCGGCCGTCCGCGCGCGCCACACCCATCGCCACCGCCTTGAGCGGTTCGCCCGCGAAGCGGCTTTGGAAATGCGGCGACCAGTCGGTATCGAAACCGCAATTGGACGGCACGAAAGGCCGCACCGGCACACCGCGCGCGGCGAGATGCGCGATTGCGCCGCCATCCGAGCCGAGTTGCGGCCAGCTCGCGCCTCCCGCTGCGAGAATCAGCGCGTCGTGACGAATGCACTTCTCTCCGTCGGGCGTCGCGAAGCGCGAGATCGAGGCGCCGTCGTCGGTGAAACCGAGCCATCGATGCCGCATGTGCAGCGTCACGCCGGACGCGCGCAGCCTATGCAGCCAGGCCCGCAGCATCGGCGCGGCCTTCATGTCGCGCGGAAAGACGCGGCCGGAACTGCCGACGAACGTTTCCACGCCAAGGCCGTGCACCCATTGGCGAAGCGCGTCGGCATCGAAGCGCGCGAGGAGCGGCGCGATTTCGGCACTGCGCGCGCCGTAGCGGCCTAGAAACGCGTCGGCGGCTTCGGAGTGCGTCAGATTCATGCCGCCCTTGCCCGCCATCAGGAATTTGCGGCCGACCGATGGCATCGCGTCGAAGACATCCACGCGCGCGCCGCCCGCCGTGAGCGCTTCGGCGGCCATGAGCCCGGCCGGTCCGCCACCGACGACCGCGACGTTCACCGTTTCGATGTTTTCTGCTGACGCCATGCTGAATGGAAAAAGAAAAAGAGCCGCGATTGTCGCATCCGCGCCGATGAAACTTGCAGCCTGAAAAGCCCGCCGGCGCGCGTAAGTCATTAAATAACAAAAAAGAATTTGGTCGCGGCAAGCCCTGCCAGTAGCATCGCGCGATTCGCTGCATCAACACTTTTTCACTTTCCGCCTGCTTATGTCCGTCTCACTCGCGTCCGAACGCGCTTCCGCTCCGGCCGCCGCCGATGCGCGCCCCGTCATCCGCAGCGCCGCCGATGTCTCCAGCCTCGTCAATCGTGGCGCCGCCATCGGCAGCGACGCGCGCGTGGTCGTCGCCATCGCGCTCGGCGGCATTTTCCTCGATGCCTACGATCTCGGCGCGCTCGCGTTCGGCATCAAGGACATCGCCCGTGAGTTCTCGCTGAGCCCGACCGGAACCGGTTTCGTCGCATCGGCAATCACGTTCGGCGCGATCATCGGCGCATTTCTCGGCGGCTATCTCACCGACAAGATCGGCCGATACCGCGTCTTCATGGCCGATATGTTCTTCTTCGTGATCGCGGCCATTGCCTGCGCATTCGCGCCCAACGCGTGGGTGCTCGGCGGCGCGCGCTTCGTGATGGGGCTGGGCGTTGGCATCGATCTTCCGGTGGCAATGGCCTTTCTCGCCGAATTTTCGCGTCTGCAAGGCCGTGGCAACAAGGCCGCGCGCGTCGCCATGTGGTGTCCAACGTGGTACGCCGCGATCAGCGTGTCCTATCTGCTGGTGCTCGGTTTGTACGCGGTGCTGCCGGCGCATCACGCAGGCTTGCTGTGGCGGCTGATTCTTGGCTTCGGCGCTGTGCCGGCCATTCTCATCATCGCGATTCGCAGCCGTTACATGAGCGAGTCGCCCGTGTGGGCCGCGAATCAGGGCGATCTCAAGGGCGCCGCCGAGATTCTCAAACGTTCGTATGGCGTCGAGGTTCGCGTCGAAGCGGCTGCATCGACCGTTCCGAAGGCGCGCAAGGCGACGTGGAGCAACTACGGCGCGCTTCTGCGTGGCGTGTATTTACGCAGGACCGTGCTCGCGACCGTCATTGCGATTGCATCGTCCTTCGCCTACAACGCGGTCGCGTTCGGCTTGCCGGTGATCATTTCGAGCTTCCTCGCGCAGTCGATGCTCACCACGATCCTCGCCTCGCTCGCGCTCAATCTGCTCTTCGCGTTCACGGGCGGCCTGTTCTCCGTGCGCACCGTGCCGAAGTACGGCGCGTGGAATCTGACCGCGATCGGCTACGCGTTTCAGTTGGTGGCGCTCGTCGGGCTCGCTGTCGTCGGCAAACCGGCAACCGGTGCGCAGGTGGCGATCGCGATCGCGCTGCTCGCCGCGTTCCTGCTCGGCCAGGGCGTCGGACCGGGCTCGCACAGCATGACGTTTGCGTCGCTGAGTTATCCGACGTCATTGCGCGGCGTGGGCGTCGGCTTCAATCAGACGTTGATGCGCGCTAGTTCCACCGTGTCCCTGTTCCTGTTTCCGGTGCTGTCGGCGGCGCTGGGCACGAAGGTGTTCTGGATCATCGCGGTTGCGCCGCTTCTCGGCTTGATTGCGCTGTTCGCGGTGCACTGGGAACCGTCCGGCTACGACGTCGACGCCGAGGATTTCGCCGCCAGCGGCACGCGATAAGGCGTCTTTCGGCTAGAACGGCGTGGCCTCGCGGTCGCGCCGTTCGCGCTTCTGAAATGGTTTGCCGAAGCGCGCCAGCCCACAGCCGGTCGCAAATCGATTCGCGTAGACTGATTGCTGCTCGTCCGAGCGGCAAAACGCGAGTCCTTCTGGCAAATCCACAACAATGACCACGATCCACGTCACCAATGGCGACAGCGCGGCCCTGTCTCTCACCGAAGCGCTTCGACTAGCCGACCGTCCAGACCGTGTCATCCCTCTGCGCGACGATCTCGCGGTCGGCCCGCTCAGAGACGCCGACGACACTTCAGTCACGCGCGCAGCGTTTTGGCGTCAAGTGCTCAACAGCACGAATGATTTCGAGGACGAACTCGAAGCGCAGCAGGCGCTCTTGACACGCCTCGTGCGCGGCGACGCGCAGATTGTCGTGTGGCACGGACAGAGCGCGGCCGACCAGCTCACCTTGCGGCGCGTCGCCTACCATCTGCGCAACGTGCCGCAACGTCTTAACGAGGCGAAGCTCAACTACGACGACCTGTCGATCGAAGCATCCGACGCGCATTCCGATCCGCTCCGGCGTGCCGATCGCGCGACCGCTGTCGGCATGTTTTCACCTGGACAGTTGCTAAAGAAGTTGCCGAGCGCCGCGCCGATTTCGGTGCTGCGCATTAGCCGGCTGGCGCTCGAATGGCAGGAGGCGAAGCATGCGAGCGCGGAGACACGTCGGCTGCGCGACAACATGCTGGTTTCGGGAAGCTGGTTCGACGTCGACGAAGCCCTGCTCGACCTGGCCAGCCCCGAATGGCAGCCCGCGCGGCGGATCGCCGGTGGCGCAATGGCGCGCCGCTTCGATTTCCTTCTCAGCGATTCGATCGCTTTCTGGCGATGCCGCGAACTCGTCACGGCGGGCCGGCTTAAAATACGCGGCACGCCGTCGGATATCGTGCAGGCCGAATTGCGGCGCTAAAACCGACAAGAACGCATCTTCCGACCCAATGGCCCGAACCAAAGCGCCCGATCACGAGACGCAACGCGAACAGATTCTGGAGCTTGCCGCCGCGAAATTCGCGCAGACGAGTTACCCCAGCACGTCGATGGCCGACTTGGCCGCAGCGAGCGGCACGTCGAAAGCGCGCCTCTATCACTATTACGAGAGCAAGGAAGCGATTCTTTTCGATTTGCTCGACCGCTACACCAAGCGGCTGATGCTGATCATCGCGGAAGTGGAAGCCGCGAGCCAGCGACGCGGACTGGGCGAGCGCGAGGCTTTCGCTGAACTGGTGCGGGCGTTCCTTGCCGAATACGAGACCTCTCATAGCCGGCACGTCGCGCTATTGAACGACGTCAAATATCTGGAAGACGTGCAGCGCGAGATCGTTCTGGATCGCCAGCGGGATATCGTCGCTGCGTTCGCGCGGCAACTGGCGCGCGCGTACCCGAAGCGCGTGACGAGAGAAAACCAAACCGCGCTGACCATGATGGTTTTCGGCATGATCAACTGGACTTTCACGTGGCTCAAACCGGGCGGCAGGCTCGGGTATCGTGAGTTCGGCGAGCAAGTCGTCGCGATGATTGAAAGCGGCCTGAATACTGAAGCCTGAGCGATATTGCGTCGCAGCATGAAGCTGTTGCACGCTGACACATTCTATAAGACATTGATTTTTATAGATTACAAACGTTTTCCGTAGCTATTTAGAACGTCTCCTCCAGCTTTGATTAAGGGTTTTCCCGTACCCGCTTTCCTCGATTGGGCTAAAATCGTTTTTGCTGTGCAACATGCCCGCATTACCGAGGAGAATCATCGTGGAATTGAACATCGACCGCACTGCCGCGCAGATAGTCGCTAGCGATCCGCTGCCTGCATCCGCGCGTCTGCCGGTTCTGGTCCGCGAGTTGTCGTCGGCTGATCGCGAACGGCTGCAGACACACTTCCTCGCGCTCGACGAAGACGACCGACTGCTGCGTTTCGGGCAAATCGTGCCGGATCACGTCATCGAGAATTACGTTCGCAACATCAACTTTGCTAACGACGCCGTTTTTGGCGTGTTCGACAACGCGCTGCAGTTGATCGGCGTCGGCCATCTGGCCTATCTTCCAGTCGATGGTGAAAAGCGCACCGCCGAATTCGGCGTCTCAGTTCTCGAAAGCGCGCGTGGCCGCGGCATCGGCACCAAAATGTTCGAGCGCGCCGCCATGCGCAGCCGCAATTCGAAAGTCTCGCAGCTCTACATGCATTGTTTGTCGCGCAACAAGACCATGATGCACATCGCCCGGAAATCGGGGATGAAGATCGAATACGCGTATGGCGAAGCGGACGCGTATCTCTCGCTCGCGCCCGCCGATCAAGGCAGCATCATGGCCGAGATGCTTCAGGAACAGGCCGCCGTCTTCGATTACGCGATCAAACGGCAGGCCCATCGGGCGTCGAAGGTTTTTCAGGCGTTTATGCCTGCGGCAACCGTGGCCTGAATCGCAGTCCACGTATCTCCAAAGAAAGGGCGGCTCTGACCGCCCTTTTTTCATTTCAACGCAATGGCAGCGCCGTCGTGTCCTTGATTCGTTCGAGCGAGAAACTCGAACGCACGTCGATCACCGAAGGATGGTGCAGCAGCCGTTCCTGCATGAAGCGCGAAAAGTGCTCCATGTCGCGTACCTGAACGCGCAGCAGAAAGTCCATTTCGCCAGTCATCGCGTCGCACGCGACGACTTCGTCCCACGCGCGCACCGCGTCGCGAAACAGATCGGCATGCGTTGGCGGATTCTGCGACCCGGCCGCGAGTGGAACGCCGCCGCGTTTTTCCAGTCGCACGTTGATGTAGGCGAGCAGCCCAAGCCCGAGCTTTTTCGCGTCGAGCAGCGCGACGTAGCCGCGAATCACGCCAAGTTCTTCCAGGCGCCGAATGCGCCGCAAGCACGGACTCGGTGACAAACTGACTCTATCCGCGATTTCCTGATTCGAAAGCCGGCCGTTTTCCTGAAGGATCGCGAGAATCTTCCTGTCGATGGTGTCGAGTTCTATTTCGGGCACGTTCTGGCTCTTTTGAGGCGTGATACGGCAGGTTGTTGCGCAATCTTAGAAACACGCGATTTGTTTCGCAAGCTTTTGCTGCTCCAGCTTGACTAGACTGTCTCGATATCGAAACGAATATCAGGAGACACGCGCATGACCGCATCGACTTGGGAAAATCCCGTTGGCACCGACGGCTTCGAATTCATCGAGTACACCGCGCCCGATCCCGTCGCGCTCGGCAAACTGTTCGAGCAAATGGGTTTCACCGCCATTGCGCGGCACCGTCACAAGGACGTGACGCTTTATCGGCAAGGCGAAATCAATTTCATTGTCAACGCGGAGCCGGATTCGTTCGCGCAGCGCTTTGCGCGCCTGCACGGCCCGTCGATTTGCGCCATCGCATTCCGCGTCGCCGATGCCGCTCAAGCCTACAAACGCGCGCTGGACTTGGGCGCGTGGGGCTTCGACAACAAGAACGGCCCGATGGAATTGAACATTCCGGCGATCAAGGGAATCGGCGATTCGCTGATCTACTTCGTCGATCGCTGGCGCGGCAAGAACGGCGCGCAGCCGGGCAGCATCGGCGACATCAGCATTTACGACGTCGATTTCGAGCCGATTCCCGGCGCTTCACCGAATCCGGTTGGCAACGGCCTCACGTATATCGATCACCTCACGCATAACGTGCATCGCGGCCGGATGGTTGAATGGGCCGAGTTTTACGAGCGGCTTTTCAATTTCCGCGAAGCGCGTTATTTCGACATCGAAGGAAAAGTGACGGCGGTCAAGTCCAAGGCGATGAGCTCGCCCTGCGGCAAGATCCGTATTCCGATCAACGAAGAAGGTTCGGATAATGCCGGCCAGATTCAGGAATATCTGGACGCGTATCGCGGCGAAGGCATTCAGCACATCGCGCTCGGGACGGACGACATCTACAACACGGTCGACGGCCTTCGCGCGTCGAAAATCGCGCTTCTCGATACCATCGACACTTACTATGAACTCGTGGACCGGCGCGTGCCGGACCACGGCGAATCGGTCGCGGAACTAAAGAAGCGCAAGATTTTGATCGACGGTGTGCACGACGAAATCCTGCTGCAAATCTTCACCGAGAACCAGATCGGGCCGATTTTCTTCGAGATCATTCAGCGCAAGGGCAATCAGGGCTTCGGTGAAGGCAACTTCAAGGCGCTGTTCGAATCGATCGAACTGGATCAGATGCGCCGTGGCGTGCTGAAAGACACGACCGCCAACTAGAAAACGGCGCAAGCACCAAAAGAAAAGGGACATGACCACTCAGGTTCATGCCCCTTCTTCTTTTCCGCGGTTCGTTCGGCAACGCCGAACCGCGAAGAATAGAGCGATTGGCTTTATGCGGCCGTGTCGTCGCTGCGTTCGGATTCACGGCGCATGCCGGCGCCGGTTTGTGCCGACGGCACGCGGACTTGCGAAATTCGCGGAACGGGCGATGCCGCATTTTGCGGCGCATTCGCACGCGCACCGCCAATCGGTGCGTTGATAGCGAAAAAGGCCGCCGAGACCATTAAAAAGCTCTGGATGTGACGTTGCTTCATTTTTTATTGACTCCTTCTGACTGCGATTTACGGCACTTGCAACGACCGCCACATTCCTTCCGGAATGGCGCGCATTCGCCACAAGCGCTCATTTAGACATGCGTCCGCGCATGGGTTCCGCGATTCGGTCGAACTTACACGCCGTAACAAAACTGTCCTGAATCGCCCACTTGCGGCAACGTTTTAATGCAAAGCGCGAGTAAGTGCGTATTTTTTAACGGGTTAGTACCACTGTCTGAAATCCGTGAGCATCGGCAAACTGGGAAGTCCCGGCCTGAGCGTTCACAAGACGCTGCGGCCCGGAACATGCTTTGGTGATCCCAAACTCGGGTGGAGGAGTACACAGAATGAACGCCCCGCTAGACGCAGAACAAAGAGCTTCGCTAGAAGCCGCACTCAAATCCGTCACGCTAGACGACAAATACACGCTGGAACGCGGCCGCGCCTATATGAGCGGCATCCAGGCGCTGGTGCGTCTGCCGATGCTGCAGCAAGAGCGCGACAAAGCCGCTGGCCTCAACACCGCCGGATTCATTTCCGGTTATCGCGGGTCGCCGCTCGGCGGACTCGACCAGTCGCTCTGGAAGGCGAAAAAGCATCTCGCCGGACATCAGGTCGTGTTTCAGCCCGGCGTCAACGAAGACCTCGCGGCCACCGCCGTTTGGGGCTCGCAACAGGTCAACCTGTACCCGAGCGCCAAATACGACGGCGTCTTCTCGATGTGGTACGGCAAGGGTCCGGGCGTCGACCGCACCGGCGACGTTTTCAAACACGGCAATTCGGCTGGTTCGGCGACGCACGGCGGCGTGCTCGTGCTCGCTGGTGACGACCACGCCGCGAAGTCATCGACGCTCGCGCATCAATCCGAACACATTTTCAAGGCGTGCGGCCTGCCGGTTCTGTTTCCGTCGAACGTGCAGGAATATCTCGACTTCGGCCTGCACGGCTGGGCGATGAGCCGCTACTCCGGCCTCTGGGTCGCGATGAAATGCGTGACCGACGTGGTGGAATCGTCGGCGTCGGTGGATATCGATCCGCATCGCACAAAGATCGTGATTCCGACCGATTTCGCCATGCCCGACGGCGGCCTGAACATTCGCTGGCCCGATCCGCCGCTCGTGCAGGAATCGCGTCTGCTCGACTACAAGTGGTACGCCGCGCTCGCCTACGTGCGCGCGAACAAGCTGGACCGCGTGGAAATCGATTCGCCCAACGCACGCTTCGGCATCATGACGGCGGGCAAGGCGTACCTCGACGTGCGTCAGGCGTTGACCGATCTCGGTCTCGACGACGCCACCTGCGCGCAAATCGGCATTCGTCTCTATAAGGTCGGCTGCGTGTGGCCGCTCGAAGCGCAAGGCGCGCACGAATTCGCGCGCGGTCTCGACGAGATTCTGGTGGTCGAGGAAAAGCGCCAGATTCTCGAATACGCGATCAAGGAGGAGTTGTACAACTGGCCCGATGCGCAACGTCCGCGCGTCTTCGGCAAGTTCGACGAGAAAGACGGTGCAGGCGGCGAATGGTCCGTGCCGATGGGCAACTGGTTGCTGCCCGCGCACTACGAACTCTCGCCAGCGATCATCGCGAAGGCCATTGCGACGCGTCTCGACAAGTTCGATCTGCCCGCCGATGTACGCGCGGGCATCGCGGCGCGCATTGCCGTGATCGAGGCGAAAGAGAAAGCGCTCGCGCGTCCGCGTGTGGAAGTGGAGCGCAAGCCGTGGTTCTGCTCGGGCTGTCCGCACAACACGTCGACGAACGTGCCTGAAGGCTCGCGCGCGATGGCGGGAATCGGCTGCCACTACATGACGGTGTGGATGGACCGCAGCACGAGCACGTTTAGTCAGATGGGCGGCGAAGGCGTCGCGTGGGTCGGCCAGGCGCCATTCACGAACGACAAGCACGTCTTCGCCAATCTCGGCGACGGCACCTACTTCCACTCCGGCCTGCTCGCCATTCGCGCGGCGATCGCGGCGAAGGTGAACATCACCTACAAGATTCTTTATAACGACGCCGTCGCGATGACCGGCGGCCAACCCGTCGACGGCGTGCTGACCGTGCCGCAGATCACGCATCAGCTCGCGGCGGAAGGCGCGGCGCGCATCGTCATCGTCACGGATCAGCCCGAGAAGTACACGCCGAGCACGGGACTCGCGCCGGGCATCGACGTGCATCATCGCGATGAACTCGACGACATTCAGCGGCAACTACGCGAGATTCCCGGCACGTCCATCCTGATCTACGACCAAACCTGCGCGACCGAAAAGCGCCGCCGCAGAAAGCGCGGCGCGTTTCCCGATCCGGCGAAGCGCGTGGTGATCAACGAAGCGGTCTGCGAAGGTTGCGGCGACTGTTCGGTGAAGTCGAACTGCCTTTCGGTCGAACCGCTCGATACCGAGTACGGCACGAAGCGGCAGATCAATCAGTCGAGCTGCAACAAGGACTATTCGTGTCTGAACGGCTTTTGCCCGAGTTTCGTCACGGTCGAAGGCGGTCAGTTGAAGAAGCCGAAGGCGACGACTGTCGAAGCCGGCGGCATGCCGGCCCTGCCAGCGCCTGACCTGCCGGATATCGGCCGGCCATATGGCGTGCTGGTGACGGGCGTCGGTGGCACGGGCGTCGTGACCATCGGCGCGCTGCTTGGCATGGCGGCGCATCTGGAGCAGAAAGGCGTGACCGTGCTCGACGTCACCGGCCTCGCGCAGAAAGGCGGCGCGGTGATGAGCCACGTGCAGATCGCCAACCGTCCGGGCGATATTCACGCAACGCGCATTGCCATGGGCGAGGCGGATCTCGTCATCGGTTGCGATGCGATCGTCACCGCCAGCGACGAATGCGGCTCGCGCATGCAGCCGGATCACACGCGCGTGGTCGTGAACAGCGCGCAGACGCCGACCGCTGCGTTCATCAAGGACCCGAACTGGCGCTTTCCTGGCGCGAGCGCTGAAGCCGACATCCGTGCGGCGGCGGGCGAACATGTCGCGCTCGTCGATGCCAACCGCTTCGCCGTCGCGCTGATGGGCGACGCCATCTACACGAATCCGTTCGTGCTCGGCTATGCATGGCAAAAAGGCTGGGTGCCGTTGCGGCATGAATCGCTCGTGCGCGCGATCGAATTGAACGCCGTACAGGTCGAAAAGAATCTGGCCGCGTTCGAATGGGGCCGTCGCGCCGCGCACGATCTCGACTCGCTACGCAAGCTGACCGAAGCGCAACGCGGCAGCGCGCCGGAAGGCGCGGGCAAGATCATTGCGCTGCACACGCCGAAGGCGCTCGACGCGCTCATCGACAAGCGCCTCGACTATCTTGCGAAGTATCAGAACACCGCGTATGCAACGCGTTATGGACGACTCGTCGCAATGGTGCGTGCCGCCGAGGCGGAACTCGGCGTCGGCGATGGCCAGTATCGATTGACCGAAGCCGTCGCGAAGAATCTGCACAAGCTGATGGCGTACAAGGACGAGTACGAAGTCGCGCGTCTCTATGCGGACCCCGCTTTCCTCGACAAGGTGAAGAACAGTTTCGAAGGCGACTGGAAGATCAAGTTCCATCTCGCGCCGCCGAGCATGTCGAAGAAGGACCAGCACGGCCATCTGGTGAAAAAGCAATACGGCCCGTGGATGATGTCCGCCATGCGCGGGCTCGCGAAGCTCAAGTTTCTGCGCGGCACGGCGCTCGATCCGTTCGGCAGAACCGAGGAGCGGAAGATGGAGCGCGCGCTGATCGTGGAATACGAGGCGCTGGTGAAGGAGCTGATCGGTGGATTGACGCCGCAGAAGCTGGCGCTTGCCATCGAACTGGCGAATCTGCCGGATTCGATGCGCGGTTACGGCCACGTGAAGGACAACAACGTGAAGGCGGCGCGGATCAAGTGGAATGCGCTGCTGACGCGGTGGAGAAACAACGAGGGCGGTCAGGCGCGACAGGTAGCGTAAGGCCTGGGTTACGCGCTGTTTGAAACGAAAGGGCGATCCACGAGGACCGCCCTTTTGTCTTTCGTGCGTCCAAAGAGAAGCGGCGACCTCTTCGCGAGAAGCCGCCGTTTTGCCCTTACTTGTTATTCGCCACCTTCGCGTTCGCCGAAGCCACCGCCGTCATATTGATGATCCGTCGCACGGTCGCGGCCGGCGTCAGGATGTGCACGGGCTTTGCCGCGCCCAGCAGGAACGGTCCGACCGTCACGCCCTCGCCGCTCACCATCTTGAGCAGGTTGTACGTGATGTTCGCGGCTTCCACGTTCGGCATGATGAGCAGGTTCGCTTCGCCGGTGAGCGTCGTGCCGGGGAACGAAGCCTTGCGTACCGCTTCCGACAACGCGGCGTCGCCGTGCATTTCGCCATCGACTTCGAGGTCCGGCGCGCGTTCGGCGATCAGCTTGCGTGCTTCGGCCATCCGCTTGCTCGACGCGCTCGGCACGCTGCCGAAGTTCGAGTTCGACACCAGCGCCACCTTCGGCGAAATGCCGAAGCGCTCGATCTCGCGCGCGGCGAGAATCGTCATGTCGGCAAGCTGCTCGGGCGTCGGCGTTTCGTTGACGTAGGTATCGCTGATGAAGAGATTGCGCCCTTGCAGCATCAGCAGATTCATCGCCGCGAAGTTGTTTGCGCCTTCGGACTTGCCCAACACCTGATCGATGAACTTGAGGTGATCCTGATACGTGTCGATGAGACCGCAGATCATGCCGTCGGCGTCGCCGGTATGAACCAGGATCGCGCCGATCAGCGTGTTGAACTTGCGCAGCGCGGCCTTCGCGCTTTCGGGCGTCACGCCTTCACGCGCGGCGATTTCGTGATACGCCTGCCAGCTCTTTTGATAACGCGGATCGTCTTCCGGGTTCACGATCTCGAAATCGACGCCAGGCTTGAGCTTCGAGCCCATCTTCTGCAGACGCATTTCGACGACAGCCGGCCGGCCGATGATGATCGGCTTCGCGATCTTCTCCAGCAACACGAACTGCGCGGCGCGCAGCACGCGCTCGTCTTCACCTTCTGCAAACGCGATGCGCGCGGGCGCAGCCTTCGCCGCCACGAACACCGGCCGCATCACCATGCCGGTGCGATACACCGTCGCGCCGAGCGTCTCGCGATACGCGTCCATGTCCTGAATCGGACGCGTCGCCACGCCCGAATCCATCGCGGCCTGCGCCACGGCCGGCGCAATCTTGATGATGAGTCGCGGATCGAACGGTTTCGGGATCAGATATTCGGGGCCGAATTCGAGCGAATGGCCTTCGTAGGCTTTCGCGACTTCATCGCCCTGGTCGGTTTCTTCCGCGAGTTCGGCGATCGCGCGCACGCACGCGAGCTTCATCTCTTCGGTAATGGTCGTGGCGCCCACGTCCAGCGCGCCACGGAAGATGAACGGGAAGCACAGCACGTTGTTTACCTGATTCGGATAGTCCGAACGGCCAGTCGCGATGATGCAGTCCGGCCGCACCTTCTTCGCTTCCTCCGGACGAATTTCCGGTTCGGGATTGGCAAGCGCGAGAATCAGCGGCTTGTCGGCCATCACCTTGACCATCTCGGGCTTGAGCACGCCCGCGCTCGAACAACCGAGGAAAACGTCGGCCTGATCGATGGCATCGGCGAGCGTACGCGCGTCGGTGGTCGCCTGATAGCGCTCCTTCGACACATCGAGGTTGCCGCGCCCTTCGTAGATCACGCCCTTCGAATCGACGACGAGCGTGTTCGACTTCTTCAAGCCCAAATCGACGAGCAAGTCCAGACACGCGATAGCGGCTGCGCCCGCGCCCGAACAGACGAGCTTGATTTCGTCGAGCTTCTTGCCGACCACTTTCAGGCCGTTGAGAATTGCCGCCGACGCGATGATCGCCGTGCCGTGCTGATCGTCATGGAAAACGGGGATCTTCATGCGCTCGCGCAGCTTCTTCTCGATATAGAAGCATTCCGGCGCCTTGATGTCTTCGAGGTTGATGCCACCGAGCGTCGGTTCGAGCATGGCGATTGCATCGACGAGCTTGTCGGGATCGGTCTCGTCGAGCTCGATGTCGAACACGTCGATGCCCGCGAACTTCTTGAACAGACACCCTTTTCCTTCCATCACCGGCTTGGCCGCGAGCGGACCGATGTTGCCGAGGCCGAGCACCGCCGTGCCGTTCGTCACCACGCCGACGAGATTCGCGCGCGAGGTGTATTTCTGCGCGTCGAGCGGTTCGTCGAAGATCGCCATGCATGCGGCGGCTACACCCGGCGAATACGCAAGCGATAAATCCAGCTGATTGGAAAGCGGTTTGGTCGGCGTGACGGAGATCTTGCCCGGACGCGGGTATTGGTGATACGCGAGAGCGCTTTGCTTCAGTTGTTCGTCCATGATTAGCCTGAGACGTTAGAAATATTTTGAACAGGGTTCACACCGCCGACGACCGCTCAACATTGAGTGTGGAGTGTGATTCGATGGACCAATGTCTTCAGTCGCCCGGCGCATCGGATAGATGCGGCGTGCCGCCCGTAAGGATCAAACGGGACGGCCGGAGCTTTAATTTTTGGGACGACCAGTGTACACCTCGCCTTCCAGATGGCGCGCAGCAGCATTTTCCCTAGGCCGAACGGTCAATCAGTCGAGTTCGGCGCCGCGTTTTTCGGGAATAAGAAAGAGCGTGGCAAATATATCGAGTAAATAGATCGATGCCAGCAAGGCGAGCGCAGTCGCGAACGAATACTTCGCGGCAAGCGCGCCAACCACGACCGGACCCAGTCCGCCGACCGCGCGGCCGATATTGAACAGCACGTTTTGCGCGGTTGCGCGCGCCTCGGTCGGATAGATTTCGGAGATGAGCGCGCCGTAACCGCCGATCATTCCGTTGACGAACACGCCCATGACCGCGCCGCCTACCAGCAACGCGCCGGGGCTCGTCAAGTTCGAATAGACGAAGACCATTGCCACCGCGCCGATCTGATAGAAGAGAAACGCGGGCTTGCGGCCGAAGCGGTCGGCCGCGACGCCAAAGAGCCAGATGCCGAGCGCCATGCCGAGCACGGTGACGGCTGTCCAGAGACCCGACTTCGTGAGCGAATAGCCGAAGGTCTTGGATAGATAACTGGGCAGCCAGATCATCAGCCCGTAATAGCCGAAATTCTGCACCGAGCACAGCACGATCACGCCAAGGCTCGCACGCGTCGTGCGCGCGGTGTCGAAGAGACGTCCGAGCGGCAGCTTGCGCGGCGCGTGCTTCGCGCGACGTTCCGTGAAGAGCGCGGGTTCGGCGACCTTGCGCCGCACGAAGAACGACGCGACCGCCGGCAACAAGCCGACGGCGAACATGCCGCGCCAGCCGATCATCGGCAGCAAAAGCGGCGTGAGAAGCGCGGCGGCGAGCACGCCGAGTTGCCAGCCAAGCCCGACATACGAGGACACGCGCGCCCGCAGCCGAGCCGGCCATGCCTCGGCGACAAGCGCCATGCCAATGCCGAACTCCCCGCCCAACCCAATGCCCGCGATGGTGCGATAGCCCAGCAAGTCGCCGTATCCTCTCGCAAGCGCGCACAGGCCGGTGAAGACGGCGAACAGGAGAATGGTCCAGGTCAGCATGCGCACACGGCCGAAGTAATCGGAGAGCATGCCGAAAACCACGCCGCCCGCGACCGCGCCGGCCAGCGTCCACGTGACGAGCGACCCTGCCTGCGCGGGCGTGAGGTGCAGATCCACGGCGATCGCGGGCAGCATGAAGCCGAGGATCAGGAGATCGAAGCCATCCATCGCATAGCCGAGAATGGAAGCGATGAGCGCGTGCAGCGGGTGGCGGTGATTCGGGGTATCGACGGAAGGGGAAGCGAGAGTCATGTGGGAGCACGGCGGGCGAAGTTGCGCGAGTTTAAGTGCGACGACCACGCGGCTACAAGACGCTCAAAAAATAGGCGCTGTCCCGAGCGCCGCTCGCCCGAACGTCTCACCTCGGGTAAAATTTCGGCCTACGCGCGCAGGAACCGCACGAACGCCGTCCAAAAGCGGCTCGTTCTGCCTGTTAATGCGCCAGGGCCCCACGCGGCCGCCTCCCGCTTCGACCAAGCGCCACCATCCAAGTCCAAGGATTCGCCCATGACAGGCTTCGATCGCCAGACGATCTCCGACACCACCGCCAAGATTTTGCTCGAAGTACAGGCGGTGCACTTCAACGCGGAAAAACCGTATATCTTCACGTCCGGCTGGGCGAGCCCGGTGTATATCGACTGCCGCAAGCTGATTTCCTATCCGCGCGTGCGTCGCGGACTGATGGAAATGGCCGAGGCGACCATTCTGCGCGACGTCGGCTACGAACAAATCGACGCGGTTGCAGGCGGCGAGACGGCGGGTATTCCTTTCGCGGCGTGGCTGGCGGATCGCCTGATGGTGCCGATGCAATACGTTCGCAAGAAGCCCAAGGGTTTTGGTCGCAACGCGCAGATCGAAGGTCTTCTGACCGAAGGCCAGCGCGTGCTGCTGGTGGAAGACCTGACCACCGACAGCCGCAGCAAGATCAACTTCATCAATGCGCTGCGCACGGCCGGCGCAACGGTGAACGACTGCTTCGTGCTCTTTCACTACAACATCTTCAAAGAGAGCGTGTCGGTGCTGAAGGATATCGACGTGAATCTGCACGCGCTCGCGACGTGGTGGGACGTGCTGCGCGTCGCCAAGGAACAAGGCTATTTCGAATCGAAGACGCTGGATGAGGTCGAGAAATTCCTGCACGCGCCTGCCGAATGGTCGGCGGCACACGGCGGAGCGACGGCTGCGCCGCAATAAGTCTTTAAAGCAATCGCTGGTTGAGAATCGAAACGAAAAAGCCGCTGACATGACATCAGCGGCTTTTTTCAATTCGTCCAGCGGTTAAATAGTGCGAACCTAATTCGAATCTGGAATGGGCACGTCTTCCACGGAACCGTCGCCCGAATATGCCGAGAGATTCATCAAGCCATTACTTTGTGCATACTGAAACAATTCGGAATCTCGCTCGATACCCAGTTTGCGCATAGCGGTGTTCTTTTGCGTGCTGATGGTTTTAATACTGCGCCGCAATTGCCCCGCTATTTCAGTGATCGTCATGCCCGAGACGAAGAGCCGCACCACTTCGAGTTCACGCTTGGAAAGAATCACGCTGCGTTGCTGACCGCTTCCGCTCATTCCCATGCTGTCGAGCGCCGCCTTGACTGATGGCCCAAGATACTCCTGACCGCGCATGACGTGCTGAATTGCCCAGCCGATATGGTTCATGTCGTCGGCTTTGTTGATGATCGACATGACACCGACTTCGCGCAGACGTTTGAGCAAGGCCGGGTTTTCCAGCATGGTCAGGACAACGAGTTTTACCCGGGGAAATTGCCTGCCGATATAGCCGAGCAGCGGCATGCCATCGCCATAAGAGCCGCCCGGCATTGCAAGATCGGTTACGAGAACGTCGCAATGCGATTTTTGCAGCAATTGAATAAGCTCGGTGGATTGCTTGGCCTGACCAATGACGTCGACCTCCGGAAACTTGTTGAGCGCCTGAGTGGCGCCGAACAAGATGACCGGATGATCGTCTGCAATGATGACTTTTATTCGCTGGCTCATTTACTGCCCCAGAATATTAGTTCGTCTGATGCCGCGCGAATCACTGTCGGGATATTCATTTTCTCTTTGATAGCTGCCGAAGTCGCCGCCGTCAAGGCGTCATCTCGTTTTTAATTTCAGACACATTTGAACTGCGCCATAGGTTTAGTCTCAAGGTGCAAGCTTTTAATGCTTTGTTGCAATGTTAAACTGCAACTTGGCATGAAGCGCATCACTGAGACAAAAAACATCGTTGCAGCCATCGAAACGCTGATATAAGGCGCAACGGCACTGACAGGAGTCAGCTACATGCGCCTCGCATGTCGAACCGAGAGTCCGGCCGGTCTTACGTTATTCGCACTCTCGACGTGGATATTGGCGGTGATTTTCATGCCACAAGACGCCGTGGCTGAACCGGCATTCACCGTTTCAAGCGTCGATCTAGTTCCGGGAAAGCCGGTTTCGCGCGATCTTCTTTTCAATGAATCCGACTGCAAGGGCGGCAATCGCTCACCGCAGCTTTCATGGCGCGGCGCGCCCACCGATACGCGCAGTTTTGCGATCACCGTATTCGATCCTGACGCCCCCGGCCGCGGCTGGTGGCATTGGGCCGTCGCCGGCATTCCGGCAGGTGTGACGCATATACCGGCCAATGCGAGCGCCGCCGGCGCGCTGCGCAAAATGAGCGCGGTGGAAGCCCGCAACGACTGGGACACCGACGGTTACGGCGGTCCGTGCCCTCCGCCTGGCAAGGCGCACCGCTATATCGTGACGGTGTATGCGCTGCGCAGCGACGACCTGCGGCTGCGGCAAGGTACGCCCGCGCTGATGTTCGAACACGAAATCCGCACGGTAAGCATCGCCTCGGCGCAGTTGACCTTCACTTACGGCCGGTAATGAACGGGCGGCGAGCGTAACGCTCGCCGCATCCATGTCCGCAGAACGAAATTTGTCTTTGCTAGACTGGTTCCGCTCGCCCGCCGCCTTCGTCGAGTGATGGCTTCCATGCCGTCGTCGCGAAGAGCAAACCCACACGCGTGCAGTCGAGACGCACCGCGAATTCATCGCGGCTAAAGGAAACCATGTCGAACATCATCATCGTTTATCACAGCGGCTACGGCCACACGAAGAAAGCCGCCGAAGCCGTGCTGGCCGGCGCCACGGACGCAGGCGCCAACGCCAAACTGATCGCAGTCGGCGATCTCGACGACGCCGCCTGGGCCGAACTGGATACCGCCGACGCCATCATCTTCGGCTCGCCGACGTACATGGGCGGCCCGTCCGCCGACTTCAAGAAATTCGCCGACGCCAGTTCCAAACCCTGGTTCGCGCAAAAATGGAAAGACAAGATCGCGGCTGGCTTCACCAATTCCGCGACCATGAACGGCGACAAGTTCCTGACGATTTCCTACTTCGTCACGCTCGCCATGCAACACGGCATGATCTGGGCGGGCACCGGCATGATGCCGTCGAACACGAAGGCCGCCACCCGCAACGACCTGAACTTCGTCGGCGGCTCGACCGGGTTGCTGACGCAATCGCCCGCGGATGCATCGCCGGACGAAGCACCGCCGCCCGGCGATCTCGAAAGCGCCCGCGTGTTTGGCGCGCGAATCGCTGCCGTGACTGCTCGCTGGACCGGCAAGTAAGGCGCGCGCGCCGCTTGGGCGGCGCGTTTGACAGCCTGCACGCGCTCGTTGCGGAGGACGGACATCAACGCGTCTCGGAAACGCCTTAAAATGTCCGTTTTTGCGGCGAGCGCGTAGGCGTTGCAACCATTTGCGTCGTCGCGCCGAACCAGTGAGATCAAGATGACCACGAAAGTATTTGTCGACGGACAGGAAGGCACCACCGGCCTTAAGATTTTCGAATATCTGTCGGGACGCCGTGACATCGAAGTGCTGCGTATCGACGACACGAAGCGCAAGGACGTCGAGGAACGCCGCCGCCTCATCAACGCATCCGACGTGACCTTTCTGTGCCTGCCGGATGTCGCCTCGCGAGAATCGGTTTCGCTCGTCGACAAGGACAACGCTCGCACCGTCATGATCGACGCCAGCACCGCGTTTCGCACGCAGGACGACTGGGCGTACGGTCTGCCCGAACTGTCGCGCGCGCAGCGGGAACGTCTGCGTACTGCGAAGCGCATCGCCGTACCGGGCTGCCATGCATCGGCGTTCGTACTGTCGGTGCAACCGCTCGTCGCGGGCGGTCTCGTATCCGCCGATTTCGACGCGCACGCCTATTCGATCACCGGCTACAGCGGTGGCGGCAAGAAGATGATCGCCGAATACGAAGCCGGCGGCGACGCGCGTCTGGCGAGTCCACGTCCGTACGCGCTCGGCCTCACGCACAAGCATCTGCCGGAAATGTCGGTGCGCACGGGTTTGAAGCGCGCGCCGATTTTTACGCCAATAGTCGGCCCGTTCCTGAAGGGTCTGGCGGTGACGACATATTTCTCCCCCGACCAGCTCGCGCGCAAGGCGAAACCGCAGGACGTGCGCGATATGCTCGCCGAGTACTACAACAACGAGCCGTTCATGCGCGTGCTTTCGTTCGATGCCGAAAGCAATCTCGACAACGGTTTCTTCGACGTGCAAGCGTGCAACGACACGAACCGTGTCGAGATTTTCGTGTTCGGCAACGAAGAGCGTTTCGTGACCGTGGCGCGGCTCGACAATCTTGGCAAGGGCGCATCCGGCGCGGCGATTCAATGCATGAATCTGGCCATCGGCGCCGACGAGGAAGCCGGGCTCACGCGCTGATCGTTATCCCTCGGAAAGCAGAAAAGCCGGTTCGCTTTGTCAGCGGATCGGCTTTTTTATTGGCTGCATCGTTTGCTGCGGACGAAAAAAAGCCCGCCTAGTTTGGCGGGCTGAATCCATATCAGTGGAGACATGGAGGAGACAGGAGTAACTATATCGTTAAATTTGATGCGATGCAACATCTCCGTTGCATGCGATCAACACGGAATATTTCACGGCTGCGTCATCGAGAGAATGAACTGCAGTTGATCCGATGAAATTGGCTTCACAAGATGTACGTCGAAGCCCGCATCCATCGTTAGTTCGCGGTGTTGCGGCTGACCCCAACCCGTGAGCGCAACGAGCATCATCGCGTGACCTGTGGGCGTGCGGCGCAAATCACGCGCGGCGGCGAGCCCATCCAAAAGCGGCGCGCCGATATCCAGAATCACGACATCCGGCGAAAACTGCGCGGCCACGTGCACGGCTTGCGCGCCATTGGCGGCGAGCGCCACTTCGTGCCCCATTCCATTCAGGAGATTGGCGAGACCGCTCAGGGCGTCGTCGTCGGCGTCGGCTATGAGGATGCGCTTCGTCACGATAGCCTCACCGGTTGCCGTAGATTTCGAGCTTCAGCTTGTTCTCGCCCGCCTGCGATGCCGCGATCTCCGTGCGCGCGCCGCGTGCGCCAAGATAAAAGTGCTGGCGCGCGGGCGAATTCTGATCGTGGGTGGCGTCCGGCAGACAGGAAGCGATGTCCGCCGCGACGCTTTGCAGCGCATCGGCGCTTGCTCCGCCGTGCGGCGTCCAGGTGCATCGATAGTTGCTTTGCGACGCCGCGCAGCTCGCGCCGTCGCCGTATGCCAACGCGACGGGCCGTCCATCGATTGCGGAGAGTGACGAGAAATTCGGCGCCGCCGCCACGATGCGCTTCAGCGCATCGCACGGGCTCGGGGTGTCGTCGGCGTGAGCGGGCGCGCTCGACAAGGCGCCCCAGCAAAGCGCGGCGAAGGCGATGCGGTTCGATGGCATGACGTCTCCCAGCTATTTTTAATTACGTTCGATGCATAGCCATCCCAGCAAATCACGAACCCGTTAGAACAGACGTTTCTTTTCAACGATCATCGTCCCGCGCGGCGCGCCGCCACTTGCCCGAGCACCGCGAAGTCCTTTTCGCCATCGCCGTGGGCAAGCGCGTCGACGAGGTTGTCGCGCACCACGCTCGCGACTGGCAGCGGCACGTTGACCGCGTCGCCCGCGGCTATCGCGAGGCGCACGTCCTTCAGACCGAGCCGCGCCTTGAAGAGCGCGGGCTCGTAACGACGCTCCGCGATCATCTTGCCGTAGCCCTGATAGACCGGCCCCGGAAACAGCGAATTCGTGATGACGTCGAGCAACGTCTGCGCCTCGATACCGTGTCCGCTCACGAGCGCGGCCGCTTCGCCGAAACTTTCTATCGCCGACGCCAGCATGAAATTCGCCGCCAGCTTGAGCACGTTGGCGTGCTGCGGTTCGTGGCCCACGCGCCAGGTTTTTTGACCGAGCGCGTCGAAGACGGGTTGCACGCGCGCGATGTCGGCATCGGCGCCGGCCGCGAGAATGTTGAGCTTGCCCGCCGCCGCGACATCCGGCCGGCCAAGCACGGGCGCGGCCACGTAAGCGACGCCATGCTGCGCGTGCAATTGCGCGAGTTCGACGGCGAGCGCCGCCGAAATGGTCGCCATGTTCACGTGCACGAGGCCTTTCGGCGCGTGCTTGAGCAAGCCGCCATCGATCAGCACCGAGCGCAGCGCTTGATCGTCCGCGAGCATCGAAAAGGCGGCGTCGCCGGCAAATGCCTGCTCGGGGGTATCGACCACGGATGCGCCCTGGTCCGCGAGCGAACGCGTCTTGTCGCGCGAGCGGTTCCAGACGCGCACCGTGTGGCCCGCTTTCAGCGCGTTGACGGCCATGGCCGCGCCCATTTCACCCAGACCGATGAATCCGATATCCATGCTTACGCTCCATTCGTTGATTGCCGACCGAGCGCCAGTAGAGCACATCGACTGGCAGCACGCCGAATCCGCCGATGCGATACTCCCTGCATGGTCACGGCGCGCTTTCACTTCCATCGCGAACTGAACGACTTTCTGGCGCGGCCCCAACGCGGGCAGGCATTCGCTTGCGCCTGTCCGCCGTCTTCGTCGGCCAAGCACATGATCGAAGCGCTGGGCGTGCCGCACACGGAAGTGGCGCTGATCGTGCGCAACGGGCATCCGGCCGGCTTCGACGCGCCAATCGAAGAAAACGATGTCATCGAGATCTATCCCGCGCGGCGCGTGCCGCCCGGCATGGCCGACGGCGCACGGCTTTTGCGGCCGGCGCTCGTCGCGGAAAATCTGCGCTTTATCGCCGATGCGCATCTCGGCGGCCTCGCGCAACTGTTGCGGCTCGCGGGTTTCGACACGCATTACGACAACAACTTCGCTGACGATGAAATCGAGCGCCTTGCGCACGATGAAGCACGCATCGTCCTTACGCGCGACCGCGAATTGCTCAAGCGAAAAAATGTGCTGCACGGCTGCTACGTGCGCGCACTGCATTCCGACGAGCAATGGCGTGAAGTGGCGGAACGTCTCGATCTCGCGCCGCATGTGCGCGCGTTTCGCCTCTGCCTCATGTGCAACGCGCCGCTGCGTCGCGCGGCAGCGAGCGAGATCGACGACCGCGTGCCCGAAGGCGTGCGCGAACGGCACACGCGTTTCGTGACTTGCGATGTCTGCCGCCGCGTCTTCTGGGAAGGCTCGCACTGGAAGCGCATGCGCGAGCGCATCGACGGTCTCGCGGATGCAAGCCGCGTGTGAACCTCCACGTACAATACGGCCCCTGCCTATCAAAACGCCGCAACGGAGCATCGCGTGAACAAATTTCAACTGGAACAAACCAAGGCGTTCAAGCTCGCCAACGACCTGAAGCAAGGCGGCAAGCCGCGCGTGGGCGCAGCGGAAGGGCCGAAACTGGATCGCCGCGAGCAGCGCAAGCTGGATCAGGCCAAGGGTCTCGTGCCGTTTGCCTGCAAGCTGGACGAGAAGCTCGTGACGCAATTGAAGGAACGCGCCGCGAACCACGAAGGCGGTCTCTCCGAAGTCCTCGCGGAATTGCTCGTCGCAGCGGGCCTGGAGCGTTGAAGCGTCGCGCAGGCGCTCGACCGCCTAGCGGATGCCGTCACGCGCCTCGTCGACATCGACGTGACGCGTCGCCGGAATGCAGGCCACGGCGATGATCGAAAGCACGAGTCCCGCCATCACGTAGAAGGTCGGCGCGAGTTGCGAGCCCGTCGTCTTGATGAGCCACGTCACGATGAACTGCCCGAAGCCGCCGAACAGCATCACCGCGATGTTGTACGCGAGCGCAAGCCCGGTCGAGCGGATATGCGCGGGAAACAGCTCCGCGATCAGCGCGCCGAACGGCCCGTAGTAACCGGACAGCGTGATCGACAAGAGCGCCTGCACGACCACGAGCCGCGCCACGCTCGGTTCGGCGGCGAGCCACGCGAAGAGCGGATAGATGATCACGAGCGTGATGAGAAGCGACCACAAGGTCAGGCCCTTGCGTCCGATTCGATCCGACCACGCGCCCGCCACCGGCGAAAGCACGGTCAAGATGAGATTGCCGACGATCAGCGCCGTGAACGACTGCCCGAGCGGCAGCTTGAGTTGCTTGACCGCGAAGGTCGGCAGATAGGCGATCAGCACATAGACCGTCACCGTCAGCGCGATCACCGAACCGAGCCCGCACAGCACTTCGCGGCTGTGATTGCGGAAGACTTCACCAAGCGTCGCGCGGCGCGCGGTCTTCTTCGCGTGCAGGAACGCTTCGGTATCGGCCATGTTACGCCGAATGTACAGGCCGATCGGCCCGATGATCAAACCGAGAACGAACGGCACGCGCCAGCCCCATGAATCGAGCGCTTCGGGCGACAGTCCGCGCGTGATCGCCGCGCCGACGAGCGCGCCGAGCAAGAGCGCCGCCGCCTGACTCGCCATCTGGAAACTGCCGTAGAAACCGCGTCGGGAAAACGGCGCTGCTTCGATCAAGAGCGCGGTCGCCGTTCCGAACTCGCCGCCGGCGGAGAAGCCCTGCAACAGCCGCGCGAACACGATCACGAGCGGCGCGCCGATCCCGATTGCCGAGTATGGCGGCGCTATCGCGAGCAGCAGAATGCCGATGGTCATCATCGCGATAACCAACGTGAGCGCCGCCTTGCGTCCCGCGCGATCCGCATAAAGACCCAGCACGATGCCGCCGACCGGCCGCATCACGAACGCGACGCCGAAGGTCGCGGTGGTCAGCAAAATGGATGAGTAGTCGCTATAGCTCGGAAAGAACAAGCGGGCGATGACGACAGTCATGAAACCGAACACGGTGAAGTCGTACCACTCCAGCGCATTGCCGATGACCGCGGCCGCGACGGCGCGCGCATTCAATGGTCTGCCTGCCATGCGAATCCCTTTGGTTTGTCGATCATTGGGTTTCGTGCCATCGGACGGACCCCCGTTGGCCGCGTCGTGCGCGTATCGCCCGGCGCATCGAATGCATTTGCTCAGGCGAGGCGTAAGGCTGAATTTGCCTTGGCGAGTGTAAAGACCATGCGTTTGCTTATCAAGCGGCTACAACGCAAAACGCGCCGGGCAATGCCGCCAGGCGCGTTCGTCGTCCAACGAGGGAAACTCAGGCCTTCTTTACATACGCGCCGCACCAGCCCTTCGAGGCGACCTGCTTGTTCGCGAACATCGGACACGGCGCGTAGGCATCGGCGGCCTTGCCTTGATAGAACTGGCAGTTGCCGCAGTCTTCGCCGGCGGCGTACTTGGCGAACTTGGCCTTATCGACCTTGGTCGCGTCTTCCTTGTAGCCGAGCGCCTTGGCGGTGGGATCGTTTTCGTCGACCTTCGGTGCGTCGGCGAAAGCGGCTTTCGAGCCGAGCGCGAACGTCGATGCAACGCCCACGCTGGTGATGAGAAACGTACGACGAGATGCCTTCATGGTGACTCGCTCCATGTTGTATTGGGGGGAAAACGCCGTTCTGACGACGGCGATGCCCGAGCATAACAATCCGGAAGCGAATCGATGAAGCCAAATGTTATAGATAAGAACCCGGGGGAATCGCGGCTAACGCATCATGTCCGCCACGCGCTCGGCGATGGCGAGTGAAGCCGTCAGTCCGGGCGATTCGATACCGAACAGATTCACGAGCCCCGGCACGCCATGCGCGGACTTGCCTTGAATCATGAAGTCGGCGGCAGCCTGCCCTGGACCCGAGAGCTTCGGCCTGATGCCCGCGTAGGCTGGCTGCAGCGCGTCGTCAGGCAGACCCGGCCAATACGCACGAATCGCGGCGTAGAAGGAATCGGCGCGGCGCGGATCGACATCGTAATTGAGCGACTGCACCCATTCGACATCAGGACCGAACTTGGCTTGGCCGCCCATGTCGACGGTCAGATGCACGCCGAGTCCCGCTTCATTGGGCATCGGATAGATGAGCCGTTCGAACGGCGCGCGCCCGCTCACGCTGAAGTAGTTGCCCTTCGCGAAGTAGAGCGGCGGCACGTGACGATCGTCGAGACCGCGAATCTTGCTGGCGATCCTGTTCGCATGAAGCCCCGCGCTGTTGATCAGAAACGACGCCCGGAAGCGCGCCGGGGCATCGCCGCCGGTCTCGACGATAAAGCAGCCCTCGCGCGCGTCGATGGCGGCCACCGGCGTATGAAACACGATGTTCGCGCCGTGATTCTCGGCATCTCCTTGTAGCGCCAGCATGTACTGGTGACTGTCGACGATTCCCGTACTCGGCGACCACACCGCCTCGACGCACGTCAGTTGCGGCTCCATCTCCGCCGCCTGTGCGCCGCTGATCCGCACGAGACCTTCCACGCGATTTTCCAGGCCCTTCTGTTCGATGCCCGCAAGCTGCGGAATCTGATTGCGCGCCGTGGCAACGAGCAGCTTGCCGCATTGCCGATGCGGCACGCCATGCTCGCGGCAGTATTCGTACAGCATTTCGCGCCCACGCACGCACAGCTCGGCTTTCTGCGATCCACGCGGATAGTAGATGCCCGCGTGAATCACTTCGCTGTTGCGCGAACTGGTGCCAATGCCGATCGCCTCGCCCGCTTCCAGCACGATCACTTCGCGCCCGCGCATCGCCAGTTGCCGCGCAATCGCAAGCCCAACCACGCCCGCGCCGATTACCACGCACTCGATCCGATCCATGTCCGTTCCGTCGCAAGATAACTCGCAACCATTCTACGTTCTTGACTATTGCGAGTTGCACAACAAACGCATGGCAATTGAACCGAATTACGGAGCAATGCAGAAAAAGGCATGAAACTGGCCGTCCGATGACAAAAAAGCCATGTTTCCATGGCTTTTTTGGCAATTCCAAAAATTCGTGCGCTTTAAAAACCGATCGCTTTCTTGCGCGAATTACGGTCGAGCTGGATATCGCGCGCCTCGACGTGATGCCGTCCGTCGATACGCGCGTTGCCAAACGCGTTGAGCATCGCGCGCCGCATGCCGCGTGGCGAGGCATGCGTGAGCGCATCGAGCGGGGCATCGCCGAGCGTTTCGGGAAAGCGCCGGCCCCACGCGTGCGTCGTGCGGATGTCGTCGTAAATCGCCTGCGCGATACGACGCGCGCCGTCGCGATCCGGCGGGGGAATCTCGTAGACGTTCATGCGGTTCATGATCGGCTCGGGAATGGCGCGCGCGTCGTTGGCCGTTGCAATCCACACGACGTTGCCCGCGTTGATCGGCACTTCCGCGAATTCGTCGATGAAAGTCTGCGCCGTGTCGTGTTCGAGCAACGCGTAAAGCGCGCCGAGCGGATCGTATTGCGCGTCGCCGGTGGCCTTGTCGATTTCATCGACGGTAATGACGGGGTTCGCGTAGCTGCCGTTCACGAGGGCGTCGAACACCTTGCCTGGCTTGGCGTTGCGCCATTGCGACGACGCGCCCGAGAGAATCCATCCGGCGGTGAGCGAACTCATCGCCACGTAATGCGACGTGGTCCCGAGCATTCGCGCAAGCTGCTTCGCAAAATGCGTCTTGCCGATGCCGGGTTCGCCAAGCAACAGCATTGGCATGAGTTCGAGGCGGTCCTCGGTTTCGAGGCACAGCGCGATCTGCTTGCGAATGTCGTCGAGCGGCTCCTCGAAGTTCGGCAGGGAAGCCGCAAGGTCGTCGATGCACGGCATGCGATTCGGCTTCACGCAGAAGCGCAGATTGCCGACCTTGAGCATCTTCTCGTAAGTAGCGCGCAGGGCGTCGCTTGCGCCTTCGGACAAGTCGTTGAGCGCGGTTTCCACGTCGTCGAGACTGTAGACCTTGCTGAACGATGCCACCGCCAGTTCCTGTTTCACCACGGCTGTCGTCATGTCACACCCCGTCATTGTTTTGGTCGACAAAGCCAGTGTAGCGACGACAAAACACCACGCAAGCGAGCAGTCTCGCGGGTCTGCTGCCAATTCCGCCGCGTAGCGCAGGCGCGAGTATCATCGTTCGTCCCACGTGTGAGCGTGCCGCGAGCGGGTTCGAAACGTGCTGTTTTTCTGCGGCGTTTTTCCAACCTGGCTGCGAAGTGTTTTGCGCGGCCCCAGATGTCGGGTTTTGGTAAGGATTCTGGCTGAACCGTAGCCGTGCAGCCCGGTCAGAATCAAGTCGCCGAGGAAACGCCGATCCAGCGGCTTTTCGCCCAAGCAGATCACGCGCAAAAGCGAAACGCCGCCATCCGAACCGCCCGTGCGCCGGAGAAGCCTTCAATGCAAAGAACAACACGAACCGTCTTGCCGTTCCCCTTTCGATTTGCGCTTGCTGCGAGCGCGTGCCTCGTGGTGGTATCGGCGGGACCTGCCTGGGCGCAGTCAAGCACGCCGCAGCCTGTCGACTGGGAGTTGCAGGTCGTGCGCGACGGTCAGCAAATCGATTCGTTTTCCGCCACGACGAATGTCGGCCAGGCGCGCACCGATACGCATCACAACATCACGCAGAATCAGGTCGGCTGTGCGAATCAGCCGGCGGGCGACATCGATCTCACGCGCACCATCACCGTTTCGCCGACGCACGCGAGCGCGGACGACATCACGCTCGCCATCGACGCTCAGGAAACGCTTCAGGATGATTCCTCGCGGACCACGGCGGCCGGCTGCAAGTTGCCGCCGGTGCCGCGTCAGGTGAGCGGATCGCATCCGGGGCTCGTGTTGAAGCCCGGCGAATGGGGCGAATGGAAGATCGTCGACAGCAATCCGACGCTGCTGTATCGAGTGCGCGCGAGCATGGCTTCGGCACCAGCAACGCAATGACGGCCTTCGTGACATAAAGTAGAGAGGCCGCGCCACCACACAACGAACGCATGCGAAATCCAGAACATCTTCCGCCAGGTCCATCCACGCACAACGGCACGCCGGATTTCACCGCCGTAAGCTGGAACCTCCACAAGGGCCGCTCACCGCTCGGACTGCGCGCCTGGAACGCCATGCAGCGGTGGGTTCAGACCACCAACGCCGACGTCTATTTTCTCCAGGAAGCGATGGCGCGGCGCATGCCGCAGCCCGTGCTCGCAAGCGGTTTCGGCAACCCGCTTGCAGCGCCGCTCGACGATGTCTGGCATTGCCAGGCCACCGAAATCGCCACCGCGCTCGAATTGCAGATCGCCCTCGGGCCGAACGTGTTCAAGCCGTCGTGGCGGCACGGCAACGCCATCTTGTCGCCGCATCCGCTGGATCTGTCCGGGCGCTGGGACATCTCGGCGCATCGCTTCGAAAAGCGTGGCTTGCTGGTCGCGCGCGCCACTTTCGCCGGCAAGGCCATCACGCTCTTGTGCGCGCATCTGGCGCTCACGCGTTCCGCGCGTCTGCGTCAGATGAACTGGATCGCGCACTGGATTGCGAAGGAAGCGCCGGAAGGCCCGCTCGTGCTGGCAGGCGATTTCAACGACTGGCGCAACGATTCCGTGCCGCTATTTCGCGAACTCGGCATGAGCGAGGTCGCGACGATGCTCGGCGAATCCGGCCGCACCTTTCCGGCGTTCTCGCCCGCGCTCGCGCTCGACAAGATGTTCGTGCGCGGTCTTAAGCCTGTCGAATGGCTCGTGCCGACGCAGGACACCGCATGGCTGTCCGATCACTTGCCGTATATGGCGAGACTGCGTGTCGAGGAATGAGGCGGCGTTAGCCGAGCAGCGCTTCCAGAGCGTCGATGGAAACCGGCTTGGTGAGGTGATGATCGAAGCCGGCATCGATCGAATTCTGGCGATCCGCGTCGCTGCCGTAACCGGTCAGCGCGAGCAGCAAGGCGTCGCGCGTGACGGGGCGCTTGCGCATCTCGCGCGCCACGTCGAAGCCGTTCATGCCCGGCAGACCAATATCGAGCAGCACCACGTCGGGTTTGAAATCGTCGATGGACTGCAGCGCGCGCGGACCGTCGTGCTCCGTGCGCACTTCGTGGCCCAATGCTTCGAGCAGCATCGACATGGCAAGCGCGGCGTCCTCGCTGTCGTCGACAATCAGAATGCGCCGGCTCGACGCCGCGCCGCCGGTCGCTTCGGCGGTGGTGTTCATGCGTGTCCTCGTACATTTTCAAGATGGCGAGGCGACTGTAGCACAACGCCCGAGCCTGATGAAATGAGGGCGCAAGGCAGCATGCGACAGCTCTGCTATCGTGGACTTTTTCCGCGCACGCCGGCGTTCCCATGTTCGATCTCTTCGACGACATTCCCAAACCCGATATCGTGTGGCACCCGGACTGGATCGACTCCGACGCCGGTTCCGATCTCATGGGCGAGCTGATCGCGGAAGTAAGCTGGCAGCAGGACACGATGAACACGCCCCGCGGCCGTTTGCCGCTGCCGCGCCTGACCGCGTGGCAAGGCGAGCCGGATGCCGTCTATGTCTACTCGGGCATCCGCAACGTGCCGCAGCCGTGGACGCCCGCCGTCGCCCGGTTGCGCGATGCCGCTCAGGACGTGTGCGCCGCGCGTTTCAACAGCGTGCTCCTCAACCGTTATCGCACGGGGCTCGACAGCATGGGCTGGCACGCCGACAAGGAACGCGAGCTCGGGCCCGAGCCGGTGATTGCGTCGGTGAGTCTTGGCGCCACGCGTGCATTCGAATTCCGCCACGCGCGCACGCATGCCACGCACGCGCTCGCGCTGACGCACGGCAGCCTGCTCGTGATGCGCGGACGCACGCAGCTCGAATGGGTGCATCGCGTGCCGAAGGAGCCGGGCGCGCGCGGCGAACGCATCAACCTGACCTTTCGCTGGGTCGACGCATCGAAGCGGCGTTGAACTTCAGGGCCGCCGCGCGACGAAATCGATCTCGACGAGCGCATCGCGCGCAAGGCCCGTCACGCCGATGCACGTGCGCGCCGGCAGCGGCTTCGGCAGAAAGTAAGAGCGGTACACGGCGTTCATCGCGTCGTAGTCGCGCTTGAACTCGGTGAGGAAGATGCGCGCGCTCACCACGCTGTCGAGCGTGAGGCTGAGTCCCGTCAGCACGAGGATCAGGTTATCCATCACGCGGCGCGTCTGCGCGGCGACGCCCTCGGGCAGCGGGGCGTTGTCGTCGTTGGGGTCGGTCGGCATCTGGCCGGTGAGGAAAACCCAGCCGTCGGCTTCTGCCGCGTGGGAGAACGGGCCGACAGGCGTCGGCGCGGCATCGATCATCGAGAATTTGGGTCGGTGGTTCACGTTGTCTCCTTGCAAGGAACCGGCACGTTAGCCCGCCAAAATATCCCGCGCGCGTCCGGACCTTTGATGCGAAGATGCAGCGTCCCTTCCAGTCCTGTTTCTTCGCGATGCTTCCTCAACCCATTCTCATCGATGCCGTCGTCCGCATGCTCGTCGCGGTGCTGATCGGCTGCATCATCGGCGTCGATCGCGATCTGCACGGCAAACCGACCGGCATGAAGACGCTCGGGCTCGTGTCGCTCGGCGCGTGCATCGCGACCATGTGTGCGCTCGGATTTGCCACCGAGCCGCTCGCGCACAACACCGAAGTCTCGCGGGTGGTGCAAGGCATCGTGACGGGCATCGGCTTTCTGGGCGCGGGCGTGATCATTCAGAATCCGCGCGAGAACCGCATTCGCGGGCTGACCACGGCGGCTTCCATCTGGGTGACGGCGGCCGTGGGCATTCTGTGTGGGCTCGGCGTATGGAGTCTCGCGCTGATCGCCACGGTGATTCTCATCGTGCTGCTGACGGTTGGGCGGATCATCGAGAAAGGCTTGCTGAAGCGCTGGATGCGCAAGCCGCCGAGTCAACGTCCGGCGGGTATTGGCGAGGAAGAGTGACTGGCGGAGTTGCCTGTGCGCGTCGGCGCACTCTCGCATCATTCAATGAACAACGCGGCGCAACCTTGCGGCCAGCCGCGTTTCCAGGCGCAGAAAGTCGGTGCGCTTACCAGCCGTGATGTTCGCGCCAGCGTTCTTCGCGATGCATCTCATGCCGCCAATGACGCTCGCGCTCGTGGCGTCGCCATTCGTGTTCGCGCCAGCGTTCATCGCCGTAGCCGTATCCGTATGCGGGCTGCACGTAGACCGGCTGGGCCTGTGCATAAACCGGCACGCCGACGCCTACCGCGACATCGACATGCGCCGATGCTGCCGTCGTTACCGCCAATCCCCCGAGTCCTGCCAACGCGATTGCCACAGTTGCAAGCTGCTTCTTCATGTCGCCTTCTCCTTGCCCCGATTGCGTGATGTCGAGTGCAGTCTAGAAGGCGATTCCTGACACAGGTGCAACAGACCCGCGAGAAAGGTAACGTCAGGTAACGGTCAAGTCAGAGCAAGCGTTTGCCTGCTTCGTCGATAACCACTTCGCCGTCTTCCTTTGCAAATGGTCCTTTTTGCGGCTCCGGCAGAAGATCGATCACGCGTTCGGACGGGCGGCACAGTCGCGCGCCTTTCGGGGTATCGACGAAGGGACGATTGATGAGGATTGGATGCGCGAGCATGGCGTCGATGAGTTGCTCGTCGGTGAGACTCGTGTCGCCCAAGCCGAGCTCGGCGTAGGGCGTGCCCTTTTCGCGTAGCGCTTCGCGCACGGAAAGCCCGGCGCGCGCGATGAGCGAAGTGAGCGTCGCGCGATCCGGCGGCGCGGTCAGATACTCGACGACTTTCGGCTCGATGCCCGCATTGCGGATCAGCGCGAGTGTGTTGCGCGAGGTGCCGCACTTTGGGTTGTGATAGATGATGACAGTCATGTCGGCGATGTCCTTGATGATCACATTCGGCATTCTAGGCCGACCTCACGATGACGCGCACGCCCGGCTTGCGTCAGGCCACCGACCGGATTGCCAGCGATGCAGCAAATACCCTGTTCAATCGCGGCTGCGCGGCCTATAACGAAGTGTGCAGTGCGGCATGTCCTGGGTGGATCATCCGCCAACGGTCTTACTGGCGTTCGTCCCTGTCTGCTTCGCAGTCGCCTTCGAATTGCATATCTACAAGTCCGGCAAGTGGTCGCATGGCAGAAGCCGACCGGAACCGGCCCTGACGCCTCTTCGCGCACTGCCATCGAGTAGAACGCACCGTGGCACGTCGTGTGCGAACGACGGTTCGCTACAACGAATAGCGCGACCCGGCCATTGTCGGTTCGTGCATCTCATTCAAGGAGTCGATATGAAAACACGTCTCGTCGCGACGGCGCTTGCCGCCTCGCTACTGGTGGCTGCTGGCAGCGCCTCGGCGCAGGAAACGTATTACCGCACGGCGCAGGTGCCGGGACAAACCACGGCGGATACCTCGTCGCAACCGGCGATGCAAGGCAGCACGCAAGGCCAAACGGGCGATATGTCGTATGGCGGCGCGCCCGCCTCTCGTGGCGCCACTGGCGCAATCGGCACGACCGGAACCAACGCGGGCATCTCCAAGCCGTGCGTGCGCGGGCCGCCCTGCGACATATTCTTCGGCAACTGAAGCAGCAAGCGCGGCCTGAAAGTTGCGCTAGCATCCGGTGCATGATCCCGTGCGCTCGCATTCTCGTATGCGGGCGCGCTTTCCTTTTCACTTTGGAACGATCGCCATGCACCGAGACGAATTCCTCGCCCTTCTTCCCGAGGAGGGCTTTCAAGAAGTCGTGACCGTCACGCGCGAGCCGAACGGCGTAATGGATATTCACGCGCATCCCTTCGAAGCCAAGGCGCTAATTGTCGAAGGCGAGATCACCATCCGCGTTGGCGATGACGAGCGGCTGTATCGCGTCGGCGAGATCTTCCAGCTGTCCGCGAATCTCGAGCATGAAGAACGCTACGGACCGCAAGGCGTGACCTATCTGGTCGGGCGCAAGTAAGCCGCATCGGCGAACACACGACATCGAGGACGACATATGGCCACGCGAAAGACGGCGCGGATTCGCGTCGGTATTGGCGGATGGACGTTCGAGCCCTGGCGCGGTACGTTCTATCCGAAGGGACTCGCGCAGAAGCAGGAGCTCGAATACGCGAGCCGCGCGCTCACGACCATCGAGGTGAACGGCACGTTCTATGGCTCGCAAAAGCCCGAGACCTTCGCCAAATGGCGCGATGAAGCCCCGGACGACTTCGTGTTCTCGCTGAAGGCGCCGCGTTACGCGACCAATCGCCGGGTACTCGCCGATGCGGGCGAAACCATCGAGCGTTTCTTCAAAAGCGGCGTGTTGGAACTACAGAACAAGCTCGGCCCGATCAACTGGCAATTCGCAGCGACCAAGAAGTTCGATGCCGATGACTTCGGCGCTTTCCTCAAGCTGCTGCCCGCGAAAGTGGAAGGCCGCGCAATTCGTCATGCCGTCGAAGTGCGACACGAGAGTTTCAGCGATCCGGCATTCGTGGCGCTGGCGCGAAAGCATCGCGTGGCGATTGTCGTCGCGGGAGACTCGAAGTATCCGCAAATCGCGGATACGACCGCACCATTCGTCTATGCACGCATCATGGGAACAACAGAGAAGCAGAAGCAAGGTTACTCGAAGGCGGCGCTCGATGGCTGGGCGAGCCGCGCGAAAGAATGGGCGGCGGGTGGCGTGCCTGAGGATATGGCGAGGGCATCGACAAGCGCGGGTGCGAAGGTCGGTTCACGGGATGTGTTTCTTTACGTCATCAGTGGATATAAGGAGCGCAATCCCGCTGCGGCAATTGCACTGACCGAACGAATCAATGGGACGACGTAATTCGACTGAGGCGAACGTTCCGCGGGTAGCGACCGGTGACGGTGTCTTTGCCGCTTCGTAGGTAAAGAGCCGTCACCGGATTTATGTCAGTTCACTTTCACAGGCGGTAGCAGGGTGTTGTAACCAAATGCCGTTCGGCCGATAAGGATCAGTGCAATTCCCGATGTCGCAGCGACGGCGAAGATTACGCCGAAGATTCCAGACGCTCCTTCCCTCGCGACAAAAATGCCCCGCCCCCAAACGAAGCATTTTCGCCGCAGTCCCTTAGATCACTGCCCGCTCATCGCACCATGCAAGGCCTCTTGTTATCGAACTTCCAGTTCGGAATCAGATACTGCATGGCGACGCCATCATCGCGCGCGCCGAGTCCGTGTTGCAGATACAGCGCGTGCGCCTTCTCCACTTCATCCATATCGAGTTCGACGCCTAAACCCGGCTGCTCCGGCACCTTCACCTTGCCGCCCACGATTTGCAGCGGATCTCGCGTCAGACGCTGGCCATCCTGCCAGATCCAGTGCGTATCGATTGCGGTGATCTTGCCCGGCGCGGCGGCGGCCACATGCGTGAACATCGCGAGCGATACATCGAAGTGGTTGTTCGAATGCGATCCCCACGTAAGACCCCAGTCGTTGCACATCTGCGCGACGCGCACCGAACCTTGCATGGTCCAGAAGTGCGGATCGGCAAGCGGAATATCGACGGATTGCAACTGGATTGCGTGACCCATCTGCCGCCAGTCGGTCGCGATCATGTTGGTGGCCGTCGGCAGGCCAGTCGCCCGGCGGAATTCGGCCATCACTTCGCGGCCCGAGTAACCGTTTTCCGCGCCGCACGGATCTTCGGCGTAGGCCAGAACGTCGTGCTTGTCGCGACACAGGCGGATGGCTTCGGCAAGCGACCACGCGCCGTTCGGATCGAGCGTCACGCGCGCTTCCGGGAAGCGTTCCGCAAGCGCGGTCGTCGCCTGCATCTCTTCGTCGCCCGATAGCACGCCGCCCTTCAACTTGAAATCGTTGAAGCCGTAACGCGCCTTCGCGGCCTCGGCCAGACGGACGACCGCTTCCGGTGTCATCGCTTCTTCGGTGCGCAGGCGTTCCCAGTCGTCGCGGCCATCCGCGCCGCTCGCGTACGGCAGGTCCGTCTTGTTGCGATCGCCGACATAGAAGAGGTAGCCGAGCATCTCCACTTCGTCGCGCTGCTGCCCTTCGCCGAGCAACGCCGCGACCGGCACGCCCAGATGCTGACCGAGCAAATCGAGCAGCGCCGCTTCGAGCGCGGTGACGGCGTGGATGGTCGTGCGCAAGTCGAACGTCTGCAGGCCGCGGCCGCCCGCGTCGCGATCCGCGAATTGCGTGCGCACGCGGTTCAGCACCGCCTGCATGTTGCCGATGGATTGCCCGACGACGAGCGCGCGCGCATCGTCGATCGTCTTGCGGATGCTCTCGCCGCCCGGGACTTCGCCGACGCCCTGATTGCCCGCGCTATCGGTGAGGATCACGATGTTGCGCGTGAAGAACGGCCCGTGCGCGCCACTCAGGTTCATGAGCATGCTGTCACGGCCCGCGACCGGTACGACGCGCAGGTCGGTGACTTTGGGTGTGGCGTTCGCTTGAGGTGCTTGAGTGGACATGGTCGGAGCTTCGTTGGGTTGGTTTGCGCTGCGCTTGTTTTCGCGCGAGAGCACATTGAGTCGCGGCACCGATGGCACGCGGAGAACCAAGACGATGTCTCGCGCGTCGCGACGCCGGTATCCATGAAAGTGATGTAGCGCGTCTTCGCCGTCTTTCCGCGCAATATACGATCAGCGGCTCGCGCGCGTTATGTGACATGCAGAAGCACGCCGTCATCGTTATACGTTGTCAGATGACATGGTATCGCGAGTCGGCTTGAGCACCAATTCGGCGTTTACCCTGTCGCGCTTGAGTCCTTTTGTACAAGACCTCTACAGCGCTCGGTCCTTTTCGCGGTTCGAATGGGCAAAGGCCAATAAGACGTCCGACAACTAAAAGCAACTGCGTCCGCGTAGAGCCTCGCGGCAAGGGCCAAGCTTCAACGAGCCAGCCAAAAACAAAAGCCGGCGAACGCCGGCTTGTCGACGACAGTTAAACCAGCGTCTTACTTCTTTTCCTGTCCAATCTCATGATTCGCCATGATCTCCAGCGCGCGAACCATTCCCGAGTGATCCCACGCCTTGCCGCCATGCGCGCTGCACGAGTTGAACAACTGCTGACACGTCGCCGTGTTCGGCAGCGACACGCCAAGCGACTGCGCGGTCGCCAGTGCCAGATTCAAGTCCTTCTGATGCAATTCGATCCGGAAGCCCGGATTGAACGTGCGCTTGGTCATGCGCTCGCCGTGCACTTCGAGAATGCGTGACGACGCGAAGCCGCCCATCAGCGCGGTGCGAACCTTCTCGGCATCGACGCCGGCCTTCGACGCCAGCAGCAGCGCTTCGCCGACAGCTTCGATGGTTGCCGCGACGATCACCTGATTCGCCACCTTGCAGACCTGCCCGGCGCCCACTTCGCCGATCAACGAGATGTTCTTGCCCATCATGTCGAAGTACGGCTTGACCTTGTCGAAGGTCGCCTGCGCGCCGCCGACCATGATGGTGAGCGATGCCGCCTTCGCGCCGACTTCACCGCCGGAAACGGGCGCATCGAGGTAGTCCGCGCCGCGCTCGCGCACCTTCGCCGCGAACTCGCGCGTGGCGATGGGTGAGATCGAGCTCATATCGACGACGATCTGACCCGCGCGCAAGTTCTGCGCGACGCCGTTCTCGCCGAACAGCACGCGCTCTACATCGGGCGTGTCCGGCACCATCAGGAAAATGATGTCGGCCTGGGCGGCGACATCCGCCGGGCTATCGCACGCCTTGGCGCCCGCGCCGGTCAGATCGGCGGGCACGCCGCTGCGCGTGAATGCCGCGAGTTCGACGCCGTTCTTGAGGAGATTGGCGGCCATGGGATTGCCCATGATGCCCAGTCCGATAAAGCCTGCCTTTTGCATTGTGTCGCTCCTTGGTCGGTTTTCAGATTCGATTCTCGAAGTCAGCCGCGGGTCTTGCCACCCGCGCAGCTTACTCCTGGATGAAGTGCCTCTTCACGCCCTGCGCGGCGTTCCTGAGTAGCCCCAGGTCGGCGCAGACCGCGACCATCGTGCAGTCCAGCGCGAGATAGCGCTCGGCTTCCTGCTGCACGGGCGCGAGAATGCCGCTCGACTTGCCAGCCGCGTGCACGCGTTCGAAGACATGTTTGATGGCGGCTTGTACGTCCGGATGATTCGCATTGCCGAGATGTCCGTACGATGCCGCGAGATCCGAAGGCCCGACGAAGAGCGCATCGACGCCGTCGACGGCCGCGATTTCGTCGATGGCTTCGACGGCCGCGCGGCTTTCGATCTGCACCGCGACGGCGATGTTGTCGTTGGCCAAGTCGAAGTAATTGGGCACCGTGCCATACCGGTTGCCCCGATGCCCGACCGACACGCCGCGAATGCCCTGCGGCGGATAGCGTGTGGATGCCACGGCGCGGCGAGCGTCGTCGGCGCTATCGACGAACGGAACGAGAAAGTTGACGAAGCCCGCGTCGAGCAAGCGCTTGATGGCGACGGCGTCGTTGGCCGGTGGCCGCACCACGGGCGCACTGACGCTGTCTTTTAGCGCCATATGCTGCGGAATCAGCGTGATGGAATCGTTGGGCGCATGCTCGGCGTCGAGCAAAATCCAGTCGAAGCCGACAACGCCGAGCAATTCCGCGACGATAGGACTGGCAAGCGACGTCCAGCATCCAATCACTTTCTTGCGTGCGAGAAGCGCCGCCCGGAAGGTATTGGGCAAAGCTTGATAAGGTGCTGTTGATGACATGGTGTCTCCTTGAGCGACTGTCTTTCGATGAGAAGCCGATGTCTGAGATTGCAAATGTCATCAGACGTCTTAACACAGAGTACTGTGTTTTCATTCACACTAGACAGCGGAGTTAACCCTTAATCCTTTTCGCGGCAACGTTTAAAGCGGTACCGTTGCACGCGGCTAGTTATATGACATCCTATTTGCTAAGCGCTGCGAGCGCTGGAATTGCCGAATTGACGAACGAACGGCGTGACGACATGATGCGTTGTCTGACATCCAAGTTACAGGCGCCGCCCACGGCGCGGACAAGATGTCCGACCACACCATTCTTCCCAACATCAAAAGAACATGGCGAGTCTGACCGATAAAGTTGTCACCACGTTATTCGAGGAAATCGAGCGCGGCGTTCTGCGACCTGGCGACCGGATTCCAACCGAAGCCGCGTTGATGAAGCAACTGTCGGTGAGCCGGTCGGTGGTGCGCGAAGCGGTGTCGCGGTTGCAGGCGGCGAATGTCGTCGAGACGCGGCATGGCGTCGGCACTTTCATTCTGGCGCCGTCCGGGCGCGAGACCGTTCGCTTACCGGGCGTCGAGTTGTCGAACCTGCTGGACATCATGGCGATCATCGAGTTTCGCATCGATCTGGAAGGCGCTGCCGCCGCACTGGCCGCGGGACGCCGTACGGAGCAGCATCTGAAACAGATTGCCGCGACGCTCAGAAACTTCGAGGATCAACTGACGAGCGGCAGCACAGATGTTCTCGAACACGACGTCGAGTTTCATCTGCAAATTGCGCGGGCAAGCGGCAACCGATATTTCTACGACGTCCTGAGCCAGATGGGCCGAGGCGTGAGTCCGCGCACGCGGCTTGGCCGGGCGGAGTTGGCAGAGCTGGATCAGATCGAACGCCTGCGCAATGTTCTGAGTGAACACAAGGCGATTTATCGGGCGATCGTGCGTCAGGACAGCGACGATGCACGCGCAGCAATGCGCCTGCATCTGAGCAACAGCCGTGAGCGGTTGAAAGACGTGCATGCGTCGGCTGCGGTCTGACATCGCACGGGTTTTGGGCAGCGCGCCTCGTCTGTCTAAGTTAACAAAAGGATTCGTATGTATACGTAGTAATAGTTAACAAGCACGAGGCGTTTCAGTGGATAAGTACCGTCGTGCTTTTCCGATCAACGAGTTGGCGATTTAACAAGTCCGGTATGGCGAGCGCGTTTGCGGATGGAAGCTGGGACAACTTTCGGTGTTTGCGGTTAACACGGAGTTATCCAGAAACCGCCAACAGCCGAACAGTCGAGCTGTTGACAGGGTTGTCCACAGGCGTCAGGCCACGCTCGCCTGGTTTGTCGAGATCGTCTTGGTCATGGCGTCGAGGGTTTCGACGGTTATCGGCAGGTTGTCGGCGTAGCGTTTGAATCCGATGCGATGGCCGCGATTCGATCGATGGAGCGCGCAGCGACACGTGGCGCGATGCCGGTCTTGCTGGCGAGGTTCATGAGATGCTCGCGCGTCACAAGGGACCAAGAGGCAGCTTGAACGGCGACAGCTCCAGTCCGCGATCACGCGCAATCGCAGAGTATTCGAACAGCGGATCGCGACCGTGTTCGGCGAGCTTGCCCAACGCAAAGCGTTCGCCCCATCCGGCGTAGATGACGTTCAGGTTTTTCATGGCTTTGTGCGGGATGCGCGTTGCCGCTTGATGCTCGCGGTTTCCATTGCCTTGATGGAGCGAGGTTTGAGTTCGAAAAGGAGATCGAGATCGTCGGCGAGGCTCAATGCCATGGCGACGCGGATCAAAGAATCGAGCGACCCTTGTCTGCCGCGTTCGGTATTGCGCAGCGCGCGCGTCGTTATGCCGGCGCGGCTTGCCACGTCGTGCAGGGCGGTGAGCGCGCCAGCGCTGGCCTAATTCCTCCAATCTCAGCGGAGCTTGCTAAGTTAAAGTGCATCTTTTTGCCGGTTAAATGCAAAAAATGACGCTTACCGGCGCTACTTCACCGCTTAAAAAAATTAACACTTGTCTTTGGATATGCCCATCCAACAAAAACGCCCCTGAAGGGGCGCTTTACAAAACTCGTGGTGTTTGAAATTAGAACCGTTTTAGCTTCTGCGCCAGAAAGCGTTTACGTTGCCGAATCATAGTGTTACCGCGCCCGTTAACGCTTCTGACGTCTAATCCAGGTCGCGAAATAGCAAGAGAATGACACTACAGGCCAAGCGCACCTGCCTGGAATAGAAACGCTTACGCGCGGGGCCGCCGCCGGCTGTCACCCCCGCCCGAAAAGGGACTTAGTGCTTGTCGAGCGTTCTAGTCAACAGCCTACGCAAACCAGTTGTCGAAACGATGCTCGTACTGGTCGAACGCTTCCTCGGACAGAAGCCTCCCTTCATCTAGCTCGATTACATGGGAGTCCTGCTCAAGCTGTGCCATACCAGGATGACGCGTGGCACAGATGATGAACTGAGTTTCGTTAGTCGCACGCCGTTTCAATTCAGCCGCAACGCCGCTGTAGTTCAACACGCCCTGATCTTGCTGGTTTGGGGTGTCGAGAACTAGGGGCGCAAGAGCTTCCGTCTTGAAATGCTGAATGACTCGATGCAGCGCCAGGTAATAGACGAGTCGCATCCGGGTGCTGTCGGCGCCGCCACCGGTTGCCTTTAGCTTACGGAAGTCCAGTGGCGTTGCCGTTTCAAGGTCGAAACCGGGCTTGATGCGCAGAACGCGGCAAAGCTCTCGTAGCTCACTGCGGAAATATCGATTGATGGTTTCGTCGTGGTCTTCGTCAAGCAACTCGGCGAGCTCTTGGCGCTGGGTGCTCAACTTCTTGTTGTAATCACGTTGGCGCTTCCTTGCTTCATTTGTCTCAGACGTGGCTCTTTGGCGAACGGAATCAGTCCCCATCGACTCCAGGATGCTCTTCAGCGTGACGTCCTTATCTAACCGTTTGAATCGCCGATTTAACTTAGACAAGTCCTCGCGGACAGTGTCCAGCCGCCCGAGTGTTGCGTTCACAGCCGCTTCAATTTTGGACTGGCGCCCGGTCAATTCCTCAACCTGATGCTCCGCGTCGGCCCGGTCCTGAAGAAGCGAGGCGCGCTCAAGAAAAGTATTGTTATGCTTCGTAGCGCAAAGCGGGCAGACAAGGACGTCGGAATCCAACTCGTCGTTCGCGTAGTCGTAATCTCTCTCGAGCGCCTCAACAGCCGCCTTTGCTATCCCAAGCTGGACCTTCGTGACTTCCAGCTCTTCTTGCTTCGCCCGCAGGACGGCCAACGCCCTTTGCTCTCGTCGCTTGATTCCGACCATCGTCCCCTGGATGTCCGCAATTGCCGAATCGAGCTCCACATCTGTTGTCGGAAGCTCCGCCTGGGGAGCAAACAAATCGAGGACGTCCACAGCCTTCGTGTAGCGGTCGATTAAGTCTGTGTCATCGCGGACGGCCTGTTTGCCCTTCGCAATCTCGGCATCGAGATTGAAATATCCGGTCGAACGGTATCCAACTTGAAACGACAAAACCGTACCTTTCCACTTATCGTATTTGTAGATTTCGAAGCTGTGCAGGGGCTCCACCCAGCCGCGCATCTGGTCAACGTAGAAAGCCACAAAGTAATGCTCTGGCGAAGGCACTTCGTGAATCCACGGTTCATTCCTTCGCGGCAATTTCACACCGAACCCGACCAAGGAGGCAAATTTTTGCTCGAACTCGTCGCTGCCCACCTCGTATGACGTCCACAGTCCATCATCGGCTCGTATCCGCCATTCATCGCGGTACCGGGTGACGTATTGCTCGCGCCCGTCGAGCTCGAACTTCAGCAACACACGAACATCAAAATTCTTCCAATCCGTGTCGAATGCCATATCGCACCCTAGGGTCCACAGCGGCAGGCGTGCGAGCGTAGACTTGCCGATAGAGTTATCCGCGCCCGTTATCAGGTTTAAGCCTGGTTCGAACCCGAATCGTCCGGCGAGCCTTTGGGTAGTCGACTGTACGTAGAGGGTCCTGAATATCAATGCGCTCATGGGCTTTCGTACGCAAATTTCTTACAAGCAGTTTATAGTTGGGTAATCCCATATCACTATGACCTGAGATACTCGATGATGTAAGCGGCGACGCGGCTCTCTGAGTCTCTGAGATGCTCAGTTACGACAGGCGCGCAGGTGTTAATCAGGCTCTCAAGCGTCTGTCGGCACAACACCTCTTCGAGCGTCGAGAGGTGCTCGCGGATTGAGTCTCGAACTTGCACCTGAACCAGCGCTCCTCCGGCAAGCGTGTTGAGCAAGTAGGTACGCGCGCGCTCCCGCAGCCTTTTCACGTCACGCGTCAGAAATCCCAGCTCGCGGACCTGCGAATTGAAGTCGTTGATGAGTTCGTCAGTCGACGCCGTCGACGAGTATTGCGCGAAGAGTGCTTCAACGCGGTCCGCTGTTAGCCCCTTCCGCATGACAAGCTGGTCCCAGTCAGAATAGTCCCAGGCATGCTCGCCCTTACGCCGTAACTCGTCGGTGAGCACGACATATATCTGAGTGCTGTTGCTATGTTGATTCGGGTTGCGCTCGGTGAGCAGGTCTGAGATTAGGCCGATGACGGCGCGGCGCGTGGAGCGCGTGTCGAGCGATGGTTCGCGGAAGTGCAGCTTCTCAACGGGAACGTCAGCGTTCAGCTCGGTTTGCAGAGAAGTGCGGATACTGTCTGCGGTCTTGTCTTCCAGCTCGCTAAAAGGTATCTCTTCGAGGCGAAATCCAGAGGTCTTCAACTTCAGAGAAAAACCACGAGTCGCCACTAAGCCCAGTTTTTGAACGCGCTCGGCGATGTCCTTCACTGCGATACTGGACAGCATTTTGCCTAGAACAGAGTTCTTTGCTCCGGAACGCTTAATCAAGGCGTGTGAGCTGTAGCCGTTTTTCCCACCAGCTTTAACCTGACAGAAGATGAAGCTGGTTTCCTCGACATCCAAAGACGTCCCGAAAACCACGTCCTCATGCAGTTCAACGAAAACAATGCTCGCCTCACCTCGATGATGGAGTTCGAGGAACTCATGAAGCGCCCAGTCATACTGGTAACTGAAGCGCTCCGCGGTCACCGCTCCGGCCGTCTCACGCTGCGGTGAAAAAAGCGGGTTCGGAGATTTAACTCCAGCAGGAGCCAGCGGGGGTCGCGACCTAGTCGATTTTCGGTCTCTCACGTCTGAAGGGCGGCGCTTTTTTAGTTGACCCATTATAACCAGCGTGTGCAGCATCATAGATACGCACCTCTGATGAGAAGGCCGCGCTGTGATATTGAACAACTCGCCATGTAGCGGGGCTTTCGGTTTCACAAGTCCATGACCAGAGAAACACTTAGCTGGACGCTCCTCCCTACGCTGATACTTTCGGCGGACGTCGGAACTGTGCAGAACGCATGCGTGCGTCTGACCGGGAGGCGCCGGGAGATGCGATTTGATTCAGAAATTTTTGGGCTGAAGTTCGAAAATGCGTCCCCCACCGTCCTGCTAAGCGTGCTTTGAAGACCTGAACAGCCTCGCGTTTTCTTAACTGTGACAGCGGCGCCTGCCAAACCCAAAATTCTTCAACGGATGTCGGTTCTTTTGCTGGCGTGCGCCTCCGTCGCGTTGTCCGGGCCTACAGAATCCTGAATACTTAACCGCTTGCACGCGTGCGGGAGTTTGTACGATTTGATGTCGTACAGAACGTCGGTTATTAGTTGCCTGAACGTCTCAAGAGGAACTACGGGAACCTTGCCGCCTGAACTCGCCATCAGCGATGCCTCCATGACTCGCGCTTCATAACGCTTCAGCAGTGTACGCGTCGGGTGTGGATGGGCTGACCCAGTCGCAGCACGCGCGCCGGTGAGAGTATGCGGGAGCCGGAGGGAAGAAGAAAAAGCGCGAAGGTAGCGTCATTCTTTTGCTATTTTCGCGCTCCAGGTGCGGGAAACGGTCGAAAATTTGGCCTGGACCTAGAAGTTTTACGTCATCAAATCAGATGTTTGGCTTCGGAAACTCGCCATAAACGCTTTTTAGCGTTTGAAAGCGAAAAGGTTTCTAATTCCTGCTACCAACCCGCGACGGCAACCACCCAACTTCACTCCACCGTCACCGACTTCGCCAGATTCCGCGGCTTATCCACATCCGTCCCACGCGCACAAGCGGTGTGATACGACAGCAACTGCAGCGGCACCACGTGCAAAATCGGCGAGAGCGCGCCGTAATGCTCGGGCATGCGGATGACGTGAATGCCCGCCTCGCTGACGATGCGCGTATCCGCATCCGCGAACACATAAAGCTCACCGCCGCGCGCCCGCACTTCCTGCATGTTCGACTTGAGCTTTTCAAGCAGCGTATCGTTCGGCGCGACGGTCACGACCGGCATCGCCTCGGTCACCAGCGCGAGCGGCCCGTGCTTCAGTTCGCCCGCCGGGTAAGCCTCCGCGTGGATATACGAAATCTCCTTGAGCTTCAACGCGCCTTCCAGCGCGATCGGATAATGCAGCCCGCGCCCGAGGAAAAGCGCATTCTCCTTGCGCGCGAATTCCTCCGACCACGCGATGATCTGCGGCTCCAGCGCCAGCACGCTATTCAACGCCGCCGGCAAGTGACGCAACTGACCGAGATAAGCCGCTTCCTGCTTTGCATCGACGAAACCGCGCAGCTTACCGAGCGTCACCGCCAGCACGAACAAGCCGACGAGCTGCGTCGTGAACGCCTTCGTCGACGCCACGCCAATCTCCGTGCCCGCATGCGTCAGGAACGCGAACTCGGTCTGTCGCACCATCGCGCTCGTCGCAACGTTGCAGACCGCGAGCGTGTGCTTGTGGCCGAGCGATTGCGCGTGCTTGAGCGCGGCGAGCGTGTCGGCGGTTTCGCCCGATTGGGATACCACCACGACCAGCGCCTTCGGATTCGGCACCGACTCCCGATACCGATACTCGCTCGCAATCTCGACCTGCGTCGGAATCTTCGCGATCGATTCGAGCCAGTACTTCGCCGTCAAACCCGCGTACGAACTCGTGCCGCACGCCAGAATGAGCACGCTGTCGATTTCCGCGAACACCTCGCCGGCCGTCGCGCCGAATAGCTCCGGGTCGAAGTGATCGGCTTGCGGAATCGTGTCGGTGATAGCGCGCGGCTGCTCGAAGATTTCCTTCTGCATGAAATGGCGATACGGCCCAAGCTCCACGGCGCCGCCGTACGCCGTCACCACGCGCACTTCGCGCTTCGCGGGCAGACCCGCCCGATCGAAAATCTTCACGCCATCGAGCGAAAGTTCGACGACATCGCCTTCTTCGAGGAACGAGAAACGGTCCGTGCTGCCCGCAATGGCGAGCGCATCGGACGCGAGGAAATTCTCGCCATCGCCCAGACCGACGACGAGCGGCGAGCCCTGCCGCGCGCCCACCACCGTATGCGGCTGATCCTTATGAATGACCGCGATGGCATACGCGCCATGCAATTGCGCGACGGCTTCGCGCACGGTCTGGAACAGATCACCGCGATACATGCTGTGAATCAGATGCGCGATGACTTCGGTATCCGTCTGCGATACGAACTCATAGCCCTTGCCGCGCAGCATCTCGCGCAACGCCTCGTAGTTCTCGATGATGCCGTTATGCACGAGCGCCACGGTATCGCGCGAAAAGATGGGGTGTGCGTTGTCGGTGACGGGCGCGCCATGCGTGGCCCAGCGCGTGTGCGCAATGGCCGTCATGCCGGCGAGTCCCGATTGCTTCACCTGTTCGTCGAGATCGGCCACGCGGGCGACGCTGCGCGCGCGGCGCGGCTCGCCGTTGCTCAATACGGCGACGCCGCACGAGTCGTAGCCGCGATATTCGAGGCGTCGCAGGCCTTCGACGAGCACCGGGACGATATTACGTTGCGCAACCGCGCCGACAATTCCACACATGGCGTTGATCCTTTCAGACTTAGTTTCGTGCGCGCGCCGCAATGCAGTCCGCGCGCGTTGTTCAGACCTTCTTCGCCTTGACCGGGCGAACGTAGCCCGGCTTGCTGACCTGCACTTTCTCGTTCAGCACGAGTTCGCCTTCGCCGACATCCTTCCACACGGTCGTGCCCGCCGCGATGGTCACGCCGCGACCTACGCGCACGGGCGCGACGAGCTGCGTATCCGAGCCGACGAACACGTCGTCTTCGATGATCGTGCGATGCTTGTTCGCGCCGTCGTAGTTACAGGTGATGGTTCCGGCGCCGACATTTACCCGCGCGCCGATGTCCGCGTCGCCAATATAGGTTAGGTGGTTCGCCTTGGAACCGTGACCTAGCACCGCGTTCTTCACTTCGACGAAGTTGCCGACGTGCGCTTCGTCGCCAAGCACCGCGCCCGGACGCAGCCGCGCATACGGCCCGAGCACGACATTCGCGCCGGTCTTGCCGCCTTCGATATGCGTGTACGCGTCCACGCGCGCGCCTGTGCCGATGGTGGCATTGCGGAGCACGCAGTTCGGACCGATGGTCACGTTATCCGCCAGCGTCACGCGGCCTTCGAAGACGCAATTCACGTCGATGAAAACGTCCGCGCCGCATTCGAGCGTGCCGCGTACGTCGATGCGGGCCGGGTCCGCGAGCGTCACGCCCGCTTCGAGCAGCGCGTAAGCCACGTTGCGCTGATGCACGCGCTCCAGTTCCGCCAGCTGAATCTTGCTGTTCACGCCGAGCGTTTCCCATTCGGCATCGGGCTGCGCCGTCACCACTTCGACGCCCGCTTCGATGGCGCGCTCGACTACATCGGTGAGATAAAACTCGCCCTGCGCGTTGTTGTTCTTAAGCGACGCGAGCCACGCTTCGAGCGTGCGCGTGGGCGAAACGACAATGCCCGTGTTGATCTCCGCAATCCGCCGCTCTTCCTCGCTCGCATCTTTCTGTTCGACGATTTTCTGCACGGAACCGCTGGCATCGCGCACGATCCGGCCGTAGCCGGTCGGATCAGCCACCGTTACCGTCAGCACGCCGTAGCGTTCGCCGCCGGCAGCATCGAGCAGGCGTTGCAACGTGCTTGCGCGCGTGAGCGGCACGTCGCCGTATAGCACGAGCGTCGGCACGGAGGGATCGAGCAGCGGCAGCGCCTGTTGCACCGCGTGGCCCGTGCCGAGTTGCTTGTCCTGGACGGCGAACTGCACGTCGGGCGCGCCGACGGCTTCGCGCACTTTCTCCGCGCCGTGACCGATCACCACGACGAGCCGCGTTGGCGAAAGCGTGCGCGCCGTGTCGATGACATGCGCGAGAAGCGGCTTGCCCGCCAGCGGATGAAGGACCTTCGGCAGAGCGGAGCGCATGCGCTTGCCCATGCCGGCAGCCAGAATCACGATGTTCATTGACGGATTTCTTGCGAAGAATGGTTGCGGCCAATATAGCACGCAGGCCTTTTGACGCAGTGCGGTAAATGCCACGCTGCGCCTTGTCGGGAAAGGCTCAAAGGTCGTCGAACTGCACGATTGAAATCGCGTTTGCCGGCCCGGACGGTTCGCTCGCGCACGGTTCTTCGTCGAAGGCAATGTCGCCGTTTGCGTCCGCCTCGCCCGTCGCGCGCAATCCGGCGAACGGAAAGAGCTTGTGATCCATCAAATGCGACGGCACGACATTGGTCAGCGCGTTGAACATGTTGTCCACTCGACCGGGAAAACGCTTGTCCCAATCGCGCACCAGCGCCTTCATTTCCGCGCGCTTCAAGTTGGGCTGACTGCCGCACAGATTGCACGGGATGATCGGAAACTCGCGCAACTCGGCGTATTTTTCCAGATCGGTTTCCTTCACGTAGGCAAGCGGGCGAATTACGATGTTCTTGCCATCGTCCGATTGCAGCTTGGGCGGCATGCCCTTCAGCTTGCCGCCATAAAACATGTTGAGCAAAAGCGTCTGCAGAATGTCGTCGCGATGATGCCCGAGCGCGATCTTGGTCGCGCCCAGTTCGCCCGCCACGCGGTACAGAATGCCGCGCCGCAGCCGCGAGCACAGCGAACACGTCGTCTTGCCTTCCGGCACCAGCCGCTTGACGATGCTGTACGTATCCTGGTTCTCGATATGAAACGGAATGTCGAGCTTGCTCAGATATTCGGGCAGCACATGCTCCGGAAATCCCGGTTGCTTCTGATCCAGATTGACGGCCACGAGTTCGAAGTTGATCGGCGCGCGCTCGCGCAGGCGCATGAGAATTTCGAGCATCGCGTAACTGTCCTTGCCGCCGGACAGACACACCATGACCTTGTCGCCTTCCTCGATCATGTTGAAGTCGCCGATCGCCTCGCCGACTTGCCGCGCGAGCCGCTTGAAGAGCTTGTTGTTCTCGTAGGCTTCCTTCTGCTGACGGCGCGTCAGCGCTTCGCGCGCGGGCTTTTGCTCGTCGGGCGCTTGCAGTGTCTCGGGCGCGTTCATGCTCGTTCCTCTTTGATACGGAAGACTTCGACGCCCACCGCGTCGCAGTCGGGATACACGTCGGGTTTTTCTGTCGATACCGCCACGGCCCGCACATTCGGATGCGCGAGCAGCGCGGCGGCGACATCGTCGCAGAGTGTTTCCTGCAGATGGATGTGGCCGCGCTTCACGCGCTCGGCGATGGTCGAGCGCATGAAGTCGTAGTCGACGACTTCGGCGAGCTTGTCCGCGACGGGCGTGGACAGCGCGAGCGGCACGAACAGTTCGACGTTGATCACGACGCGTTGCTCGCCGCGCTTCTCGAAGTCATGCACACCGATATTGATGCGCACTTCGTAGTTGCGCAGAAAAAGCCGCCGGCAATCGGCCAGCCGGGGATGCGAAAGTGCGGCAAGCATGGGTTCGTTCCAAAAGTTGATGTGCGGCGCGCGGCTACAGCTTCGGCGCGCCGAACAGGTACATCACGTCGCGCGGGCTCGGCACGAGATGCTGGCCGCCATCGACCACGAGCGTCGTGCCGGTCATGCCGTGCGCGTTCGCCAGAAAGCACGCGGCCTCCGCGACGTCGCGCACCGTGGACGCCCGCTTGAGCGGCGTCACGCGATGCGCCGCCGCGAACGATTCCGGCGTCTGCCCGGCGGAAATCAGCGTCAGTCCCGGCGCGAGGCCGACGACGCGCAGCTTCGGCCCCAGCGCCTGCGCGAGCGCGACGGTGGCGTTTTCCAGCGCGGCCTTCGTGAGCGTGTACGACAGGTAATCCGGGTTCATGTTGTACAGCTTCTGATCGAGCACGTTGATGACAACGCCGCGTTGCGTGTCGTCATCGGCGGCGGATTCAGGCGTGATTTCGTGCAACAGACGCGCAAGCGTGAGCGGCGCGGCGACGTTGATCGCGGTCATCTCGAGCAGCTTCGCATAGCCGAAGTCGGTGGCCGTGTCTTCGTCGAAACGCGATGCGCAGTTCACCACGCAATTCAGCGCGCCGAATGCCTCGACACACGCCGGCACGAGCCGCGCCACTTCCGCTTCGATGCCGAGATCCGCGTGCAATGCGGCCGCGCGCCGGCCAAGCGCTTCGATTTCGACGACGGTCTCGAGCGCTTCACGCGCAGAGCCGCCGTAGTGCACGGCGACGTCCCAGCCCTGGCGAGCGAATTCCAGCGCGACGCCGCGCCCTATGCGCCTGGCGCCGCCGGTCACGAGTACGACGCGGGACCGCGCAGCCGAAGCGGGCGAAAGCGGCGAATTTGCGGAAGATAACGGCGTGGAGGCGCTCATTTACAATACTGGGATGAATCCGAAAGCTCGACAATCCGACAGTTTACCTGCTCCCGGCGCGGATGCACTCGCCCAGTCCGACGCACTTTCCGCGCTGATTTGCGAGCGTATCGCCGAGGCGGGCGGCTGGCTGCCGTTCGACCGCTACATGGACCTCGCGCTGTATGCGCCCGGACTCGGCTATTACAGCGGCGGCGCGACAAAGTTCGGCCGGCGCGCGGAAGACGGCAGCGACTTCGTCACCGCGCCGGAATTGTCGCCCTTGTTCGCGACGACGCTCGCGCGGCCCGTGGCGCAGGCGCTCGAACAGAGCGGCACGCGCCGGCTGATGGAGTTCGGCGCGGGCACGGGCAAGCTCGCGGCGGGTTTGCTCAACGCGCTCGCCGAACTGGACGTGGCCTTCGATAGTTACGCAATCGTCGATCTTTCCGGCGAATTGCGCGCGCGCCAGCGCGAGACAATCGAAGCGCAGGCGCCCGCGCTCGCCGCCAAGGTCATCTGGCTTGATGCATTGCCGGATTCGTTCGAAGGCGTGGTGATCGGCAACGAAGTGCTGGACGCCATGCCGGTGCGACTCGTGGTGCGCAAGCTCGGCGCGTGGCACGAGCGCGGCGTGGTCGTGCTGAACGACCGTTTCGCTTTCGATGACCATCCCGTGGAAATCGACGAGCAAATCGAATTGATCGATGCCGCCATCGACGAAGCCAACGACGAGCCATTCACCGAATACGTGACCGAAACGCACGAGGCGGCGCTCGGCTTCACGAAGACCGTTTGCACCATGCTCACGCGCGGCGCGGCGTTTTTCATCGACTACGGATTTCCGCGCCGCGAGTTCTATCACGCGCAGCGCGCGACCGGAACGTTGATGTGTCATTACCGGCATCGCGCGCACACGGACCCGTTTCTCTATCCGGGCTTGCAGGACATCACGGCGCACGTCGAATTCACGGGGATCGCGGAAGCAGGCACGGAAGCCGGCGCCGATCTGCTGGGCTTCACGTCGCAGGCGCGCTTTCTGATGAACGCCGGTATCACCGACGTACTCAACGAACTCGATCCCGCCGACGTACGGCGCTTTTTGCCCGCCGCCAACGCCGTGCAGAAATTGCTTTCGGAAGCAGAGATGGGCGAACTCTTCAAGGTGATCGCGTTTTCGCGCGGCATTCCCGGCACGCTCGACGCCTTCTCGGCCGGCGACCGTTCCCATACGCTCTGAGCCATTGCCATGATCCGCTGGCTTCTGACTACGTTTGTCGCGCTGATGGTGCTGTCGGCTTGCTGGCCGTGGCTCCGCAAGCTCGGCGTCGGGCGCTTGCCGGGCGATTTCACGCTGCGCATCTTTGGACGCGAGTACTCGTTTCCGTTCATGTCGACGCTGCTGCTGTCGATGTTGCTGTCGCTGATCGCGCGCGCGCTCTAGCCGTTACAGAACCGCCTTCACCGCTTCGACCCGCGCATCGTGCACGGCGTCTTTTATGCGGGCGGGCTGATTGGCGAAGCGTTGCGCGACCGCGCCGGCATCGACGGAACGGGCCGCGACTAGCGCCTCGCGCAGCCGTTCAGCCTGTGGATAAGGCTGCTGTTCCAGACCGAGCCGACCGCGCGCATCGGCGAGACATGCCTGCAAGGCTTCCGCGAAACGCGCGGGTTTGCGCAACGCGTCGGCGCGTTCGAAGAGGCGCACCAGCGCGGCCGCGCCCGCGTCCATGACGCGATGAATGTTGCCGTGCTCGCGCGCGACGAGTACCGCCAGATCGCGGCACTCGTTCGGCACGCGCAAGCGGTCGCAAAGCGGCTTCAGGAGATCGACGCTGCGCCCTTCGTGACCAAGATGGCGCGGCAGGATATCGTCCGGCGTGGTCGCCTTGCCGAGATCGTGAGTGAGCGCGGCGAAGCGCACCGGCAACGCAAACCCCTGCGACGCCGCGTAGTCCACCACCATCATCACGTGGACGCCGGTGTCCACTTCAGGGTGATAGTCGGCGCGTTGCGGTACACCCCAAAGCGCGTTCACTTCGGGGAGAATGCGCGCCAGCGCGCCGCAACCGCGCAGGACCTCGAACATGCGAGAAGGCTTCTTTTCCATCAGACCGCGCGAGACTTCCTGCCATACGCGCTCGGGCACGAGGGCATCGACTTCGCCCGCCTCGACCATTTTCTTCATCAGCGCTTCGGTTTCCGGCGCGACTGAAAAATCGGCGAAGCGCGCCGCGAAACGAGCGAGACGAAGAATACGCACCGGGTCTTCGATGAACGCATCGCCCACATGCCGGAAGAGTTTCTGCGCGAGATCGGCGCGGCCGTTGAACGGATCGATCACCGGGCCGGTCAGTTCGCCATCGGGATTCACTTCGCGCGCCATTGCATTGATGGTCAGATCGCGCCGCGTCAAATCCTCTTCGAGCGTCACGTCCGGCGAGTAGTAGAACTGGAAGCCGTGATACCCCGCCGCCGTCTTGCGCTCGGTGCGCGCGAGCGCGTATTCCTCGTGCGTCCGCGGATGCAAAAACACCGGGAAATCCTTGCCCACCGGCTTATAGCCTTGCGCCACCATTTGCTCGGGCGTGGCTCCAACCACGACATAATCGCGATCCACCACCGGCACGCCGAGCAACTCGTCGCGGATCGCGCCGCCAACCGCGTAAATGTTCATTGCGCGATTTCCTGCTTTGCATCCTCGATCCACGCCGCGACCGCGGGCAATGCGGTCACGCGCTGCGCATAGGCACGCGATTCATCGTCAAGCGACGGCTCGTAGGAATTGAAGCGCATGACGACCGGCGCGAACATGGCATCCGCAATACCGAACTCGCCGAACAGAAACGGCCCGCCCGACTTCGCCAGGCAATCGGCCCACAACGCTTCGATGCGCGCGATATTCGCCAATGCGCCTTCGCTTGCGCCTTTGCCTGGCGCGTGCGTGTGAATTTCCATGGGCATCGACTGACGCAAGTCAGCGAAACTCGCGTGCATCTCGGCGCTGATGCTGCGCGCATGAGCCCGCGCGCCGGCATCGCGCGGCCACATCGCGTGGTCGGGAAAGCGCTCGGCGAGGGTCTCCATGATCGCAAGCGACTCCCACACGGAGGCGCCGTCGTCGGTGACGAGACACGGCACCTTGCCCGATGGCGACACTTCGAGAATGCGCGCCTTGGTATCGGGCTGACCGAGACGGATCAGCGTTTCCTTGAAGGGAATGCCGAAGTGCTTCGCCAGCACCCAAGGGCGCATGGACCAGGAAGACGTGTTCTTGTCACCAATGACGAGTTTCATGCGATCGATGTTCAGCGATGCGCCGTGGCGCGAAAAGAATTGAAGCGCGAGCGATTCGACGCGCCCGTCAGATACAACGGCGCAATCGCCTCAATGCTCGCCGGTTCGCCGATGCCCAGTTCGGGCGCAAGTGGGCCGCTCGCAATATTCGGCGTTTTCATGGAATCGAGATTGTCGCGCGAAATCAGCGGTTCACCGGGCGCGAGTTCGAGCGTCATCGCCTGAAGGCGGCCAAGGCTCTCGGGCAACTTGATGATGCGCGAATGCTTGCCGATGGTCGCGCCCGCAAAGCGCACCAGCTCCGCGAGCGTGAAGACGCCTGGCCCCGCGAGTTCATAGACCATGCGGTTGGCCGCGTCGAGGTCGAGCACGTTGACCATGGCCTTGGCCACGTCGCCGACGAAAATAGGCTGGAACTGCGCGTCGGCGCAAGCCAGCGGAATCACCGGGAACATGCGTTCGAGGAAGGCGAACTGATTCAGCAGATTGTCCTCGGGACCGAAAACGACGGAGCTTCGAAAAATGGTCCAGTCGAGGCCCGAGTCGCGCACCGCCTTTTCGCCATCGCCCTTCGAGCGCAAATACATGCTCGGACCTTCCGAATCCGCGCCGATCGCGCTCATGTGCAGCAGCCGGCGCACGCCTTTCGCCGCGCACGCCGCCGCGATCTTGCGCGGCAACTCGACGTGCGCTTTCTCGAACTCAGGCCCATAAGGCTCGCCGCGCCGCCCTTGCAGCACGCCGACGAGGTTGATCACCGCGTCGGCCTCCGCGACGAAAGCCGCGAGTTGCGCGGGATCGTGAATATCGGTTTCGATGACATCGACGGGAAGAAGCGTCAGATGCGCCGCGTTGGAACGGCGCCGCGTGGCAATCCGCACGTTCTTGCCGAAATCGACCAGCGCGTTGACGAGATGACTTCCGATGAAACCCGAACCGCCGATGAGCGCTACCTTTTGATGTCGCATATTCGCCTCTTGAGTCGCGGCTTTGTGAGTGCGCTTTGACGAATGCGAACGGCGAAGGGGCAGCCGCGCGCCCGTTCCGTTTATTCGTGCAACGAAACCGCGACGCGCGGTGCAAAAGAACTACGGCGCGATATATCCCAGCCGCGTCTTCAGCGATTGCGGACGGCCTTCGAACAATGCCGCGTAATAGACGGTGTTCGACAGCACGTTCTTGACGTAATCGCGCGTCTCGGTGAACGGAATGGTTTCAGCAAAAATCGCGCCCTCGACAGGCGCGCGCAAATCCTGCCGCCATTGCTTCGGCCGGCCGGGACCTGCGTTGTAACCGGCAGTGGCGAGCACGGGTGAGTTATCGAATTGATTGTAGATCATCGACAGGTAATTTGTGCCGAGCAGAATGTTGGTGTTGATGTCGTTCATTTGCGCGCGCGACACCGGACCCATGCCGATTTTCTTGGCGACGAGTTGCGCCGTGCCAGGCATCAGTTGCATCAAGCCGCCCGCGCCTACTTCCGAACGCGCGTTGATGATGAAGCGCGATTCCTGGCGAATAAGCCCGTATGCCCATTCGATATCGAGCCCGGTGGTTTGCGCATCGCGCTCGACGATATCGCGGAACGGCGACAGATAACGCAGCGTGAAGTCGTGCTCGGTCTTCGTCTTGTCGGCGGTGTTCACCGTGCGGTCGAACAGTTCGATGCGCTTTGCATACTGCGCGGCGGCGATGAGTTGCCGGTCCGTCATGCTGCGCAACGGCCAGTTCCACTCGCGGTTGCCTTCGAGCCGCATGTTCAGCGAGTAGAAACGTTGCGACAGCGCGAAGCCCGGCACCGACTGCATCTGCGCGATTTCAGCATCGCTCACGGTAGTGCGCGGCGGGACGCTGATCTTCTGGCCGGTCTCTTCCAGCGCGAGCTGGCCGTAAAAGTTGTATTGGTCCGCGATCGACTGGAATTCCTGATTGGCCGTTGCGGCGTCGCCCGCTTGCTTGACCGCGCGGCCGTGCCAGTAAGTCCACGCAGGCTGGCTGCGTAAGGTGGGCGGCATCTGGTCGATAGACCAGCGCACCATGTTCCAGTCGCCCGCGAGCAACGCGCTGCGCGTGCGCCATTCATACGCGGGGTTCGACAACTGCGCGTTCGCCGATAGCCGATACCAGTCCGACGCGGCCGGCATGCGCTTGATCGCCGCCTGATAGCCGATGGTGCCCCAGCCGATCGCGCGTTCCTGCGCGGTGAGACTCGGCGCGACCGAACTGAACGTGGCCGCGGCCATTGCCGGATCGTTGCGAGCCATGCGCGTGATGGCGAGCAAGGTCAGTTGGTGCGCCGGCGTGTTCGGCATGACGCCGCGCGCGAGGTAAAGCGGCGGCTTGTTGACCGCGTCGTCGAGAAGCGAGCCTTTCGGCTTTTCCTGCCCGAGCGCTTCGACGATATTTAATCCGGTCGACGTGTAGTTCTGTTCGTAAGCGATGCGAATCTGCTGCCAGATGTCGTCGCTCGTGAACTGGCCTGACTCCGCAAGCGCGCCGATGAGATCGACGCAGCCGTCGCCGTACCATTTGGGATCGACGAGCAGCGCGCGCGCCGCTTCCGCGACGTTCTCGCCCTTCGAGAGACGCGCTTCGAGTGCATAGCACTTGACCTGCGTGTCGTCGTTGAGCACGAAGCGGGCATATTGCTGCTCGAAGTTCTTCCAGTCGTGACGGCTGCCGAGCACGACGAGATAATCGTTGCGCATGCGGTCGGCAATGGCCTGGCCGTCGTTGCGCTGCAGGAACGAGAGCACCGGCGCATCGGGCGCGTCGATGCGCGCGTGGCCTTGCGAATCGAAGAGTTGCGGCTTGATCGTGAAGTACTCGACGTAACTCGGCGCCGGATAGTTCGGGATTTGCGCGGCAAGAACGGCGGCTTTGGCCGGATCGTTTGCGCGCGCGGCATCGCGCAACTGCATGAAGATGCGGTCGTCGGACGACGGCGAGAAGTCTTCGTCGGGGCGAACTGCGGAAGCTGTTCCACAAGCGACGAGCGTCACTGCGGCAAGTGCGGTACCAGCCGCAAGATATACTCGGTCGAGGCGTTTTGACATCGTTATTACTGGAGCGCGAGGTGGTCCAAAGATCGGTTGAAAGCATAGCACGCAACGTTTGCGCGGAACCTAAAAGCGCATTGCGTTCCACGCTTCTCGCAAGCCGCGAAGCACAGCGTGACGATCCCGCGCAAGCCGAAAGAAACAAGGCGCTCGCGACACGCATCGAGGCGTTGCTCGCGGAGCATGCGGTCAAGTGCATCGGCTTTTATTGGCCCGTTGCGGGCGAATTCGATGCACGCGCTTTGCTCACTCGCTGGCTCGCGGCAGACGCGACGCGCGCCGCCGCGTTGCCCGTGGTGGTCGAGCCCAAGGCGCCGATGGCCTTCCACGCATGGCATGCGCAAATGCCGATGAACGAAGGCCGCTATCGCATTCCCGTGCCTGCGCAGGAAACCCGCGTGACGCCGGATTTGTTGCTGATTCCATGCGTCGGTTTCGATCTGCAGCGCTTGAGACTGGGTTACGGCGGCGGCTACTACGATCGCACGCTCGCCGCCTGGCCGAATGGCGAGCGCCCCGTGACGATCGGGATTGCCTACGAATCGGGCAAATGCGATGCGCTCCCGCGCGAGACTCACGACTTGCCGCTTGGAGCCATCGTCACCGAGGCTGCCGTCTACTGACTCAAAGCGATGTCGCCGCGCGCGCGGCGGTATCGTAAAGACCGGATGCGTTGCGCATGAGTTGCGCGGCGTCGCCAATCTGCTCGTTTGTCAGCCCGCTCTCGCGCAGCGTCGACATGAGACAGCTCTCCCGCACTTCACGATACTTCCCGCACAACTCGCGCCCTGCCGCCGTTGCGGAAAAGAACACTTCCTTGCCCGTCTTCTCGCTTTTAACGTAACCGCGCGCCACCAGTTTCTTGAGTGCATACGTGGCAACGTGGGTATCCTCGATATTGAGGACGAAGCAGATATCGGCGAGCTTTTTCTTTCGATCGCGATGGCTCACGTGATGCAGCAGCGATACTTCCACGGCGGTCATGTCCTTCGCGCCCGCCGCCGACATGCAACGCACCATCCAGCGATTGAACGCGTTGCTCACCATGATGAGCGCGTATTCGAACTCCGATAACTCGGCGCTGACTTCTGACACGAGATGCTCGGACGAGACGATCTTGGTAGGGTGACGCGACATGGCGAGGACCGTTGAAAAGTGCGTGGAGTGTATCCGAACGATATCGCGCAGCCGCGACCTTGCGTCACGAACTACACTCCGAACAAACGCTTATTGATAAATTGTCGATAATTTATTGACAATGTAGCATTCTGACGCGTTGCTGGCCGCATGGACGGCGCGCGCAAGGGACCAGAGAGGCATGACGAAACCACGTATTCATCCGCTTGGCGACAACGCGCTCGTGTGCGAATCCGCGCCACCGGCGACGCTCGATTGTCAGCGCCGCATCTGGGCGCTCGCCGACATCGCGCGGCTCATGCCGCACGTCGTCGAAGTCGTGCCGGGCATGAACAACCTGACCATCGTCTTCGACCCGCTCGAAGCCGATTACGAAGCCCTCGCGGCGCAACTCGAAGAAGGTTGGGAAGCGGCCACGCCATCGGATACAGGCGGCGCGGAGATCGAGATTCCGGTGCGCTACGGCGGCGCGGACGGCCCCGATCTGAGTTCGCTCGCCAAGCATGTCGGCCTTTCCGTCGATGAAGTCGTGAAGCGTCACACCGAAGCCGAATACGTTGTCTTTTTTCTCGGTTTTCAGCCGGGCTTCGCCTACATGGGCGGCCTCGATCCCGCGCTGCACACGCCGCGCCGCGCGGAACCGCGCCTCGAAGTGCCGGCGGGTTCGGTCGGCATCGGCGGGGCGCAGACGGGTATCTATCCCGCTGTATCGCCCGGTGGATGGAATCTGCTCGGCCGCACCGACCTCAAGCTTTTCGATCCGGCCCGCAACCCGCCGACGCTCATGCAGCCCGGCGACCGCGTGCGCTTCACGGCGCTGGAGGTGCGCGCATGATCGAAGTAAAACGCGCGGGCGTGCTCTCGTCCGTGCAGGATCTCGGGCGCCACGGTTATCGGCATCTCGGCGTGAGTTCGGGCGGCGCGCTCGATGCGCTGTCGCTGGAAATCGGCAATCGTATCGTCGGCAACAAGGCGGATGCGGCGGGCATCGAAGTCACGTTCGGGCCGACCGTGCTGCGCTTCTCGCGCGCGACGCGCGTGGCGATTACCGGCACGGACTTCGGCGCGACGCTCGACGACGAGCCGGTTTATTCGTGGTGGAGTTTGCCCGTGCGCGCGGGCCAGGAGCTGACGCTGCGCGCGGCCAAGCGCGGCATGCGCGGCTACGTGTGCATTGCGGGCGGTATCGACGTCTTGCCGATGCTCGGCTCGCGCAGCACCGACCTCGGCGCATGCTTCGGCGGCCTGGGCGGACGCGCGCTTGCCGACGGCGACCGTTTGCCTGTCGGCGTGCCGCAACCGCACAAGGGCATCGCGTTTTCGCCGGAAGAACCGGCCTTCGGCGTGAAGGCGCCCGCGTGGTGCAAGTTCGTGCTCGTCGATGAACCCGTGCGGCGCGGCCGACATGCGCCGGGCGTCGACTGGGCCGTGCCGATTCGCGTGCTGCGCGGTCCGGAATACGCGAGCTTCACGGAGAAGGCGCAGCGCGACTTTTGGAACGAGGAATGGACCATCACGCCAAACAGCAACCGCATGGGCTTTCGCCTTGCGGGCACGGAGCTCGAACGCGGCGAGAAGATCGAACTGCTGTCGCACGCGGTCCTGCCCGGCACGATTCAAGTGCCGCCGAACGGCCAGCCCATCGTCCTGATGGGCGACGCGCAATCCACGGGCGGCTATCCGAAGATCGGCGCGGTCATCAAGGCGGATTTGTGGAAGCTCGCGCAAGTGCGGTTGAACGGCGGCGTGCGCTTCATCGAAACGTCGCTGGAAGAAGCACGCCATGCGCTCGCCGAAGAGCGGCGCTATGTCAGTCAGGTGGGCACGGCCATCGCGATGCACGAGGAACGCTGCGCGCGTCTGGCTAAATCAACGTAACGACTTTGAACGATACGACATCATGGAAATCGATCTGAACGCCGATCTCGGCGAAGGCTGCGGCACCGACGAAGCGCTGCTCGAACTCGTCAGCTCCGCGAACATCGCGTGCGGCTGGCATGCGGGCGGCGCCACCGCGATGCGCGAGTGCGTGCGCTGGGCGGTGCAAAAAGGCGTGGCGATCGGCGCGCATCCGAGCTTCAACGATCCCGAGAACTTCGGCCGCAAGGAAATGGACTTGCCGCCCGAGGAAATCTACGCGGGCGTGCTGTATCAACTGGGCGCGCTGTCGGCCATTGCGCGGGCGGAAGGCGGACGTATCGCGCATGTGAAGCCGCACGGCGCGCTCTACAACCAGGCCGCGAAAAGCCCCGGGATAGCGGATGCCATCTGCTCCGCCGTGCATGACTTCGATCCGTCGCTGCTGATCTTCGGTCTCGCCAACAGCGGTCTCGTCGATGCGGCGCGGCGCGCGGGCTTGGTCGCCATCGAGGAAGTCTTCGCGGATCGCGGCTATCGCGCGGATGGCTCGCTCGTGCCGCGCAAGGAACCGGGCGCGCTGCTCGAGGATGAAACCGAAGTGCTCGACCGCACGCTCGCGATGGTGCGCGAGCAACGCGTGCAGGCCGTGTCCGGCGAATGGGTGCCGCTCAAGGCGCAGACCATCTGCCTGCATGGCGATGGCGCGCACGCACTCGAATTCGCGCGACGCATTCGCGGCGCGCTCGCCGATGCGGGCGTCGATGTCCGCGCCGCCCGCGCCGAATAAGCGATTTTCCGATGCATCGAACGCCCCGCCTGCCGGGGCGTTTTAACAAGCGCTATTTACGCGTCCGCTTCGAGGCGCGATGTCTAACCCCTGGTCTGGAGATCTCATGGCAACCGCAGTCAACTTATGGCCGCTCATCGGCGTGGCCGTCATCATCGTGGGCTTCGTGCTGCGCTTCAATCCGATGCTGATCGTCGCCGCAGCGGCGATCGTCACCGGCTTCGCGGCGCACTTTCCCGTGGAGCGCATTCTGACCACCATCGGCACCGGCTTTCTAAAGACGCGCAATATTCCGCTCATCATCTTGCTGCCGCTCGCGGTGATCGGCCTGCTCGAACGGCATGGCTTGCGCGAACGCGCGCAGACGTGGATATCGAGCATTCGCGCGGCGACGGTCGGGCGCCTGTTGATCGTCTATCTGCTCGTGCGCGAACTGACGGCGGCGGTCGGCCTCACGGGTCTCGGCGGCCATCCGCAAATGGTGCGACCGCTCCTCGCGCCGATGGCCGAAGGCGCCGCCGAAACGCGTTACGGCAAGCTCTCCGACGCGGTGCGCCACAAGCTGCGCGCATATTCGGCGGCAACCGACAACGTCGGCCTCTTCTTCGGCGAGGACATCTTCGTGGCGTTCGGCGCCATCGTGCTGATGGTCACGTTCCTCAAGGAAGCGGGCATCGTCGTGGAACCCATGCATGTTGCCGTGTGGGGCATTCCAACCGCGATCTGCGCGTTCCTCATCCACGGCTTTCGGCTGTGGCTGCTCGACCGGCGCCTGACGCGCGAACTCGGCGCGCTCACGCGCAATCTCGCGGGAGAGAAAGCATGACGCTCACCATCAACTATCTCTTCTATCTCGTCGGCATCGTGCTGGTGGTGGTCGCCGGCATGATCCTCACCGACAAGTCGCATCCGCGCCGCCTGACGACGGGCGTGTTCTGGCTCGTGTATGCGCTCGTGTTCCTGATCGGCGACTGGCTGCCGCCCGCGGTCGTCGGCGTGCTCGTGATCGCGATGGCGCTCATCGCCGGACTCGGCGGCGTGACCGGCGCGAAGCCGAAAATGCTGTCGGAGCAAACGCGCCGGCAGAGCGCCGCGCGGCTCGGCAACAAGCTCTTCGTGCCCGCGCTGACCATTCCGGTCGTCACCGTGATCCTGACGCTCGGCGCGAGCCATCTCGTCTTCGGCGGGCAACCGTTGATCGAGTTGAAGAACGTGACGCTGATCGGCTTCGGCATAGGCTGCGTGATCGCGCTGGCGGTGGCGTGCGTCATGACGCGCGATACCGTCGGCCAGTCGATGCGCGAGGCGCGCCGTCTCATCGACGCGCTTTCGTGGGCCGCCGTGCTGCCGCAAATGCTCGGCATGCTCGGGCTCGTGTTCTCGGACGCAGGCGTCGGCAAGGCGGTCGCGCATGTGACGACGGCCTACATCAACCTCGACTATCGGCTCGTCGCGGTGACGGTCTATGTCGTCGGCATGGCGCTTTTCACGATGGTGATGGGCAACGGCTTCGCCGCGTTTCCAGTGATGACGGGCGGTGTCGGCGTACCGATTCTCGTCGGCGTGTTCCACGGCAATCCGGCGACGATGGCCGCCATCGGCATGTTCTCGGGCTACTGCGGAACGCTGATGACGCCGATGGCCGCGAACTTCAACATGGTTCCGGCGGCGTTGCTGGAGTTGCCCGACAAGAACGCGGTGATCAAGGTGCAGGTGCCAACGGCGTTGTCGCTTCTGATCGTGAACATCTTTTTGCTGAACTGGCTGATGTTCATCTGAATCGGCAAAGCGCTCAGCCAGCCACCACGACGAAGCCGCGCTTTCTCAGCAGTTCGAGCACGCCGCGCGACCCGCCGAGATGCAGCGCCCCGATAGCCACGAACACCGGCTTGTCGGGCGCTGCCAGTTGCACCATCCGCGCGACGAAGCGGCGATTGCGCTCATATACCACGCGGTTATCCACCTGATCCGCGAGCGGCTTCGAGCGCGCAAGCTTGTTGCCCTTAGCGTCGTCCCAGGCTTTGAGCGCGTCCGCGTCGCCGATTCGCCAGAGCCGGTGCAGCTCTTTCACGTCGGCGATGTTTTCGGTTGGCGTCTGCACGAGATCCTGTGCGAGCATCTCGCGCTGTTGCGCGGAAGTCAGACGCGTGAACGTCGATATCTGTTCGTTCAAGGTTTCGAGCCCGACGATTTTTCCTCGCACATGCAGATAGACATTCTGCAACTGCGCCTCGGTGCCGTACTCGCTCTGAAAACCGGCCTTGAGTGTGTCGTATGTTTCGATCAGCATCGACGCGAGCCACGGACGCGTGTGCCGCAATTCCTTCAGCGCATCGGGATTGTTGCGCATGCGCGCTTGCACCGCCTGCCACATCGAATCCGGCAAATAATCGATCAGACATTCGCTGCGGCACATGCCGAAGCGATTCACGTCCTCTTGCGAAACGAGCAGTTCGTCGGGAGAGATTTCGAGCGCGAGTGTGGGCGATGCATAAAGCGCAGCCAGTATCGACTGGCGAAACGGCTGTTCGGCCGGATAGTCGGTCGCGAAACCGACATGCAGCGTGCCGAGCAAATAGATGGTGGTCGTGCCTTTGGTCGCAACGTAGAACGGCATGCGCGCCGGCGCCGCGCGCACGGGACCGCTTGCCGTCGTGCCATCGGATCGATCCACGGCCGGCGCGGGTGCCGATGCGCCCGGCGCCGCCGCTACGTCCGCGCCGCCTGCGGGCTGAGGAGTGCCACCTGCCGGCGTACGCGATCCGACGACCGCAAAACCGGATGGCGTAACGACCGCGCCTGCCATGAACAGTACGAACGACAGCACAATGGCTGTCGCTCTGGCGGACGCCACGCGCGCGGCGCGCGGCTGGTCATATGAATACGGCACGAGCGACATCTTAAAACATTCGCGCGACCCGCTGGACACGCGCTGTCGCTTCGAGACGATCGACTTGGAGCTTGACCGCGCGCCGCCTTCTTTGAACGAAGCTGGCGCGCGTCAAACCGCGCGTCGATGCGATTCAAACCTCCACGTCACCTACCTCCTCGGCGCGATGACACGAGACTTGCCGCCCGTCGACGACGCGCAGCGCCGGTTCCTCGGTTCTGCAACGATCGATCGCGTACGGGCAGCGCTGATGAAACGTGCAGCCCGATGGCGGATTGAGCGGCGAAGGCATTTCGCCCTGCAGCTTGATCTTGATGCGGCGATCTTCCTCGAACAACGCGGGCGTTGCCGACATCAAGGCGCGCGTGTACGGATGACGCGGTCGCGCGAAGATGGTTTTCTTGTCGCCGAGTTCGGCCACGCCGCCGAAGTACATCACCATCACGTCATCGGCAATATGCTCGACCACCGACAGGTTGTGCGAGATGAACACGTAGCTCGTGCCGAACTGCGCTTGCAGGTCCATGAACAGATTGAGAATCTGCGCCTGGATCGAGACATCGAGCGCGGAAACGGGTTCATCGGCGACGACGATTTGCGGGTCGAGAATCATCGCGCGCGCAATCGCCACGCGTTGCCGTTGACCGCCCGAAAACATGTGCGGGTAGCGCGTCGCGTGTTCCGGTCTCAGGCCGACGGTGCGCATCATCTGCGCAATGCGTTGAGCGCGTTCGGTTGCGTTGAGCTTCGTGTTGATGGCGAGCGGCTCGCCGAGCGTCTGCTCGACGGTCTTGCGCGGATTGAGCGAGGCAAACGGGTTCTGGAACACCATCTGCACGCGCTGCCGCAACGCGGCGATCTTGTCCTTGCTCGCGCCCGCCACGTCCTCGCCATCGATCAGAAGACGGCCCGATGTCGGCGTTTCGATCATCGTCAACTGACGCGCGAGCGTGGACTTACCGCAGCCCGATTCGCCGACGACAGCAAGCGTGCGCCCGCGCTGCAACTCGAACGACACGCCGTTCAGCGCCTTCACCGTGCCCTGTTCGAACATGCTGCGCTTGACGCTGTAATGCCGCGTGAGCTGATCGGCGGCGAGCACGATGTCCTTGTTGATTTCCTTCGGTACGGCGTTCATCGCGCGCCTCCTTCCACCACCACTTCGACATTCAACGGCTTGATGCAACGCGCGCGCACGGCCGCGTCGTTGGGGTCGAGCTGGAACAGATTCGGCCGCCCCTTCCAGCAGTCCTCGACGGCATATTTGCAGCGCGGCGCAAAGAGGCATCCACTGGGTCTGTCGTCTCGGCCCGGCACCATGCCCGGCAACGCCGCCAGACGATCCGCGCCGCGGCTATGTTCCGGAATCGCGGCGAGCAACGCTTCCGTGTACGGATGATGCGGCTCGCCGAAAATGGCAGGGACGTGATTCGTTTCGATGATCTCGCCCGCATACATCACCGCGACGCGCTGCGCCACTTCCGACACCACCGCGAGATCGTGCGAAATCAGCACGAGCGCCATGCCGCGTTCCTTTTGCAAGCGCACGAGCAGTTCCATGATCTGCGCCTGAATGGTCACGTCGAGCGCGGTCGTGGGCTCGTCGGCGATCAAAAGTTTGGGATTGCAGGCGACCGCCATTGCGATCATCACGCGCTGATTCATGCCGCCCGACATCTGATGCGGAAACGCGTCGATGCGGCTTTTCGCATCTGGAATGCCGACTTGATCCAGCAGTTCGAGCGCGCGTTTGTTGAGTGCGTCGCCGCGCAAGCCTTCGTGCAGTCTCAGCGATTCCTTGATCTGATAGCCGACCGTGTAGCTCGGGTTCAGGCTCGTCAGCGCGTCCTGAAACACCATCGCGATGTCCTTGCCGATGATCTTGCGACGCTCGCGCGCCGAGGCCTTCAGCAAATCGCGCCCATCGAAGGTGACCAGATCGGCCGAGACCTTGCCGGGTGCATCGATCAGGCCCATGAGCGCCATCATCGTGACGCTTTTGCCCGAGCCGGATTCGCCGACCACGCCGACCACTTCGCCCGGCTTGACCGACAGGTCGATGCGATCGACCGCCTGTGTGCCGCCGAACGTCACTTGCAGATTACGGATAGTGAGTAGATCGTTCATGTCATCCCATCCGTTTCAGTTTCGGGTCGAGGGCGTCGCGCAGACCGTCGCCGAGCAGATTGATGACGAGCACCGAGATCAGGATGGAGAGACCGGGCATCGTGACGATCCACCATGCGCTTTCGATGTAATCGCGCGCCGAAGCCAGCATGGCGCCCCACTCGGCCGCGGGCGGTTGCACGCCCAAGCCGAGAAAGCCGAGCGCGGCGGCGTCCAGAATCGCCGATGAAAACCCGAGCGTCGCCTGCACGATGAGCGGCGCGGCGCAGTTCGGCAGCACTTGCGAGAACATCAGCCGCACGACGCCCGCACCCGCGACGCGCGATGCCGTCACGTATTCCTTTTGCAATTCGCCGAGCGCCGATGCGCGTGTCAGACGCACATAACCCGGCAGCGCGACGATGGCGATGGCAAGCATGGTGTTGACGAGCCCCGGCCCGATGATCGCGACCACGGCGACCGCGAGCAAGAGCGAAGGCAGCGCGAGGAGCACATCCATGATGCGCATGATCGGGGTATCGAGCCAGCCGAAGAACGCGGCCATGAGCCCCAGCACGACGCCAGGAATGAGCGCGAGCACGACCGATACGAAGCCGATCCAGAACGACAGCCGTGCGCCGTACATGAGACGCGAGAGAATGTCGCGGCCGGCTTCATCGGTGCCGAGCAGGAACATGCGGTTGCCGCCTTCGAGCCACGCGGGCGGAATCTTCACGTATTCGCGATATTGCTCGATGGGGCTGTGCGGCGCGATCACGGGCGCGGTGAGCGCCACCAGAATCAGCACGAGCACGATGAAGCCCGCGACCACCGCGCCGCGATTGCGCGAGAAGTTCGCCCAGAACTCGCGGCCCGCGACCATGCGGCCGCTAGGTGGCGGTGTTACTGCCTGGGGAGGTAGGTTGTTTTGAATGTCGGCCATATCATGCCTCTCGCCGAGCCGCCTCAAGAGAGGCATGCGCCCCCTCGGGGGGCAGCGAACGAATGTGAGCGTGGGGATGGTACATGTTTATGCCTCTCGCCGAGCCGCCTCAAGAGAGGCATGCGCCCCCTTGGGGGGCAGCGAACGAATGTGAGCGTGGGGGTGGTACATGTCTATGCCTCTCGCCGAGCCGCCTCAAGAGAGGCATGCGCCCCCTCGGGGGGCAGCGAACGAATGTGAGCGTGGGGGTGGTACATGTTTATGCCTCTCGCCGAGCCGCCTCAAGAGAGGCATGCGCCCCCTTGGGGGGCAGCGAACGAATGTGAGCGTGGGGGTGGTACATGTTCACCTTGTATGGCGAATGCGCGGATTCAACACGCCGTACAGCAGATCGACGATCAGATTCACGAAGATCACGAGCGACGCGATCATCAGAATGCCGCCCTGCACGACGGGATAATCGCGACGCGAAATGGCATCGATCAGCCACTTGCCGACGCCCGGCCACGAGAACAACGTCTCCGTCAACACCGCACCCGCGAGCAACGTGCCAACCTGCAAGCCGATCACGGTCACCACGGGAATCAGCGCATTGCGCAACGCATGCACGATCACCACGCGCAACGGCGAAAGCCCCTTCGCGCGCGCCGTGCGAATGTAGTCCTCGCGCAGCACTTCGAGCATCGACGAACGCGTCATGCGCGCAATCACCGCGAGCGGAATCGTGCCGAGCACGATGGTCGGCAATATCAGATGGCTCACCGCGGACTTGAACGCGCCTTCATCGGTGGAGAAGATCGAGTCGATCAGCATGAAGCCCGTGACGTGCGGAATGTCGTATTCCACCGCGATCCGCCCCGACACCGGCGTCCAGCCGAGCCTCGCCGAGAAGAACATGATGAGGATCAAGCCCCACCAGAAGATCGGCATCGAATAGCCCGTGAGCGCGGTGCCCATCACGCCATGATCGACCACCGTGCCGCGCTTGAGCGCCGCCGCCACGCCCGCCGGCAGACCGACGATGAGCGCGAAGATCATCGCGCAGATGGAGAGTTCGACGGTCGCCGGAAAGCGCGCCATGAATTCGCTCATCACACTCGTATTGGTGATGATCGACATGCCGAGATCGCCCTTGAGCGCATGGCCGACATAGTGGAGATATTGAAGCGGTAAAGGCTCGTCGAGACCTAAGCGCTTCATGGCTTCGGCGTGCATCGCCGGGTCCACGCCGCGTTCGCCCATCATCACTTCGATGGGGTCGCCCGGGATCAGGTGGATGAGCGCGAACGCGAGAATCGTAATGCCGATGAACGTCGGTATCACCATTCCTATGCGTCGCAAAACGAATCGGAACATGATCGCCCTTTGGTTCGTACTTGGGGATTTGGAAGAGTGACCGGCGGGGCGGGTCGTTTTCGACCCGCGCCGCCGGTCCTGTTCGACTAATTATGGTTTAGTGCAAAAAGCGTTCCGCTTACAAGCTGCGTTTTGCGGATGCTCTCGCTTTACTGCATGCCCACGCCGTCGAAACGCACATAGCCGAGCGGTTCGATCTTCAGGCCCGTCACCTTCTTGCTGGCCGGCTGATACACCGTCGAATGCGCGATCGGCGAGAACGGCAGCTGTTGCGCGAAGATCTGCTGCGCGTCCATGTAAGCCTTCGTGCGCGCCGCCACGTCGCTCGTCGAACGGCCCTTCACGACCAGATCGTCGAACGGCTTATAGCACCACTTCGAAAAGTTGCTGCCCTTCACCGCGTCGCAACCGAGCAGCGTGCCGAGCCAGTTGTCGGGGTCGCCGTTGTCGCCGGTCCAGCCGATCAAGAGCGCCTGATGCTCGCCCGCGTGCGCGCGCTTGAGATACTCGCCCCATTCGTACGACACGATCTTTGCCTTCACGCCGATCTTCGCCCAGTCGGCCTGGATCATCTCGGCCATCAGACGTGCGTTCGGGTTGTACGCGCGTTGCACGGGCATGGCCCAAAGGTCGATATCCATGCCGTTCGGAAAGCCGGCCTTCGCGAGCAGATCCTTGGCCTTGGCCGTATCGTACGGGCTCGTCTTGAGGTTCTTGTCGTAGGACCATTGAGTTGGCGCCATCGGAGCGGTGGCCGCCTGGCCCGCGCCCTGATACACGGAATCGATGATCGCCTTCTTGTTGATCGCCATGTCGAGCGCGCGGCGCACGTCGGTGTTGTCCAGCCCCTTCTTGGTCACGTTATAGGCCACGTAACCTTCGTTGAAACCGGCCTGCGACGGCGTATCGAGATTCGATGCGGACTTGAGCGACTCGATGTCGCCTGGCCGCGGATAGCTCATCACCTGGCATTCGTTGCTTTTCAGCTTCTGAACGCGCACGGCGGCATCGGGCGTGATCGAGAAGATCAGCTTCGACACCTGCACCGCGTTCGGCTTCCAGTAATCCGGATTGCCGTCGAAGCGAATGGTCGCATCCTTTGTATAGCTACGGAAGATGAACGGTCCCGTGCCAACCGGATACTGATTGATGTCGGCGGCCTTGCCGTCCTTCACCAGCTTGTCCGTGTATTCGGCCGAGAGAATGGACGCGTATTCCATCGCCATGTTCTGGATGAACGGCGCGTTCACTTCCTTGAGCGTGAACTTCACGGTGTAGGGATCGACCTTCTCCACCTTCGCGATGAGCTTGTCGAGGCCCATGTCCGTGAAGTACGGGAACGCAACCGGATACGCCTTGCGGAACGGCTGGTTCGGGTCGAGCATGCGGTTGAACGTGACGAGGACGTCATCCGCGTTGAATTCGCGCGTCGGCTTGAAGTACGACGTCGTCTGGAACTTCACGCCGTGACGCAAATGGAAGGTGTAGGTCAAACCGTCCGCCGACACATCCCACTTTTCGGCGAGACCCGGCTCGACCTTCGTGCCGCCGCGCTCGAATTCGACGAGGCGGTTATAAACCGTGAACGTGTTCGCGGTGAAGTCGGTGCCGGTGGTGTATTGCGCGGGATCGAAACCGGCGGGACTGCCTTCCGAGCAGTACACCAGCGTCTTGTTGGGGATGGCGGCATTCGCGACGTTCGCCGCGAATAGCGTTGCCGTGGCGACGGCGCCCATGAGCGCCGACACGCGGGCGACTCGCAACAGGCCATTCTTCTTCATGTTTCCTCCAGGTCGATGCCAGCTTTCAACTGACGTAGCGCGATATTACTTGATCGCATCGGCGGTGCTGCCAGCCGTGCGAATCTGCCGGATGAAACGGCGCAAGCAAATTCGGGCGCTACCCTAGCATGAACAAATATTACGTGTGTGGTCGTTTTCCCCACTGGATTTACGGCTGCCGGTTGGTTCGATGCGGTTAGGTTATCGCCTATGTCTAAGCGTGATAGCTCGGATGGCGAAATATCCGCGCAAGGTGCCGGCAGCCTGCGCAAAGTGCGCCGTCGGGTACTAAAACGCCCGAAAAAAGTGCTAAACGAGGAGGAAAGTAAGGACCGCGCGGACGAACGCCGCGCGGGTAAAACAAACTCAGACGCTCTTGACGCCGAGCCGCTCGCAAACCGTCTTCGACGCCCACGCGCCGTTGAGCGTGTAAAAATGCAAGCCGGGCGCGCCGCCGTCGATCAGACGCTGGCACAGACCCGTCACCACATCGACGCCGAATTCGCGGATCGACTCGCGGTCGTCGCCGTAACTTTCGAGCCGGCGCGCGATCCACTTCGGCACTTCCGCGCCGCACATCTCGGAAAAGCGCATCAACTGCGTGAAGTTGGTGATCGGCATGATGCCCGGCACGATAGGCACATCGACGCCGAGCTTTTTCGCTTCATCGACGAATTCGAAGTAGGCGTCCGCGTTGAAGAAGTACTGCGTGATCGCGGAGTTCGCGCCCGCCTTCACTTTGCGCGCGAAGTTTTCGAGATCGGCGCGCGGCGAACGCGATTGCGGATGAAACTCCGGATACGCCGCCACTTCGATGTTGAACCAGTCGCCGTGCTCCTGGCGAATGAACGCCACGAGTTCGGACGCATAGCGCAACTCGCCGACTTCACCCATGCCCGAAGGCAAGTCACCGCGCAACGCGACGATATGGCGAATGCCGTGCTCCCGATACTGCGAAAGAATCGCGCGCAGGCTGTCTTTCGACGAGCCGATGCAAGACAGATGCGGCGCCGCTTCGAAGCCTTCCGCGGCCATTTCGAGCACGGTGTCGAGCGTGCCTTGCTGCGTGGAGCCGCCCGCGCCGAACGTCACGGAGACGAACTTCGGCGCGAGCGTTTTCAGTTGCGCGCGCGAGGCGCGCAGTTTGTCCACACCTTCCTGCGTCTTCGGCGGGAAAAACTCGAATGAAAGTTCGATCGGTTTCATGGTGGTGTGTGTACGCGCGGCGAGGCGTGGTGTGCGCGGCGTCAGCCGAAGTTGCGCTGTCCGAAGATGAGCGCCGACAGAAGCCACGACACGATGCTATAGAGAATCGAGCCAAAGAACGCGGACCAGAAACCCGTCACCTCGAAGCCCTTCAAGAGCGACGAGCACAGCCAGAAACACAGCGCATTCACCACGAGGATGAAGAGGCCGAGCGTCAGGATGGTCACGGGCAACGTGAGAATGATGAGCACCGGGCGCAGCACTGCGTTGATGAGCCCGAGCACCACGGCCACGATGAGCGCCGTGCCGAAACTGCGGATGTGGATCGACGGCACGAGATAGGTGATGATCAGAAGCGCGAGCGCGTTGATCAGCCATGTCAGCAGCACGGTCATCGAGTGTTCTCCGGTTGATGCAATGTGTCTTTGTACCGCGCTCGAACCTCCCGATCCGTGCGCGGCCACGCCGCCGCGTGCCTTGTCAGTAGCGGATTAATAGCGGTAGTGGTTCGGCTTGAACGGACCGTTCTTGTCGACGCCGATATAACCGGCCTGCTCCGTCGAAAGCACCGTCAGTTCCGCGCCGATACGTCCCAGATGCAGACGCGCGACCTTCTCGTCGAGATGCTTCGGCAGCACATACACCTTGTTCTCGTACTTGTCGCCTTGCGTGAACAGTTCGATCTGCGCGAGCGTCTGGTTCGTGAACGAGTTCGACATCACGAACGACGGATGGCCGGTTGCGCAGCCGAGATTCACGAGACGTCCTTCGGCCAGCAGAATGATGCGCTTGCCGTCCGGGAAGATGATGTGATCGACTTGCGGCTTGATGTTGTCCCACGTGTATTGGCGCGTGGAAGCGACATCGATTTCGGAGTCGAAGTGACCGATGTTGCAGACGATGGCGTTGTTGCGCATCGCCTTCATGTGGTCGTGGTTGATGACGTGGTAGTTGCCCGTTGCCGTCACGAAGATATCGGCCTTGTCGGCGGCATATTCCATCGTCACGACGCGGTAGCCTTCCATTGCCGCTTGCAGCGCGCAGATCGGGTCGATCTCCGTGACCCAGACAGTGGCGCCCAGACCGCGCAGCGACTGCGCGCACCCCTTGCCCACGTCGCCGTAGCCCGCCACGACCGCGATCTTGCCGGCGATCATCACGTCGGTGGCGCGCTTGATGCCATCCACGAGCGATTCGCGGCAGCCATAAAGATTGTCGAACTTCGACTTCGTGACCGAATCGTTCACGTTGATGGCCGGGAACGGCAGACGCCCTTCCTTCTCCATCTGATACAGACGATGCACGCCCGTGGTCGTTTCTTCCGTCACGCCCTGGATGTGCGCGAGGCGCGTGGAGTACCAGGTCGGGTCGGTATCGAGGTGCGAAGCGATCGACTTGTACAGCGCGACTTCTTCTTCATTCGTGGGCTTGCCGATGACCGAGCGGTCTTTTTCGGCCTTCGAACCGAGGATGAGCAAGAGCGTGGCGTCGCCGCCGTCGTCCAGAATCATGTTGGCGAATTCGCCGTTCGGCCATTCGAAGATGCGGTGCGAGAACTCCCAGTATTCGTCGAGCGATTCGCCCTTGAACGCGAACACCGGCGTGCCGCCCGCGGCGATGGCGGCGGCAGCGTGATCCTGCGTGGAGAAGATGTTGCACGATGCCCAGCGCACGTCGGCGCCGAGTGCGGTCAGCGTTTCGATCAGCACGCCGGTCTGGATGGTCATGTGCAGCGAGCCTGCGACGCGCGCGCCTTTCAGCGGCTGTTGCGCCGTGTATTCCTCGCGCGTCTGGATGAGACCGGGCATCTCCGTTTCGGCGATGTCGAGTTCCTTGCGGCCCCATGCGGCGAGCGACATGTCGGCAACAACGTAATCCTGGGAATTCTTGGAATCGAGAACTGCGGCGTTCATCACGCCCTCCTTTCTAAAAAAGACTAGAAATTTTGACGTGAGCGCCGTTCGATGCGGTGGCTCAGCGGGCTTGTTTATGTGCCTTCGAACCGTCCGATTGAAGCCTCCGAGCCTGGCGGGTGAAACCCGTCGCAACGCTCCTCGGGGGCGAGCGAAGATTGTAGCAAAAGTCGGCGGAATGCGAATGCGGGATTAAGCGCAGTCTGATTGATGGGGGTGACTAAGCGTATGGAGGCGTTCAGGCTCGATCGACTATTGACTCAGCAATTGCCGGACATCGCCGCGCGGGCGCGTGCGACGAACTGTTGGATGGCCTCGGTAGTCGCCCAATGCTCGTCGAACGGCGTTTCGGCGCCTCCTGCGCGGCTGAAATACAACGCCACGTGGCTCCCCGGATGATAGTGGACGCGAACGCCTTTCCTGGCTTCCAGGCGATAACAACCGTAAATGTCGATGATTGCATTTGAAAGCGCCGAATCCTCGCCGCCATAACGCCGGAAGACTTCATCTGTAGGGAAGCCGCCGAGCGCGAGGAAGGTCGCACGCTGAATCACGAGCGTGCTCGCCACCGTGTCGCTCATGATGTCGGCGTGGCGTTCGAAGTCGGGGAAAGCACGCAGATCGGCGGGAAAGTCGCTGAAATCAGCGCTGAAACGGACTGCGGGTTGCCGAGGCGTGTTGCGCAGATAAAGTACGGCAGTCGCCAGTGCGCCTGGCTGGTACTCGTCGTCGGCGTCGAGGAACGCAAGAATGGAGTGTGCCGCAAAGTTCGCACCGCGATTGCGCGCCCGAGCCGGACCGCCGTTTTCCGGCATCTGCACCAGCTCGACGCGTCGGTCCTTGAGGGAATAAAACTTCGCAACCGCCGCCGATGCGTCCTGCGAGCCATCGTCTACCACGATGATCTGCGCTGCATCGGTTTGCGAAAGACAACTTTCGAGCGCGCGTGCCAGCGTTTTTGCCGAGTTGAAACAAGGGATGATGACTGAGACGCCAGGGTGCTGGGAGACTAGTGACATTTGGCTCGAACGGAAAAATTGAGCCCGGATTGTCGCAAGAGATGCCACGCGAATCGCCAGCGAAAACTCCTAAATAGCGGCGCATGCGCGTAATTGCCTATATCGGCAACATGCTCAAAACCGGCGCGAGCAGCACCATCACCACGCCCGCGATCATCATCGTCAAGCTGGCGACGACGCCCTCTTCGTTCCCGAGTTCGCGCGCCTTCGCGGTGCCGACGCCATGCGCCGCCGCGCCGAACAACGCGCCGCGCGCAAGCCGCGTGCGCAGCGGCACCAGCGCCAGCACGATCTCGCCGAAGAGCATGCCGCACACGCCCGTCGCGATGACGAAAAGCGCGGTCAGATCGCGCGGCGCGTGAATCTTGTCGGATACCGCGAGCGCAAATGGCGTCGATATCGAACGCGTCGCGAGACTGCGCTGCAGTTCCGGCGACAGATGCAGCAACTTCGCAAGCGCAATCGACCCGCCGACCGCCACCAGAATGCCAACCGTCACTCCGACGCTCAACGAAATCCAGTGCCGCTTCAGGAGCGACCGGTACTCGTAGATCGGCACCGCGAACGCGACGGTGGCTGGCCCGAGCAGCCACATGAGCCAGCGCGTATCGGCGAAATAGACGGGGTATGGAATGCGCGCCGTCACGACGATCGCCGCAAGCACCGCCGGGACAGCCAGAAGCGGCGTCAGCCACGGACTTTTGAAGCGCGCATAAAGACGCTTCGACACGAAGTACAGGACGACGGTCATCACGAAGCATCCGGCAGCGATCAGGCGTGCAGCGTCGTCTTGGAGCAGCGAAGCGTAGAAGTGGCTCATGGCTCAGGCGCGCGCCGCTTGCCGCGCGTTGAGCGCCCGGCGCAGCGCGAGGTGACGCTCCAGGCGCGCCGCCCGATCCACGGCGAACGCCACCGCCACCATCACCATGAGCGTTCCCGCGACGACAACCAGCGCCAAACGCCAGCCTTCTTCCATGAAAAGCCCGCCGTATTGCACCGCCGCCACGGCCGCCGGGATGAAGAACAGCAGCATGTCCGACAGCAGCCAGTCGGCGCCCGCCTTGACCCAGCGCGGCGCCACGCCGCCGCAGAACAGAAGCGCCAACAACGCGACTAGTCCGACGACGCCACCTGGCACCGGCAGCGCCAGCTTGCGCGCGGCCAGGTCCGCGACGAACCAGATCGCCGCGAGCGCCGCCGATTGAATCGCGATGCGCGTCACGCGAGCAAGCGCCATGCGGGCGTTGGCGAAAGCGGATGGGGCGGAAAGAACGGTGGACATGGCGGGCTCGGGGCAAATGACTAGGGTTAACCTGTAGACGGAGTATAAGTGCACCATTTACATAAAAAAAATGACTTAGCATTATCCAAATCATTCCAATCTGGAATCTCACATGGAACTGCGCGCGTTGAGGTATTTCATTGAGGTGGTTAAGCAAAAGAGCTTCACTGCTGCCGCCGAGCATATGTTCGTCACTCAGCCGACCATCAGCAAAATGGTCAAGTCACTGGAAGACGAGGTCGGCTCGCCGCTTTTACTGCGGGAAGGCCGTCAGATGGTTCTGACCGATGCCGGACAAATCGTCTATCAGCGTGGCGTCGATGTGCTCGCGGCCCATGCGCGGCTCGAAGCGGAACTGAACGATCTGGGCACGTTCGGGCGCGGCACGCTGACGATCGGCATTCCGCCGATGGGCGGCGCGCTCTTCACGCCCGTCATTGCTGCTTTCAGGGAGCGGTATCCGAAGATCGAGCTGAAGCTGTTCGAGCAAGGGTCAAAGGCGATCGAGGCTGCGTTGATCGAAGGCGAACTCGAACTCGGCGGCGTGCTGCAGCCAGTCGATGCCGAAACGTTCGATGTGCTGCCCGTCAGCCGGCAACTCTTGTGGCTCGTGGCGCAAAAAGGTTCGCGCTGGGACGGTCTGAACGAGGTAGCGCTCACCGATCTGGCAGCCGAACCCTTTGTGTTCTACGGCGAAAGTCTCGCGCTCAACGACGTCGTGCTGAACGCGTGCCGCGCGGCGGGGTTCGCGCCGACGATCGTCGGTCGCAGCGGGCATTGGGATTTCATGGCGGCGTTGGTGCAGGCTGGCATCGGCATCGCGCTGTTGCCCGCGCCTTATTGTGGCCGCCTGGATGCCGAGGCGTTCACCTGCCGGCCGGTCGTCGCGCCCGAGATTCGCTGGGATATGGCCGTCGGCTGGCGGCGCAACGGATATCTGTCGCATGCGGCGCGAGCGTGGATCGAAGTCGCGCGCGAAATACTGCCCGCGAATGTCGATCAGGATTTCATGGCCGATGGCTTTCCGCGGCTGAAGCGTGGCGAGGCGCTGTAATGCGTTGAACGGGAGTTCCCTTGCCTGACGCGCCTGGTGCGCAGTAAAAAAAGCGCCGAACCGCTTTAGAGCGGTCCGGCGCTTTTTCGACGCATCGCGCCGAGATGGCGCGTGACGCTCAGTCGGCTTGCTTGAACTCGATACGTCGATTAGCCATGCGGCCAGCGGCGGTCGAGTTGTCGGCGACCGGATTGGCGTCGCCAAAGCCTTGAGCTGTCAGCGAATCAGAAGGAATGCCGTGCTGAACGAGGTACGAACGCACCGCTTCCGCACGCTTCTTCGACAACTGAAGATTCAGCGCCGCGCCGCCCGTGTTGTCCGAATAGCCCGCGATCTGAAGCCGAATTGGCTTTGCTTGCGTGTCGCAGGCCTTCAGCGCCTTCGCCGATGCAGCGAGCGCCGCCATGGCAACCGGCGGCGGCGTGTTCGAACCCGTGCCGAAGTTGACCGGCTTCAGGTTCAGCGTCTTGACGATAGCCGGAGCCGAGCAGGCATCCGCATCTTGATTGGCTTGCGCTTCCGATGCCGGAGCCGCAACCGGAACCGATTGCGTGCCGACCGTCCAGCCGGCGCCGAACAGCGCCTTCAGCTTGTCGACCCAGCCGAGCTTCGGCTCGCTTGCGCCGCCGCTCAGGGTGATCGTGTCGCCGGTAATCTGCAGATCGGCGCCCGGCAGCGTCATCAACGGCAGCAGGCCTTCGAGCTTGTCGAGCCAAGCGGCGGGCTTCGTGTCGGGATCGACGGTCACGTTCGCGTGGAACTTGTCCGCGCCGAGCTTGGCCGACAGCATGTCGATCAGGCGTTGACGTTCCTGCTCGCTATTCACCGTGGCTTTCAGCGTGGGAATGCCGGAGGCGTCGACCGTCATGGACAGGCTTGCGTCCTTGCCCGGCAAAATGGTCGGCAACGATGCCTGATCGGGCGCCACAGCCGTGGCTTGCGATGCCTGATCGTCGCTAGCGCTAGCGCTAGCGCTGGCGCTGGATGCAGATGCGGCGTCGGATGCCGGCGAGGCGTCCGTGCGCGTTTCGGCCGTCACGTCTTTCGACTTGTTTTCGGTCGAACAGCCGCGCGCAACGAGCGCGGCCAGCAACGCGAGGGCAGCGGCGTTGGCGACCCACAGCCATTTGCGGCGCGGACCCTTGTCGTTTGTTTGCGCGGTTTCCACGGCCGGTTCTTGTTCGCCATGAATGGGGAACGACGCTGCTTCTTGGGTAGCCGGATGACCGAGATGCGAGGACACCGCCTTCAGCCGCGAGGCCACGCCCGCGAGGAACGCGCCGACCGAGCCGAGCCCCAGCGCATTCGCGAACGAATCCGTCATGTTGGCCCGCACGACCGGCAATTGATGCCCGAGCAGCGTGGGCAACTGGCCGATATGGCCGTTGTGCTGCGTGAAATAGCGCTTGAGGATACCGAGAATGGTCGCGCCCACGACGCCGGACAACGTGCGCGATGCGCTCGCCGCCACGCCCGTGTATTCGGAAATACGCTCGGCGAGCGCATTGAGATTGTCGTGCGAGGCAATGACGCCATCCACCGTCGAATGGGTGGCGAGGAGCGTTTGCATGCCTTCGTCGTTGAGAACGAAGTGCGGCAGTTCCTCGGCGATATGCGTGTTCACGCCCGGCGACATGACGGATGCAAACAGACTGCGTGCGCCATCCAGCGACGCCGCCTTGTTCATCATCGAGCCGATGAGTGCTGGCGCGCATAGTCCGACGACGCGCCTCGCGGACTCCTGCGTGCAGCCAACGCGTGCAGCCAGGTGTTGCAATACGCTCTCGGTCAAGGCGCCTTGAACGAGTTGATTGAGGTTGATGCTCATTGAGAAGACTTCCAGAAGAGGCCTGTAAACCTCAGGCCATAAGGGTCTCGGCGATTATAGGTTCGGCCTCCTGTCCGTCAGCCGTGGTAGCCAAACAATCGGATTTCTCTCATCCGGTTGGTCTTTAAGAGTTCGCATCAGAAAAATATAGGAATGGTTTAAGACCAAACGCGAGCGCCCGGCCAGATTGAAGCGAGCGGCAGCGCTACACGCTAGTCGGGCGTGCGGCCTATCATCGTTAAATAGAGATAGAGGATCATTTTTGACCACGCGTGTTGCGATTAGCCGACGCAAGCTCGCACGGGAGACACACGATGAACCACGCACCCTTGTTCGAGACACACGAAGTCACGAATCAGTCGCCGCCGCTTGTTGACTACGACGCCTTCGCCGCGGACCGCGCGCTCGTTGCCGCGCTCGAGCGCGAAGGCGCGCACTGGCATGCCGAGGCGCTCCACCGCGACGGCCGCGCGCTTACACAACCGGAAGTGCTCGCGCTCGCCGATCTCGCCAACCGGCATACGCCGGAGCTGAGCACGCACAGCGCGCGTGGCGAGCGTATCGACGCAATCGAGTTTCATCCGGCCTGGCATGAACTGCTGCGACGTCTGCGGCAAGAAGGTCTGCACGCGCTGCCGTTCGAACCTTCGGCGCGCGCCGGGTCGATGGCCGCGCGCGCCGCCGGTTACTTTCTGCACGGACAACTCGAATCCGGATCGCTGTGTCCGGTCACGATGACCTTCGCGAGCATCCCCGTTTTGCGCAATGAACCCGCGCTTTATGAACGGCTCGCCGCACCGCTCTTGTCGCGCGAGCACGATTCGCGCGACATCGCCCTCGAAGCCGGCAAGCGATCGATGTTGATCGGCATGGGCATGACCGAAAAGCAGGGCGGCTCCGACGTGCGCGGCAATCGCACGCGCGCGCATGCGCTCGGCACACCCGGGCGCGGCGGGGACTATCGGTTAATCGGACACAAGTGGTTTTTCTCGGCGCCGCAGTGCGACGCGCATCTCGTGCTCGCGCGCACGGCGGACGAAGGCGGACTCTCCTGCTTCTACGTGCCGCGCTTTGTGCCCGACGGCCGCAAGAACGCCGTGCACGTGCAGCGTCTGAAGGACAAGCTCGGTAACCGCTCGAACGCAAGCAGCGAAGTCGAGTTTCTCGATGCCTACGGCGTGATGATCGGCGATGAAGGACGCGGCGTGCCGACCATCATCGAAATGGCGAACTACACGCGGCTCGATTGCGTGATCGGCAGCGCGGCGTTGATGCGCGCGGCGCTGGTCGAAGCGATCCATCATGCGCGGCATCGCAGCGCGTTTGGCGCGCATCTCGCCGATCAGCCCTTGATGCGCAACGTGCTCGCCGACCTCGCGCTGGAATCGGAAGCCGCGACGGTGCTGTTCATGCGGCTGGCCGGGGCGTTCGAGCAGAGCGCCTCGGCGGGAGCGGCGTTGCGCGAACGCGCGTGGCGGCGCATCGTCACGCCTGCGGCGAAGTTCTGGGTCTGCAAGCGCGCGCTCGAATTCACCGGCGAGGCGATGGAAGTCTGGGGCGGCAACGGTTACGTCGAAACCGGGCCGATGGCGAGGTTTTATCGCGAGGCGCCGGTCAATTCGATCTGGGAAGGTTCGGGCAACGTCATGTGTCTAGACGTGCTGCGTGCGTTCGAGCGCGAGCAGGACGCGGCGCACGCACTATTCGACGACTGGCGCGATACGGCAAGCGCGCATCCGGCGCTCGGCGCGGCTTTGCAGACGCTCTTGACTAGTTTGACGAGCGATCCGGCGTCGCGCGAGGCATCGGCGCGGCGCATCGCGCAGCAATTGACCTTATGTGCACAAGGCGTATTGCTGGCGAGACATGCGCCGGACGAGGTGGCACAGGCGTTCATCGAAACCCGTTTGGGCGATGCGCGCGGCGAAACCGGCCGCGTGTATGGCACGTTGCCCGCGCGCTTCGATCATGCGGCGATCGTGAGGCGGGCTTTCGAGTTTTAGCGGCGTCCCGCTTCCCTCACCGGCTCCTCGTTCTCCAGCCGATAAACCCAGGCCAGCAGCTCCGCCACCGCCTGATAAAGCGCGGGGGGAATATGCGAATCGAGATCGACCTGCATCAAGAGCGACACCATTTCCGGCGAGTCATGGACATACACGCCCGCTTCCTTCGCGCGCTGCACGATCATTTCCGCGACCACGCCGTAACCCTTCGCCACGACGCGCGGCGTCGTTTCGCGGCTGCCCGCATCGTAAGTGAGCGCGGTGGCCTGCTTGCGCGAATACAGTGGATTGCTCATGTCACTTCTCCACCCGGCGGCGCGCGGAATAAATGCTCGAGCGGCGAACGCACCGGTTTCGGCGCGTCCAGGTCGATGTCGCCCGTGGCGGCGCCCGAGCCATCCATCGAACGCACGCTGAACGACGCCAGCGCGATGCCCGCCGCTTCGAGCTGACGCTGGAACGCGGCGGCATCGGCGGAAAAACGCGATGCGCCCGTATCGCTCGCCCTCAGACGCGCGACCAGCTTGTCGCCGGTCAGCACGAGTTCGGCGTCCACCATGCCGAGCGCGGGCAACGACAACGTGACGCGCGTGCGCCACGCGCGTTCCTCGCTGGTATCCACGGCGGGACGCGGCTCTCGCGCTATTTCCCACTCGAAACGCGTCCCCGGCCACGCTTCGCCCTGCCAGCGGAATTGCTCGTTGGCGAGTATGTCGAGTTGCTGACGCACGACCGTGAGCGTCGCCGGATGAATACCCGCATCGAGCGATGCCTGCAGCGCCGATTCATGCTGGCTCGGCTGCGGCGCGGCGAGCGGCGAAGCGGGCGCGGACGGCGCGCTTTGCGAATTCGACAGCGCCAGCGCGGGCGCATCCCGTACCGATGCCGCGAGCGCCGCCGCCTGCTGCGGCGTTTGCGGCATCGCGACGTTATGCGTTTCGGCGTGCAGATCGGACAGATCGGTTTGTGTCGAGGCAAACGCCGGTGGGCGCGTGTCGTCGAAGGCGGTATCGCGCGCGATGCTTTCGTCGCCCGGCAAATCGAGCAGCAAGGTCAGCGCGCGCGGATCGATGCGCGCCTGCGGTTCGCTCGCGAGCGACGCCGTGCTGCGCTGCCCGGCCATCCATTGCACGAGATGCGACTCGTAGAAGAGGCCGCTTTGCGCCACCGTTTTCGCAAGCTCCGATGCCAGCGCGGACGCCGGCAACGGCGGCAGATTCTGGCTCGCCGCACGCGCGGCCGCGACGGCGGCGGCATTGGAGGAGAAAGCGGTATCGAAAAGCCCCGTGGTCAGCGCGGCGAACGCGCTCGCGGGACGCGGCGGTGTCGGCCAGAGCGGGGTATCACCGAGAATCGCGGGCGCGGCGCCGCCCAGGCGGGAAATGACATCGAGCGTGCGGGCCACGCTCGACAGTTCGGTTTGCGCGGACGCCACCGGAGCGAGCGTCGGCGCGGATGCGCCCGCCGCGGTTCCGGCGGGCGTCGCGACGGACAAGGAAACGCCCGTCTGCGTGGTCGTCTGGCCGGTCGAACCGGCGTTGGCGCGCAGCGCGGACAGAAGGAGCTCGGTCCGGCTGGCGATAATCGTGGCGATCGCGGAATCGAGTCCTGACATGCCGGCATCCTGGAAAGACCGCGCGCGAGGGCCGGGCCAGACGCCGGAAGAGTTTTCCGTCGCAAGCCGCGTTGTCTAGCGCAGTCCGATCATCTTTTTAAGTACGCGCGCCGGGCTGTTGGTCGTGAAGAGCGCGGAAAGACGCGCGAGGCTCGGCGAACTGAGGTCGCGAATCGCGGCGTCGTCGGCGAGGATCTTCTTCACGAGGTCCAGCTTGCGCGCACGGGCGGTGTCGTCGAGTTCCGAGCCGGTATCCACGTCCTTCAACCGTTCGATCAACTCGCGATACCTGCCCTGCATCGTCTTCAATTCGCTCCACTCGCCACTGCGCGCCGCAGCCAGCATCTGGCCGGACAGCGCAGCAATCGCCTCGTAGTGCGCGAAATATTCGTCTGTGGTATTCATTCTTGTCAGGCAGTCGCCATGGCTGCCGCTCAGACGGCTGCCGCGGTCGTTCTCGCCACTTCCGGTCCAATGCCGACCCACGCCTCTTCGAGCGTAGCCAGCAGATTGTCCACTTCCACGAGCATCGACTCGTCCTGGTTCAGATTCGCTTCCAGGAGCCGGCGTGCCATGTACGAGTACAGCGCGTCCAGACGCAGCGCGACTTCGCCGCCCGCTTCCTTGTTGAGCGCCTGCTGCAACCCGGTCTCGATGATGTTGATCGCCTTGCTGATCGCCGTTCCGCGCGCGCCCACGTTCTTCTGCTGCAAGTGCATCCGCGCCTGTGCAATCGACTGCCGCGCGCCCTGATAGAGCATCACGATCAGCCGGTGCGGGCTCGCTCCCATCACCCCTGTCTGAACGCCGACGCGTGCATATGCGTTGGCTCCCGCCTGTCCTGGGGAATACATCCGTGGTTCTCCTTATGCGATACCGAATAACGCCCGCGGCACGTGGCGCGCGGTGCTCGGACGACGGCGCAAAGGCCGCTTCGTCCGACCGGTAAGAATCGGTGCTGGCGATCGAACCATCGTTCGCCGTGCTGTTATCGAGGTTATCGGAGAATCGCGGCAAAGCTTTAGGGCGCAAGGCTCTGGGGCCGTATCGGCATGATGGGGACGGATTCGAAAGGCACGCGCCAGCCACAGCGCGTCACACCGAAATTTGCATGATGTCGTTGTAGGCCGACACGAGCTTGTTGCGTACTTGCAAGCCGAACTGCATGCCGACGTTGGCCTTTTGCATATCGACCATCACGTCGTTGAGCGAAACGTTCGGCGCGCCGATTTCGAATGCGTGCGCTTCGGACAGCGCCTTCGTCTGGTTGTCGCTGATCTTGCTGATCGACGACTGCAGCGCGTCCGCGAACGTGCCCGCGCTCACCGCGCCCGACTGGCCGATTCCCGCGTCCTGTCCGGATACGGCGCCCGTGGCGACCGTGGGGCTGCCGGCGGCCTGCGTCGCCATCGACTGCATTGTGCTCAGCGCGGAGGTGAGCGGATTGATCGGGAAGTTCATGGTGTCTCCGATTGACAAGTAAAGAGCCGGTTCAGCGCCCAAGTGCGAAAGACGCTCGTCGCCGGGTTCGGGGCGTCGTGCGAACGGTCGTCCGAACGCTTTTACCGAGTACGAGAAAGATTAGCAGCGCGGCATTTTCCAAAGCGCCGGAAGAACGGGGGAAACCCGGCTCTATTCGCCGAATCGACTTGCAATCTTCTGCGGATAATCCATCTCGTCAAAAGTCCTCCGGCGCCGCATCACGGGCAGTACGACCGGCCAGAGGGGAACGCAAAAGATTCGGAGCTTCGACGCTAAATGGATACGCCCAACAACTCACTGATCACGCCAGACGCCAGAATGGGCCTGGCAGGCGCGCAGCCTGGCGCCTCGGCGAGCGCCGCGAGCCCCAGCCTCACCGGCGGCGCTGGCGGCGCCGACTTCGGCGGCTTCGCTCAGCGCATGCCGATGCTCTCGCAATTCCGCTCGAACCCGCGCGTGCCGCTCATCATCGCCGTGGCGATCTTGGCGATGGTCGTGGCGGGGCTCGTCATGTGGACGCGCCAGCCCGACTACCGCGTGCTGTTCTCGAATCTCTCCGACCGCGACGGCGGTGCGATCGTCGCCGCGCTCCAGCAGGGCAACATTCCCTACAAGCTCTCCGACGGCGGCGGCGCGATCCTCGTTCCGGCCGAGTCGGTGCACGAAACGCGTCTGCGCCTCGCAAGCCAGGGCTTGCCGAAAAGCGGCTCGGTCGGCTTCGAACTGATGGACAACCAAAAGTTCGGCATTAGCCAGTTCGCGGAGCAGATCAACTACCAGCGCGCGCTCGAAGGCGAACTGGAACGCACCATCGGCGCAATTTCCTCCGTGAAGTCGGCACGCGTGCATCTGGCCATTCCGAAGCCGAGCGTGTTCGTGCGCGACAAGGAACTGCCGACCGCGTCCGTCATGGTCAACCTCTTTCCCGGCCGCGTGCTCGACGAAGGACAGGTTTCGGCGATCGCGCACATGGTGTCGTCGGGCGTGGCGGACATGCCGGTCAAGAACGTGAATATCGTCGATCAGGACGGCAACCTGCTCACGAACCAGAGCGCCGCGAACGGTCTCGACGCATCGCAACTGAAGTACGTGCAGCAGATCGAGCACAACACGCAAAAGCGCATCGACGCCATTCTTTCCCCGCTCTTCGGCGGCGGCAACGCGCATTCGCAAGTGAGCGCGGACATCGACTTCTCGAAGCTCGAACAGACCGCCGAAAGCTACGGCCCGAACGCCAACCCGCAGAACACGTCGATCCGCAGCCAGCAATCGAGCGAATCCAGCGAAACCTCGGGCAGCGGCCCGTCGGGAGTGCCGGGCGCGCTGTCGAACCAGCCGCCGCAGCCGGCATCCGCGCCGGTCACGGGCGGAGCATCGGACGCAACCGGCGCTGCCGCCGCGAAGTCCACGCCGCAGAACCTGCGCAAGGACACGACGACCAATTACGAAGTGGACCGCACGGTGCGCCACTACGAACAGGCGACAGGCGGCATCAAGCGTCTTTCGGTGGCGGTGGTCGTGAACTATCAGCGTCAGGTCGATGCGAAGGGCAACGTCACGATGACGCCGCTCGCCGCCGACAAGCTCGCGCAAGTCCAGCAACTCGTGAAGGACGCGATGGGCTACGACGAGAAGCGCGGCGACTCGGTCAACGTGGTGAACAGCGCGTTCAACTCCGACCAGAACGTGACGCCCGATGTGCCGTGGTGGCGCACGCCGGACATGATCATGCGCGGTATTCAGTTGGCGAAGTACGTGGGCATCGGCATCGTCGCACTGTTCCTGTACTTCAGCATGGTGAAGCCGGCAATGCGCCGCGCCTTCCCCGTGCCGGAACCGGCGGCGCCCTCGCTCAACGCGCCAGACGAACTCTCGCTGCTCGACGGCCCGACGCTCGAAGGCGGCGCCAAGAATGACGATGATGACAAGGATGCCGAGGTAAGTCTCCTCGGTCATGAAAGCAACAAGGCCAAGTTCGATCGCAATCTCGACTACGCGCGCATGGTGGCGCGTCAGGACGCGAGAATCGTGGCGACGGTCGTGAAGAACTGGGTGTCCGATGAACGCTGAAGGTCTCAATAAAGCCGCGCTCCTCCTGATGTCGATCGGCGAGGAAGAAGCCGCCGAAGTTTTCAAGTATCTCGCTCCGCGCGAGGTGCAGAAGATCGGCGCGACCATGGCGGCGCTCAAGAACGTGACGCGCGAGCAGCTCGACAACGTGCTGACCGAATTCGTCAGCGAAGCGGAGCAGCACACCGCGTTGTCGCTCGATTCGAGCGAGTACATCCGCTCGGTGCTCACGAAGGCGCTCGGCGAAACCAAGGCTGGCGCGCTCATCGACCGGATTCTGCAAGGCAGCGATACGAGCGGTATCGAAGGTCTGAAGTGGATGGACTCGGGCGCGGTCGCGGAACTCATCAAGAACGAGCATCCGCAGATCATCGCGACGATCCTCGTGCACCTGGACCGCGATCAGGCTTCGGAAATCGTCTCGCTGCTCAACGACCGTCTGCGTAACGACGTGCTGCTGCGTATCGCCACGCTCGACGGTATTCAGCCCGCCGCGTTGCGCGAACTCGACGATGTGCTGACCACGCTTCTCTCCGGCAGCGACAACCTGAAACGCGCGCCGATGGGCGGTATCCGCACGGCGGCCGAGATTCTCAACTTCATGTCGAGCAACCATGAAGAGGGCGTGATCAACAACGTCAAGGAATACGACGTGGAACTCGCGCAGAAGATCATCGACCAGATGTTCGTGTTCGAGAACCTGCTCGACCTGGAAGACCGCGCGATCCAGTTGCTGCTGAAGGAAGTGGAATCCGAAACGCTGATCGTCTCGCTCAAGGGCGCGCAGCCCGCGTTGCGTCAGAAGTTCCTGTCGAACATGTCGCAACGCGCGGCCGAATTGCTTGCGGAAGACCTCGATTCGCGCGGTCCGGTGCGTGTGTCGGAAGTCGAGCAGCAGCAACGCAAGGTGCTTCAGGTGGTGCGTAATCTGGCGGAAAACGGCCAGATTCAATTAGGCGGCAAGGCAGAGGATGCATATGTCTAATCCGGCCCAGAACCCGAAGGCGCCGCTCTCCGCGTATCAACGCTGGGAGATGGCTTCGTTCGATCCCGTCACCGTGGACCACAGCGCGGCGGATCAGGCAGCGCTCGAAGCGCATTTGCGCCGCGTCGAGGAAGACGCGCATGCGCAAGGTCTCGCCACGGGTCATGTGGCTGGACAGGCGATCGGGTATCAGGCCGGTTTCGAACAAGGGCACGCCAAGGGTTTCGAGGACGGCCGCAAGGAAGCGCTCGCCGAAGCGGCGCGTCTCGCGGAAATCGCCGATGCGTTCAGGATCGCGCTGCAAGCCGCCGATGCCGCCATCGCGGAAACGCTCGCCACGCTCGCGGTCGATATCGCGCAGCAAGTGGTGCGGCAGCATCTGGCGCACGATCCGACGGCGCTCGTCACCGTGGCGCGCGAAGTGATCGCGGCCGAGCCGGAACTCACGGGTTCGCCGACGCTGATCGTGAATCCCGCCGATTTGCCTATCGTCGATGCGTACTTGCAGGAAGAACTCGGCGCGGCTGGCTGGATGGTGCGGCCCGACCCGCTCGTGGAACGCGGCGGCTGCCGCGCGCACGCGGCGAGCGGCGAAATCGATTCGACCAATGCGTCGCGCTGGGAGCGTGTCGCGGCGGCATTGGGGAGGAACAAGCCGTGGTAAATAGCGCAATGACGCATCGCATCACGCAGGACGGGCTGAGCGAGCTGGAGCAGGAAATCGCGCGCGCGTCGTTCGGGCCGGAGGCTGTCGTCGAGGAAGAATCGCCGGAGGAACTCGCTGCGCGGACCATCGCGGAACTCGCGAACATGGCGGGCAATCCGCATATCGACGCCTGGCGCGACAAGCTCGACGCCCTCAAGGCGCGTACCGCGATCGCCAAGCCGCTGCGTCCGTGCGGACGTCTCACGCGCGCCGCCGGCCTCGTGCTCGAAGCGGTCGGACTGAAGATGGGCGTCGGTTCCGAATGCATGATCGAACTGCCGCCGGGCAGCGCCATTCCGACCGCCGAAGCCGAAGTCGTCGGCTTCGCGGGCGACAAACTCTTTTTGATGCCGACCACGGAAATGGCCGGCCTCTTGCCCGGCGCGCGCGTGTATCCGCTGGAAAGCGCGCCGATCAACGATCCGATGGCAGGCGCAAAACGTCTGCCGGTCGGCTGGGAGATGCTCGGCCGCGTGGTCGATGCATCCGGCCGTCCGCTCGACGGACTCGGCCCGCTCGGCGCAAAAGTCGATGCGCCGTTGTCATCGCCGGTCATCAACCCGCTGAATCGCGAGCCGATTCACAAAGTGCTGGACGTCGGCGTGCGCGCAATCAATTCGCTGCTGACGGTTGGACGCGGCCAGCGCATGGGCCTGTTCGCGGGCTCGGGCGTCGGTAAATCGGTGCTGCTCGGCACGATGGCGCGCTACACGAGCGCGGAAGTGATCGTGATCGGACTGATCGGCGAACGCGGCCGCGAAGTGAAGGAATTCATCGAACAGATTCTCGGCGAAGACGGTCTCGCGCGTTCGGTCGTCGTGGCCGCGCCGGCCGACGTTTCGCCGGTGCTGCGCATGCAGGGCGCGACTTACGCGACTTCGCTGGCCGAATATTTCCGCGATCAGGGCAAGCATGTGTTGCTGCTCATGGATTCGCTGACGCGTTACGCGATGGCGCAGCGCGAGATCGCACTTGCGATTGGCGAGCCGCCCGCGACCAAGGGTTATCCGCCGTCGGTGTTCGCCAAGCTGCCCGCGCTCGTCGAGCGTACCGGCAATGGCCCGGAAGGCGGCGGTTCGATCACCGCGTTCTACACCGTGCTCACCGAAGGCGACGACCAGCAAGATCCGATCGCCGATTCGGCCCGCGCCATTCTCGACGGCCATATCGTGCTGAACCGCTCGCTCGCCGAGGCGGGGCATTATCCGGCTATCGATATCGAACAGTCGATTAGCCGCGCGATGACCGCGCTCATCGACGACAAGCATCTCGAGCACGTGCGCCTTTTCAAGCAGATGCTTTCGCGTTATCAGCGCAATCGCGATCTGATCAACGTGGGCGCGTATTCCAGCGGCCGCGATGCCCTGCTCGACCGGGCCATCGCGCTTTATCCGCGAATGGAGTCGTTTTTACAGCAAGGCTTTCGCGAGCAGGCGAATTTCGAACCGAGTCTTGATTTATTGCATCAACTTTTCAACTAGTATTTGCAGCCGCACCTATATTTGTCATAAGTTATTAAAAAAACCGCGCGACCACAGAGACCAACTCGTCCATGTCAAAGAATCTGCCGATCAACACCCTGATCGAACTCGCTCAGGAAGAACTCGACGCCGCGACCAAGAAGCTGGGCAAGCTTCAGCAGGAGCGCAACGAAATCGAGGGGCAACTCAATTCGCTCGTGACGTATCGCGACGAATATCACGCGCGTTTCACGGCGTCGGCGCAGCAAGGCACGACGGCGCAGACGCTGCGTAACTTCCAGGCGTTCGTCGACACGCTGGACTCGGCGATTGCGCAACAGCGCACGTTGCTCGTGATGGCCGACCAGCGCATCGAGGCAGCGAAGCCGGAATGGCGTCTCAAGAAGCAGAAGGTCGGCAGCTACGAGGTGCTCGCGGCGCGCGGCGAGGCGTTGCTCGCCAAGAAGGCGGCGCGCGTGGAACAGCGCGAATCGGACGAGCACGCGGCCAAGGTGCTGCGCATGCGCGCCGAACGCGCCTGAATTTAACTACCGGACTTTTTCGAGGTAACGCATGTCCTCCGTTTCTTCCATCGGCGCGCAGTCGGGCGTTTCGTCATCTTCGGCTGCCAAAAAGCGTGCAGCGGACGCAGGCGCGTCGTTCGGCCTGACGCTGCAGAGCATGACCGACAAGGCCAATGCCGACGCACAGGCAGCCAAGGCGCTGGCGGCGTCGTCCTTGTCTTCGTCCACTGCGGCCAAGTCGAGCGTGCATGACGTGCCGAAGTCCGACGACACCGCGAGCGCCAGCAAGTCGGACGACGCGAGCGACGTGAAGAAGAGCGATAGCGCGACAGACACGCAGGCGTCGTCGTCGGCCGACAAGAGCGGCAAGACGGATTCGACGAAGGAGGCATCGAAGCCTTCGGGCAAGACCGAAACGGCGGATGCGTCCAAGCCTGCCGCCCCGGCAAAGCCCGCGAAAGCGACGGATGCCGCCGATGCGGCCGAGCGCGCGGACGCCGCCGAAGCTGCGAATACCACCGTGTCCGACGTAACCGATGCGGCCGCGACGGCGGTTGCATCGACGGATGACGACAAGACCGCGACCGGCGACACGCACAAGAGCGGCGACGCCAAGTCCGCGCAAGATGCGCTGCAGGCCGCGCTCGCCGCGATGAACAACGTGCCGGCGAATGCCGTGCCGATGAACGCGGCGGCATCGGCGCATGCGGGCGCGGGCGCGGCCACGGGCGCTGGAAAGAGTGACGAGCCGTCGGGCGGCATGGTCGGCGAAGGATCGAAGGGTAATCGCTCGGGCGGCCTGCTTAACGCGCTCGCCGGCGATGCCAGGGACAACGCGGCGCCGGCCACGACCGCGGCACTGGCAAGCGATGCGGCAGCGGTTCAGGCCGCGCTGACCCCGCAAGCCGATGCGGGCAGCGCGGCGTACAAAGCCATCTCGCAGCAAGCCGATGCAGCGGCGCGCGCGGTGGCGATGCAATCGGCATCGGCGGGGTCGGCGGTATCGAGTGCGCAAGGCGAGATGACGGCGGCGACCAGCGCGGCGATTGCGCCGCACGTGGGCGCTGGCGGCTGGGACGATGCGTTCAGCCAGAAAGTCGTTTTCCTCTCGAATTCGCAGCAACAGAGTGCGGAGTTGACGCTCAATCCGAAGGATCTCGGCCCGTTGCAGGTCACTCTGCAGGTTTCCGAGAACCACGCGCACGCGCTCTTCGTGTCGCAGCATGCGCAGGTGCGCGAAGCGGTCGAAGCCGCGATGCCGAAGCTGCGCGAGGCGATGGAAGCCAACGGTATCAGCCTAGGCTCCACCAGCGTTTCGGATGGATTCGCGCGCCAGTCGTCGCAACAGGACCGCGGCGAGGGCCGCTCGTCGTCGGGCAACGGACGCGGCGTGGGCGGTGTTGGCGGCGTCGGCGGTAGCGATTCGGGCGTGGCAAGCACGGTGACGATGCCGGTGCGGCGCACGGTCGGGTTGGTGGATACGTTTGCTTGATGACCGTGGTGCAATCGATTTGGCTTCTTGGGACGAACCGATTGCAATCACATTGATCAAGCGCAGGTTGCGCGTCCTCGCTGACGCGTGATCGCTTTTTCGACTTCCTGCCAAATTCCGTTGAGTGTCACCCGAAGATACAGAACGCTGAGTTCGTGTCGCAGACGGAAGAAAGCAGACGCGTCGCGTTTCAAGAGGAGTTTCCTGACTTCATCGATCACCGTTTGATCATCGAATGAAAGCCAGATCGGCGGCGCTGCAGTCAAGGCGTTCGGACCGCACACTGGAGCAACCTCCCGAAAGAAAATCTTTTTGAGTTCTTTCAATGGATAGACACATATTTTCGATGCTTGGTAGTCGTAGTCGATTCTGTTATCGACGAAGAATTCCGCCATCGTCGTCCAAATACGCTCCCTTGCCTGCTGGTCTATCTGATGCCCCACGTGCGGAATTCCTCCAATTCGTCGAGATAAGCGTCCTGAGCCGTTTGAGTTACGACAGAACCGAGAGTTGAACCGATCAAGACGACACCGAGAGCACATATTGGGACTCCCGGTCCGCAGATTGATCCTACGGCAAGACCCGCAAGCGCACCGCCGATCAACCCGCCTTCAATGGACGCAATTTGGCGTTCAGCTTCGCTTATCTTGTCTCTGGCGTTCAAAATCTCATATCCGGCGAGCACTCCTGTTATCAAGAGGCCGACCTTGCCCATCAATCTCATTCGGGCCGTTTTTGCGTTGACCTTGGCGTTACTCCTTCCCGCCGATTCGATTATCGAGAAGTAAGCGCGGTCTTTTTCAGACTCGGTTAATGCATGAAATGGCTTGGAGAAGTTTTTAACCGAGTACTTGTCGAGAAGCTTTTCAAGGCCAAGCCCTTCTGCCTTATATGCCTGTGCTTTTGCCAAACTCGTGGGCGAAGTGGCCGTCCTCGCCTCTTCCATGATGCGATTGCGCATGTCCTGGCAGAAAGCCGCACCCTCTGCAGCGGTCATGCGTCCAGCGTTGACTTCGGTTTGAACGGTCTCGCTCATTCGCTCGATGCCAGCGGCATAACGCGCTCGCACGCTCGCGTCGCTGATAACGCTTTGGGAGAATACGCTCCAGCGCCTTCGAGAGCGGCGCGCGCATCGGCCAGAATCCGGGAATCAATCTGGTGATCTTTGTTCGCCGCGAAAGAACCTCTGATGGTACTGCCGCTTACTGGCGCTCTTGTGTCTGGCATTAAGCTCGAATAATCGATAAAAGTGCTTGAGATACGGTCGCTTCCTCACTGGGAGAAACGCTTACCGCGATCTCGATACGTGTGCATGCGCTGGTGTTCGATCTAGCGAACCGGATGTTGTTGCCGCCGCCGATACTGCCTCGCTCGCTGGACCCGTCCGCGAAGCGTGCGACGCATGACATGCCTTCGTAGCTTTCCGGCTCGCGCAGAGTGAAGCTGATCCAGTGGTCTGCATCAGGAGGTACCGGCGGCTCTGCCGAAGCATTGCTCGACGAGAAGCGCGTGATGGGCGCGTGATCGAATATCCGGCATCGTCTTCCGTGAGCCGGATAGATGATCGGAGACGTCGAGCACTGGCAAAGAACCCGGTCACCGCCAAGCGCCCAATCGCGTCCCCGATCTTTAGGTCTACGGCCCGGTGTTAGATGGACACCATAGGTAATTTCGCCTGTGCTCTCGCAAGCTGTGCAGAAGGCGAAGTCGCCGATCACTGCCCCGCCGCGCAGTCGACCGCTTTCGTCCGCAATGCGCCGAGTTGCCCTTGCGCGATTACGTAGCTCCCCTCTTCGCTGGTGAGCGGGTCGCCATCCACGGCGGCGTAATAGACGGTCATTTCGCTATTGCCTTTCTTGTACATCGGCGATGACAACACGTTCGTGTCTAACGTCGATTTGTAGATATGCGCGTTAAATGCAAGAAACGTCGTTCAGGCGAAGGCGTTATAGCCGCATCTAACCTTCCAGAAAGCGGCCTGAAACGCTTGGCGTATCGCCCGTACCGCAGTTTCACATGACCGAAGGGCCCTTGCTGAAAAATAGTGCCAAATGCTGTGCATGGGCAACTTTCTCGCGGCAATGCGTTCGCGCGCCCATTTTCAGCGTTCGCTCACGGGCCGTCGAGACCGGAATAGCAAGGCTCTGCATCCGCCAGCAAGCTGCCCTAACCCACGAGTTAGCCCCAAATCCCCCCTCTTTTCGCCCCATCGCTCAACGGCGTTATAGCCAACAATTCAACCTATCGAAAGAGGGCAAGAATTCATGGCTACCACCACTGCAAATCCGAAAGACATCGTTCCCGCGAAGAGCGGCAAGCTCAAGAAGACTCTGATCATCGCCATTGGCGCGGTCGTTCTGCTGGGTGCTGGCGCCGGCGGCGCTTACTTCATGCTCGGCAAGCAGCCTCACGGCCCCGCCAAGCCCGCACCGGTGCCGCCGCCCGTGTTCTTCCCGCTCGATTCGCTGACCGTCAACCTGCAAGCCGACGACGGCATCATGCACTACCTGCGCGTCGGTCTGTCGCTCAAGCTCGCGGACGAAAAGGCTCAGGTGCAGATCACCGAACGCATGCCTGAGATCCGCAGCCGCGTGCTGATGCTCATCTCCGGCAAGCACCCAGAAGAGATGGCAACCGTCGAAGGCAAGCGCAAGCTCGCCGACGAACTGCGCGAAGCCGTCGAGAAGGCCGCCAGCGCGCCGGATCATCCCGCCCACGTCGAAGAAGTGTTGTTCACCGAATTCGTCGTGCAGTAAGCCCGCGCACCAGATTCAAGGAAACGGAAAAGAGTCATGGGCCACGAAGAGTTCATGTCGCAGGAGGAGGTCGATGCCCTCCTCAAGGGCGTCACCGGCGAAGTCGATCAGGTCTCAGACGACAGCAAGCCCGCCGGCGTTCGTCCTTACAACATCGCGACGCAGGAACGCATTGTCCGCGGCCGGATGCCCGGCCTCGAAATCATCAACGACCGCTTCGCGCGCCTGTTGCGCGTGGGCATCTTCAACTTCATGCGGCGTTCGGCGGAAATCTCCGTCGGCCCGGTGAAGGTGCAGAAGTACAGCGAATTCACGCGCAATCTGCCGATCCCGACCAACCTCAACCTGGTCCATGTGAAGCCTCTGCGCGGCACGTCGCTGTTCGTGTTCGATCCGAACCTCGTGTTCTTCGTGGTCGACAACCTCTTCGGCGGCGACGGGCGTTTCCATACGCGCGTCGAAGGCCGCGAGTTCACGCAGACCGAGCAACGCATCATCCACAAGCTGCTCACGCTGGTATTCGAGCACTACTCCGCTTCGTGGAAGAGCGTGCGTCCGCTGCAGTTCGAATTCATGCGCTCGGAAATGCACACGCAGTTCGCGAACGTGGCGACGCCGAATGAAATCGTCATCGTGACGCAGTTCACCATCGAATTCGGTTCGACGGGCGGCACGCTGCATATCTGCATGCCCTACTCGATGATCGAGCCGATTCGCGATCAGCTCTCCTCGCCGATTCAGGGCGAAGCGCTCGAAGTGGATCGCCGCTGGGTGCGCGTGCTCTCGCAGCAAGTGCAATCGGCGGAAGTGGAACTGACGGTGGAACTCGCCGAGATCCGTTCGTCGTTCGAAAGGCTGCTAAACATGCGCAAGGGCGACGTGCTGCCGATCGACGTGCCCGAGCATGTCGTCGCCAAGGTGGACGGCGTGCCGGTGATGGAATGCGGCTACGGAATTTTCAATGGTCAATACGCGCTGCGCGTGCAGAAAATGGTCAGCGCGTCGGACAACATGAAGGAAGGTGGATATGAGTGATCTCTTGCAGGAAGGCACACTGCCCGGCTCGACCGGCGTGGGCGACATGAAGGCGGAAGAGTTGTCGATGGACGACTGGGCGAGCGCGCTCGCCGAGCAGAACGGCAACGAAACGCCTGCCGTGGCCAGCGCGGGCGTGTTCCAGCCCTTGTCGAAAGCCGCGGCGCCTTCGACGCGCAACGACATCGACATGATTCTCGACATCCCCGTGCAGATGACGGTGGAACTCGGCCGCACGAAGATCGCGATTCGCAACCTGCTGCAACTCGCGCAGGGTTCGGTCGTGGAACTCGACGGCATGGCGGGCGAGCCAATGGACGTGCTCGTGAACGGCTGTCTTATCGCGCAAGGCGAAGTGGTGGTCGTGAACGACAAGTTCGGTATTCGCCTGACCGACATCATCACGCCGTCCGAACGTATCCGGAAGTTGAATCGATGAAACGCTTTGCCGCCGTCCTGATTGTCTTCGTGCCTGCGCTGTCCCGCGCAGCCGATATGAACGCCGTGAACCACGCCGCGCAGATCGCTTCGAGCGTCGGCGCGGGAAGCGCCGTGCCGTCGCTCGGTTTCGGCGCGGTGTTGCAGACGCTGTTCGGTCTCGTCATCGTGATCGGCTTCGTGTTCGGTTGCGCGTGGCTCGCTCGCAAGTTCGGCTTCCAAGGCGGCAGGAAAGGCGGCCTCGTGAAAGTAGTGGGCGGCGCGTCGCTCGGCAACAAGGAGCGCGTGGCGGTCGTCGAAATAGGCGATACCTGGCTCGTGCTCGGCGCGGGGCCCGGCAACGTGCGCTTGCTGCATACCATGCCCGCCGGAGCGGCGGATGCGGACGTAAGCGGCGAACCAGCGCCGTCGGCCGCGCAAACGTTGCAAGGCAGTTTTGGTCAGCGGTTTCGCGATGCCCTCGCCGGTGAAGCGAACAAGCGTCTTCAGAAGTTCGTGGGCGGGAGCAAGTAATGCAGGTCAGTCGTAACATCGTGCGCGGCGTGAAACTGGTGCTGCCGGTCGTGATCGCCTTGTTGCCGGTCGCGGCGCTCGCGCAAAGCACGGCGGGTCTTCCCGCCTTCAATACCAGCCCCGGCCCGAACGGCGGCACGACGTACTCGCTCAGCGTGCAGACGATGTTGCTGCTGACGATGCTCTCGTTCCTCCCGGCCATGGTCCTGATGATGACGAGCTTCACGCGCATCATCATCGTGCTGTCGCTCTTGCGCCAGGCGCTCGGCACGACGAGCACGCCGCCTAATCAAGTGCTCGTGGGCCTCGCGTTGTTTCTCTCGTTTTTCGTGATGTCGCCGGTGCTCGACAAAGCCTACACCGACGCATACAAGCCCTTCTCCGACGGCACCATCGCGATGGATCAGGCCATGCAGCGCGGCGTCGCGCCCTTCAAGCAGTTCATGCTGAAGCAGACGCGCGAAGCGGATCTCGCGCTGTTCGCCCGCATCTCGAAGGCCGCGCCGATGAACGGTCCGGAAGACGTGCCGCTGTCGCTGCTGGTGCCTTCGTTCGTGACGAGCGAACTGAAGACGGGGTTTCAGATCGGCTTCACCATCTTTATTCCGTTCCTCATCATCGACGTGGTGGTGGCGAGCGTCTTGATGTCGATGGGCATGATGATGGTCTCGCCCACGACGATAGCGCTGCCCTTCAAGCTCATGCTGTTCGTGCTCGTCGATGGCTGGCAGTTGCTGATCGGCTCGCTTGCGCAGAGCTTCGTTTCGTAACGTTATCGTTTCTATTGAGGTTGCTGGAATGACACCCGAATCGGTCATGACCATCGCGCATCAGGCGATGTATGTCGCGTTGCTGCTGGCTGCCCCGCTCTTGCTGGTCGCGCTCGTCGTGGGTCTGGTGGTAAGTCTCTTTCAGGCGGCCACGCAGATCAACGAATCGACGCTCTCCTTCATTCCGAAGCTGATCGCCGTGGCGGTGACGCTCGTGATCGCGGGACCGTGGATGCTCACGACCATCCTCGATTACATGCGGCACGTGTTCACCATCACGCCTGCAATCACGGGCTGATTCGTTCGATGTTCTCGGTTACTTATGCGCAACTGAACGGCTGGCTCACGGCGTTTCTGTGGCCGTTCGTGCGCATCCTCGCCTTGATGGCCACCGCGCCGGTGCTGAACCATATGGCGTTGCCCACGCGCGTGAAGATCGCGCTGGCGGCCTTCATCACGCTGATCGTCACGCCCACCTTGCCCGCCATGCCCGACGCCACGGTGTTTTCAGCGGCGGGCGTGTGGATCATCGTCAATCAGTTCCTGATTGGCGCGGCCATTGGCATGACGATGCAAATAGCCTTTGCCGCCGTCGATGCGGCTGGCGAGTTCATAGGACAGCAAATGGGCCTCGGTTTCGCGATGCTTTACGATCCGCGCGCGGGTGGCAATGCCGTGGTGGTATCGCGCTATCTCAACACGCTGGCGATGCTGGCGTTTCTCGTCTTCGACGGGCATCTGCAACTGATCGCGGCACTAATCACGACCTTCCAGAGTGTGCCCGTCGATGTCAATGTCGTGGCGTCCGCTTCGCATGCGCAAGGTTGGCGGGTGATGGTGGGTTATGGCGCTTCGGTTTTTTCCACCGGGTTGTTGCTGTCGTTGCCGGTCGTGGCGGCGCTTCTTATCGCCAATCTCGCGCTCGGCATTCTGAATCGCGCGGCGCCGCAGATCGGCATCTTCCAGGTGGGTTTTCCGGTCACCATGCTCGTCGGCTTGTTGCTGCTTCAGTTGATGGTGCCTAATTTGATGCCGTTTTTTCAGCGGATCTTCGAGGCGGGGTTGGGACAGGTGGGAAGGATCGCGGGCTCGATGGGCCCTTGACGCCTCATTGCCCGCATCGTGGCTCACGGTGCGCGCATGCACGGCGCGACGTGCCCGACATACATGGGCCGTTCACCATACCGAACGACAGCGCCGTTGCGAATAAGGAACCAGCGGCGCTTGGCTCCCGTGTAACCGCCATAGCTGTTCTTCGCGTTGATGTCCGTGCACACGAGATAACCATAAACGGCACGGTGCTCCGTCATGTTCTCGATAGCCTGATCCTTCGTTGGCGTGGAGAAATCGCCATAGCGCGCCGACTCAGGGTCTTTGAGCGTCTTCGCCATGGCCGCCTTGATGATGTCCTGATAATTCGACGGATATTCACCGTAGTCAGCGTCCGGCTCCGGCAGCGTCGCGGCCCACTGTGCCCGCCCGGCGTCGAGTTGTGCCGTGTTCTCGCGGGCAGGCGGCGAATCCGAGCCGCTTCCACACGCGACAAGCATGATCGGACATGTCATTGCACCGAGCACAACGAGCGCGCGATCAATCCTCATTTCCGTCACCCGTCTCACCAAGCAGTCGGTATCTCATGACGCACGAATCCTCGACGTTGCACTTAAGTCCGGTGCGTCAATCATAGGCAATCGTTCCCGGCTTCTTCCACTGAAAAAACGAAAAAAAGAGCATCGCCAAACCGCACGATGCCCTTCTCGAAGTTCCCTTAAAAAACGAGAGACAAAGACTTCTTATTAGCTGAGGTAGTTAAACAACGACAACTTCTGGATCTGCGAAAACGCCTGCTGTGCCGCCGTCAACGAGTTCTGCGTGAGCTCATAAGAACTGATCGCCGAAACCAGATCGATGCTCGTCAGATTCGCAAGATCGCTGGCGGTCTGCGTCTGCGAAGTCGCCATCGACGTCTGCGTGGCCTTCACTTCCTGCTCGCGGCCACCCACCACCGTCTGCGCAGACAACACGTTCGTGTAGGTGTTGTCGAGCTTGGTCGAAGCCGTCGACAACGCGTTGGTCAACGTCGCTTCCGAGGCTGGCGTGCCCGTCGGCTGCTTGAGCGCGCTGATCAAATTGTCGAGCGTCGCGAACACATCGTTGTTGCCCGATGCCGCCGGCTGCACCGTGAAGCTGTCGCCGTTCGCGGGCGCGCCGCTGACCGTCACCTTCTGACCGCCGAACGAAATCGCCGTGCCGGCCGTGTATGCGGTCGGTGTCGTCGACAACGACGAGTCAGGCGGCGTCGCGGTCACGAGGTAGCTCGTCGAACCATCCGTCGACGATACCGAAAACGCGATCGAATACGTGCTCGCATTGTTCGCGTTGCCCGGATCGGTCGTGCTCACCTTGCTGATCGTGGCCGTGCCCGTATTGGTCGCCGATGCCGACGGTACCGCGTCGCTATCCGTGGGCGACACGCCCATGAAAATCGACGAGCCGGTGTCGCCCACGGGAATCGAGCGGCCCGAGCTGATCTGCACCGTGCGCTGGCCGGCATCGCCCGAATACGTCGTGCCTACGCCGGAAGCATTGTTCGAAAACGGCGCGGTGCCGCCCTTTAAACCCGAGAAAATGTAATTGCCTTCGCTGTCGGTCGTGTTCGCGACGCTCATCAACTGGTCGCGATAACCCTGCAGCGTATCCGCAATCGATTTGCGATCCGCGTTCGTGAGGGAGCCATCGCCCGCGCGCACGACTTGCGTCTGAATGCTTTGCAGCACGCCGCTCACGTCGCTCAAGGTCGAATCTTCCTGCTGCAACGACGAAAGCGCCGTGGTCTGATTCGCGCTGTATTGCGTGAGCGTGGCGGTCTTCATCGTGAGCTGCACGGCCTGCGCGGCACCGAGCGGGTCGTCGGAAGCGGTCAGAATGCGCTTGCCCGACGAGATCTGCTGATACATCGAGGCAAGCGAGCTCTGCTGGTCGCTCATCGAAGCGACGTTCATGTTGAAATACTGCGAACTGGATATACGCATCGCTAAATGCCTCAGTTAAAGATGCCAAGCAGCGTCTGAAACAGCGTCGAAGCCGTCTGAATCACTTTGCTGTTCGCCTGATAAAGCTGCTGATACTGCATGAGGTTCGCCGCTTCCTCGTTCAGGTTCACGCCCTGCACGGACTGTTGCGCCGATGTCGCCTGACTGAGCAGCGCCGTTTGGGACGAGCTCGTGCTCTTCAGCTGGTTCGTCTGGTTGCCGATCTGGTTCACGTAGTTCGCATAGGAATTCGTGAGCGTGTCGGTGCCGTTCATCGATTTGGTCGACACCAGGTTCGACATGGTGAGCGCGTTGCTGCCGTCGCTCGTGCCGCCCGTGTTCGGATTGATGTTGAACACGTCCGTGGTGGCCGGCTTGCCGCTGATCGTCGCGCTGATGCCGTTCGACGTGACAGTGAGCCCCTTCGACGAATCGTAGGGAATGGTCGTGTTGGCCGGGTAATTCGTGGTGCCCACGGTCACCGCGACATTCGACGTGAAGCCGCCCGCCGTCGAGTTGTACGTGAGTGCGATAGCCGAAGGCGTGCTGTAACCCGCCGCGACCGTCGCCGAGGAAATCGTGGCCGTACCGGTGTTCGCGGTCGCCGCCGATGTCACCGCGGGCGAAGCGGCCGCGATCGCGGAGCCGTTGGTCGTCGCGAGCTGGAAGTTGTCGAGCGAGGCGCGCGTCGGCTGAATGGAGAACGAGTCGCCCGCTTGCATCGTGCCCGACGGCGTGATCTTCAGACCGTCGAACGCGTTGGGCGGCGTGAAGCTGCCGAGCGCCTTGCCGCTCTGGGTGTCGGTCACGTCGAAGCCGGTGCCGTTATAGGTGACCGTGAGATCGCTGGACGTGGGCTGCGTGGCATCGGAGAACTCGGCCGTGACCGTGCCGGTGCCCTTGTTGCGCGCGTCGGCGTAGACGGTGGGCGAACCCGCCGAGAAGAGCGCGCCGCCAGCCTGGCCGTTCAGATCGAGGCCGAGCGAGTTCTGTCCGTTCAGTTGCGCGGCAAAGCTCGTCGCAATCGCGCCGAGTTGCGCTTGCGCCGGATCGAGCGTTTGCGAGCGGAAGTCCATCAGGCCGCCAACCACGCCGCCCGACAACGCGCTGGTATCGAGGTATTGCGTCTGCGCGGCGGTCGGCGTCGTGCCGTCCTTGCTCTTGAACGCGACCGTCAATTCGCTCGGGTCAGTCGGCGATGTCACCGTCTGCAATGCCGAAGCCGTGCCGCCGACGACGAGCGGCTGTCCGTTACCGACGAAGATGTTGTAGTTGCCATCCGTTTGCACGACCTGCACGCCGACCATCGAGCTGAGACTCGCGACGGCCTGATCCCGCTGATCCATCAACTGATTGGGCTGCTGACCTTGCGCGCTGGCGACGTTGATCTGCTTGTTGAGATCAGCGATCTGTTGCGTGTAGCTGTTGATCGACGAGACCGCGCTCGTCAGTTGCGTGTTGACGCTCGAACGCAACTGGTCGTATTGCTCACCTGCCGAATTGAGCTGATTCGCGAGCGTCTGCGCGTTGCTCATGAGCGACTGGCGCGACGACGTGCTGCTCGCCGAATTCGCCACCGACTGCATGCCCGAAAAATAGTTGCTAATGCCGGTTGCGATACCGGTGGTGGGATCGCCAACCAGGTTGTTCAGCTGCGAGATCAACGAGTAATAGGTGTTGGCGGCGCTGCTCGACGCGGTCGTGTTGTTGACCTGCGTGGTCAGATACTGGCTGTATTGACGCGTGACGGTAGTCGTCTGCACGCCGCTGCCGAGATAGCCGGAACCCGTGTACTGTCCCGACGACTCCTGAAACGAAGCCTTTTCGAGCGTATAGCCGGGCGTCGCCGCATTGCTGATGTTCTGCCCGGTGACTGTCAGGCCCCATTGAGCCGCATTCAGTCCCGACAGGCCGATATTGAAGATGTTGTTGGACATGCGTTGATCCTTGTCTTGGCGGCGATGGCGTCATGCAACGCCGCCGGATAGCTGCCTTGTTTATCGGCGAAGCGCCGGGAAAGTTGAGCGTTTCGGCAAACGTTCGCGGACCGGTTCTTCAACGCGGATACCGTGGACGGTTTGCTCGACTTGGGCATTATCAAGCGCGTCGTGCAAGCGCAATTTGGCGATTTGAAGGGGGTTTTGGGGCTTATTCGGATTGGATTCCGGCGTGCGCTTTTGGCTGTATCGCGACGCGAGGGAATGGAAAAAGCCGGGAAACCTTGCAGCAGGACGGGCGGCGCTCAGAGCAGCGCCGCCGCGAGGGATGAAACCAATATGAACGGCCGCCTTACTTCGCCAGCGCGCGCCGCTTCATTTCCAGTTGCGTAATGAGCCGCTGCAGCGTGTTTTCCGCCGATCCCGGCATCGAAATGAATTTGAAGCCGAGCGTGAAGCGGCGATCTCCCTTGGCCGTCGTCGATTCCCTGTGCGACACCAGCTTGATATCCACGGTCACCTTGCCGGTGGTCGTGAAGTGCAGTTCGGCATCCTGAATCACGATGCCCATCTCCAGGTCGGCCACGCGTTCGTCCGTGGTTCGCAACGCGACGCCGCCAAGCGAAAGATCATGCACTTCGAAGCGAAAGCGCTCGCCATCCGGCAGCGAACCGCTGCAAATGTAGGGGTCGAGCACCGGCGCTTCGACGCGGAAATATTCGCGACGCTGCATGTAGTAAAGCACCGGCGGAAACTCGGCCTCGAAAGCGGGACGTCCGTCGAACACGGTCTCACGCGCGGCGCCCGTGGTGAATTCGAGTCGCACGCCGTCCGGCGCCGAACTGAAAATCAGCTTGGGCGCAGCCAGCACGTGACGATTCTGTTCCGCCATGCCGCCCCAGTCGAACGTAAAGCGATGTCCCGTAACATCGACGTCCAAAAGGCGCGTAACAATCTGCCCGTCGCCGTATTGCGCGGTCAAAAAGTCGCCGCGATGGGCAAGGTTGCGCAACGACACACCGATCTCCAGCGGATTGCGTCGTCCAAAGTCCACGATCGGCGCAATGTCGTCGTTGGCGAAGTCCTGCATGTGATTGATATTCATTGTGCTGGCCGTATTCATTGGTCGCGTACCGTCCATTTCCGCTACGCCACGTGTCGAACCGGCTCACCTTCGAACCGGCAGTTTCTTCTTAGGGATAGCGGCAAACTGCCAGCAAAGTTTAGACAGGCAGCCCCGAAAAATATGTGGCGCGCCGTCCCTACGAGGACTAAAACGTTTGCACATGCACGAAGCAGGCCAAAGAGCGCGCATGGCTCTAAATCAACGTATTGAGCGCCGAGCGCAAAAAGGCAGGATCGTTCCGCCGTTGACGAAACGCCTGCCTTTCGGTCAATTCGAAAACGCTTCGTCAGGCGATCTGACGCATGATCGAGATCAACTTTTTCGCGTATTGGGGATCGGTCGCGTAGCCTGCCTTTTGCATGCCGTGCGCGAAGCCCGCGACATCGCGCGATGCCTCCACGACCGGCGCGTAACGCGGATTGTTCTTGATGACGCTCGCGTAGTCGGTGAGCGCGGCTTCGTAGGAATCGTAGGCGCGAAAGCGCTCCACGACCTTCTTCGGCTGACCGTTGACGTATTCCGTCGTCACCGAATCCACTGTCTTGCCGGTCCAGCTCGACGTCGCCTTGATGCCGAAAATGTTGTGGCTCGTCGCGCCGTTCGCGTACTTGATCTCGCGCTTGCCCCAGCCCGATTCCAGCGCCGCCTGGCCGATGATGAAGCGCGCCGGAATGCCCGTTGCCGCGCTCGCGGCTTGCGCGGGCGTGGCCAGCCGTTCGACGAACGCGTTGACCTTGTCCGAACCGTTGCCGCGCACGCCCGGATCGAGCGCGTCGGCGCCCGTGTAGCCGTTGCCGCTGTTGAGCGATGCGCCGCTCTTGTTGGCCTGCGCCGCGGCGTAGGCCTTGGCCATTGCGTTCATTGCGGCGATGTTGCCCGCGTTCGCGTCGCTGCTGCCGCCGCCGCCCGACAGCGCGTTCATCGCGTTCATGCCGTTTGCCGCGCCGCCCGTGGCCGACGTGTCCTTGATGCCCGCCGTGCGCATGAGCTGCTTGTACATCGCGTCCGCCACGCCAATACCCTTCGACGACATCTGCTGCGACAACTGCTGGTCGAGCATCGCCGTGAACGACTTCGTATCGTTCGACTCGAACGGGCTGTCCGAGGGCGTCGCATCGCGCATGCTCTTGAGCATCATCGTCGTGAAGACCGCATCGAACTGCTTGGCTGCCGCCTTCAAACCCTGTTGCGGCGATGCGTTGGCCTGCGCGCGCAACGCGTCGAAGCCCTGCGTATCGAGCGCGAAGCGGTTGGTCAGGTTCGACAGTCCGCCCGTCTCGGTAGATGCCAATGCCGTGTTGGCGATACCGCTCGAAGTCGAGTTCATGTGCCGTCGTCCCTTAGATGATTTCGAGGTCGGCGCGCAGTGCGCCCGCCGCCTTCATCGACTGAAGGATCGAGATCAGATCGGCCGGTGTCGCGCCGAGTGCGTTCAAGCCCTTCACCACGTCCGCCAGATTCGCGCCCGCCGAAAGCATCTTGAGCGCGCCGCTATCCTGCTTCAACTGAATCGACGATTCCTTCGCGGCGACCGTCTGGCCGTTCGAGAACGCGTTAGGCTGGCTCACCGCCGTTTTCGTGTTGATGACGACCGACAGGTTGCCGTGAGCGACCGCGCAATTCTGCAGCGTGACCATCTGATTCATCACGATGGAGCCGGTGCGTGCATTCAGAATGACCTTGGCCGCGGCTTGCGCCGGACGCACGTCGATGTTTTGCAATTGCGCCATGAACGAGACCTGTTCGCTCGCTTCGGACGGCGCGCGCAACTGAATCGTGCGGCCGTCGAGCGCGAGCGCCGTGCCCGTGCCGAACTGGTTGTTCACGGCCGCGACGATGCGCTGGGTCGTGTCGAAATCCATCTCGCGCAGTTCCATCTGCATGGTGCCGCCTTGTTGCAGCACCGTGCTCTGCACCGCGCGTTCGACGAGCGCGCCGCCGGAGATGCGGCCCACCGCGAGTTGATTGACCTGCACCTTGCTGCCGTTCGCACTTGCGCCCGCGCCGCCGACGACGAGGTTGCCCTGCGCCATCGCGTAGACCTGACCGTCCGCGCCCTTCAGCGGCGACATCAGCAAGGTGCCGCCGCGCAGGCTCTTGGCGTTGCCGAGCGAGGACACGGTCACGTCGATCGCTTCGCCGGGACGCGCGAACGGCGGCAACGTAGCCGTCACCATCACGGCGGCGACGTTCTTCAATTGCATGTTCGATGTGGTCGCTGAATTCACCGTGATGCCCAGGTTGCCGAGCATGTTGGTCAAGCTCTGCGTGGTGAACGGCGTCTGCATGGTCTGGTCGCCCGTGCCGTCGAGACCGACGACGAGGCCATAACCGATCAGCGGATTGTCACGCACGCCTTGAAAGGAGACGAGGTCTTTCAGGCGCTCGGCGTGCGCATGCGGAACGGAGCCGATGGCGACGACAGCAGCCGCGAGCGAGAACGAGAGGAAGCGAAGGAGCGAATTCATGATCGGTCAGAACGGCGCGACGTTGAGGAAGAAGCGCTGGAGCCAGCCCATGTTTTGCGCTTCGTCGATATAACCCTTCGCCGAATATTCGATCTTCGCATCGGCGATCTGCGTGGAGTAGACCGTGTTGCTGCCCGAGATGGTCGTCGGATTGACGACGCCCGAGAAACGCACGTATTCGTTACCCTGGTTGATGAGCATCTGCTTTTCGCCGCTGACCATCAGATTGCCGTTCGACATCACTTCGGTGACGGTGACGGTGAGCGTGCCGCTGAACGTGTTGGCCGCGCTTGCGCCGCCGCCCGCCGTGAACTTGTTGGCGCCCGTGGCCGACAGGTTCGTGTTGTTGAAGAGGCCGCCGAAGACGCCCGGCACGGTCGGCACGGCGAACGCGCCCGTGCCGGTGCGGTTGGTGTTCGCCGCCGACGACTTCGTCGCGTTGACGTTTTCCGAGATCACGATGGTCAGGATGTCGCCGACGTTGCGCGGACGCTGATCTTCGAACAGCGGCCGGCCTGCGTAGCCCGCGTTGTAGATCGCGCCGGGCGAGCGCGTGCCGATGGGCGGCTGCGGCGGACGCGCGGTCATCGGCTGCTGGATGATCGGTTCCTTCGGCACGAGGCCGCAAGCGGCAAGCGCCGCGCCGAGCGCGAGAAGCGATGCAAGGCGTGACGCGCGAACGATAGTGTTGAGTGGCGACATCTTGATGATCCGTTTAATGCTTCTGCGTCAAACCTGCATCTGGGAAAGCGTCTGCAGCATCTGGTCGGACGTGGTCACGGCCTTGCTGTTGATCTCGTAGGCGCGCTGCGTCTGGATCATGTTGACCAGTTCCTGCACCACGTTCACGTTCGACGCTTCCACATAGCCTTGTTGCAGCGAGCCCGTGCCATTCAGGCCCGGTTGCGAAACGTTCGGCGCGCCCGAGCTGCCCGTTTCGGCGAAGAGGTTTTCGCCCTTCGCTTCGAGACCGGCCGGGTTGATGAACGACGCGAGCGTGATCTGGCCGACCGTCGTGCTGGCCGTGCTGCTCGGCTGCGTGACCGAGACCGTGCCGTCCGAGCCGATGGTGATCGCGGTCGCGTTTTGCGGAATCGTGATCGCCGGATTCAATTGATAGCCACTCGACGTGACGAGCTGGCCTTGCGCGTTGGTCTGGAACGAACCGTCGCGGGTGTAGGCGGTCGTGCCGTCGGGCATCGTCACCTGGAAGAAGCCTTGACCGTTGATCGCGACGTCCTTCGAGTTGCCGGTCTGTTGCAGGTTGCCCTGCGTGTAAAGGCGTTCTGTCGCGACTTGCTGCACGCCGGTGCCGAGCTGGCTGCCCGACGCGAGTTCGGTTTGCTGCGTGGAGTTCGCGCCCGGCTGACGCACGGTCTGATAAAGCAGATCCTCGAACACCGCGCGCGAGCCCTTGAAGCCGTTGGTGCTCACGTTGGCGAGGTTGTTCGAGATCACGTCCATCTGCGACTGCTGAGCATTCATGCCGGTCGCGGCGATATAGAGGGAGCGGTTCATGTCGTTCGTTTCCTAATGTCTTGGCTGTGCGGCTTAGCTGAAGTTCAGCAGCTTGTTCGCCGATTGTTCGTTCTGGTCCGCGGATTCCATCAGCTTGGTCTGCATCTGGAACTGGCGTGCGTTGGAGATCATCGAGACCATCGCGGAGACCGGGTTCACGTTGCTGCCTTCGAGCGAGCCGCCTGCCACGACCACATTCGGGTCCGCTTCGGCGGGGTCGCCATCGGCGGTATGGAAGAGGCCGTCATCGCCGCGCGACAGCGTCGACGGATCGGGATTCACGAGCTTCAGCTGATCCACCGTCGCGATCGCCGTGGGCGGATCGCCCGGAATCAGCGCGGACACCGTGCCGTCCTTGCCGACCGTCACTTCCGCGCCCGGCGGAATGGACAGCGGGCCGCTCGTGCCGAGCACCGGCAAGTTGTTCGCCGTGACGAGCTGACCGTTCTGATCCACGTGCAGATTGCCGGCGCGCGTGTAGGCCTCGTTGCCGTCGGCCGTTTGCACGGAGAGCCAGCCGGGTCCCTGAATCGCGACATCGAGCGGATTGCCCGTTTGCGAGATCGGGCCTGCCGAGTAGTCCGCGTTCGGCGTGGACGAGAGCACGAAAGTGCGCGTCGTGCCATCGGCGGACTGGTTCTCGAACGACATCGGCACTTGACGGAACGCCGCGAGTTGAGCCTTGAAGCCCGTGGTCGATGCGTTCGCCAGGTTGTTCGCCACGACGCTCTGTTGTTCTAGCGCCTGGCTTGCGCCGGTCATCGCGGTGTAGATCAGACGGTCCATGAATCGCTTCCTTCCTTGACTGACTTGGCGACGCTTACAGGTTGATGACCGCTTGGTCGACGGCCTGCTGCGTCTTGATCGTCTGCGCGTTCGCCTGATAGTTGCGCTGCGCGGTGATCAGGCTCACGAGTTCGCTCGTCAGATCGACGTTCGAGTCTTCCACCGCGCCGCCTTGCAGCACGCCGTGGTTGGTCGAGCCCGGAACCGCGACCTGCGCCGCGCCCGAAGCCGCCGTCTGTGCGTAGACGTTGCCGCCCAGGTTCTGCAGACCGTTCTGGTTGTTGAAGTTGGCAATCGCGATCTGGCCGAGCGACTTGGTCTGGCCGTTCGAGTAGTTGCCCGTCAGCATGCCGTCCGTGCCAACCGTGAAGCCGGTCAGTTCGCCCGTGCTGTTGCCGTCCTGATGCAGATTCGCGAGACCGCTCGTCGCGCCGTATTGCGTCGTGCCGGTGAGGTCGAGCGTGAGCGACTGCGTGGTCGTGCCGCTCGGGTCCGCGCCGTTGGGAATCGTGAAGGTGTATTTCGGGCTGCTCGTCAGGTTGCCCGACGTATCGAACGTGACCGCGCCGAGATCCGACTTTTGCGTGACCGGATCGCCGTAACCCGCGAACGCCTCCCACGAGCCCGTCGCGGACTTCGTGAAGTACACCGAGACCTTCTGCGTGCCGCCGAGCGAATCGTAGGCATCGACCGAGGTCGAGGCGTTGTACGTGTTGCCGTTGGTCGGATCGAACGCGGCCTTGTCCTTCACTGCGTCCTGCGAATTCAGGTTGAACGACGCGGTGATGGTCTTCGTCGCGGTCGGCGCGATATTGGCCGTCGGCACCGACAGCGGCACCGTGCTCGCGCTGTTGACCACACCGTTCGAATCCGCCGCGTAGCCCATCAGTTGCAGGCCGGCCGAGTTGACGATCTTGCCGGTGTTGTCAAGGTGGAACACGCCGTTACGCGAGTACACGGTCGAACCGTTGTTCGACAACTGATAGAAACCGTTGCCGTTGATGGCGACGTCGAGCGCCTGGTTGGTCGTGGTGATCGTGCCTTGCGAGAACTGCTGCTGCACTTCGGACAGGCGCGTGCCGATACCGATCTGGTTGCTGACGGCGGTGGCCATCGAGCTTGCGTACATATCGGCGAATTGTGCCTGGCCTTGCTTGAAGCCGACCGTGTTCGCGTTCGCGATGTTGTTGCCGATCACGTCGAGGTCGCTCGATGCAGCGCCCAGACCGCTCAGTGCTTGTTGATAGCTCATGTGTTTCTCTCTGGAATGTCTGTTTGTTTAAAGAATCGAGGCGACGCTCGACAGTGCGACCGTGGAGCCGTTCGCGAGCTTGAGACCCGGTGCGCCGCCCGTCATCTGCACGACGCTCTGGACTTGCGAGGCCGCGAGCGTGGTCGCCGTTGCCTGCTGGCCGTTGATCGTGCCTTGCGCGGTGATCGTGTAAGTGCCGTCGGCGAGCGTGTTGCCCTTCGAGTCGACCGGCTTCCAGCCCGAGACCGGCACGACGCCTGCGCTCTGCGCGCCGAGGTCGAGCGTGTTGACGATCTGGCCGGACGAGTTCTTGACGACCACCTGAAGGTCGCTCACGTCGTTGGCGAGCTGCACGCCGAAAGTCGACGACGCGCCACTCGATACCGACACGTTGCTGCCCGAGGCGAGCACGGTCGAACCGATGAGCATCGCCGCTTGCGTCGACTGGCCGGCGGAAAGCTGCGTGGCGAGCGAGGACAGCGACGTGTTCAACTGACCGATGCCCGACACCGTGTTGATCTGCGCGAGCTGCGAAGTCATCTGCGAGCTGTCGGCGGGGTTGGTCGGGTCCTGGTTCTTCAACTGCGTCACGAGCAGCGTGAGAAAGGTGTTCTGCAGGTCCGATGCGGACGTGCCCGAAGTCGAACTGGAGCTCGAGCTGGACGACGTCGAGGAAGCCGACGACGCGCCGTTCATGGTGTCGAGGAGCGTCTGCGACACCGTGGTGCCGTTGCTGCCGATGGTTGTGCTGGTTGTCACGTTATGTTCCTTCAGGTTCCGATGGTGAGGGTCTTGAGCATCAATTGCTTCGCGGTATTGAGCGTTTCGACGTTCGCCTGATAGGAACGCGACGCGGACATCATGTTGACCATTTCCTGCACCGGATCGACGTTCGGCAGCGTCACGTAGCCGTCCGCGTTCGCCGCCGGGTTGCTCGGGTCGTAACTGGTTTTCATCGGGCTCGGGTCGTCGATCACGCCGGTGACCTGCACGCCGCCGACTTGCTGACCGGAGCCGCTCTTCGCGCCGCCGAGCGGATCGACCGCGAACACGACCTGCTTCGCCTTGTACGCCTGGCCGTCGGGGCCGGTGGTGCTGTCCGCGTTGGCCAGATTCGACGCGGTGACGTTCAGGCGTTGCGCCTGAGCCGACATCGCCGAACCGGCCACGCTGAAAATGTTCATCAAAGAAGGCATGGTTTTCTGGCTCCTTAACTGTTCGACGTGATCGCCGAAAGCATCGACTTGATCTGCGAACTCAACACCGTCATGCCGGCTTCGAAGTGCAGCGCGTTGTCCGCGAATTGCACGCGTTCGGAGTCGAGATCGACCGTATTGCCGTCGAGCGACGGCTGGTTCGGCACGCGATAGGCGAGGCGGCCGTAGTCGTCGCTCGAACCGCCGGCTGCGGTGAGCGTCGAAGTGCCCGACATGTGGCCGCGCGCCGTGACCGCCATTGCCTCGCCAGCGCTTACGCTGACCGGCTGCGCCATTGCCAGCGTGCCGGTGCTGCTCGTGCCCGCGCTGCTCGCCGTGCCAGTGGCGCCGCCTTTCTTCAGCGCGCCAGCAAGGGCGGACGAGAAATCGACGTCGCGCGCCTTGTAGCCCGGCGTGTCCGCGTTGGCGATATTCGACGAAAGCAGTTCCTGCCTATACGCGCGGACATCGAGCGCTTCGCGGCCGAAGGCGAATTCCTTGTCGAGTTTGTCTAGCATCACCGTCCTCTACAGATGTTTGGTCCGGGTCCGGCATCGCCAAGACCTTTTTGCATGACACGAATATTAGGAGCGGCGCGCAACAACTAATCCGACGAATAACCGGGAAACGGGGCCTCTATTCGACGCTTGATCGCCGCGCGGTCTATCTAGAATCTGGTTCGTGGTCGAAAGGAATGGTTTGGGAGTCGAAGCGGCTGTGATGTTCGTGGGACTTCGGGTGGATGGGCTCGGCCGCCGTGGCATTGCGGCGGGGTTTGTCCAGCGATGTGTAGTTGCCGTCTTGTCCGCGCCCCGGCCTGGGCAAGACGAGTCAGTCGAATGGGAGTGCCGCCGTGAAAATCGCGGCGTGTCGTTAGCGGTTTGCAGTCGCCGTCCTGTCCGCGCCCCCGCAAAGGGCAGGACGGCTCAATCGAATCAGAACGCCGTCGCGGCATTCGCGGCGCGCGAGGGAGAGAAGTAATGAGCAGGTCCGCCAGTCATTCGTCGAAGGCTCTTGCCCGCGTCGCCGCGATGGAGCGCCGCGTGCAGAAGGCGTCGTCGCTTGCGCGACGCTCGGCGGCTGGCGTGGCCCTCCTGTTCGTCGGGGCCGCTGGTTTTGGCTTTACGGCGAACGCTTACGCGCAGCAGGACGATGGTCCCATCGTCATTCCGGGCAACGCGGAGACGAATCCGGCAGCCGCGGCGGAAATGGCGAAGGGTCTCAAGACCGCGAAAGCCGCGCCCGCGACCACGCCCGCACCGGTGGCCGCCGTTTCTCAGGCAGCAATTTCATCCGCGATGATGTCGCGCCCGAGCGGCTACGGCGATGCCAGCAAAGCCGCCGATGCCGCCATGCGCCACGCCGCGCTCGCGCTCGAAGCACGCGCCGAAGCCGCCGACGACGCCATGGACGACGCAAGCGGCATGATCGTCATTCCCGGTCCGGGCGAAGCGAAGGCGCAAACGGGCGTTGGAACGGCGCGCGCGGCGGCCTCTGCTAATCAGAATGCAGTAAGCGGCGCGATGAGCGCGCCCGTTTCCAAGGTTGCCGATGCTCCGGGCGCCGCTCAAACCGCAGCTCAACCCGATACCGCCGCGAACGCGAATCTGCGCAGAGTCGCCTCCGTCACGCCATCGCGCGATGTGATTCCCGTGGTCGTCACCCGCGACGACGCCATTCCCGCCCGCAACGGCGCCGTGCGTCCGATCGCGGCAGGCACGACGGCGCCCGTTCCCAGCGCGGCATCGCCGATGAAGCGCGTCAGTTTCAATCCGTCCGCCGCGGCGGGAGCCGCCGCAGCGCCCGCCGCGACGACGCTGCCACAGGCGAACGCCACCGGCGCCACCGTCCAGGACGGCGAGAGCATTCGCGCGGCTGCCGTGGCTTTTCTTCAGCAACAAACCGCCGGACTGCCGGGCAAGGTCGAGATCACCGTGACGCCTGCGTTCCCGCGAGGTCTCGCGCCGTGTTCGTCGATCGATCCGTTCATGCCGACCGGCGCACGGCTCTGGGGCCGTATGACAGTAGGCGTGCGCTGCGTCGGCGAGCGCCCGTGGACGCTCTATCTGCAAGCGCGCGTGGCGATCAACGCGACTTACTACACGGCGGCGCGCGCGATCGCTCCCGGCGAGATGCTCGGTCAGGGCGATGTGGTCGCCCACGAAGGCGATATCACCGCGATGCCGCAGGCCACCGTCACCGATCCCGCGCAAGCCGTGGGCGCGATCGCGCTGTCGCGCGTGCCGGCGGGGTTGCCGCTGCGCACCGACATGCTGCGCGCTGCCAGCTCGGTTGCCGTCGGCCAGACGGTGCATGTCGTCACGGATGGCTCCGGATTCTCGATTTCCGCCGAAGGCAGCGTGATGAACAACGCCGCGCCCGGCCAGCAAGTCCGCGTGAAGACGGCCAACGGACAGATCATCACCGGCATCGTGAAGGACAGTCAGACCGTCGAGATACGGATGTGAGACGGCTTGAGGCAGAAATCTGCGAATCAGGTCGTGAAAGACAGTAAGACCGTCGAGATGCGTATCCGAAGGTGGCTCTTTTCGGCTCTGTCGCGTTCGGACGAATCAGTCTGAAAGAGCCGCTGGAGCCCTTATGTGGGCCAGATAACAGTTTGTTTCACTTTGTTGCAATTGCTCTGAAAGCCCGCCCCGTAAGGCTTTGCTGGCGACGAGCGAGTCGATGCCCCGTATGGGTCCCCTGGTTGGGTAAAGTTTCCAAACACCCCCGCCGATAAAGGACTCAACAAGTACGGGAATAGACATCGTGAAAATCGAATCGAACAGCAACATCGCACTGGCTGGAATTCAAGACGCTACGCAACGTGCATCGCAAAACGACGCCAAGAGCGCTTCTAGCGTGGCGCAAGCCGGCACGACCGCCGCGCAGAACTCGAAAGTGAGTCTGTCATCGCTGTCGTCGGGTCTGCGCGCGTCGAACAGCGCCGACGTCGATACGGCGAAAGTCGATTCGATCAAGGCTGCACTGCGCGACGGCAGCTACAAGATTGACGCCGGCAAGATCGCAGACGGCATGCTGAGTTCCGCGCGCGACATGCTGCAAACCAGAACCGCGCCCGCTGGCGCCTGAGTTCTTTCTCCGCCGCGCCCGCTTTCGCTTCGAAAGCAGACGCGCAACGGAACCGGAATTCGACGGCGGCAGGCGCATTGTGAAACCCGCGTTTTTTTAGCGAGCTGCAATGAGAGACGCCCTGCTGTCCACCGTTACCGAAGAAGTCGCCGCCGTTCTGGCGTTCGAAGCCCTCCTCGCCCACGAGGAAAAGGCGCTGATCGCCGCGCAGCCGCTCGAAGCGCTGCCGGAAATCATCGAGAACAAGACCGAGTTGACCGAGCGCATCGCCGCGCTCGAGAAAGATCGCGACGCGCATTTGCACGCGCTCGACCTGCCGGGCGGTTTCGCCGGCATGGAAGTCGCCGCTCAGGGCGATGCGCGCATCGCCGAGCAATGGGCGTTGTTGTGCGCCGCGGCTCGCCGTGCGCGTCAAGGCAACAACAACAACGGCGTGTTGATCCGCACGCGCATGGAATACAACCGCAAGGCGCTCGCCGCGTTGCAGGTTGCGCCGTCGAAGGCGGGCTTTTACGGGCCGGATGGGCGGTTGCCGGGAGCTTGAGGATTTGTTGGAGGGTTGCATTTGCCGGGTGCGCTTTCGGGCCGGCGCGGCTTGCTCCGCTGGCACTCGGTAAACGACAGCCGTTCTCCAACGCTTTCTCGGGCTTCTTGTCTCGATCGGGGCGCACGTCGCTTGGCGCTCCTGGCTGGCGGCCGAGGCTGGTTATCTGTCGGCGGGTTGGTTTTTCGACGCGGTCGCGCCTGATTCGATCGCCGGCTTGCTGACGCCTCTGGCTCTTGCGAAAGCCCGCTGATTTGCAGTCGTTCGAAGCTCCGCGCAGCCTCTAGCCGGGCGGGCGCGATGAACGATCCGCGCCTTTCTAACCGTCGGCACATGATTCCGCCGAGTGTGCCGATGGCCGCAGCGGCAAGCGTCGACGCTCCCTTTCACCGATTAGCCTCGCACTTTTTGTAGCGTCGGAGCTTGCTTTAGTCCGCTGGCGTCCGACTTTCGGCGAATGCCAACGCTTACATCCGATCGGCGCGGCACATCGCCGGATCAACGCTTCCGCCGCGCGGCGCGTCCGTTCCAACGCCTCTCATCACCCGAATAAACCCCCTTTCCCCGGCCTTATCCGCCGATGGTGGCTCGACGTCCTCCGCAATAATCGCTTTCATCAAGAAGCGGCTTCGCGCCGCGTGCATGGCGATTAACGCAGTCGAACCGGAGTCGAAGCGCGGTGGCAGAAGAAAGCGATCTCGAAAAAACCGAATCAGCCACTCCCAGGCGCCTTGAAAAAGCGCGGGAGGAAGGTCAGGTTGCGCGCTCGCGGGAACTCGCATCGTTCGCGCTCCTCGCGGCGGGATTTTTCGGGGTATGGGGTTTGTCGGGTCCGATCTACGGTCATCTGCAAGGCATTCTGCGCGGCGCGTTCACCTTCAATCACGAGAACGTGCTCGATACTCACCAGATGATGATCGGCGCCGCCAACGCCAGCAAGGAAGGCATGCTCGCCATGCTGCCGGTGCTCGCGCTCACCGCCGCCGCCGCGCTCGCCGCACCCATGGCGCTCGGCGGCTGGCTCATCACCACGAAGCCGCTTGCCCCGAACTTCGGCCGGCTCAATCCGATCAGCGGCCTCGGCAAGATGTTCTCGTCGAACGGTCCGATCCAGCTCGGCATGTCGATGCTGAAAACCGTGGTCGTCGGCGGCATGGCGGGCTCGGCCATGTGGAGCCGCAAGGCCGAAGTGCTCGGTCTTTTGACCAAGCCGCTCGACCTCGCGCTCGCCGACGCCATGCATCTGCTGTTCGTGTGCTGCGGCATGGCCATCGGCGGCCTCTTTCTCGTCGCCGCCGTCGATGTGCCGTATCAGCTTTATTCGCACGCGAAGAAGCTGCGCATGAGCAAGGAAGAAGTGAAGCGCGAACACAAGGAAAGCGAAGGCGACCCGCACGTGAAGGGCCGCATCCGTGCGCAACAACGCGCCGCCGCCCGCCGCCGCATGATGCAGGCAATTCCGACCGCCGATGTCATCGTCACCAACCCGACGCACTTCGCCGTCGCGCTCAAATACGCCGATGGCGAAATGCGCGCGCCGAAGGTCGTCGCCAAGGGTGTGGATCTGGTGGCCGCGCGTATCCGCGAATTGGGCCGCGAGCATAACGTGCCGCTGCTCGAAGCGCCGCCGCTTGCGCGTGCGCTCTATCACAACGTGGAAATCAACCGCGAGATTCCGGGGGCGCTGTACGGCGCTGTCGCGCAGGTGCTGGCGTGGGTTTATCAGCTGCGCCGGTATCGCGAAGACGGCGGCGCCAAGCCGGACGATCCGTCCGATCTCGAAGTACCGAAAGAACTCGACAAGGGCAGCGTCTCCGACGCCGATGCCGAACAAGAAGCCGCCGACGTACTCGGCGCCGATGACACCTCGAATGGAGCCGCAGCATGAACGCGCGCGCTGGATTTTTCGCCAAACGCCCCGACGCGCTCGGCACGCAGAATTTGCGCGCGCTCGCCGGTCCGATCCTGATCTGCATGATCCTCGGCATGATGATCTTGCCGTTGCCGGCGTTCCTGCTGGATCTGCTGTTCACCTTCAACATCGCGCTCTCGGTGATGGTGCTGCTCGTCAGCATGTACACACAGAAGCCGCTCGACTTCGCGGCCTTCCCCGCCGTGCTGCTGTTCTCGACGCTGCTGCGCCTGTCGCTGAACGTGGCGTCCACGCGGATCGTGCTGCTCGAAGGTCATACCGGCCCGGACGCTGCCGGTCAGGTGATCGAATCGTTCGGCCACTTTCTCGTTGGCGGCAATTTCGCCGTGGGTATCGTCGTCTTCGTGATTCTGATGATCATCAACTTCATGGTGATCACGAAGGGCGCGGGACGTATCGCGGAAGTCGGCGCGCGCTTCACTCTCGACGCGATGCCCGGCAAGCAGATGGCCATCGACGCCGACCTGAACGCCGGCCTCATCAACGAAGAAACCGCGAAGAAGCGCCGCACGGCGGTGGCGCAAGAAGCCGAGTTCTACGGTTCGATGGACGGTGCGAGCAAGTTCGTGCGCGGCGACGCGATCGCGGGCTTGCTGATCATGGTGATCAACATCGTGGGCGGGCTGATCGTCGGCATGCTTCAGCACGACATGGACTTCGGCCACGCGGCGACGAACTACACGCTCCTGACTATCGGCGATGGCCTCGTCGCGCAGATTCCTTCGCTCATCATTTCGACGGCGGCGGGCGTGATCGTGTCGCGCGTCGCGACCGAGGAAGACATCGGTACGCAGTTGACCGGCCAGTTGTTCCAGAACCCGCGCGTGTTGATGATCACGGGCGTGATCATCGGCGTGATGGGGTTGATTCCGGGCATGCCGCACTTTGCGTTCATGCTGCTCGGCGGCGGCTTGATCTACGCCGCGCGTTCGATGAACAAGCGCGCCGAAGCGAAGAAGAAAGCCGGCAACGTTACGGACATCACGCCGGTCGCGGCCGCGCCGGTGGAGAATGCCGAAGCGAGCTGGGACGATGTCGCGCTGATCGATCCGCTCGGCCTTGAAGTGGGCTACCGGCTGATTCCGCTCGTCGATCGCAATACGGATGGAGAATTGCTCAAGCGTATCAAGGGCATTCGCAAGAAGTTCGCTCAGGAAATCGGGTTTTTGCCGCCTGTCATTCATATTCGCGACAACCTGGAATTGCGGCCGAATGGGTATCGCATTGCGCTGAAGGGCGTGGAAGTGGGCGTTGGCGAAGTGTTTCCGGGACAGTGGCTCGCGATCAATCCGGGGCAGGTGTCGGTGACTTTGCCGGGCCCGCAGACGCAGGACCCGGCGTTCGGCTTGCCGGCAGTGTGGATCGACACGAATATGCGCGAACAGGCGCAGGTTTATGGCTACACGGTCGTCGATGCCAGCACGGTGGTCGCGACGCATTTGAATCATCTCGTCGTGACGCACGCGGCGGAATTGCTTGGGCGTCAGGAAGTGCAGGCGTTGCTGGATCGTATTGGCAAGGACACGCCGTCGCTCACCGAGGATCTCGTGCCGAAGACCATTTCGCTCACGCTGTTGCAGAAGGTGCTGCAGAATTTGCTCGACGAAAGCGTGCCGATTCGCGACATGCGCACCATTCTCGACGCGGTGCAGGAGCACGCGCCGCGACTGGCCGATCCGTACGAGCTTACGGCCGCGGTGCGCCTTGCGCTCGGCCGCGCGATTTCGCAGCAGTGGTTTCCGGGCACCGACGACCTTCAGGTGATGGGCCTCGATCCGATGCTGGAGCGTGTGTTGTCGCAGGCGCTTTCGACGGGCGCGAACCCTGGACTGGAGCCGGGGCTTGCGCAGACGCTGATGAACTCGACGCAGAACGCGATGCTGCGTCAGCAGAACTTGGGCTTGCCGCCGGTGCTGCTCGTGCAGCATTCGCTACGCGCGATGCTTGCGCGGTTCCTGCGCCGGAGTCTGCCGCAGTTGAAGGTGCTTTCTTATGCGGAAGTGCCGGATACGCGGAATGTGAAAGTGGTTAATTTGATTGGGGCTTGAGGTGCGGGCCTTGATTCGATAATCAATTAAGCGTGGCGCTGATCAGACTTCGAAGATTGCGCGCATCGAACACAACGGTTTTCCACGTGTAGTAATTCGCGCGTTCGAACTGAATCTTGCCGACCGCTTGTTGCGACTCCGCAATTGCCAAGACCGCGCCCGGCATCTTTTGGGCGCGGTACTGCAAATGAATGATCTCCCCTTCTAGAAGACGCTTCGCGCTTGTCGCGGCAATCACGATGGAAGGCGTGGGCGTATCGATGACATGGTCGGCGATCAAGCCACCGGAGATCGGCAACTCAACGTCCGACACATGCGCGAGGCCCAAATCGCTTGCAATCTCGTCGATCGCGCATTTCAAGCGGACCGTGAACTCATTGCTACCCTGGCGTTCGGCGCGAGACGTAGCTACGCCATAAAGCTGTTGCGCTGCCTCCGCGACGCGGAACACATAGGGCGCAAGAAGACGTTCGTCGATTGTCGTAGCGCGGATTACTTCGTCATCGCAGAGGCGCGCCGGACTGTTTTGAGCAAACGCTTCCGACCAGCGCTCGACGGCGCCCGACTCGACATCGCCACCCGCCATACTTGCGTGAAAGCAGGATTCTCCGTTTTCATCGATAACAAAACCGTCGTCGCGAGAACGAATACGCACCACCACGCGATCGCCTGTTCCCGGATATTCGAGCGGCGTAATGACGCGATACACGCCGTTCGAGTCAGCGTGAACTTCGAATAGCGCGCAGATTGTTTGTTTAAGTGTGTCTGCTAGCACAATAAGTCGCCCTGGCCGTCTTGCTCGTTTGAGATCGTGATGCCCGTCGCCTTGCAGAACAACACGATCAAAGCGCCACGATCATTTTCCGCACGTGGATCGAAACGTTTCGACGACTTAAGGTTAAGCTCCGGCGCGCCCGGCAGCAAGCGGTTCCGATAATCGCTTGTCGTCCGACACGGCACCTTGCAGTGCAAACCCTTATGGCTTGGATGGTAGTGAAACTCGAGCAAGGGATAGAGATCGCCCTTCGGCAGCGAGCAAAGCAGATGCGCGTAGAACGCGCGGTCTTCGAGTTGTTCTCCGTCGCGCCAAACGAACAATACGAAGTGGTCGTCCGACACGCGAATGAGTTCGGTGGCGTGAACGCGCGGCCTCGCCATCCGATTAAATGGCTTCGGCCACTTGTTCTTGACCATCTGCTTGAACTTTGGCGAGCCGGTCAGCGTTTTGCGCACTTGCTTATGCGCAGCAAGATCCTGTGGAAGCAAGGCGGTCTCTCAAGTATTTGAACCGACCGCGTCGCACCGAAGGAGCAGTCGATAGATTCGTTTTAGTTCTATCGATGCTAACCGCCTTGCGTGATGGAAACTGCTTCGTCCACCGAATTTTTCAATCGCCCTGACAATTTCTGCTTGGAGCCTCAACACTCCACGATATTCACCGCCAACCCACCCCGCGAAGTCTCCTTATACTTCGTCTTCATATCCGCCCCTGTCTCGCGCATGGTTTTAATGACCGAATCCAGCGATACATAATGCGATCCATCGCCGCGCATCGCCATGCGCGCCGCGTTGACGGCCTTCACCGATCCCATCGCGTTACGTTCGATGCACGGAATCTGCACCATGCCGCCCACCGGGTCGCACGTGAGCCCAAGGTTGTGCTCCATGCCGATTTCCGCCGCGTTCTCCACCTGCGCGGGCGTGCCGCCCATCACCGCCGCAAGTCCCCCGGCGGCCATCGAGCACGCAACGCCCACTTCGCCCTGACATCCCACTTCCGCGCCAGAAATCGACGCGTTCATCTTGTAGAGGATGCCAATGGCCGCCGCCGTCAGCAGAAAATCGATCACGCCCTGCGCATTCGATCCCGGCAAAAACCGATCGTAGTAATGCAGCACCGCTGGAATGATGCCCGCCGCGCCGTTCGTCGGCGCCGTCACCACGCGGCCGCCAACCGCGTTCTCTTCATTCACGGCGATGGCGTAGAGGTTGATCCAGTCCATCATCGATAGCGGATCGCGCAGCGCCTGCTCGGGTTTGCCGGCGAGCGCGCGATACAACACCGGCGCACGCCGCTTCACCTGGAACGGACCCGGCAGATGCCCATCCGCATCCGGATTGCCGATGCCGCAGCCGCGCGCGACGCAATCCTGCATCACGTCCCAGATTCGCAACAAGCCCGCGCGAATCTCGTCCTCGCTACGCCACACGCGCTCGTTTTCCCACATCAGTTGCGCGATGGACTTGCCCGAATCGGCGCACATCTTCATCAACTCATCGCCCGTCTTGAAGGCGTAGGGCAAGTGTTCGATGGCCGTAAGCACCGCCGTGTTCGCCGCGCCCGCCGTCACCACGAAGCCGCCGCCCACTGACAGATACGTCGCCTCGCGCAACGGCTCGCCGCTCGCGTCGAATGCGTGCAGCTTCATGCCGTTCGGATGCTCCGGCAACGCCTGCCGATAGAACGCAATGTTCTCCTTCAGCGTGAACGGAATCTTGTGCGTGCCGAGCAGCGCGAGCGTCCTGGACGTGCGTACGGTTTCGAGGCGCGGCGCGATGGTGCCCGCATCGACCGTGTCGGGGGCATCGCCCATCAAGCCGAGCATGACGCCGCGGTCCGTGCCGTGGCCTTTACCCGTCGCACCGAGCGATCCGTACAGCTCGCATTTCACCGATGCCACCGCGTCCAGCAGCCCATCGCGTTCGAGCCCTTGCGTGAACATCAGCGCGGCGCGCATCGGGCCCACGGTATGTGAGCTCGAAGGTCCGATGCCGATCTTGAAGAGGTCGAATACGCTGACTGCCATGAATGCTCCTTGCTTGAGCTGCTTGAGACGGGATCATCGCGCCGGCAACGGCAGACACACCGCGAGCCACGCAGGCGGCGTCGGCGCGAGCCGCAACGCCACCGGCGCATAACGGCCGTCGAGACGCGCCGCGAGATGAAAGAGTTCCGCCGAGTTTTTCGGGTCCCACTGACCCGAGAATCCCGGCAATCCGGCTTCGCGACGCTTGGCATCGAAAGACACGGTCGAATGCACGAATTCGTCATGCGTGCGGGTGCCGAGCGCATACGGGGTAAGCCAGTTGAGCGCTTGCGCGAGCGTTGCGCCCGACTGCGCGCGCTCCGGCAGCCAGTTGCGGTTATGCCGTCGCGCGGCCAGCGCCGCCGTCACGAGCGGCTGAAGATCGTAGGTGACGTAGCGCAAGGCATCGCGTTCGGCGAAATCGACGGTCGATCCATCCGGCGCGATGTTGTCGCCGATATGCTCGACGAACAGCCGCTGCGCCGCGTTGATGAGCTTGCGGTCGTCGATGGTGAATGCGCCCATCGCCACCAGCTTCACGCGATGACTCTGCCAGTTGTTCCGATACGTGCCCGTGAGCGGGCGCTTCTGCTTGTCCATGTCGGCGACGTAGCCCGTCACCATCTTCGTGATGAACGCGTTCGCCGCGTTGCGCGTCTTCACCGGCAACGCGCTCGCGGTCAGATCGTAGGCGAGGATCAGCGACTCGAAGTTGGTCTCGTCGATCGGATTGAAACTCGGCTGATACGTTGTCGTCCACGCGAACAGAAAGCGGTCGACGAGACGCAGATAACGCTCGTCGCCGGTCGCGCGCCAGGCGAGCGCGGCATCGCGCATCAAGCCGAGATCCTTTTCGGCTTCGATGCTCTCGTCGCGTATGCCTTCGTGCGGCAGCGTGCCTTCGGTATGCAGTTTCGCGAGTGGCTTCGGCTGGTCGTTGACGTGCGATTGCACCATCTGCACGAGCGCCTTCACGCCGGGATCGGCATTGGTGCGCTCGCTCGTCTGCATGGCGGGCGCGGCACAGAAATTCATCGCCGCATGCGCGGACGGCGCGGCGCAAGCCAACGCCCACAGCATGAATCGCGCGGCATGGAAGCGCTTCGTCTCGTTCACCTCTCGCACCCTTGTCGCCATATGAACTCCCTGTTTTGGCTTTTGGTCCGGGGTGAGATGTTAGCCCTTCTGACTCGCGCTGCAAAACCGCCCGACAATGCTTGACGTTTCCGGGCGGTTCCGCGGTTTTGATCGATTACTCGTCCGTGTACTCCGAGATTGGCACGCACGAGCACATCAGATTGCGGTCGCCATACGCGTTATCCGCGCGGCCAACCGGCGACCAATACTTGCGCGTCACGAGCGACTTCAGCGGATACGCCGCCGCTTCACGCGTGTACTTGTGGTCCCACGCATCCGACGTAACGACCGCCGCCGTGTGCGGCGCGTTCTTCAGCACGTTGTCTTCGCGATCCGCGCTGCCTTCTTCCACCGCGCGAATCTCGTTGCGAATGGCGATCATCGCGTCGATGAAGCGATCCAGCTCCTCCTTCGACTCCGATTCGGTCGGTTCCACCATCAGCGTGCCGGGCACCGGAAAGCTCATCGTCGGCGCGTGGAAGCCGTAGTCGATCAGACGCTTGGCCACGTCTTCCACCGAGATGCCGCTCGATTCCTTGATCGGCCGGACATCGAGAATGCATTCGTGCGCGACGAGCCCGCCCGGCCCGCTATACAGCACCGGATAATGCGGCGCGAGGCGCTTCGCGACGTAGTTGGCCGCAAGAATCGCGCTTGCCGTCGCGGCGGTGAGACCTTCCGCGCCCATCATCGCGATATACATCCACGAGATCGGCAAGATCGCGGCCGAGCCGTAAGGCGCCGACGATACCGCGCCGATGCCCGCGTCATCGCGCTTGTAACCGGTCGAAGCCTGATTCGGCAGAAACTTGGCCAGATGCGCGCCAACTGCTACCGGACCCACGCCCGGTCCGCCGCCGCCGTGCGGAATGCAGAACGTCTTGTGCAAGTTCAGATGCGAGACATCGCCGCCGAACTGGCCGGGCGCGGTGAGGCCGACCATCGCATTCATGTTCGCGCCATCGACATACACCTGGCCGCCGTGCGCGTGCACGATCTCGCAGATTTCGCGGACGTTGCGTTCGAACACGCCATGCGTCGACGGATACGTGATCATGATCGCCGCGAGATTCGCCGAATGCTTTTCGGCCTTCGCCTTCAGGTCTTCGATATCGACGTTGCCGTTCGTATCGCATGCAACGACGACGACCTGCATGCCCGCCATCTGCGCCGAAGCCGGATTCGTGCCGTGCGCGGACGCCGGAATCAGACATACATTGCGATGCCCTTCGCCGCGCGACTCGTGATACGCGTGAATGATGAGCAAGCCGGCGTATTCGCCCTGCGAACCGGCGTTCGGCTGCAACGACACCGCCGCATAGCCGGTGCACGCGACGAGCATCTGTTCGAGCTGATCGATCATAGTGCGATAGCCGACCGTCTGTTCCGCAGGCGCGAATGGATGAATCTGCGCGAACTCGGGCCACGTCACCGGCAGCATTTCGGAGGTCGCATTGAGCTTCATCGTGCAGGAGCCGAGCGGGATCATCGTGCGGTCGAGCGCGAGGTCCTTGTCCGCGAGACTGCGCAGATAGCGCAGCATTTCGTGCTCGGAATGATGGCGATTGAAAACCGGATGCGTGAGGTATTCGCTCGTGCGCTTGAGAGGTGCGGGCAATGGATCGGCAAGCGATGCATCGAGCGCGTCGATATCGAACGTCTCGTTCTTGCCCGCGACTTCGGCGAACAGCGCGAAGAGCTTCGTGAGATCGTCGCGCGTCGTGGTTTCATCGAGCGACACACCGACGCGATTCGCGCTCACATGACGCAGATTCACATGCGCGGCGTAAGCGGCTTGATGCAGCGCGTTGGTGCTCGCGCCGCTTTCGATGGTCACGGTATCGAAGAACGTGTCGTTGGTCAGCGCGTAGCCGAGCTTTCGCACGCCCGCCGCGAACACCGACGCGACGCGATTCACGCGCAGCGCAATGGTCTTGAGACCCTGCGGGCCGTGATAGACCGCGTACATGCTCGCCATGATCGCGAGCAGCGCCTGCGCCGTGCAGACATTCGACGTCGCCTTCTCGCGACGGATATGCTGTTCGCGCGTTTGCAGCGCGAGACGCAGCGCGGAATTGCCTTGCGCGTCGATAGTCACGCCGACGAGACGGCCCGGCATCTGACGCTTGAATTCGTCGCGCACGGCCATGTACGCCGCGTGCGGACCGCCGAAGCCGACCGGCACGCCGAAACGCTGCGTATTGCCGATAGCCACGTCCGCGCCCCATTCGCCTGGCGGCGTGATGAGCGTGAGCGCCAGCAAGTCGGCTGCGGCGATCACGTAACCGCCCGCCGCATGCACCGCTTCGGCGAGCGCGCGGTAGTCGCGAACGTCGCCATTCGCGCCGGGATATTGCAGCAGCACGCCGAATGCGTTCGCGCTCGCGGCATCCGCGGCCGGTCCCACCTGCACGTCGATGCCCGCCGGCTTAGCGCGTGTCTTCACCACTTCGATGGTCTGCGGCAGCACGTCGTCGGCCACATAGAACAGGTTCGATTTCGGCTTGCCGACGCGTTGCAGAAGCGTCATGGCTTCGGCGGCGGCAGTGGCTTCGTCGAGCAGCGACGCGTTCGAGATGGCGAGGCCCGTGAGATCCATCACCATCTGCTGATAGTTCAGAAGCGCTTCCAAACGCCCTTGCGAAATCTCGGGCTGATACGGCGTATAAGCCGTGTACCACGCCGGATTTTCCAGCACGTTGCGCAGGATCACGCCCGGCGTGTGCGTGCCGTAATAACCCTGGCCGATATACGTGCGAAACACGAGATTCTCGTTCGCCAGCTTGCGCAGCGACGCGAGCGCTTCCGCTTCGCTTTTCGGCTGCGTGAACGTGCCGAGCGGCAGCGTTTCCTGACGGCGGATCGATTCCGGAATCACCGCGTCGATGAACGCCGCGCGCGATGCGAACCCGAGCGCTTCGAGCATGGCGCGCTGGTCGGCATCGTCGGGACCGATGTGCCGTGCCGCGAATGCGTCATGGCATTCGAGCGCGGCGAGGGACAGGGAGGTGCGGTTCATCAGGTGATCCGGATGTTCGAGCTTCATGTGAATTCCTGCAAAGCGGCCGGTTGGAAACGCAACCGCTTTCGTCATTGAGATGAGTTATTCGCCGATCGACTTGCCGTAGCCTTCGGCGTCGAGCAGCTTGTCGAGACTGGCGTCGGCGGCCGGCTTGATCTTGAAGAGCCAGCTTTCGTACGGTGCGCCATTCACCGAATCCGGCGACGAAGTCAACGCGTCGTTCGCGGCGACGACTTCGCCCGACACCGGCGCGTAAATATCGGATGCCGCTTTCACGGATTCGATCACCGCGATGGCGTCGCCCGCCGCGACTGCCTTGCCCGCCGCGGGCAGTTCGACGAACACGATGTCGCCCAGCGCTTCTTGCGCGTGATCGGTAATGCCGATGGTCAGCGTGCCGTCGGATTCGGTGCGGACCCATTCATGCGATTCGGTATATTTCAGATCGGCCGGGATGCTCATTGGATGCTCCTTGCGTAATTCGTTCGTGGGGTTCGTGATCGGATGGCGCGCGCCACGTTCGTCCGCTGTCGGGCCTCAAAGGCTCACGAGCGTCTTGCCGTTGCGCACGAACGGAAGTTTTACCACGCGCGCGGCAACTTGCTTGTCGCGGATGAGCACTTGCACCGTATCGCCGATCGCCACTTGCGTCGGGACGCGAGCGAACGCAATCGACTCCTGCATCGACGGCGAAAACGTGCCGCTCGTGATCTCGCCTTCGCCGTGCGCCGTGACGACCTTCTGATGCGCGCGCAGCACGCCAGCCGCACGCCCGTTCTCCTTGATGAGCACGAGCCCGACGAAGTTCGACTGCGAGCCGTTCGCTTCGAGCGCGGCGCGGCCGACGAAATCGCGCGGGGTTTTCAGGTCGACGGTCCAGGCGAGGCCGGCGTCGAGCGGCGACACGGTTTCATCCATGTCCTGGCCGTAGAGATTCATGCCGGCTTCGAGACGCAAGGTGTCGCGTGCGCCGAGGCCTGCGGGCTTCACGCCGGCTTCACGGAGCGCGTTCCACAGCGCTTCCACGTTCGTGGCGGAAACCACGATCTCGAAGCCGTCCTCGCCCGTGTAGCCGGTGCGCGCGAGCATCAGTTCGCCGAAGGGCGTGGTTGCGAACTTCGCCGCATTGAAGGGTTTGAGCGATTCGGTTTCGGCGCGCGTCTGCGGCAGCACTTGCCAGACCTTTTCGCGTGCATTCGGACCTTGCACCGCGATGATGCCGAAATCGCCGCGCGGGCGGATCGACAGATCAAAGCCACCTTCCGCGTTCAGTTGCTGGAACCACGCGATGTCTTTATCCGCCGTGCTTGCGTTCACGACGACGCGGAAACTCGTTTCGGAGAAGTAGTAGACGATCAGATCGTCGATGACGCCGCCGTCGGTCTTGAGCAGGCACGAATACAGTGCGCGGCCGGGCGTCGTCAGCTTGTCGACGTTATTGGCGATGGCGTGCAGAAAGAAGGGCCGAACGGCGTCGCCTTCGAAATCGACGACGCGCATGTGCGATACGTCGAACATGCCCGCGTCGGTGCGGACGGCGTGATGTTCGTCGATTTGCGAACCGTAGTTGACGGGCATGTCCCAGCCGCCGAAATCGACCATGCGCGCGTTGAGCGCGAGGTGGGCGGCATGCAAGGGCGTGTGTTGAAGAGCGGTCATCGGGGCCTCGGTTCGCGAAACAAAAAAGGCCACGCAGCGCGCAGATATCTGCCTTCGCCGCGACTATGCCTTTGCTCGCTGACTTTCAGCAGCGCAAAGCGCATACCGGCTGGCGGTTGCGATGCGTGACCCCTCTGTCCTCGGTACCTGAGAGATTGCGCGGATCAAAAAAATCCGTCGCGCGCCCCTTCGGTGGGCTGCTGACATCGTTCGATGCCGCTGCCGCTCTCCAGAGTGCGAAAAAATTGCCCGAAAGGGCGATTTCTTCGACGCGGCCGGTCCTTTTGCCTGAGAGTTTGTGGGTGTGCCCCTTCGGCGGCGCGGCTCGCTTGGCGATCTTTGAATCGACAGAAGCCACGCGCTCTCCCGACGCGTGCGGCCGAATTTACGCGACCGAATTAGGCTTGTCAAACGGATTCGGACGGGGCTGAGTGTGCGGTGGAGCGGGTTGTGGCTGGCGACGATGCCTTGCCATGCGTCGGCCTCAGAACGTCGTTGACAGGGTCGAGTTGATTTGCCCCTGAAATGCATCGGTTTTCGGCAAGAACGCCAGACAGTTCGCGACGAGGTCGGTGGCGTCGTGCTGACTAAACGGCTCCGTGAGATGGTAATCCGCGTGCGTACGCACTTTTTTTAGGTCGATGAGCACGTAGGCCAGCGCGCGGCCTTTGTTCCCTACGGTCATGAGCCGATTTGTCAGCCGTTATGTTGACCGGCAACCTCGCGCGTTGACGGCAAGCAGGCGTCCGCCACGGCAAGCGTTTTGTGATAAGCGGCGTAATAAGCTCGCGACGCGCCGGATCGCCATTCACATTCGCTATTGCCTGCCGACAACTGCTGCGCCAGATGCAGCAGATCGGAAACCTCGATGCTCATTGCACCACCTCCATTAGCGCACTGCGGGAGGCAAGCGCACTAAGCGAACCAACAGGGCGACAGACGAAGGTAATCACCTCTGGGTACGCGTTATCGAAGGTCGTGGTCAATGCCTCGGCAATCGCAAAGTTGACGTTTCCACACTGGCTTGCAGTTTCGTCGACATAAAGCTCGTATCTCGTTGTGTCGTCGTAAATCATCAACCTGCTGCCGCGAATCATGCAGCCCTGCGAGCGGATTGCTTCGACCGCCGTTTCCAACAAAGCAAGCCGTTGCTCGGCATCGACGCCGCAACGAAGAAAGATCTGTGCCGTCGCTTCGATGTCGCGCGGTAGCTCCGCATCGCCTTCGGCAACGGTTGCATTGAGATCATGAGCAAGCATGATTGCCGCCGCCTTTTCGGCATGCAGCGCCGTGACGAATACACGCGCTGCCTTGATCCGGCTTGTCGGGTCGCTACGCTGCGTATCGGCGAGCAAGCGCGCGTAGTTCACCGCCATGCGCGGCTCTCCGAGATCGCACATTAGCGACGCCACATTGGTCAGAATGGTGACGTCGTGCCTCGCCAATGCCTGCGCGGCCTCGGAGCAACGAACGCATTCGTCGCGATCACCACGGAGGAACGCGGTGAATGCGAGTACGAGCCAACATATCTCAGGACGTTCGCGGCCCTTGCTCAAGAACGCAAGCGCTTCTCGCTCGATGCGCCTTACCTGGAATTCGTTGCTCTGCGCCGTGATCACCATATCGATCAGATCGCATAGCCATTCTGTTGCAACAGCTTTCGGGACATTCAAGGGAACGCACTCCGGATATTCGTTTGCGGTCGATTCGAAATACTACCGCCTCGATCGCGCCAGGCGTATGTCTCTTTAATGTGAATTAAATGCCCCTGCTGGAAGGCACGGAATTATTGCCGCAATCGTTCGAGTGAGCGCAAAAGCCGCCTCGTCAATGTCGAACAAACTCCACCCGCCGCCCTTCCTTTTCACTCTGAATAGCCAACTCGATGATCGCCATCACATCCACCGCATCCTGCGGCTTAACGGGGAACGGTTTGCCGTCCAACACGGCCCCCGCTAGCGCCCGATAAAACTCCACATACGCTCCGTCGCGGGTGGCGAAAGCCTGACGCAGATCGTGATCGCCATCGACTTCGCGCAGCAAGCCCGGCGGGTTCTTGCCGAATTCCGAATGCCCCGGCCGCATGCCGGAGCGCAGTTGATCTTCCTGCACATCGAGCCCGCTCTTCACATAGCTGCCGCGCGTGCCGTGAATCGTGAAACGCGGCGGATCGAGCGCCGCGAGCGCGCTTGCATGCAGAACGACTTCCTTATCCGCATAGCCGAGCACGAGATGCACGTAATCCGGCGCATGCGCGTGGTCGCGATGCGCCTTCACGAACGCCGTCACCGTCGCGGGCGCGCCGAACAACGTGAGCGCCTGATCGATCAGATGCGGCCCGAGATCGAACAGCAAGCCGCCGCCGCGCGATGCTTCCTCACGCCAGCGCTGCGGCACTTTCGGACGAAAGCGGTCGAAATGCGATTCGTAATGCGTGATGCGTCCAAGCCGCCCGCTTTCGATCAACGCGCGCACGGTCATGAAATCGCCATCCCAACGGCGATTGTGGAACGGCGCGAACAGAAGCCCGCGCGATGCGGCGAGATCGGCGAGCGTGCGGGCATCGCGCGAGGAAAGCGTCACGGGTTTGTCGACGACCACATGCTTGGCCGCCGACAACGCGCGATGCGCGAGGTCGAAGTGCGTGTCGTTAGGCGTGGCGATGACGATGCAATCGAGCGCGTCGATGGCGAGGAGCGCATCGAAATCGGCGACGATCCGTGCATCGGGATAATCGGCCTCGGCGCGCTCGGCCTGGCTCGTCGCGATGGCCGTCACCTCCGCGCGGCCGCAGTGTTCGATGACCGGCGCGTGAAACGTCGCGCCCGCCAGACCATAGCCCATCACGCCGACTTTCAGTTTTGAACTCATGCTTGGCGTCCTTTGAATCGGTAATCCGGCTGGATATTGTGGCATGTCAGTTGGACGCGGCGCGCTCGATGCGTTGTTCACGGCGGCGTCACGATCATCCACCGATTGACGGACGATGGTCCCGTTTGGCGACAAGACGCAATCGCGAGCGCCACCCATCGTCCGAACGAACGAGGGCCAAAACCCGTCGCGTTCTATCGTGTTAACATCGCGCTCTCGCGCATTTTTTGCGGTCGCACGCGCGTCGCTGCGATGCGCGCAGTCCATCAGGCACCGGCGCCGCCGCGAGCCTCAACTCAAAGTCCAAAACGATGTCCGCAGGTCTGAACGCCGCGCAAAGCGAAGCCGTGCGCTATCTCGACGGTCCCTGTCTCGTGCTCGCCGGTGCGGGCAGCGGCAAGACGCGCGTGATCACGCAGAAGATCGCGCATCTGATCGAAGGACGCGGCTTCGAGCCTAGGCACATTGCCGCCCTCACCTTCACCAACAAGGCCGCGCTCGAAATGCGCGAGCGCACCGCGAAGCTGCTCGAAGGCAAAACGCTCACGACGCCCGGCAAGGAAGGCCGCAAGGTGCCCGTGAATCAGTTGACCATCTGCACGTTTCACTCGCTCGGCGTGCAGATCATGCGTCAGGAAGCGGAACATGTCGGCCTCAAACCGCAGTTCTCCATCATGGATTCGGACGATTGCTTCGGCATGGTTCAGGAGCAGCTCGGCACGACTGACAAGGGCTTGATCCGCAAGGTGCAGTCGATCATCTCGCTGTGGAAGAACGCGATGGTCTCGCCCGATCAGGCGTCCGTGCTCGCGAATAACGAAGACGAGCATCAGGCGGCGATTGTTTATCGGAGCTACGCGGCGACCTTGCATGCGTATCAGGCGCTGGATTTCGACGATCTCATCCTGCGTCCCGCGCAACTGTTCGCCGAAAACGAGCAGGTTCGCGATAAGTGGCAGAACCGTCTGCGATATCTCTTGATCGACGAGTATCAGGACACCAACGCCTGTCAGTACGAGTTGTTGAAGCTGCTGGCTGGTCCGCGCGCCGCCTTCACCGCCGTGGGCGACGACGATCAGGCCATTTACGGCTGGCGAGGCGCTACGCTGGAAAACCTCGGACAGTTGAGCAAGGACTTCCCGAAACTGCATGTGGTGAAGCTGGAGCAAAACTATCGCTCGACGGTGCGGATTCTGACAGCGGCGAACAATGTGATCGCCAACAATCCCAAACTGTTCGAGAAGAAGCTCTGGTCCGAGCACGGCATGGGCGACAGCATCACCGTGACCGGTTGCAATGACGAAGAGCATGAAGCGGAGTCCGTCGTGTTCCGGCTGTCGGCGCACAAGTTCGAACGGCGCGCGGCGTTTCGCGACTACGCCATTCTGTATCGCGGCAACTTTCAGGCGCGCATCTTCGAACAGGTTTTGCGGCGTGAGCGCATTCCGTATGTGCTGTCGGGCGGGCAGTCGTTTTTCGACCGCGCCGAGATCAAGGACATCATCGCGTATTTGCGGCTGATCGCGAATCCCGACGACGATCCCGCGTTCATCCGCGCGATCACGACGCCGCGCCGCGGTGTCGGCAACACGACGCTCGAAGCGCTCGGCGCGTTCGCCGGCGCGGCGAAGGTGTCGCTCTTCGAGGCCGTGTTCATGGGCGGTATCGAGGCGCGCTTGTCGGCGCGGCAAGTGGAACCGCTGCGCACGTTTTGCGAGTGGATTCGCAGGCTGTCGGACCGCGCCGCGCGCGATCCGGCGAGCACCGTGCTCGACGACATGATGGAAGCGATCCACTACGAAGCGTATCTCTACGATGCCTACGACGAACGGCAGGCGCAATCGAAGTGGCAGAACGTGCTCGAATTCTGCGAGTGGCTCAAGCGCAAGGGCACGAAGCCGGAGCCATCGGCGGAAGCGGAACAAACCGGGTTCGATACGGCCGACGGTCTTTCGGATGACGGCAAAAATCTGCTCGGCCTGATTCAAACCGTCGCGCTGATGTCCATGCTCGAAGGCCGCGATGAAGATCCGGATGCGGTGCGGCTATCGACGGTGCATGCTTCGAAGGGGCTCGAATATCCGCACGTGTTTCTGGTGGGCGTGGAGGAAGGCATCATGCCGCATCGCGGCAGTTCGGACGATGACGCGCCAGTGGATTCCGCGCGTATCGAGGAAGAACGGCGGCTCATGTATGTGGCGATCACGCGGGCGCAGCGCAGCCTGCATCTGAACTGGTGCAAGAAGCGCAAGCGGGCGCGGGAAACGGTGGTGTGCGAGCCATCGCGCTTCATCCCCGAGATGCTGCTCGACGATGCACCGCCGCCGACGGCCGAAGAAGCGCCGTTGTCGCCGAAGGATCGGATGGCGATGCTGAAGGCGATGTTGCAGAAGGGGTTATGAGCGCTGCGCGCTTGGCAGTCTTGAAGCGCGTCGAGCGTATGCATGAGATTTTTCTGCTCTATAAAGCTGCAGACGCGGTCCCGGTAGCTACGGTCGAACGACAAGCCGGCTAACTCCTCGTTCGGCGAATATCGCGTTGTAAAAGCAAAGCCCCGCGACGCTCACACGCACGCAGGGCTTTTACCGCCGCCATTCACTTCGAAGCATTCACCATGTAATCGACGGCGGCTTTCACGTCCGCATCGGATGCATTCGACCCGCCTTTCGCCGGCATCGCGCCCTTGCCGTGCAGCGCGTAGTTGTAGACGGTGTCCATCGGATCTTTCAAGCGCGGCGCCCATGCTTCCTTGTCGCCGAACTTCGGTGCGTTGAGCACGCCGGCCGCGTGGCACGCCTGACAAACCTGCTCATAGAGCGCCTTGCCGGCTTGCGATGCATCGGCGCTTTGCGCGCCCGCTGCCGGAGCAGCCGCCTGCGGCACCGATGCCAGCGCGGCGACTGCCGCCGCAGCCTGAGCGTTCTCCGTCGAACTCGCGCCAGCCGCCGCGCCGGATGCTCCGGCTGCAGGAGCCGCGGCGCCTGCCGTTGCGCCAGAAGCGGGTTGAGCCGGTTCGGGGAACTTGGCGCCGCCGTCGTTGGCCATGTAGACGACTGCGCGAGCGATTTCGAAGTCGCTATAGTCGTCGGGGCTCGTGCCGCCGCGCGCGGGCATGGCGCGCTTGCCGTTGAGCGCGTTATGCAGAAGCGTGTCGTAGCCTTCGCTGATGCGCGGGGCCCAGGCGCTGGCATCGCCGAACTTGGGCGCGCCTGCGGTTCCTGCCGCGTGACAGGCCGAGCACACGGCCTTGAAGACTTGTTCGCCGGTCTTGTAGACGCGTGGCGCGTTGGCATCGCGGATATCGACTTGAGCGGCCGGTGCGATACGTTCCTTGACCGAAGCTTCGAGGTCGGTGCCGGCGCCGGTACGAGTCGAGTTATTCACATAGACCGCGAGCAGGATGATGATGGCGACCGGTATACCAAACCCCGCGATCACCGCCGCGATGAGTTGGCCGGGTGTTTTTATTGGGGCTCCGTGGGGTGCTTCGCTCATGCTTGTCTCGTCTCCCGTTTTTTCTAGGTGAGTCGGTTCAGTGACAGCGTGTCGCTACCGCGAGTGCCCTCCTTCTGTATGAGGGCACGGTCGATTATAGACGGAACGTTTAACGCAGGGCGTGGGCCGCCTGCTTTGGTTTCACGCGCGTTTACCCGAACCGGCGCGGGTTCCGAGCTTCCACGAAAGGCGCTCGCGCAGGCCGCGCGATGGACGAATTCATCGAAAACAGGTATTCTCTCGGATTCGCATGGGTCTTGCAGACGCTTCTCCAGCGTCCCCCGCAGCCAAGATCCTCGTCAACGCGCCCGTAGCTCAATGGATAGAGTACTGCCCTCCGAAGGCAGGGGTTGCTGGTTCGATCCCAGCCGGGCGCACCAATAGCGTCGTAATTGTTGCGCGACTGCAAGCCCAGCAGGAACCCGCGCGACCTGCGCGCCGACCTCTCGCTTTCCCTCAAAACCCGAATAAGCACCCTTTTCGGCGTTTCTTCAGTCGTTCGAATTTCCGGCGCCACGGCGATACTCTCGTCACGGAAAAATCGCGCGCACCCCCAACACATTGCGGACTGCGCGCCACGCACGGCAAACATTCACGTGACACGCAAACTCTTCATTTACGGCGCGGGCGGCTTCGGCAGAGAAGTGATGGACGTCGCCCGCCGCCAGAACGCGTCCACCGGGCAGTGGTCCGAGATCGCGTTCGTCGACGATATCTGCGAAGCGCGCACGAAGCATGGCGCCCCGGTGCTGCGCTTCGACGATTCATCTTTGCACGCGCAATTCGACTCGGCCGAATTCGTGATAGCGGTCGGCGAGCCGGCGGGCCGCGAAGTCCTGGCGCGCAAGCTCCGCGACGCGGGTACGCAGTCGGGCATTGTCGTGGACACGAGCACCATCGTCGCGGACAGCGCGCGACTCGGAGCAGGGGTCGTCATCACGCCGTTCTGCTCGATTTCGAGCGACGCGCGACTCGGTGCGCACGCAAGCATCAATACGATGGCTATCGTCGGCCATGACGTCGAAATCGGCGATTACACAGTCGTCTCCTCAATGGTCAATCTTGGCGGCGCGTGCACGGTTGGCCAGGCAAGCTACATCGGCATGGGCGCACTCGTGAAGGAAGGCGTGCGCATTGGCTCAAATTCGATCATCGGCATGGGGTCTGTCGTCTACGGCGACATTCCCGACAACGTGATCGCGCTCGGTAATCCCGCGCGCGTCGCGCGCCCCAACACCGACCGCAAGGTCTTCAAGTGAAACCGGTAACGAACATGACTAACAGGGAAACTTACGACAAGGTATTCATGGACTGCTTCGCGGTCCCTCACGACGCGCTCAACGCGGAGTTCGTGTATCAGTGCGTGCCTGATTGGGATTCGGTCGGCCACATGGGCATGATCGCCGCGCTCGAGGACGCGTTCGACATCATGATGGAAACCGAGGACATCATCGAATTCGGCTCGTACACCATCGGCGTCGAAAAGCTGAAGAAGTACGGCATCGAGGTATGAACGTGCCCCTGGTCAGCCGGCAATATTCGCAACGCACTGCCCTGATTGCCGAGGACGGTCGCATGCTCACTTACGAGGCCTTGCATGCTTCCATCGGACAGTTGGCAGCGGATCTGCCCGCGCGCCAGCTCGTTTTTATCGTCGGCGAGAATGATCTGCCGACCGTGCTGTGCTATCTCGCCGCACTCGAACGCGGCGCCGTGCCGCTTCTCTTGAGCCGCTCGATTCATGCAAGTACGCTTGGCGCACTGTACGACGCTTACCGTCCGGCACAGGTACTCATCGCGCGCAACGCCGCATGGGCTCCCCCAGGCGCGACGCTCGTGCGCGAGATGGAGGATTACGGCCTGTACGACACAAAGGCGAAAACCGACGGCTCGACACCAGCGTTGCATGCCGACCTCGCGATGCTACTTGCTACCTCGGGTTCGACCGGCTCGCCCAAACTCGTACGGCTCACCGCCACGAATCTGGTCGCGAACGCGACGTCTATCGTCGAGTATCTAGGACTCACGCCCGACGAGCGCGCGATAACGTCGCTGCCACTTAACTACTCATACGGCTTGTCGGTTCTTAACAGCCATCTGCGCGCGGGCGCATCGGTCGTGCTGACGAATCGCTCGCTGATGGACGCCGCATTCTGGCGCACCCTCAACGCATACGGGGCGACGAGCCTCGCGGGCGTGCCGTATAGCTATGACATGCTGCTGCGCCTTCGCCTCGCGCGCATCGACATGCCGTCGGTGCGCACGCTGACGCAGGCTGGCGGGCGCATGCGTCCGGAGAAGTTGCGCGATGTCGCGCAGATCTGCGAGAAACGCGGGATCCGTTTCTTTGCGATGTACGGTCAAACCGAAGCCACGGCACGTATCGCTTATCTCACGCCGGCCGACGCGGCATTGAAGCCCGCCAGCATTGGCCAAGCGATTCCAGGCGGCCGCCTCTCGCTCGAACGCGCAGATGGCAGCGTAATAGAAACTGCAGGCGAAACAGGCGAACTCATCTATGCAGGCGCGAACGTGTCGATGGGATACGCCGAGTGCGCGGCCGACTTCGCTCTGCCGGATGTCAACCGAGGCACGCTCCGCACGGGTGACCTCGCCCATTTCGATGAGGACGGCGCGTTCTTCATTGAAGGGCGGCTGCATCGCTTCCTGAAGGTGTTTGGCATTCGCGTTTCGCTGGATGCCGTCGAACAACTCGCCGCCGAACTCGGCTTCGAATGCGCAGCGAACGGCACCGATGAGCGCCTCGTCATTCATGCCGTCGCGCCAGACTCGCATTCCAATTCCGAGGCCGCACCTTCCGTCGCGTGGGCGCAGTCGCTGCGCTCGGAACTGGCACAGCGTATCGGCGTCCATGCGTCGGCAATCGTCGTCAAGCCCCTCGCGGCGCTGCCGCGGCTGCCGGCTGGAAAGGTGGATCACGCATGTCTGGCGAGCCTGTCGTGAGCGACGTCCTGCAGTGGCCCGTGTACGGCATGCCGCAGTCGGAGAAGGATGCCCTGCTCGGCGCCGAATTGCGCCGCCTCACCGCGCTGCACTATGAAGCGTGCCCGCCGTATCGCGCGATGCTCGACAAGCTCGCTTCCGTGCGGACTGCGCACGGCGAGTCCACTCCCAACGCGCTTGACGACCTGCCGTTTCTGCCCGTGCGCCTTTTCAAGCACGAGCAACTGGTGAGCGTGCCGCACGCGGAAGTCGTGAAGACGATGACATCGTCCGGCACGAGCGGGCAGAACGTATCGCAGATATTTCTCGATCGGAAAACGTCGATGCTTCAGGTAAAGGTGCTGTCGCGCATCGTCGGCGATCTGATCGGACCGAAGCGCCTTCCAATGCTCGTGATCGACTGCCGTGCGACCATCGCGAATCGCTACCGTTTTTCAGCGCGCACCGCTGGCATTCAAGGTTTTTCGATGTTCGGCCGCGACGTCGAATTCGCTCTCGACGATGACATGTCGCTGAATCTCGAGCGCGTGCGCGCATGGCTCGACAAGCACGCCGACGAAGACATCCTCGTCTTCGGCTTCACGTTCGTCGTCTGGCTGCATCTGGTACGCGCGCTGGAAGACGCGGGCGAGACCCTTCCGCTCGAGCGCGGTGTGCTGGTGCACGGCGGCGGCTGGAAGCAGTTGCAGTCGCAAGCCGTGGATGGCGCCACGTTCCGTCGGCGCGTCGGCGCAATCACGAACTTGGCACGAGTCCACAGCTACTACGGCATGGTCGAGCAGACCGGATCGATCTTCGTCGAATGCGAGCATGGCCATCTGCACGCGTCTGCATGGTCGGATATCCGCGTACGCGATCCAATTGACTTCCGCCCTTTGCAACGCGGCGGGCGTGGCCTGATCCAGCTCTTGTCAACGCTGCCGCACAGCTATCCGGGACATTCGCTTTTGAGCGAGGACGAAGGCGAGATCGTGGGGATCGACGACTGTCCGTGCGGACGCAAAGGCACTTACTTTGCGGTACACGGGCGCATTCAGCATGCCGAAGCACGAGGTTGCAGTGATACCTATACCCGCTGATATCCTAAGCCGCATGACGGTGATCGTCGGCCAAGCGCACGCGGTGTCGAACGCTCCGACGCCGGTCTTTTATGCACCCCGCATGGACTTCCTTGCGGATCTCTCGCGGACGCTGCTCACGCATCCGCGCGCCCGCGCGATGCCGGATGTCGTCAGCTTCGCTTACTGGTGCCGCCGCGCGAATCTCACGCAACTTGCCACGGCGCGACGCAACGCCGATCAGAGCTTTGAGGGCACAGTCCGTCTGGGCCTCGGGCTCTCGTTCCATATCTGCCCGTCGAACGTGCCGGTGAATTTTGCCTTCTCGCTGGCGTTCGGGCTGCTCGCGGGCAACGTCTGCGTGTTGCGCCTGCCGTCGAAAGAGACGGAGATCGCGCGGCTGCTCATCGACGCGATTTCGGCATGCCTCGCCCAAGAAAAGCACGCTCCGCTCGCTTCCGCAATGCTTCTGGTGCGCTACGACCACGACGACGCGATCAACGGCTTCTGGATGGCGCAGGCGGATGCCCGTATCGTCTGGGGCGGCGACGCGACGGTCGCGCATATGCGCACGCTGCCGGGCCGTCCGCGCGCCCGCGAAGTCGCGTTTTCGGATCGCTACTCGCTTTGCGCGGTCGAACCGCGCGCTGTTCTCGAACTCGATCACGGGGGCCTGCTCGACCTGTGCGCGCGACTCTACAACGACCTGTATCTGATGGACCAGGCAGCGTGCTCGTCGCCGCAGTTGATCGCTTGGATCGGCGCGACCAACGAAGCCGCCGCGGCACAGTCGCGTCTTTGGCCCGCACTCGCCGAGCATGCGCGCACGCGCTACTCACCGCGCCCGGTGCAGGTCATGGACAAGTTCGTCGACGCGTGCCGCCACGCGCTCGGCAACCCACGCGTCGCGGCCGTGGAGTGCCACGGCAACGTGCTATATCGCGTCGCGCTCACTGAACTCGCCGCCGATCAGGATACCTGCCGCGGTTACTTCGGCACGATCCACGAGGTGACGCTCGATGCCCTTGACAAGCTCGCGCCGATTATCAACGAGCGCTATCAGACGCTCACCTATTTCGGCCTGGAGCCGGCGCGACTGCGCGAATTCGTCACGGCTCAACGCCTGCGCGGCGTGGATCGCGTCGTCCCGGTCGGCCGTGCGCTAGACATGAACATCGTATGGGACGGCTACGACCTCGTGGCCAGCCTGTCGCGCGTGATCGACGTGCGCTAAGCCCGCATCAATTTTCGAGGAACAGATGGACACCGCTTACGACCACCTACCGCACGGCTTTAGCCTGAACTGCATGGAGTTGCAGGCGTATCAACCAAACCGTTATCCCTACCTGATGATCGATCACGTCGATGAAGTCGTGCCCGGCAAGTCCGCGCGCGGCTACAAGAATCTGACGATGAACGAGTGGTACTTCCCCGTGCATTTCCCCTCCGGCCCTAACATGCCCGGCGCGCTGCAACTCGAAGCGCTCGCGCAGATGCTTACCGTCGCGATCACGACGCTGCCGGGCCTCAAGGGCAAGGTGACGCACGCGCTGCAACACACGGTGCGCTATCGGAAGGAAGTTCTGCCGGGCAAGAAGTTCGAGATTGAAACAGAAGTGCTGTCGTGGCGGCGCGGAATCTGCAAAGGACGCGGAATTGCTCGCGTGGACGGAGACATCGCTTGCGAGGCAGACATGTTGATCGCGATTCCCGAGATCCTCGAGCAGTTCACTCCGAAGAAGCCGGCCTGACAATGAACGATATCGCGGACATCGTGATCATTGGCTCGGGTGCGAGCGGTGCAGCCGCAGCGTGGCGGCTGTCGCGCGAGCGCGGGCTGCGCATCGTCTGTCTCGAACAGGGTGGTGCCACGCGGCCTGCCGACTATCCGTCGACTCGCACGGATTGGGAACTCGCGCGCGCGGGCTCGTATAGCTCGAATCCGGCCATCCGCAACAACGTGGCCGACTATCCGATCGACGATTCCGCGTCGCCGATCGCGATTGCCAACTACAACGGCTTCGGCGGCAGCACAATCCTGTACTCGGCACATTTCCCGCGCTTTCATCCGTCCGATTTCCGCACGCGCAGCCTCGACGGCGTCGGCGATGACTGGCCGTTCGACTACGCCACGCTGCAGCCGTACTTCACCGAAAACGAACGCATGATGGGCGTGGCGGGACTTGTCGGGGACCCGGCCAATCCCGACTACGAGACGCTGTTGCCGCCCGTTCCCCTCGGCGGCGCCGGTCGCGCGATGGGTGCGGCATTCAACCATCTCGGCTGGCACTGGTGGCCTTCGTATGCGGCGATCAACACGCATCGGCATGGCAACCGCGCCGCGTGTATCAACCTGGGCCCGTGCAACGCCGGCTGCGCGCAAGGCGCGAAAGCAAGTGTCGATGTCACATACTGGCCCGCCGCGCTCGCGCAGGGCGTTGAGGTGCGGATGCATTGCCGCGTGCGCGAAATTACGCTCGATGCGCGCGGACTCGCTAACGGTGTGGAATATGTCGACGAACAGAACCGCGAGCAGCGCATCAATGCGCGCGTGGTTGTACTCGCGGCAAGCGGAATCGGCACGCCGCGCTTGTTGCTAAACTCGAAGTCGAGCGCGTTTCCCGACGGACTCTTGAACGACAACGGCCTGGTCGGACGCAACCTCATGTTGCATCCGCTCGCTTACACCGAAGGCGTATTTGAGCAAGACTTGCAGTCCAGTTTCGGTCCGCATGGCGCGTGCATTCTGAGCCAGCAATTCTACGAAACGTCTCGCGAGCGCGACTTTGCGCGGGGCTATACCATGCAGGTGCTGCGCGGCGCGCCTCCCGCCGAAACCGCCGTGTCCGGCCACTACATGCGGCAGCTGCCTCTGGGCCCTGGCCATCACGCGCGCTTTGCGAAGCTTTACAACCACACCGTGGGCATCGCCGCGATCGCCGAAGATCTGCCCGACGTCGAGAACCGAATCGAACTCGACTATGACCATCTTGATTCGAGCGGCATGCCGGGCGTGAAAGTTCATTACCGGCTTGGCGAGAACACGAAGCGCATGCTTACTCATGCCATCGATATGAGCAAGCAGGTATTTGCCGCGGCCGGCGCGAAGGTAATTTCATCGTTTGCACCGGTGCGCCACACTGGCTGGCACTTGATGGGCACCGCGCGAATGGGCGACGACCCGGCGACCTCGGTAGTCAACCGGAATGGTCAGGCGCACGCGGTGAGGAATCTGTTCGTCGTCGACAGCAGCGTGTTCGTCACATCTGGCGGCGTGAATCCGGTCGCGACCGCGCAGGCGATCACGCTCATGGCGACCGACTGGCTTGCGCGGAATCTCGATGCTGTTGCCGGAACGCCGTTGCATGCACGCGCGCCCGCAAAGCCGTGCGAGCCACAACCCGCGTCCCCTATCACGTCATGATCGATCTCGTACTCGACACAATACTGCCCGGCGATGCAGCCCTCGGCCTGCCGCCTGCCTCGCGAGTGGATTTTGAAGGCTATTTGCTGCGTCATCGTGCAACGGCGCAGTCCGACGCCTTTCTCGCCGTGCTCGTCCGAGTCGCGCGTGAACGTGTCGGCGCGCCGTTCGAAGCGCTCGACGCGACGCAGCGCCTCGCCGCGATAAACGCCTGCAAGCTCGCCGACGTGCGCGCGTTCTCGGCGTTCGTCACGCACGCGCTGCGCGCCTACTACACGGATCGCACGGTGCTCGCCTGCATCGGCGCGGGCGCGGCGCCGCCGTTTCCCGAGGGAAATCCGCTAGGCGACGACGACTGGACGCTTCTCGAACCGGTCTATGAGCGCGGACCCATCTGGCGCGACATCTGAACCATTGGAAACATTAGGACAAGGCATGCTGTTAAAGGACAAAGTTGCGGTGGTGACGGGCGCGAACCGTGGCATCGGCGACGCGATCGTGCGCACGTTTGCCGCGCAAGGGGCGCGCGTTATCGCGTGCGTGCGCGATCCGGCGACGCCTGCGCATGCCGCTTGGCTTGCATCGCTTGCCGACGATGGCCACGTAGAGGTGCAAAGCGTGCCCCTTGAACTTGCCGACGAAGCGTCGGTGAAAGCGGCCGTCAAGGCGATCATGGCGCTCACGCCGCGCGTCGACGTGCTCGTGAACAACGCCGGCACCGCGAGCGGCGGGCTGATGCAGATGACGACCATGGCCGAGTTGCGACGCCTTTTCGATGTGAACTTCTTTGGTCAGGTACTGCTGACCCAAGGCCTTTCGCGTTTGATGGCACGGCATAAGTCAGGCTCGATCATCAACCTGACATCGACGGCTGCGCTCATTGCCGATGCCGGGACGCTCGCGTACGGTACGAGCAAGGCGGCGTTCGCGCGCGCGACCGAAAGCATGGCCACAGAACTTGGCGCGTCGGGCATTCGCGTCAATGCCATCGCGCCCGGCCCGACCCGTACCGACATGTTTGAACAGATGACGCCGGCCGCGCGCGAGCGGATCGTCGAATCGTCAGCGCTCAAGCGAGCGGGCGAGTCGCAGGACGTCGCCAATGTCGCGTTGTTCCTCGCATCGGAGTTGTCCGCGTTCGTGAGCGGCCAGATTCTGCGGGTGGACGGCGGCATCGTCTGAACAGGAAATCACATGAACCACTACTCCGAAATCGAAAACATGGCGCGCCTGATGCGCCGCAAGATGCTCGACATTAGCCACCAATGCAATCTCAGTACGCATCTGGGCGGTGGCCTGTCGATGGTCGAGATCATGGCGACGCTCTATGCACGCGTGCTGCGTTACGACGCTCGCGATCCGCGCTGGCCGGAGCGTGACCGCTTCATACTTAGCAAGGGACATGGCGTGCTCGGCTACTTTCCCGCGTTGCTCGCGGCGGGCTTGATCGACGAGGCCACCTTCGCGACGTTCCAGACCAACGGCAGCGACCTTATTGCGCACCCGGTGATGAACCTCAAACTCGGTATCGAATCGTCGAACGGCAGTCTCGGGCAGGGCTTGTCGATGTCGGTCGGCATCGCGCTCGCCGCGAAGAAGCGCGGCAAGTCGTTCGGCACCTTCGTGCTGCTCGGCGACGGCGAATGCAACGAAGGCTCGGTATGGGAAGCGTCGATGTCGGCGGCGCAGCTCGGTCTCGACAACCTCACCGCGGTCGTCGACTATAACCGGCTGCAAAGCGACGGCGACGCGCGTCAGATCATCGACTTCGGCGATCTCGCCGCACGCTGGCGCAGCTTCGGCTGGGACGTCATCGAAGTCGACGGCCACGACATCGCCCAGCTCGTCGCCGCGTTCGAGGCACCGCGCGTGCGAGCCAAGCCGCGCGTGCTGGTCGCAAACACAGTGAAGGGCAAGGGCATCTCGTTCATGGAGCATAACAACGAGTGGCATCACAATCGCCTCACGCGAGCGAGCTATGAACTGGCGCTTGCCGACCTGGACGCGCGGGAAGCACCGCAATCGCAGACCATTTGTACGCCGGACTTTGGCGTGGCGGTTTAAGGGAGCATCATGCTGGAAATCAACGCAAGTAACGCGCGCCAGTGGTCGCGCCTCGGGTCGCGCGGGATGTTCGGCCAGGCCGTTCTCGCGCTCGGCGAGCGTTATCCCGATGTAATGGTGATGTCGGCGGATCTAGGTACTTCTTCCGGGCTCGATCGCTTTAAAAAGAGTTATCCGGACCGCTTTCTAAACGTCGGCATTGCGGAGCAGAACCTCGTCGGAATGGCGGCCGGACTCGCCAAGGAGGGCTATAACGTTTTTGCGACGTCGTTCGCACCGTTCATCTCGATGCGCGCCGCCGAACAGATCCGCATGAATCTCGGCTACATGGAGATGAACGTGAAGGCAGTGGCAATAGGCAGCGGAGTTTCCATGGGCCTGCTCGGCAACTCGCACTACGGCATCGAGGACGCCGCCGTGATGCGCGCGATTCCCAACATGACGGTCGTGTGTCCCGCCGATTGCGCGGAGATCGTCAAGACGGTGGAAGCCGCCGCGCAATTCACGGGGCCAATGTATATCCGCCTGACGGGCGCGGTGAACAATCCGCCCGTGTACACGAAAGACTACGAGTTCAGAGTCGGCCGCGCGATCACGCTGCGCGAGGGCGCCGACGTGACGATCATCGCGAATGGATCGATGGTGCATGAGTCGCTTTTAGCGGCGAAGCTGCTCGAAGAACAGGGCATCGCGGCGGGCGTCATCAACATGCATACGATCAAACCACTCGATACGGGCGCCGTGGACACGGCCTGCGCACGCTCCGGGCTGATCGTGACCGTGGAGGAGCATTCCATCATCGGCGGCTTGGGTAGCGCGGTTGCGGAATACAAGGCGGCATTGCGTCGTGCCCCGCCGCAACTGATCATCGGTTTGCCGGACAGCTTCGACAAGGCGGGCGATTATCGCTGGCTGCTCGAAAAGCACGGGCTCGTCGCCGAAAAGATCGCGCAACGTATCCGCGCGTTCATGGACGCTGCCAACGACTGAGTAGGCTGTCGCGCTATCCAGTGAATGGAGGCGTGGCATCTCGTGACCATTCTGACCCGCGCAAGCGCTATGCGAAAAAAACGCGGGCCGCTCAAGAACGGTCCGCGTTTGCTTTTTAGGGAAGGCTTCATATTCGAACAAGCGCGACACTTACCCCGCGTTCGCCTCGATAAGCGCGACGATACGCGCCTGCTGTTCGTCCGTGAGCGTCGGGAAGATCGGCAGGCACATGACCTTGCTGGCGGCATCGGCCGCGACAGGCAGGTTGGCGCGCGGCGCCGATGACAGACCACGGTACATCGGAAAATCGGAAATCAGCGGGAAGAAATAGCGGCGCACCATGATGTCCTGCGCGCGGAACGCTTCAAACAATTCATCGCGGGAAAGCGGATATTCGTTCTCCACGAGAATCGGAAAGTACGAGTTGTTCGATTCCTGATCGACGCACACGGGCAACAAACGGATGCCGCGCACGCGTTCGAGCCGCTCGGCGTACCGTGATGCGACCGCGCGCCGCCGTGCGAGCGCATCGTCGATATGCTGGAGCTGCAGCATGCCGAACGCCGAATTGACCTCGCTCATCTTGCCGTTGATGCCAGGCGCCACGACCGTGGTTTCGTCGACGAAACCGAAGTTCTTCAGCCGGTCGATGCGCAGCTTGGTCTTCGCATCAGGGCTGATGACCGCGCCGCCTTCGAAGGTGTTAAAGACCTTGGTCGCATGGAAGCTGAGCACGGACAGGTCGCCCGCACGCAGAATGCTGCCCGCTTCAGTGCGTACGCCGAACGCGTGCGCGGCATCGTAGATGACTTTAAGGTTGTACATGTCGGCGATGCGCTGGATCGCTTCGACATCGCACGGATGGCCATAGCAATGTACGGGCAGGATGGCCGTGGTTTCCTTCGTGATGGCCGCTTCGATTTTCGCGGGATCGAGATTCAGCGTGACCGGATCGACATCCACGAAAACAGGCTTGATGCCGTTCCACAGCAACGAGTGCGCAGTCGCGACGAACGAATAAGGCGTCGTGATCACTTCACCGGTGATGCGCAGCGCCTGCAGCGCGGTAACGAGCGCGAGCGTGCCGTTGCTGAAGAGCGAGAGATGCGGCACATCAAGGTACTTGCAAAGCGCCTGTTCGAGTTGCTGATGGAACGGGCCACCGTTTGTCAGCACCTTGCTTTCCCAGATCTGCTCCAGATACGGCAGAAACTGCTCCAGAGGCGGCAGATGCGGCTGGGTGACGTAGATGCGTTCATGCTGCTGCAGGGCGAGGACGGCTTGGTGGGGCAGGCTGGCATTCATGATGGCGCTCGTAAATTCGTGGTCTCGTGGTCTTGTGTCGGATGCGCGCCTGTCCAGTTGGCCGGCGTCTCGAATGCCGACGCGGTCAGACGAGTTTGCAAATTATGTTGCGCGAGACCGGCCGTTAAAGCGCCGAATTAATGCCCAAACATCCACCTGTTCGCGTGAATGAACCAGCAGCTTTCAAACGAAACTTCATCCTCGGGCAAACCGGGTCATTCAAGTCGGCCACGGCGCCATCAAGCCGCCGAATCGGGCAAGTGTAAGCACAAAGAAACGCAGGGTTCCGCCACATGAACATGGCCAGCATTCCCCCTTCGCGCAAGGGTCATCCGTACTACATCATGGCCCCGGCTTATCGGGAAACCTCGGCGGGTATCGTCGTCATGCACACGCTTTGCGACGTGCTAAATCGCGACGGTTATGAGGCGTATATTGCCGGCACGCCAGTGGTGAACCCAGCATTCGACACCCCGCTTCTCACGCCGGAAGTGCAGACCTTGCACCGGGCGCAGGGTCGCACGCCCATTGCGATCTACCCGGAAGTCGTGTCCGGCAATCCGCTCAATGCCGAAGTGTGCGTGCGCTACATCCTCAACCGCATCGGCTTCATCAACGGCAAGCCGCTCAACGAGGGCAAAGACGACCTGTTCTTTTACTACTCGGAGAATTTTCTCGGCGACGCGAAGAAAAGCGACGTCGATTTTCTGTTTCTCCCGGTGCTCGATACGGAGTTGTTCAGACCCGACCCGACGCGCAAAAAGGACAAGACCTTTGTCTTCCAATATCGTTATCCGCTGGACAAGATCGACTTTTCGCTACTTCCAGCCGGAACCGAATTGCTTTCGATGGCGAATCCAGTAACGCTGCCCGAACTGGCCAAGAAGCTTCAGGGCGGGCGCGTGTTGTACTCGTACGAGCTTTCGTCCGTCTGCCCTGAAGCGATGATGTGCGGCTGCCCGGTCATCTTCCTGCCCGACGGCGGCCTGAAGGAAGTGCCCGATCAGTTCGCGTTCGGCGCAAATGGCTCTGCGATGGCCACCGAAAAGAACGGCTTCGCACGGGCCGTTGCCACCGTGGACACGGTTTATCCAACCGTGCTTGCCATGAGCCGTGTGTTCCGAGCCCAGCTTCCCGTGTTCCTGGAGAAGACCCAGCATGCGGCACGCAAAGCGAACCTGCGTCGAGACGCCGCGTCCGTGGCACCATCGTCGCACGCGTCGGCAATGCAGCCGCCCAGGCCGCGTATCGCGGTGCTGACGATGGAGCCCGTTGCGCATCGCGCGACCACCGTGCGCGTCGCCAAACCGTTCGAATTGCTGGCCGATCAGTGGGAACTCAGCTGGCCGGTTCAGGACAACGCAGGCGTGCTCGGTCCCTTCAACATGCTTCTGATGCAGCGACGTTTTCCGATCTCGATTCCGCAGCAACAGCTAGATCAATTGTTCTCGACGGGCAAGCCGGTCGTCTACGAGACGGACGAACTGATGCATGATCTTCCCGCCGATCATCCCTTGCACTTCCTAAGCCGGCAGACCGCGCAGAAGACCGAGTACGTCATGCGCCGCGCCAGTGCACTCGTCGTGTCGACGCCCGCACTCGCGCATGCGCTGCGGGCGTACAACGCCAATATTCATGTGCTGCCGACGAGCGTCGACTTCGACCGCTTCTACAGTCCGGTACGTACGCATGGTGGCAAGGTACGTATTGGCCTAATGGGTTCGGCCATGAAGCCGTGCAATTTTGCCTTGATCGAACCGGCGCTGAATGAGATTCGCGCGCGCTTTGCAGGCGTTGTGCAGTTCGTCTTCGTCGGCGCGCTGCCGCCCGATGACTGGATGGGCCACGAAGACGTCACCATGACGGGCACGTCCGCGACGTACGCCGCGCATGCCGTGGCGTTACAGCAGCTCGAACTCGATCTCGCGCTCATGCCGCTGGCGGCATCGGCAACTGTAGATGGCGCACCACGCACGGAGTGGCTGGAATACTCGGCGGCGGGCGTGGCGACGGTCGGCAGCGATCATTCCGCCTACAACGAACTGGTGACAAACCGCTGCTCGGGGTTGTGCGTAGAGGCGGAATCGACCGAGAGCTGGATCGATGCAATCGCGCGTCTCATCGACAATCCCGCACAACGACGCGGATTGGCCCGCACCGCGCAGGCTATCGTGTACAAGAGCGGTTCGGTGCAGTCCCAACTGTCGCGCTATCACGAGGTTTTTCTGCGCTGCCTGGGTCTCAATCCGGGCAAGACCTCCGTCACCGCGCCGGAACGGATTCCAGCCGTGTTGATCCTTGACGCGCAGGGCGACGCGCAAAAGGTTCAGCACAGCCTGAAGCTACATGCGAACAGCCCGCACAAGGATCATATGGTCGTCGTGCTGACTACACAGCAAGGCGCTCTGCCCGAATGGGGCGACGATCTGCGTTATCTGCACGCAACGGCGAGTGAATTCTGCGGCGCCATGGAGCAGATCTGCGGGCACGACGAATTTGACTGGAAGGTGGTCACCGAAGCAGGCGTCGCGCTGCTCTAAGGTTCATGGCGGGAGCGTGGCGCAATACGCACGTTCCCGCTTCTTCCACGCGCTCGTCGTCCCCCACCCAAACCCCATCCCCGCCAACCATCTCCGATACGCCACCGACATCCGGTCGCACTTCTGATGCAACTCCGCATCGAGCGCGAGCGGCAGCAGCTTCGGCCATTGCGACTCCACGATCGGCGTGTCCTGCAGCAGAATCTCCATATTGAAGTCGTACAGCTCCTCGTCGCTGTGCGAAGTCTCGCCTTCGTGAATGGAAACGAGCCACGCGCGGGTCTCGGTCTGCGTCACGGGCGACGCCACCAGCATGATATGCAGTGCGCCCATTGCCCCCGACGCCATCTTCGTGAGCTTCGCAACCAGCGGCCGCTTCACGCGATAAACGTAATCCATCATCGCGCCGCCCTGCCCCGGCAATCCCGCCGGCTGCCAGAAACGGCACTGGCGCGCTTCGAGTCCGTCTGCGCTTTCCACGACTTCATAGTCCGGCACTTCGGTATGCGCATCCTCGCCGAGAATGCCCACGTGCACGAACGAAAAATGCGCCATGTCCAGGAAGTTTTCGACGACACGCGGCGCGGACGACTTCACCGTCTGCGGCGCAAGGTTGATGCGCCGTCCGCCCGGAATGGCGGCTTCGGGAAAGAAATCGAGCGCGTGCGCGGGCTCGCCGAAGCACATCCACACGACGCCGTATTTCTCCCCGGCGACGAACGCGGTGGCGCACGCGCGTTTCGAAGGCCGAAGCGACGGATTCGACGGAATCAGCACGCACTGACCAAGCGTGTCGTAGCGCCAGCCGTGATACGGACACACGAGCTGATCGTTCGTCACCGCCCCCAGCGACAGTTGCGCGCCGCGATGCGGACAGTAGTCACGCCAGACATGCGCCACGCCTTCGGCATCGCGCCAGACGACGATGCGCTCATCCGCCACGATGAACGCTCGCGTCGAACCCGCCGGCACGTCATCGCCATTACAGACCGCCAGCCATTCGCCAGCGAGAGAAAAGTCGTCGCTCATAGCACTGAAGCATCCGCAGAAAACGCCGTTAATCATCTGTCCGAGATGCGTTCTTACACGATTCACAGCAGCTTGGCAAAACGTTGCAAAATACCAGTCGTCGGAGACGAACATCGCGACGGGGCCGCAATAAGACAAAAGCGCGACAGCAAAGACACGCGCAAAAGACCATAACAGCAAGAAATCACCACCAGGGGTTCAGTATGGAGCAGGCGCATCAACCGGCACGCCGGGCCTATGCCTTCGCATGGTCCGGCAACCGGAATCCCGAACGCGAGCAAGCCATGCTGCGTATCGGGATGGGAGCGGCAGTTCTGCTGGCTTATGCGGTGTATGCGTGGCGGCACCCTTCGGCCAACGCGTCGTTGATCACGCGATTGATCGCGCTCTACGTGTCCTACGGTGCAATCACACTATTGCTCGTCAGCCGGATGATGGCGCTGTCCAACGTCCGGCTCGTCATCACCACTATCCTCGATCAGGCGTTGCTCGGCGCCATGCTCTTTCTCTGCGGCACGCTCGCCTTGCCGCTGCTGTGGGTGGTGTTCTGGTTTCTGATCGGCTCGGGATGCCGCTACGGCAAGCGCACGCTCGCCATTTCGTGCGCAATGGCGCTCGTCGCGATCGTCGCGCTGGCGTTGTGGCAACCGTGGTGGGTGGCAAACCGCGCCGCCGCGCTCGGGCTCGCGCTGAGCGTGCTGGGCGCGTCGGTGTATCTGAGTGTACTGGTCGACAGGCTTGGCAGCGCGAATCGCGTGCTGGCGCGGCAGGCATCGACGGACCCGCTCACGGGCCTCTATAACCGTTACGCGCTCGAACAAACCGTGAATCGCGCGATGTCCGCGCCCGAAGCCGCCGACGCGAATACCAGCGCACTGCTACTGATCGACCTCGACGGCTTCAAGGGCGTGAACGATACCTACGGTCACGCAGTCGGCGACGTGCTGTTGCAGTCGTTCGCGCAATTGCTTGCACGGCGCATGCGCAAGACCGACACCATCGCGCGGCTGGGCGGCGACGAGTTCGTCGTGCTCGCGCGCAACATGCGCGATCGCAGCGCGGTGCTCACGCTCACCGATGGCATCCATTCGGCGCTCGCCGACCTCACGCTGGTGCAGGAGCGGCCAGTGAGCGTATCGGCGAGTATCGGCGCCTGCTTGCTGTCGAGCGCGGCAGAAGCGCATGACGCCGATATCACCGCCGTGCTGAGAGCCGCGGATCGCGCGATGTATCGCGCAAAGAGTCTCGGCGAAGGCAAGACGGTGTTCGCCGAGGCGCGCGACTTCGAGATGCATTGAGCGCATCCGAGCGCATTCGAGCGCCTTTGCGAAGGCAAAAGCAAAAAGCGCGCGGCCCCGGTTCGGGGCTTCGCGCGCCTCTACAACTCGGAACTCAAGCCTCGACGCTAGTCCACGACTGTTCCCGCAGCTTCGCACGCAAACGCGCCACGGCCTGGCTATGCAACTGGCACACGCGCGACTCGCTCACTTCCATCACCGCGCCGATTTCGCGCAGGTTGAGGCCCTTCTCGTAGTACAAGCTCATGAGCAGCTTCTCGCGCTCCGGCAACTTGTCGATGGCTTCGATCAGCGCGCCGCGCAGACTGTCGTCCAGAAGCGCCGACAGCGGGTCCGAACGATCGACGCAGTAACGGTCGAGGAACGGCTCGTCGTCCGCCGAGCGGTCGAAGTCTTCGTAATAGATCAACTGGCTGCCGTGCAAGTCCTGCAGCATCGACTGATACTCGTCGAGCGGCATCTTCATGTGCTCGGCGACTTCGGTCTCGCTGGCCGAACGGCCAAGGTTCTGTTCCACCTTGTGTACCGCCGACTCCACTTCGCGCGATGTCTTGCGCATGCTGCGTGGCAACCAGTCGTTGGCGCGCAACTCGTCGAGCATGGCGCCGCGAATACGCTGACTTGCGTAGGTTTCGAACTGGGCGCCCTGATCTTCCTTGTAGCGGCTAGCCGCATCGAGGAGGCCAATCATGCCGGCCTGGATCAGATCATCGAGATCGACGCTCGCCGGCATTTTGGCGACGAGCTGGAGTCCGAGGCGGCGAACGAGCGGCGCATATTTCGTAAGCACGTCGGACTGCGAGAGTTTGCCTTGGGCGTTATACATCCTGTTCACCTTTCAATATCACATCGACGCCGTGCTGCTCATTGCATGATCGGAAAACGCCGCCGCTCGGTGCGCCGCTTTCCGTCCGCTTTCACCAGACTCGCCAACCGGAATATGCGCGTCGTACTGGCTCGCTTCGTCGCCGCGCGAAAACGGCGCGGGACGCATCGGCCAGTGCAGCAGCTCGGCTGCGATGTAGCGGTAGTCGCGCGCCGCGGCCGTAGCCGGAAACGCTTCCACCGCACACCGAGAGAGCTCCCTCGCCCGAGCGACGCGCGCATCCTCGGACACATACCCTGCCTGCACGAGCGAAACGGCCAGATAACGGCTCGCGACACCCGAGAGGTTGTCGAACGCGACCGCTGCATCGGCTGCGTCCTGCACGTGATTCATCAGCACGCGGAACTGGCCGATCGCGTGGGCGTAGTGCAAGCGCTTCATGCACGCATACGCCTCGGTGATCGCCGACGCGGCTACCCGCGTCACTATCAGAAAGTCATGCGCCTGCGCCGCGAGCGACGAGAGCGCGCCATTACGATCGAGTTGCGCATCGATCAGCACGATATCCGCGGGGCCGTCGAGCAGCGCGCGTGCTTGCGCCGCGTCGTGGCTGATACGTTCATCGCGCGGGGCGGCGATCAGCGAAAAACCCATCGGCGTGCGCACTGCGACATCCTGCAGTTCGCGACGGCCGGACATCACCGCCGAGAGCGCGCCCGCGCCATCCACACCCGCCATGCGGCTGACCGAGCCCGCGTTATGCCGCTCGTCGATGACGAGCACATCCTTGCCATGCACGGACAACGCCGCGCCGAGGTTCACTACCGCCGACGTGCAACCGATGCCCGCCGGTCCGCCCACTACAGCCACCACGCGAGAACTGGCGCGCGTCAGCAGCCTTCTCAGGCCTTCAGCCTGATCGAGCACGAACTTATCCAAAATGGACTCCATGCAGTTCGGTCGTGGCGCGTGCGGACAGTGCGGACAGAAGCGCCGGCACATCGTCGTCTTGCGGCACGAAAGGCGAGCCATCGCGCGGAATGCAGAACGCGCTCTTGATGAGGAAACGCTTGGTTGCGACGTACAAGTTCTCCGGCACCTTCTGACCGGTCGATACGTAATGCACCGGCAGCTTGTAGCGGATGACCGTATCGAGCACGCTGCCGAGGTTGGTCGCCTCGTCGAGCTTGGTCAGAATGCAGCCCGCGAGCGGCGGCTGGTCCGGCGCACTCTTGTAGGCCTGCACGACTTCGTTGAGCGTGTCGCCGTGGCTCGTGGCGTTCAGCAGCAACAGGCGTTGCACCGGCTGACCCGTGCCGCACAGCATCGCGATCTGGTCGGAGACCGTGCGATCGCGCTGGCTCATGCCGATCGTGTCGATCAGCACGATATGTTTGTTGCGCAGTTCGGAGAGCGCGAGTTGCAGGTCGGCGCCGTCCTTTACCGCGTGCACCGAGACGCCGAGAATCTTGCCGAAGATGCGCAGTTGTTCATGCGCGCCGATCCGGTAGCTGTCCGTCGTCAGGAGCGCGACCTTGCTGGCGCCGAAGCGCATCACGCAGCGCGCCGCGAGCTTTGCCGTGGTCGTCGTCTTGCCGACGCCCGTCGGGCCCATCAGCGCGAACACGCCGCCGCGTTCCATCAACGCGTCTTCGCTCGGCATCACCGGCAGATTCGATTCGAGAACTTGCTGCACCCATTCGAGCGCGTTTTCCACGTTCTCCATCGACGGCATGTTGTCGATCACCATGCGCACGAGTTGCGCGGAGAAACCGGCGGCGAAGAGGCGCTTGGTCAAGGCCGAGTTGGTCGGGTTGCGGCGCTGGCGGTCGCCCCACAGCAAACCCGAGAAGTGCTCTTCCATCATCTCGCGCATCGACGAGAGTTCGTTCATCACCGTTTCGTTGACGACTTGCTCCATGCGCGTGCGGATGGCTTCGGTCACGACGGCTGCGGCATTGGCCGGCAAGCCTTCGAAATTGCCCGATGCGGCCGGCGCTTCGTCGGCGGGTTGCGGTGCTGCGTTGATCTTCTGTGCGGCGCGGCGTGCGGCGACTTGCGCGGCTTCACGCGCCCAGTCGGGCGTTTCGATCTTTGCGTGCGCTTGCGCGGCGGGTGCGGCAGGCGCGGCGGCAACCGGCTGCGCGGCGGCTTGTGCACGCGGCGCTTGCTGGCGCGGTGCGTCGGCTGCCTTGACCGATACCGGCACGCCCATGCCGCGTGCAATTGCGGCAGACGGCGTCAGCGGCCGGTTCGACGGCACCGAAGCCTGTTGCGCGATACGGCGCGCATGTTCGATCAACCACGGATTGGAATCGGCCATCGTGCGCGGTGCTTCCATGCGCTCTTCGTCGGCTTGCTCGTCGAAATCGTCGGCGTCGGCGGTGTTGCCGAAGACGGAGGAGAAAACATCGCCGCTGGCGTAGGGGTTCATCGGAGAGCTGGGAGCGGCGGCCTGCTGCTTCATCGCGGCGGCTGCGGCTTGTGCAAGCGCGGCGCGCGGCGTGGCGCTGGCGAACGGCGCGGCGGCGGCTTGTTCGCGTGCGGCCTTCGCGGGCGAGATCGAAGCGAGATCGCTATCCGCGACACCGACGATTTCCACCGATCCATCGTCGAGCGTGCGGTTGGACAACACCACGGCATCGGGTCCGAGCGCTTCACGGACCTGGCGCAGAGCGTCACGACTGTTCGCGCCGATGAATTTACGAATGTTCAAACTGGCCCCCGATGAGGATAGATGCAGCGATATTTGCGAGGCGAGCACCCTTTGGTTATTTCCGTGCCCGCTTTTCAGTGAAGCCATTATTGCGAAGATCACTTCGGGCCTATCGCTGGATAAAGGGTGTGAAAGAGGGGTATTTCGACTGATGGAAACAACCCGGCCGTGCGGATTGCGTCGCGCGTCATGCGGGAAAAAATGCCGGTCTGGCACGATCGACGCGACGGGACGAGAGATGTCGCTTGCCGGTTGGTCCGGCTGTGAGGCGCGCGGCGGCAGGCGCGTCGCGCGCCAAGGCGGCCGGACTGCATCAGCCAGAGTCCCATCCAGCGGCGTAAGCTACGGTCTGCGGCTCGAAACCCGGGCTCACCGATGCTCACTGACAAAGGAGACTTGTTCGCATGGCATCCGCTTCTCATGGCCAGACCACCGGCGCGCGTCTGGTTGTCGATGCGCTCGTTCATCACGGTATCGAACGCGTGTTCTGCGTGCCGGGCGAGAGCTTTCTCGCCGTCCTGGATTCGCTGCACGACGAAACCAGCCAGATACAGACGATCGTCTGCCGCCACGAAGCCGGCGCGGCGAACATGGCCGAGGCAGTCGGCAAGCTGACGGGGCGTCCGGGCGTGGCTATCGTCACGCGCGGGCCGGGCGCGACGCACGCGTCCATCGGCGTGCACACCGCTTTCCAGGACTCGACGCCGATGATCCTGCTGATCGGCCAATGCGCGCGGGATCACATGGATCGCGAGGCGTTTCAGGAAATCGATTATCGGCGCATGTTCGGGCAGATGGCGAAGTGGGTCGCGCAAATCGACGATCCGCGCCGCGTGCCGGAGTATCTGAGCCACGCGTTCCATGTCGCGACGGCGGGACGTCCCGGCCCGGTCGTGCTGGCGTTACCCGAAGACATGCTGACCGAAGCGTGCGACGCGGCGCCGCCCGTGCCGCGCTATCAGCGCGTCGCGGCGGCGCCGTCGCAGGCGCAGATGGAGCGCGTGCGCGAACTGCTCGCCAACGCGAAGACACCGTTCGTGATCGCGGGCGGCAGCGGCTGGACCGCCGAGGCGACGCAGGACTTCGCGCGCTTCATCGAGCGCTGGCAGTTGCCGGCGGGATGCGCGTTCCGCTATCAGGACACGCTGCATAACGAGCATCCGAATTACGCGGGCGATGTCGGGCTCGGCATCAATCCGGCGCTGGCCGCGCGCGTGCGCGAAGCGGACGTGCTCTTCGTTCTCGGCCCGCGCATGGGTGAATCGACGACGGGCGGCTACACGCTGCTCGACATCCCGAAGACGAAGCAGACGCTGATTCACGTGCATCAGGGCGCGGAGGAACTGGGCCGCGTGTATAGCGCCGATCTGCCGATCGTCTCCGGCATGCCCGAGATTGCGTCGATGCTCGCCGCGCTCGAATCGCCCGCGCAGATCGCGTGGTCGGGCAGCGCCGAGACGGCGCACGCCGCGTATCTCGAATGGCGCAAGCCGCGCCCCATGCTCGGCGATGTCCAGCTCGGCGAGATCATGCGCACGCTTTCTGAGCGCCTGCCCGAAGACGCGATTCTCACCAACGGCGCGGGCAATTACGCGACCTGGCTGCATCGGCATTATTCGTATCGGCACTTCCGCTCGCAAGTTGCGCCGACGAGCGGTGCGATGGGTTACGGCGTGCCTGCGGCCATCGCGGCGAAGTCGCTGTATCCGCAGCGCACGGTGATCGCGTTCGCGGGCGATGGCTGCTTCATGATGTCGAGCCACGAACTCGCCACGGCGATGCAGTACCAGCTGCCGGTGATTTTCGTGGTCGTGAACAACGGGCAGTTCGGCACGATCCGCATGCATCAGGAGCGGCACTATCCGCATCGGGTCCATGGCACGGGGCTGACGAACCCCGACTTCGCGGCTTATGCGCGCGCGTTCGGGGCGCACGGCGAGCGGGTCGAATCGACGGAGCAGTTCATGCCGGCGTTCGAGCGCGCTGTGAGTTCCGGATTGCCCGCGGTGATCGAGATTCGGATTCCGGCGGATCAGAGCACGCCGGGCGCGACGCTCGAACAGATTCGGGAGCAGGGGAAGCGCTGAGGGCTGGTTCAGCCGGTTAGCCCCGTCCAAACGAAAACGGCCCGGTCGCACACGACCGGGCCATCCAAAACAGCCACTAAACCTTACTTCCCACCCACGCTCTGCAGCGTCGTCCACTTCCCGCCAACGACCTTATACAGCGTGATACCGCCGTTTTTCAGATCGCCCTTCGAGTCGTACGCCAGATGCTTCGTGGTCACGCCTTGCATGTCGGTCTTGGCAAGCAGCGGCAGATACTTTGCCGGGTCCGTCGAGTTGGCCGCCTTCATTGCGTTGAACATGGCCATTGCGCCGTCGTAGGCGTACGGCGAGTACGTCTCTACGTCTTCGTTGAAGCGCTTCTTGTACTTCGCCGTGTAGTCCGCGCCGCCAGGCATCTGGTCCATCGGCAGGCCGGCGAGCGATGCCACCGTGCCATCGGCCGCGTCGCCCGCGATCTTGATGAACGTGTCGGTCTTGACCATCTCGCCCGCCATCAGCGGTGCACGAAAGCCAAGCGTCTTCATTTGCTTGGCCATCGGCGCGGCTTGCGAATCCGCGCCGCCGTAGTACACGAGGTCAGGATTCGACGACTTGATCTTGGTCAGAATCGCCTTGAAGTCGACAGCCTTGTCGTTCGTGAATTCGCGCACGACGATGTTGCCGCCCGACGCCTTCGCTGCCTTCTCGAACTGGTCGGCGAGACCCTGGCCGTAAGCCGTGCGGTCATCGACGATGGCGATCTTCTTCACTTTCAGCGTCTTCACCGCGAACTCGCCCGCGACCGAGCCTTGCTGCGTGTCGGACGTCATCATGCGGAAGGCCGTCTTGAAGCCTTGCGTGGTGTACTCCGGCGCGGTTGCCATCGCGATTTCGGGGATGCCGGCGTTCGCATAAATGCGCGATGCCGGAATGGTCGTGCCCGAGTTGAAGTGGCCGAGCATGCCCTTGATGCCGTCGTCGACGAGCTTCTGCGCGACGGTCGTGCCCGTGCGCGGGTCGGCCTGATCGTCCGCCGAATCGAGCACGATGCGAACCGGCTTGCCGCCGATCACCGGCTTCGTGGCGTTGAAGTCCTCGACCGCGAGCGTGATGCCGTTCTGGAAATCCTTGCCGTAGTGCGCCTGCGCACCGGTCATCGGCCCGGCGAAGCCGACCTTCACATCTTCTGCTGTTTGCGCGAACGCAGTCCCCGCGAGCGACAGGCCGGCGAGCGTCAGGGCGGCTGCCAGCTTGTTCATCGTGTGCTTCATAGCTTCTCCTAGTACCAGTGTGAATGGCAGCTCGTCGCCGGGATCGCCGTGCCTGCTGCCGTTTGTTTGAATCGAGCGCGAGAGGATACTTCTCAACCGATCGTCATCAAATTCGCATTGCCGCCCGCCGCCGCCGTGTTCACGCTCACCGAGCGTTCCGTCAGCAGACGTTCGAGCGCATAGTCTTCGCCGTCATGATCAGCATCGGCAAATGTTCCCGCCGCCACGCCCTGCACCGATACGATCGGTCCCGGGCGCTTCGCGACTTCCTTCACGAGCGACAACAGTTCATCGCTGTCGCCTTCGAACAGCACGGCGTCGAACTCCGCCGCCGCGTCTTTCCTGACCGCCGCATACGGCTTGAGCGATGCCGGCAGCGACGCCGCCAACTGCTCGCCCGCCGAACCGGCGAACAGCGCCTTGTTGCCCGTTGCCAGCACGGCGGCAAACTGCGCCCGCGCGCCGCTCGGGGTTGCCGCCACGCACAGCACCGTGCCGCGCGCGCCGAGCGTGTACGTGTTGCGCTCGCCGGTCGGACCGGACAGCACGGCCGTCGCGCCCGCGAGCACGTGTTGCAGATAACCGTCGCAACGCGCCGCGGTCTGCGGATCGCGTTCGCCGATGGACCAGTCGCGCAGCGCCGTGAGAGCGGCGGTCGGGGCATCGGCGGATGCCGCCTTGTCCACCACGAGCGCGCTTGCCAGCGACTTCGGCAATCCAGTGGGACGCTTGGCCAGCAAGCGCTGCAAGTACAACGCGCCGCCCGCCTTCGGACCCGTGCCCGACAAACCTTCCCCGCCGAACGGCTGCACGCCGACCACCGCGCCGATCACATTGCGGTTCACGTAGATGTTGCCCACGTGCGCGCGCGAGATGACATGCGCGATGGTTTCGTCGATCCGCGTATGGATGCCGAGCGTCAGTCCATAACCGGTCGACCGAATTTGGTCGAGGAGTTTATCAAGAGACGAACGGCGGTAACGCACCACATGAAGCACCGGGCCGAAGACCTCGCGCTTGAGTTCGTCGATGCCGTCGAGTTCGATCAGCGTCGGCGGCACGAATGTGCCTTGCGCGCAACCGTCCGGCAGCGGCAGTTGCACGACCTTGCGGCCCTTCTCGCGCATCTGCGCAACGTGCGCGTCGATGCCGCGTTTCGCGTCGGCATCGATCACGGGACCGACATCCGCCGACAGCCGGTCAGGATTGCCCACCGCGAGTTGCTTCATCGCGCCGGTCAGCATTTCGAGCGTGCGATCCGCGACATCGTCTTGCAGACAAAGAACGCGTAGCGCCGAGCAGCGTTGACCCGCCGAGTCGAACGACGACTGCATGACGTCCGCGACGACCTGTTCCGCAAGCGCCGAGGAATCGACGATCATCGCGTTCTGGCCGCCGGTTTCGGCGATGAGCGGAATCGGGCGGCCGTCCGGATCGAGCCGTTCGGACAGCGTCTTGTTGATGAGGCGCGCGACTTCGGTCGAGCCGGTGAACATCACGGCGCGCGTGCGCGGGTCGGCGACGAGCGCTGCGCCCACGGTTTCACCGTTGCCCGGCAACAGTTGCACGGCGCCCGGCGGCACGCCCGCTTCGCGCAGAATGCGCACGGCTTGCGCGGCGATCAGCGGCGTTTGCTCGGCTGGCTTCGCGAGCACCGGATTGCCAGCCGCGAGCGCCGCCGCGACCTGACCCATGAAAATCGCGAGCGGGAAGTTCCACGGGCTGATGCAGACCACCGGTCCGAGCGGACGATGCGTGTCGTTCGAAAATTCCTCGCGAATTTGTGCGGAGTAATAGCGCAGGAAGTCGATAGCCTCGCGAATTTCCGATACCGCGTTCGCGAGCGACTTGCCCGCTTCGCGCACGACGAGGCCCATCAGCGTGTGCATCTGCGCTTCGAGCAAGTCGGCGGCGCGCGTGAGGCAGTCGGCGCGGTCATCGACGGGCGTCGCTTGCCAGATCGGCGCGGCGGCCACGGCGTTGGCGATCGCGGCGCCAACTTGTTCCTTCGACGCTTCCACCACCGTGCCGACGAGATCGCGCAGATCGGCGGGATTGCGAATGTCGCGTGCGACGCCGTTGTGCGGATCGTCGCCTTCGAGCATCGGCTCGGCGCGCCACTGATGATTCGCGCTCGCGAGCAACGCCGACGACAGCGACGCCAGGCGATGCTCGTTCGACAAGTCCAGACCCATCGAATTGGGCCGCTCGTCGCCGTACAACTGACGCGGCAGCGGAATCTTCGCGTGCGGCGCGCCGAGCGGCACGATCTTCTGCGCTTCGTCGATCGGGTCTTCGACGAGATCCTTCACGGGGATGGATTCATCGGCAATACGGTTCACGAACGATGTGTTCGCGCCGTTTTCGAGCAGACGCCGCACGAGATACGCGAGCAGCGTTTCGTGCGTGCCGACCGGCGCATACACGCGGCATGGCCGGTTCAGCTTGTCGCGGCCCGTGACTTCTTCATAGAGCGGTTCACCCATGCCGTGCAGGCACTGAAACTCGTACTGGCCGGGATAGTAATTCTGTCCCGCGAGGTGATAGATAGCCGACAGCGTGAACGCGTTGTGCGTCGCGAACTGCGGATAGACGGCATCCGGCGCGCCCAGCAGTTTTTTCGCGCAGGCAAGATACGAGATGTCCGTATAGATCTTGCGCGTATAAACCGGATAGCCTTCGAGTCCGTCCACTTGCGCGCGCTTGATTTCGGTATCCCAATACGCGCCCTTCACGAGACGAATCATCAGCCGATGCCGGCTGCGGCGCGCCAGGTCGATCAGGTAATCGATCACGAACGGGCAGCGTTTCTGATAACCCTGCACCACGAAGCCGATGCCGTTCCAGCCCGCGAGCGCCGGGTCGAAGCACAGCGCTTCGAGCAGATCGAGCGAGATTTCGAGGCGATCCGCTTCTTCCGCGTCGATGTTCAGGCCAATGTCGTAACGACGCGCGAGCAGCGCCAGCGCGCGCACGCGCGGCAGCAGTTCGCTCATGGTGCGTTCCTGCTGCGAACGCGAATAACGCGGATGCAGCGCCGAGAGCTTGATCGAGATGCCCGGGCCTTCGTAGATGCCGCGCCCGCCCGCCGCCTTGCCGATAGCGTGAATCGCCTGCTCGTAGGACGCGTAGTAACGCTGCGCGTCTTCCTCGGTGGTCGCTGCTTCGCCCAGCATGTCGTAGGAATAGCGGAAACCGCGCGCCTCGAACTTGCGGCTGTTCGCGAGCGCTTCGGAGATGGTCTCGCCGGTGACGAACTGCTCGCCCATGAGGCGCATCGCCATGTCCACACCCTTGCGGATCAGCGGCTCGCCGCCTTTGCCGATCATGCGCGTCAGCGCCGACGACAAACCGGCTTCGCTATTCGTCGTGACGAGCTTGCCGGTGATCATCAAGCCCCACGTCGCCGCATTCACGAACAGCGACGGCGCCTGGCCCATGTGCGAACGCCAGTCGCCCTTGCTGATCTTGTCGCGGATGAGCGCGTCGCGGGTCGCGCGGTCGGGAATGCGCAGCAGCGCTTCGGCGAGACACATCAACGCAACGCCTTCCTGACTCGACAGCGAGAACTCGTGGATCAACCCTTCCACGCCGCCGCCCGTACTCTTCGCGCGCAAGGCTTCGACGAGTCTGGTCGCGAGCTTTTCGGTATCGGCGGAAACGCTGGCCGGCAAGCGCGCTTGTCCGATCAGGAACGGCACGCATTCGGGTTCCGGGCGACGATACGCCGCCGTGATCGCCGCGCGCAACACCGACTGCGGTTGCACGTTCTGCGCGAAATCGAGGAAAGGTTGCGGCGCGCTGTCGTCATCGCCCTCGACGGCTACGGTCTCGCCCGCTTCGCCCGAGCCGTTCGTGCCCGAGAGTTCCGGCGGAAGCTGACCATGCTCGATACGCTCCAGATAGGCGAAGATCGCCTGCTTGATGAGCCAGTGAGGAGTGCGCTCGAGCCGGGTCGCGGCATCTCTGAGCCGTGAACGCAGCAGATCGTCGACTTTGACGCCAAGGGTTGTGCTCGCCATGATTCCTTCGTTTGCCGGACGTGCTCACCCGGCCGTAGACCTAAAAGTTGGCGAATCGTACTCCGCTGAAATAAAAGGTGCAACCGACAATTTCGAGAGGGTTGCACCATGTTGGAACCCTTGTGGGACAAGGCTTTGCGGGATGCAACGCCGAACGGACATTGGCGGAAATCACCTAGTAGTTTCCCTAGGCGTTTTTATTTTGGGACATGCCCTAAGTAATTGCCCGAGTGCAGCCGATATAAACGCCATGCGCGCCGTCGGCGCCACATTCCGCGGAGGACCACCGCGGGGCTCTCGGAGAATAACGAGCATGAGCACTTGGATGGTGATAGCCAGCGTTTGGGTGATGTTCGCAGTGTGCGTCGTCTTGTTTGTGCGAGGCGCATCGCCGCACGTAGGCCGTTCGGACGATCTGCACGACGACCTCGAATCCGCATCTGGAAGCGCCACGCGCGCCGAGTATTAGACGTCCAGCGGATCCACTTCCACGTTCCAGCGCAGTACGCCCTTCAGCGCGCGCAACGCCGGTTGCCACGCGCGCAGGGCGGATTGCAGCGCAGCCCGCGAGCTGCTTTCGAGCAGCAATTGCGCGCGGTGCACGTTGAACACTTTCACGATGGTCAGCGGCACGGCATCGTAGACCGTCACGCGGTCCGCGCCCGGCAAGGGCGCGAAGGCGGCCGCCGCCTGCCCGAGAAACGCCAGCGCCGCTTCGAGCGTGCGGCCTTCCGCGCGCAGCATGGCCTGATAGACGAATGGCGGCAGACGCGCGTCGCGACGTTCCGCGAGCGTCGCGTTGGCGAATCCCACGTAGTCCTGCCGCGATAACGCCTGATACAGCGCGTGACGCGGATATCGCGTCTGAATCATCACTTCGCCGGGAAGTCCGGCGCGACCCGCGCGGCCGCTCACCTGCGTCAGTTGCGCGAAAAGCCGTTCGCTTGCGCGAAAGTCGTGAGAAAAAAGCGCGGTGTCGGCGTTTAGGACACCCACGAGCGTCACACGGCGGAAGTCGTGGCCCTTCGCAATCATCTGCGTGCCGACGAGAATATCGACCTCGCCTGCATGGACATCCGAGAAAAGCGCCTGCGCGCTGCCCTTGCGCCGCGTGCTGTCCGCGTCGATGCGCAACACCCGTGCGCCGGGAACCACGCTCGCGAGTGTTTCCTCCACGCGTTGCGTGCCGCGTCCCATTGGCGCGATATCGATGTTGCCGCATTCCGGGCATGCCTTTGGAATGCGCGATTCCCAGCCGCAATGGTGACAGCGCAACGCGCGCTCGGGCTTGTGAAGCACGGCGTAGGCGCTGCATCGCGGACAGCCCGCGACCCAGCCGCAGGCGTCGCACGACAGAATCGGCGCATAGCCGCGCCGATTCAGGAACACGAGACTCTGTTCGCCGCGTTCCAGACGCGCCTTCAGCGCTGCGATGAGCGGGCCCGACAAGCCTTCCACGGACGCGCGCCCGCGCTGCCTTTCCTCTTCGAGATCGATGAGCCGCACGCTTGGCAACGCCGCATCAGCGACGGCGCGGCGCTTGAGCGTCAGGCGCGTGTAGCGGCCCTGCTCCGCCTGCCACCAGGTTTCGAGCGATGGCGTCGCCGACCCGAGCACGACGGGAATACCAAGCTGCTTCGCCCGATAGATGGCCAGATCGCGCGCGGAATAACGCAACCCTTCTTGCTGCTTGTACGCCGGGTCGTGCTCTTCATCGACGACTATCATCGCCAGTTTTGGCTGCGACGCGAGGATCGCGAGGCGCGTGCCAAGCACGATGCGCGCGCTTCCCGTGTGTGCCGCGAGCCAGTTGCGGGCGCGTTCGCCCTCGGCAAGACCGCTGTGCATCGTGACGATGGAACCGGGCGCAAGCATCGAAAAACGATTGCGGAACGCCGCCTCGAACTGCGGTGTCAGGTTGATTTCGGGCACGAGCACGAGCGCCTGCGCATCCGCTTGTCTGGCGAGCAGCGCGGCAAGCGCGTGCAGATAAACCTCGGTCTTGCCGCTGCCCGTCACGCCGTGCAGCAGAAAAGGCGCGAAGCCTTGCGCGCTCGCGATGGCATCGACGGCTTCGCGTTGCTCGTCGGTCAGGCGCGGCGGCGCTTCGGTCGCCGCGAGCGTCGGCGCGTGATCCGCCGGCGATGCGTCTTCAACGCTTTCGATCCAGCCGCGCGTCAGCCATTCGTCGAAAGTCGCGCTTGCCTTGGGATGTACGGCGCGCGCTTCGGACAAACCCAGCGTCTCGCTCGATCCCAGCGCTTCCGCCAGCCGCCGCAACGCGCTCGCCCGCGCGGGCAAGGCATCCGGAAGTTCGGCTCGTCCGGCTGCCAGCATCCGGTAACGCGGCTCGACCGCGAATAGGCGGTTCCAGCGCGATGCGTCGCGTAGAGCTTGCGGCAAAGCGGGCAGCGCAACTTCGCCGAGCCCGCGTTGATAGTATTCCGCCGCGAACGTCGCGAGCCCGATCCATTCGGCGGAAAGCGGCGCGCAGGCATCGCAGATGGCGGTTACGTGGCGCAGTTTGTCGGCGGGGACGTCGGTTGAGGTCGCGATCTCGCAGATGAGCCCAACGACGTCGCGCCGCCCGAACGGCACCTGCACCAACGAGCCGACCACAGGCTCGACGTCGAGTTGATAGACGTAATCGAACAGCACGGACATCGGCTGATCGATAGCGACGCGCACATAGAGGCCGCTCATGCCACGCGACGCCTTTCGGCAAGCCACGGCGGGCTTTCCGACAATGACATCAGGCTTCGCGCGACGAACTTAAAGTAAAACATCAGAATCGCTGGTAAACCGAAGATTATTTTTAGATTTCCGATGCTTTCCACAGGCCTGTGGATAACTTTGTTGAGAAGTGCATTACGGGCTGCCGCAAACCGTGCCACCGATCACTTATGTGCGTCGGCCCACATTTCGGGCAGACCACAACAAACATTAATGCAAACAGGCACTTACGCAACAAATAGCGACATTTAATTGATCGCGGATGGCGATATGTCTGATGGCGCGCCGCAACGTACAAAATGTGTATAACTGCTGTCTTGACATCTTTCGATCCCACCAAGGGCGGGCGTTTCAGACAAATCCGACGATTTCTAAAACGCTGCACCCGACGGTATCGCGCTGCACTGCAACATACCGCTTAGCGTACCAACGTGGCCGCGCGCATCGCCCGGCTGTGCGAATGGACTTCATCGACCAGCTCGGCAACGTGTTCGGGCGGCGTGAACTGCGAAATGCCGTGGCCGAGATTGAAGACGTGTCCCGGATGATTGCCGAAGCTTTCCAGCACACCACGCGCTTCGGCACGAATCGCCTCGGGCGGCGCAAACAGCACGCTCGGATCGATATTGCCCTGCAACGCCACGCGAGCGCCCACTTTCTCGCGCGCCGCGCCGAGGTTCACTGTCCAGTCCAGCCCGACAGCATCCACGCCGATTGACGCGATCTGCTCAAGCCACAACCCGCCGCCCTTCGTGAACGTAATAACCGGGACCCGCGCGCCGTCGTGCTCGCGCTTGAGGCCTGCGACGACCTTCGCGATGTAGTCGAGCGAGAAGCGTTGATACGCGCCGTCGGCGAGTGCGCCGCCCCAGGTATCGAAGATCATGACCGCCTGCGCGCCGGCTTCGATCTGGGCGTTGAGATATGCGACAACCGCTTGCGCGTTCACATCGAGAATGCGGTGCATGAGATCGGGCCGCGAATAAGCCATCGATTTCACGGTGCGATGATCGTCCGAGCCGCCGCCTTCCACCATGTAGCACGCAAGCGTCCACGGACTGCCCGAGAAGCCGATGAGCGGTACCCGCTGACGGCCTTCCGCGTCGGTGAGCGCGCGGCGAATCTGGCTAACGGCGTCGGTGACATAGCGCAGCGTGGCGTCGATGTCCGGCACGGCCAAGCGCTTTACGTCGTCTTCGGTGCGCACCGTGCGTTCGAAACGCGGACCTTCGCCTTGCACGAAGTTCAGCCCGAGGCCCATTGCGTCGGGAATGGTGAGGATGTCGGAGAAGAGGATCGCCGCGTCGAGCGGATAACGTTCGAGCGGCTGAAGCGTCACTTCGGTGGCGTAATCGGGATTCTTCGCAAGACCGAGGAAACTGCCTGCGCGTGCGCGCGTGGCGTTGTACTCGGGCAGATAGCGCCCGGCTTGACGCATTAGCCAGATCGGCGTGTATTCGGTCGGCTGCCGCAAGAGCGCGCGCAGAAAGGTGTCGTTCAGGAGAGTGTGGGCCACGGCGCTCGATGCTAAATGCGGGGAATCGTCCATTCTACCGGACGATGCGCGCGTCATCGGCGGCTGAGAGTGATGTTCAGACTCACGCGCGCTCGTTATGATCGACGGCGGCAACCAATACGAATAGAACACGGAGAATCGATGAAACGCGCGTTTTTAACGTCCATTAGTGTCGCAATCGCCGTCTTTGCCGGGTCGATGTCCACCACCGCACTTGCTCAAACGGTGCAGGCGGGAAGTGTCGGCACCGTGCCCGCGCCTCCGCCGCCCGTCGCGCCGCCCACGCGGCTCGACGACATCCTCGGGCGCCACACGCTGCGCGTCTGCACGACCGGCGACTACAAGCCGTACACGTTCCTGCGTACGGACGGACAGTTCGAAGGCATCGATATCGACCTGGCGGAAAGCCTCGCGAAGTCGCTTGGCGCCAAGGCGGAATACGTGAAGACTTCGTGGTCGAACCTGATGAACGATTTCATCGACAAGTGCGATATCGCGGTCGGCGGCGTATCGACGACACTCGACCGGCAGAAGCGCGCCTTCTTCACCGCGCCATATATGGAGGACGGCAAAACGCCAATTGTTCGCTGCGATGACGTGGACAAGTATCAGACCGTCGAACAGATCGATCAGCCGAACGTGCGCACGATCGTGAATCCCGGCGGCACGAACGAGCGCTTTGCCAAGCAGTTCTTCCCGCATTCGCAGTTGATCGAGTACCCGGACAACGTCACGATCTTCAAGCAGATTCTGGACGGCAAGGCAGATGTCATGGTCACGGATGCCTCGGAAACGCTGCTTCAGCAGAAGCTCAATCCAGGCCTATGCACCGTGCATCCGGACAAACCGTTCCAGTTCGGCGAAAAGGCGTATCTGCTGCCGCGCGGCGATGTCGTCTGGCAGCAGTACGTCGACCAGTGGTTGCACCTCGCGCGCGGTTCGGGCGAGTTTCAGGCTGTAGTGGACAAGTGGCTCAAATGAACGATCAGCGCGCGGCGCGCAACCACTCGCCCGCGCGCTCGCCGATTCGACGCAGCCAGGCAAGCGCGGCTTCGGATCGCGGATGCATGCGGCCAAAGCCGTGCGTCATGTCCGCGGCGTCGATCAATTCGACGCGGCCGCCGTTGGTTTCGAGGAAGCGCTTGAGTTCGTGGGCATCGTCGTAAAGCGGGTCGTAGGCTGCCGCGACGATCAACGCCGGCGCAGGCGTCCGCTCGAACGGCTCGGCGAGCGGAAAGGCGCGCACGTCATGGGCGTCGGGCATCACGCCGGACAGGAACTGAGTCCAGTACCACTTCATCTCGTCGTTGGTGAGGCCGGGGCCGTTCGCGTTTGCAAGACAGCTCGCGCTCTCGAATTGCCGCCGCATCACCGGATACAGCAGAAGCTGGAGACTGACGAGACCGGCCACGCGCTCGTTCGCACCGCGCGCCGCGACCACCGAGAGATGCGCACCCGCGCTATCGCCACCGACAGCCAGCCGGTCCGTCGCGAAGCCAAGCCGAGAACGATGTTCGGCGAGCCAGATCAGCGCGTCGAGGGCATCGTCGCAAGGCGCGGGAAATGGATGCTCCGGCGCCAGCCGATAATCGACGCTCGCGACTGCGCATTGCGAATCGCGCGCGAGGCGGGCGACCAGCGCATCATGCGTCTCGATATCGCCGACCACCCAGCCACCGCCGTGAAAGTAGACGATAAGCGGCAGTGGACCGTTCGCCGACTTCGGCTTATAGATGCGCGTGGCAAGCGTGCGCCCGGCAAGCGGAATTTCGATGTCCTCGACGAAAATGGTTTCGTCCGGGGCCGGGGCGTAGGCTTTCGCCACTTCGCTGAAGCGCTCGCGCACTGCCTTCGCGTCGGCATCGGGACCGAGCGGCGGAAAAGCTTCGGCGACGGTGGCGTAGTAGCGAAGCAGAGCGGCGTCAATGGTCATACGAGTCTCCAAGTGCGTCTTTTACGGGAAGTTTTGGCGGTTCAGGCCGAATGAGTATCGATTTCATACGTGCGCCCGTTCGATTTTCCCGGAAAATGCCGATTAACGCAGCGGCCCATATAACCGGAAAAACTCCGGGAGTTTTAGCGGATCGAATAAATCAGCTTAATAACTGACAATATCTGCACGGCTTTGTACGCATCCGCGACCGAAAATTTAACGAGAGCCTTATGGGACGGGGGTTACAACCTGAAACACTTTGTTACGGCGGGTCAGAATCAATTCGCCCACAATCTGTTCAAACGGTTTCAACACGGATGTGTCCGGGCGCGCGGTTGCAAATGCGGCGCTTTCCGGTGGTCGCCTTGGGCGAATCTCTGAAAGGGACATCAGTGTTGGGATCGTTCTTCGATTTGACGTTGAATCGAATCCCACCTTTGGTCTCCTCGCGCTAACCCCGTAGCGTGTGGTTTTTAGCGGGCTCCAGGCCCGCTTTTTTTTCGCCTGCACAAACGTTTGCGCTAGTTGCGAGTTTCGCCGCCGAACGTTTCGTGCCATGACAGGATGGGAGCGCGTATTAGCGCTCCCTTCGTCGTTTCAATTACGCCGTTTTGGCTTCCGCAAGCTTCAGGTCGTCGATCATCTGCGCGCGCATCACAAACTTCTGGACCTTGCCTGTTACCGTCATCGGCAATTCGTCGACGAACCGGATGTATCGCGGAATCTTGTAGTGCGCGATTTGTCCTTGGCAAAAGTCGCGGATCTCGTCGGCGCTGGCCATCTCGCCCGGACGCAGCACGACCCAGGCGCACACCTCTTCGCCATACTTTTCGTCCGGGACGCCGAACACCTGCACCGACTGCACCTTCGGATGGCGGAACAAAAATTCCTCGATCTCGCGCGGATAGACGTTTTCGCCTCCGCGAATCAGCATGTCCTTCAGGCGTCCGACGATGTTGCAGTACCCTTCGGCGTCGAGCGTCGCGAGGTCGCCGGTGTGCATCCAGCCATCGACGATCGCCTCGCGCGTCTTTGCGTCGTCGCCCCAATAGCCTTTCATCACCGAATAGCCGCGCGTGCACAGTTCGCCCGTCTGGCCGACCGGCACGATTTCGCCGAGCGGGTCGATGATCTTCACCTCCAGATGCGGCTGAACGCGCCCGACAGTGGTCGTGCGTTTGTCGAGCGGGTCGGTGGTCGAGCTTTGAAACGAAACCGGACTTGTCTCCGTCATGCCGTAAGCGATGGTGATCTCGCTCAAATGCATGGTGGAGACCACACGCTTCATCGTTTCGATGGGGCACGGCGAGCCCGCCATGATGCCCGTGCGCAGCCGGCTCAAGTCGTAATTCGCGAACTCGGGATGATCGAGTTCGGCGATAAACATCGTCGGCACGCCGTGTAGCGCCGTGCAACGCTCCTCGTGCACGGCGGCGAGCGTCGCGGCGGGATCGAATGCCTCGCCGGGGAACACCATCGCGCAGCCGGTCGATACGCAAGCCAGCACCGCGAGCACCATGCCGAAGCAGTGGTAAAGCGGCACGGGAATGCACAGCGAGTCGTTCTCGGTGAGGCGCATGGCCATCGCGATATAGCGCGCGTTGTTCACCACGTTCCGATGCGTAAGCGTCGCGCCCTTCGGATTGCCCGTCGTGCCGCTCGTGAACTGCACGTTGATCGCTTCGTCGGCGGCGAGTTTGGCTTCGAGCGCATCGAGCTTGGCGGTATCGACGAGCGCGCGGCCTTCTTCCATCAACGCGTCGAAGTTGAGCATGCCGGGCGTCTTGCCTTCGCCCATTCGGATGATGGCGCGCAGGTCCGGCAGCTTCGCCGCATTTAGCGCGTTCGGTTGCGCATGGGCGAGCTCCGGCGCGAGCGTCTGCAACATCTCCAGATATTTCGACGACTTGAACTGCTCCGCCGCGACGATCGCCTTGCAGCCGACCTTGTTCAGTGCGTATTCCAGTTCGGCAAGCCGATAAGCCGGATTGATATTCACCAGCACGGCACCGATGCGCGCCGTCGCAAATTGCGTCAGCAGCCATTCCGCGCGATTCGGCGACCAGATGCCGACGCGGTCGCCTGCTTCGATGCCAAGCGCAAGCAAGCCGCTCGCAAGCACGTCGATCTCGTCGGCGAACTCACGCCAGGTCCAGCGGATGTTCTGCTCACGAAACACGACAGCGGGACGCCCGGGAAAGCGGCGCGCGGTATCGAGAAGAAAGCGCGAAACGGTGGCGTCGCTCAAGGGCGTGTCGGTCACGCCGCGGACGTAGGAAAGACCGTCACGCGGTTCGACTTGCGCGCTGGCCTGCGTCGGTTGAGTTGCCATCGAAGGGTCTCCGCTATCGACCGTGCAAGATATGCAGCCTCACGGACGTAGGCTGTTTGGAAGGCTATTTTGCACGGTGGCAAGCGGCGCTGGCATCAAGTGTTACCCGCAATCGGGGTGCACAACGGTCATGCAGATTTGCCGGGAAGCAACCCGGACTCGCTATAAAAAAAGCAGCCCGGAGGCTGCTTTCTTCGATTCGCTACAAGCGCGCTGGCTTAGTGCTTCGAGCCAAGCTTGCGCAGACGCTGAATGGCGGCGAGCTGTGCCGTTGCGTACGCGAGTTCCGCTTGCGCGGTCGCGTATTCAAGGTTCGAGCCCGTGTTCTGCAACGCTTCTTCCGCGCGCTTCTTTGCTTGCTCGGCCTTCGCTTCGTCCAGATCGGCGCCGCGAATGGCGGTATCGGCAAGAACGGTCACGACGCCCGGCTGAATCTCGAGGATTCCGCCTGCGACGAAAACGAACTCTTCCGAACCGTCTTCCGCTTCGATGCGCACCGCGCCCGGACGAATGCGCGTGATGAGCGGCGTGTGGCCCGGCAAAATGCCGAGTTCACCTGCTTCGCCCGGCAGCGCGACGAACTTCGCCTGGCCCGAGAAGATCTGCTCTTCCGCGCTGACGACGTCTACTTTGATGGTTGCCATATCGACTCCTGAGCGTATTACGAAGGCGCGGAGTTTTGAGATCCGCGCCCGCTTCGTCTACACCCGACCGTTACTGAATCTTCTTGGCCTTTTCGAAGGCTTCGTCGATCGTGCCAACCATGTAGAACGCCTGCTCCGGCAGATGATCGCACTCACCTTCGACGATCATCTTGAAGCCGCGAATGGTTTCCTTCAGCGGCACGTACTTGCCCGGCGAGCCCGTGAACACTTCAGCAACGTGGAACGGCTGCGACAGGAAACGCTGGATCTTACGAGCGCGCGCCACGGCGAGCTTGTCTTCCGGCGCGAGTTCGTCCATGCCCAGAATCGCGATGATGTCGCGCAATTCCTTGTAACGCTGCAGCGTTTGCTGCACGCCGCGCGTGATCGAGTAGTGCTCTTCGCCGATCACGTTCGGGTCGATCTGACGCGAGGTCGAATCGAGCGGGTCCACTGCCGGATAGATACCCAGCGATGCAATGTCACGCGACAACACGACCGTTGCGTCCAAGTGGCCGAAAGTCGTAGCCGGCGACGGGTCGGTCAAGTCATCCGCAGGGACGTACACGGCCTGAACGGACGTGATCGAACCGGTCTTGGTCGACGTGATGCGCTCTTGCAGCTTGCCCATTTCTTCAGCCAGCGTCGGCTGATAGCCCACTGCCGACGGCATACGGCCGAGCAGTGCCGACACTTCCGTGCCCGCCAGCGTGAAACGGTAGATGTTGTCGACGAAGAACAGCACGTCGAGACCTTCGTCACGGAAGTGCTCGGCCATCGTGAGGCCGGTCAGCGCCACGCGCAGACGGTTGCCCGGCGGCTCGTTCATCTGGCCGTACACCAGCGCGACCTTGTCGAGAACGTTCGAGTCCTTCATTTCGTGATAGAAGTCGTTCCCTTCGCGGGTACGCTCACCCACACCGGCGAACACGGAATAACCGCCGTGTTCTTTCGCGATGTTGTTGATGAGTTCCATCATGTTCACGGTCTTGCCCACGCCGGCGCCGCCGAACAGGCCAACCTTACCGCCCTTGGCAAACGGGCAGATCAGGTCGATAACCTTGATGCCCGTTTCGAGCAGTTCGGTCGAAGGCGACAGCTCGTCGAACTTCGGCGCGAGCTGGTGAATCGAACGCGTGGCGGTCGATTCGATAGGACCGGCTTCGTCGATCGGACGGCCGAGCACGTCCATGATGCGGCCAAGCGTCGGCTTGCCGACCGGCACGCTGATGGGGTTGCCCGTGTTCTTCACGATCGTGCCGCGGCGCAAGCCGTCGGATGCACCCAGACAGATGGTGCGGACCACGCCGTCGCCCAACTGCTGCTGGACTTCCAGCGTCAGCTCGGTGCCTTCCAGAATGAGCGCGTCGTAAATCTTCGGCATGTGCGAGCGCGGAAATTCCACGTCGATAACGGCGCCGATGCACTGTACGATCTTGCCTTCTACCAAAGCAGTAGTACTCATCGCATTTCCTTTAGATACTGTGTTCTTTCACGCGGTCATCAAGATCAGACCGCAGCGGCGCCGCCGACGATTTCCGACAATTCTTTCGTAATCGCGGCCTGGCGGCTCTTGTTGTAGACGAGCTGCAGTTCGTTGATCACGGTCTTCGCGTTATCCGACGCGGCCTTCATTGCGACCATGCGCGCCGATTGTTCCGACGCCATGTTTTCCGCCACCGCCTGATAAACCAGCGCCTCGACGTAGCGCACGAGCAATTCGTCCACCACGGTTTGAGCGTCCGGCTCGTAGATGTAGTCCCACGAGGTCTTCGGCGTGTCGTTCGCAATCGCGGCTTCGTCTGCCTTCTGCTGCAGATCTTCGGCCGTCAACGGCAGCAATTGCTCGATCACCGCTTCCTGCTTCATCGTATTGACGAAGCGCGTGTACCCCAGGTACACCGCGTTGATCTTGCCTTCCGAATACAAGTCGAGCTGCACCTTCACCGCGCCGATCAGCTTTTCCAGATGCGGCGTGTCGCCCAGATGTGTGACTTGCGACACGACCTTGGCGCGCAGCCGGTTCAGGAAGCCGAGACCCTTGGCGCCGATAGCCGACGCTTCGATGGACACGCCGGTCTGCTCCAGCTCCTTGATGCGCTGCAACGACGCACGCAGCACGTTCGTGTTCATGCCGCCGCACAAACCCTTGTCGGTCGTGACGAGGATCAGGCCGGCCGTCTTCGCGCCTTCGTTCTTCACCATGAACGGGTGACGATACTCAGGGTTCGCCGCGCTCATGTGCGCCGCGATTGCACGGACCTTGTCGGCATACGGACGGGCGGAACGCATGCGCTCCTGGGCGCGGCGCATCTTCGATGCGGCGACCATTTCCATCGCTTTCGTGATCTTGCGCGTGTTCTGCACGCTCTTGATCTTGCCGCGAATTTCCTTCATTCCAGCCATTGCTTACTCCTTGATCGAAGCCGCGCGGTGTTCATCGGTCGATGCACCGCGCGTTGCTCCTCAGTCCCGATCAATAAGCGCCCGACTTCTTGAAGTCCTTCAGCGCGGTATGCAGTGCGCCGTCGTCGTCCTTCGACAAGTCTTTATTGTCTTCGATGCGCTTAACCAGATCGGCATGGCTCGTCTTCAGGTATTCGCGCAGGCCCTTTTCGAACGGCAGCACTTGCGCAACTTCCAGATCGTCGAGGTAGCCGTTGTTAGCCGCGAACAGCGCCACAGCGAGTTCCCACACTTGAAGCGGCTGATACTGCGGCTGCTTCAGCAGTTCCGTCACGCGGCGACCGCGCTCCAACTGCTTGCGGGTGGCTTCGTCCAGGTCCGACGCGAACTGCGCGAACGCAGCCAGTTCACGATACTGCGCCAAGTCGGTACGAATACCGCCCGACAGCTTCTTGATGACCTTGGTCTGAGCCGCACCACCGACGCGCGACACCGAAACGCCCGCGTTGATGGCAGGGCGGATACCGGCGTTGAACAAGTCGGTTTCCAGGAAGATCTGGCCGTCGGTAATCGAGATCACGTTCGTCGGAACGAACGCGGTCACGTCGCCGGCTTGCGTTTCAATGACGGGCAGTGCCGTCAGCGAACCGCTCTTGCCCTTCACTTCGCCATTGGTGAACTTCTCGACGTAGTCTTCCGAAACACGAGCCGCACGCTCGAGCAGACGCGAGTGCAGATAGAACACGTCACCCGGATACGCTTCACGACCCGGCGGACGGCGCAGCAGCAGCGAAATCTGGCGATACGCCCATGCTTGCTTGGTCAAATCGTCATAAACGATCAGCGCGTCCTGGCCGCGATCGCGGAAGTATTCGCCCATCGTGCAACCGGCGTACGGCGCGAGGTATTGCATCGCGGCCGATTCCGAAGCCGAAGCCGCCACGACGATTGTGTAAGCCATTGCGCCGGTTTCTTCGAGCTTGCGCACCACGTTCATGATCGACGAAGCCTTCTGGCCGATCGCGACATAGATACAGAAAAGGTCCTTGCCCTTCTGATTGATGATCGCGTCGACAGCCACCGCGGTCTTGCCGCACTGACGGTCGCCGATGATCAGCTCGCGCTGACCACGGCCGATAGGCACCATCGAGTCGATGGACTTCAGACCCGTTTGCACCGGCTGCGACACCGACTTACGCCAGATCACGCCCGGAGCAATCTTTTCGATTGCGTCGGTCATCTTCGCGTTGACCGGACCCTTGCCGTCGATGGGGTTACCCAGCGCGTCGACCACGCGGCCGATCAGTTCCGGACCGACCGGCACTTCGAGAATGCGGCCCGTCGTCTTGACGATGTCGCCTTCCGAGATGTGCTCGTACTGGCCGAGAATAACGGCGCCGACGGAGTCGCGTTCGAGGTTCAGCGCGAGGCCGAAGGTGTTGCCCGGAAACTCGAGCATTTCACCCTGCATCACGTCCGACAGGCCGTGAATACGCACGATACCGTCGGTCACGGAGATCACGGTGCCCTGGTTGCGAACATCCGCGCTCGCTTCAAGGCCCTGGATCCGGCTCTTGATCAGCTCGCTGATCTCAGAGGGATTGAGTTGCATTATTCGCTCCTGATAGTCAATTCTGTTGCGTGCCAGCGATTCGCTTCTAACGAAGCGTCAGGCGGTCAGAGCCGTCTGCATGCTGGCGAGGCGCGCGCGGACCGAGGTATCGAGCACTTCGTCGCCAACCGTCACGCGAACGCCGCCGATCAGCGACTGATCGACTTCGACGGTCGGTTTCAGCTTGCGCTCGAACTTGCGTTCAAGGCTTGCGACTAGGTCGTTCAATTGTTCGCCTTCGAAGGGGAACGCGCTTACGATCAGCGCGTCGGCCGCACCTTCGCGGGCGTTCTTCAGCTCGTCGAACTGCACGGCGATTTCAGGCAGCAGCGACAGACGATGATTGTCCACCAGCATGCCGACGAAATTCTTCGCCTGTACATTGCCTTGAGCCAAAGGCGACTTCACTGCGGACAGCAGCAGATCCGCTACTTGATCGCGGCTCACCTTCGGGCTCGAGGCGACCGACTGCACTTCGGGCAGACGCGCAACCTGGGCCAGTTCCTCGACGAAAGTGGACCAGCCCGCGAGATCGCCGCTCTCGGCTACGCGGAACAGCGCTTCTGCGTAAGGACGAGCGATGGTTGCAAGTTCGGCCATGATCAGAGCTCGGTTTTGAGTTGATTCAGCAGATCGGCGTGAGCCTTCTGATCGACTTCGCGCTTCAGAATTTGCTCGGCGCCCTTCACGGCCAGGGCCGCGACTTCCGCGCGCAGCGACTCGCGCGCCTTGACGACTTGCTGTTCGGCGTCCGCCTTGGCTTGCGCGACGATGCGCGCGGCTTCAGCCTGAGCGTTGGCCTTGATTTCTTCGGCGACGGCTGCGGCGCGCTTTTCGGCGTCAGCGATACGTTGCTGACCGTCCGTGCGAGCCTGCGCGAGTTCCTGGTCGACGCGCTTATGCGCGGCTTCGAGTTCCGCCTTGCCCTTGTCGGCGGCGGCGAGGCCGTCGGCAATCTTCTTTGAGCGCTCGTCGAGGGCATTGATCAACGGCGGCCACACGAACTTCATCGTGAACCACGCGAGGATCAGAAACACGACCATTTGCGCAAACAGGGTTGCGTTGAGATTCACGGTGTTTCCTTAAACGTTGCTTAGTCGGAGAGTGAAACGGTTAAAAGGCGCTCATCGGCCCGTTGTGCTCGATCAGCGCCTCACCCGTTCCGTCTTGCGTCTCATCGCAAGAAGAGACGCACACTTCCGAGGAACCTCAGCCTGCGAGCTTCGAGAGCAGCGGGTTCGCGAACGCAAACAGCATTGCCACACCAACGCCGATCAGGAACGCCGCGTCGATCAGACCAGCCAGCAGGAACATCTTGGTCTGGAGCGGGTTCATCAGTTCCGGCTGGCGGGCGCATGCTTCAATGTACTTGCCGCCCATCAGGCCGATACCGATACAGGCGCCGATTGCACCCAGGCCGATGATGATGCCGATACCGATGGCGGTCAGACCCTGGATGTTGGCGATGAAAGCGTTCATGTTCACTCCTTTGATTAAAGACTTTGGAACTGGATTTATAAAAATTGAAAACTAAAACCTAAGCGATTCTGGACCTGCCGCGAACACTCTTTAGTGAGAGTCGTGCGCCTGACCGATGTACACGAGCGTCAGCATCATGAAGATGAACGCTTGCAGCAGCACGATCAGAATGTGGAAGATCGCCCAGACCGTACCCGCGACCACATGGCCGATAAAGCCAAGTACAGAGGCGTCCGCGCCGAAGTGCCACATGCTGCCGAGCAGCGCGATCAGCAGGAACAGCAGCTCACCCGCGTACATGTTGCCGAAAAGCCGCATGCCGAGCGAAACCGTCTTGGCGACGAACTCGATGATGTTCAGCGCAAGATTCGGAATCCACAGAAGCGGATGCGCGCCAAACGGAGCGGACAGCAGCTCGTGCACGAAGCCGCCTGCGCCCTTGATCTTGAGGTTGTAGTAGATCATCAGCACGAACACGCCGAGCGCGATGCCGAGCGTGCCGTTCAAATCGGCCGTGGGCACGATGCGATGATGCGGCAGCACTTGTTCGAGGCCCAGCCAGCCAATCACGCGGCCTGGCAGATCCACGGGGATGAAGTCGAGCGAGTTCATCAGGGCGACCCAGACGAACACGGTCAGCGCGAGCGGAGCGATGAAGCGGCGGCTGCCGTGGATCATCGACTTCGACTGATCTTCGACCATTTCGACGAGCATCTCGATCGCGCACTGGAAACGTCCGGGAACACCGGACGTCGCGCGGCGCGCCGCGATACCGAGAATGACGATGGTCAGGAGACCGCACACGATGGACCAGAACAGCGTGTCCAGATTCCAGACGTGGATGTCGAAAATCGACGTCTGTGTGTGCGTGGAAAGATTCTGCAAGTGGTGCGCAATGTACTCGGACGGGTCCAGAGCGTGCGTTCCTTCGCTAGCTGCCATATCGTTAAAGCCACCCAAATTGTCAAAAATCTTTCGTCGCCAGACGCTTATCCGAGCCACCGCTTCGCGTTGCGGCTCCGGGCGTCCGGCCCGAGCGCGGCGTTCATAACCGCGCTTTCATGTGTGATGCTACATACTTGACTTCGGGCTGGCGATTACCCTGGAGGTCAACGCAAAGCCATGGCCAGCCAGTAAGTCTTCAACGCGACGATGTACGTAACGAGCAAAGGCAACCACAGCGCGCTCTTGTACCAGAAGGCGACCGCTACGAACATAGCAATCGTCGCTCCCATTTTCATCGCTTCGCCGATCATCCAACTCATGATGGTCTCGGCTCCGCTCTTCGCCTTCAGGCGCGCCGCGAACAGTGCACTGGGCAGCCAGCAGATCGCGCCTCCGAGGAAGGCGGACAGCGCAGCATCGCCCGGCGGCTTGTAGAACAGCCACCACAACAGCGTCGCACCCAGGGACAAAACCATTTGCGCGGCCACTACCTTGAAAGGCGTGACCCGCGATGGACGACTCACATCAGGACCGAACAGCTTCTCTGCCTGGCCCCGCGTGAGCGGAACGATATTGTTATCTTGCGCCTCGGCGTCCCACGAGTCGTCAGACGAACTGCGGGGCTGATTTCCTGAAGCGTGAATGTCTCCGCGTTTGTTTTGAGCGCTGTCTTGCCCGCCCACCGGCGCTCGATTCTGCTCTCGCACCGTCTTCAAACCCCTTCAACACATCAACCGACAGTTCGGAAACCACCCTGCGCTTTCGCCGCGCTTTCTAGGTGGCCTAGCTGATAAATCCGGGGGATTGTAAGCGATTGTCCTCGGGGATTCAATAGTTTAGGTGCGTCAAAAGCCAAGCGGACAAAGCTTAAAAAATGGTCTCGAAAGCGAGACTTTTCTTGCGGTTACAAGCAGATTTTCAGACGACGTGAGATTGCGTCGCGAAACTCAGATGAGCGCCCATCCAACAAGCACTGCAACAAACCAGAAAGGGATCGAAACGAGGTGAAACGGACCCCACATGCCCTTCTCGCCCGACAGACGCACGGCGATGAGATTGGCGAGCGAGCCGATTGCCACCCCAAAACCACCGACGCTCACGCCGAACGCAAGCGCGCGCCAGTCCTTCGAAAACTCGGCGAGCACGATGGCCGCCGGCACGTTACTGATGGCCTGCGACAGCACCGCGCCCGCAGCATAAGCACGCATCGGCGTGCCGATGCCCAACTGCGCGATGAAGCCGTGGATGGCCGGCAACGCGGCTGCGCTGCGCAGCACAATGAACATCAGCATGAAGATGAGCAGAAGCAGCCAGTCGATCTTCAAGACGACTTCGCGGCGCCAAAGCAGGAACGCGACAGCAAGGACGGCGAGGCCGGGCCCGGCATGATGCGCGTCGGCCAGTGCGACGAAGCCAGCGAACGCAAGCACGCTCACACCGCATAACACACGGTCGACGCCGTGCTCTTCGGCATCGCCAGAAAGGTCGAGCGGCGCGTTGCGAAACATCGCGCAAGTCACGGCGCCGAGCATGAGCATGAGGACCGCGCAAAGCGGCAGCAACGCCCAGACGAACGCGCCGAAGGAAACGCCGCTCGTCTGCCAGAGGAAAAGGTTTTGTGGATTGCCGAGCGGCGTGAGGATCGATCCCGCGTTCACCGACAACGCGATCACGATGACGAGACGCTTGATGGGCAAGGGCGCGAGCCGATGCAGCGATAGCGCGAGCGGCACGACCGCGAACAACGCGACATCGTTGGTCAGCACCGTGGACAGCGCCGCCGCCAGCGCGACGAGCAGCAGCGCCAGGCCGCGTTCGCCGTGGATGTGATGCACCAGCCGATACGCGGCCCACATCAGGAATCCTGACAATTCGATCGCTTTGGTCAGGATGAGCAGGCCGGCGAGCGTGAGCACGGTCTGCCAATCCACAAGACCTGGCAGCGAAGCCCACGAGCGCGGATGAACCACTTGCAACACGCCGAGCGCGAGCACGAGAATGGCGAGGACCGGCTCTTTACTGACAGTCCTCCAGACGCGCGTCAGGAGGTCGGAGCGCGATTGCTTGACGTTGTATTCCGACAAGACTCACGCGGCCGAATTAGGCGCTTCAATGCTGCCGCGTAGTTTGCTCAGAATGCCTTCGAGCGCGTCGAGGTTGCCGAAATCGATCATCACCTTGCCGCGTCCTCGTCCGCCCAGCTTGATCTTCACGCTCGCCGCGAGCAGATCCGACAACTCTTCTTCGAGCCTGCGCGTGTCACGGCCGCCATCGTTCGCGGGACGCGCCTTGACTGCCGGCGCTTCCTTCGTCGTCGCGGCGACGAGGCGCTCCGTTTCACGCACCGACAAGCGGCGATTCACCACGTGATTAGCCAATTGAATCTGCGTGGCGGCATCGACGGCGAGCAGCGCGCGTGCGTGGCCCATGTCGAGATCGCCTGCGAGCAGCATCGTCTGAACGGGCGTGGCGAGGTTCAAGAGACGCAGCAGATTCGATACCGCGCTACGCGATCGCCCGACCGCTTCGGCCGCCTGCTCGTGCGTGAACGTGAATTCGTCGAGCAGGCGCTGGATACCCTGCGCCTCTTCCAGCGGATTCAGATCCTCCCGCTGGATGTTTTCGATCAGCGCCATCGCGGCGGCGGCCTGATCGGGCACGTTCTTCACCAGCACCGGCACTTCGTCGAGCCCAGCCAGACGCGCCGCGCGAAAACGTCGCTCGCCCGCGATGATCTCGTACTGATCCGCGCCGACGGAGCGCACGAGAATCGGCTGCATGAGGCCTTGCGCGCGAATACTCGCGGCGAGCTCTTGCAACGCGCCCTCGTCCATTCGGGTACGCGGCTGATACTTGCCCGCCTGCAGCTTGTCGAGCGACAGGACTGACGGCGTGCCTTCGCCGCGTACGGCTTCGGTAATGTCGACGCTGCCGCCGAGCAATGCATCCAGGCCTCGGCCCAAACCCTTCTTCTTCATCACAGCGCTCATTTCGATTCCTCCGTTGGCGTCGTCCGCCAGATCGAATGGGTTTGCGTTACAGCGCGCGTACGCGCTCGATCATTTCCGTGCCGAACTGGATATACGCCTGCGCGCCACGCGACGACTTGTCGAACACCACGCCTGGCAGGCCGTAACTCGGCGCCTCGGCAAGGCGCACGTTGCGTGGAATGACGACATCGAAAACCTTGTCGCCAAAGTGTTCCTTCAACTGTTCGGACACTTGCTGCTGCAAGGTGATGCGCGGATCGAACATCACACGCAACAGTCCGATCACTTTCAGATCGCGGTTGAGGTTCGCGTGGATCTGCTTGATGGTGCTCACCAGATCCGACAAGCCTTCCAACGCGAAGTATTCACACTGCATTGGAATGACGACGCCATGCGCGGCGCACAACGCATTCAATGTCAACAGCGACAATGCAGGCGGACAATCAATCAAGATGAAGTCATAGTCATCGACTATTTGCGCGATGGCCGAGCGAAGAATGTGCTCGCGGTCATCCATATCCACAAGCTCGACTTCCGCGCCAGCGAGTTCACGATTCGCAGGCAGAACGTGGTATCCCACGCTCTCCGGTCGCACTACCGCCTCACGTAGTGTGACCCCGTCGACTAACACTTCGTAGATTGTCTTCTCACATGCGCCTTTATTGACGCCACTGCCCATCGTCGCGTTCCCCTGCGGGTCCAGATCGATGAGTAGAACGCGTTGATCAAGGCCCGCGAGACTTGCCGCGAGATTGACCGCCGTGGTGGTCTTTCCAACGCCGCCCTTCTGATTTGCGACGCAGAAGATTTTTGCCATCGTTTTATGTCCTCGTTTCTTCGCTGTCAGAAGATCAGCTGCCGTTTACGGCCGTGACGAAAGCGCCCGCGACGTGTTACTGCGCGCCGACGGCTACATGGATCAAGTGGCGCTCGGCATCGAGCATCGGAACATTCAGACGCTCGATGCGCTCTACCGTCGCGCCATCTGGCAGACGCGCGATTTCGTCGTCCGGTTGCAAGCCCTTCATCGCGAGAATCCGGCCGTCCTCCGCAACCAGATGACGCGCAAGTGTAACGAAATCCGCGAGGTCTGCGAACGCGCGCGAGACAATTACGTCGAATTTTCCCGGGACTTCGCAACCCGGCCGCAGATTCTCAACACGTCCGGTCACGACGGAGAGATTCGCCAAACCCAACTGAACCTTCGCTTGCGACTGAAAGGCGGTCTTCTTGTGGACGATATCGTTCAGCGTCACTTTCACGTTGGGTAAGACGATTGCCAGCACGATGCCCGGCAGGCCGCCGCCCGAACCGACATCCAAAATCGATTTTGGTTGGTGCGCCACGAGCATCGGAACGATGGCAAGCGAATCGAGAATATGCTGAATGAGCATTTGCTTCGGATCGCGGATCGCCGTCAGGTTGTAGACGGCGTTCCATTTGCCCAGCAGCGCGACGTAATCGAGTAGCTGCTGTTTCTGCGATGAAGTCAGCGCAAGCTCGAGTTCAGTCGTACCTCGGTTGAGCAAGTTAGCCAGCGATTCGTTTTGGTCCTTCATTGAACCACCGGGTTGCTGCTGGCCTGATCCTGATCGCTGCCTGCGCCGCGTCCGCGCCGGCCGAGGCCGCGCTTGAGATGCACCATGAGCAGTGAGATGGCAGCCGGCGTGATGCCCTGAATACGCGAAGCCTGCCCGATCGTTTCTGGACGATGCTGCGTTAACTTTTGTCGCGCCTCAAACGAAAGGCCGCGCACTTCGCTGTAGTCGATCGCCTCTGGTAACCGCGTGTTCTCTTGCGCTCCGTTGCGCACGATCTCGTCCGCTTGCCGGTCGATATAGCCTTGGTACTTCACGCCAATCTCGATCTGTTCTTTGATCTGCGCGAGCAGAACTGGATCATCGGCAAGCGATTCGGCTGAGCCGCATTCCCCATTGCGCAAAGCGCAGACGCCATCGTACGAGACACCAGGGCGTCGTAGCAGGTCGGCCAGACTGTACTCGTGATCGATCGGCTTGCCGAGTAATGCGGTCGCCTCTTCAGCGGAAAGCGTCTTAGGGTTCACCCACGTGGAGCGCAGACGCTCTGTTTCACGTGAAACAGCGTCGCGCTTGCGGCTGAAAGCATCCCACCGGACGTCATCTACGACTCCAAGCTCCCGCCCTGCTTCGGTCAGGCGCATATCCGCGTTATCTTCACGTAGAGACAGACGATATTCCGCACGGCTTGTGAACATTCGATACGGCTCAGAAACTCCGCGCGTCACCAAATCGTCGACCAATACACCCAAGTACGCTTGATCACGGCGGGGCGTCCAGGCATCCCTGCCTTGCACTTGAAGCCCTGCATTTATGCCGGCTAGTAGTCCCTGCGCGGCAGCTTCCTCATAACCCGTCGTGCCGTTGATCTGTCCGGCGAAGAAAAGCCCACCAATGGATTTCGTTTCCAGCGAAGCCTTCAGCGCACGCGGATCGAAGTAGTCGTATTCGATTGCATAGCCAGGACGCAAGATATGGGCGTGTTCGAGACCACGCATGGAACGCACAAGATTTAACTGGACATCGAAAGGCAGACTCGTCGAAATTCCATTGGGATAGAACTCGTTCGTAGTCAGCCCTTCCGGCTCCAGGAAGATTTGATGTGCGTCCTTCGACGCAAACCGATGGATTTTGTCTTCAATCGACGGGCAATAGCGCGGCCCAACGCCTTCAATTACCCCTGTGTACATCGGCGACCGATCCAAGCCCAATCGAATAATGTCGTGCGTTTGAGCGTTCGTGTGCGTCACCCAGCACGGCACCTGACGCGGATGCTGCTCAACGCGGCCAAGAAAAGAGAAAACCGGAACCGGATCCAAATCGCCCGGCTGCTCTTCAAGCTTCGAAAAATCGATCGTGCGGCCGTCGATGCGCGGTGGCGTCCCCGTCTTTAGTCGGCCCTGCGGCAAATTCAGTTCTTTAAGACGTGCGGATAAAGATATCGCAGCAGGATCGCCCGCGCGGCCGCCCACGTAGTTGTTCAACCCCACGTGGATCTTGCCGTCGAGGAACGTCCCCGCCGTTAGAACCACGGCGCGCGCGCGAAACCGCAGCCCGACTTGCGTAACGGCACCAACGACGCGGTCGCCTTCCACCATCAAATCGTCAACGGCTTGCTGGAACAGCCAGAGATTCGGCTGATTTTCCAGCCGATGGCGTATTGCCTGCTTGTAAAGAATGCGGTCGGCTTGAGCGCGCGTGGCTCGCACTGCAGGACCCTTCGACGAATTGAGAATGCGAAACTGAATACCGGACTCGTCGGTGGCGGCAGCCATCGCGCCGCCCAACGCATCGACTTCCTTGACGAGATGTCCTTTTCCGATGCCGCCGATCGACGGATTGCAGCTCATCTGGCCAAGCGTCTCGATGTTATGCGTCAGGAGCAGCGTCCGACAGCCCATTCGCGCCGATGCAAGCGCCGCTTCGGTGCCCGCGTGACCACCGCCAACGACGATCACATCAAATTCTGAGGGAAAAAGCATGAAGATCTCGCATCGAGCGATGCGAACCTGACGAAAGAATATCGACGAATTATATCGGGTTCTCGCCGCCGATTTTCCAACGACCCGGAAAAGGCGAAAAAAATGGCGTGTTTCACGTGAAACACGCCTTCGAGATTTGACGCAACCCGCTAAACAGCCTTCTTTACCAACCCGAGGTAAGTCTCAATGACCTGGGGATTGTGTTGCAAATCTTGCGCGAGGCCTTTCAGGGCGAATTCGCCTGTCTCAAGAACGTACCCGAAGTCTGATATCTGTAGTGCCGCGCGTGCGTTTTGCTCGATCAAAAGTATTGCGACGCCCGTCTCGCGAAGCGCACTAACGATATGAAAAATTTCCTTCACGATCAAAGGTGCCAGACCCAGACTAGGCTCATCGAGCATCAACAATTTGGGCTTAGCCATCAACGATCGACCCACAGCAAGCATTTGCCGCTCACCGCCGGATAGCGTTCCTGCCGCCTGCCTGCGGCGTTCCTTCAACCGGGGAAAAAGGCAAAAGACTGGTTCAAGCTGATCCAAGAAATTTCGCTCCCCCGCTCGCTTGCGCCGATAGGCGCCTAGGACGAGATTGTCCTCAACCGACATCGAAGCAAACAGTTCCCGGCGCTCAGGGACAAGGCACATTCCACGTGAAACACGACGCTCGATAGGCAGCGCAGCGACATCCTCGTCCAGATACCGGATCACACCGTTAGACGATCCTGTCTGCGGCAAAGCCCCCATGATTGCATTCAACAGAGTGGATTTGCCCGCACCATTTGGACCGATCACCGACACGATTTGTCCAGCGCCGACCGTGAGCGTCGCATTGTGCAGCGCCTCGACTTTCCCGTATCGGACGGATAAACCATCGACTTGAAGAATCGGCACACTTTTTTGCATTACTCCACTCCACCAAGATACGCTTCGAGCACAGTAGGATCTTTCTGAACATCTGACGGCAAACCTTCTGCGATCTTCGTCCCGAACTCCATCACGACAAGGCGGTCGGTGAGATTCATCACGAAGTCCATGTCGTGCTCGACCAGCAGGATGCTCATTCCCTCTGCGCGAAGCCTACGCAGCAGGTCGGCAAGCTCAAGCTTTTCCTGATACCGCAAACCAGCTGCTGGCTCATCGAGAAGCAAAAGCGTCGGATCGCAACACAGCGCGCGCGCAATTTCCATGATGCGTTGTTGCCCCAGCGCCAAACTTCCGGCCTCACTGAATACATGCTTTTCCAGGCCGACGCGTTCGATCTGTCGCGCCGCCTCGGCCATCAGCCGACTTTCCTCCGCACCGTTCAAACGCGCGACGCTCCGCCAAACTCCGGTGTTTCCCCGCAGATGTGCGCCGATCGCAACATTTTCCAAGACGCTCATACCCGGAAGCATCTTCACGTGCTGGAAGGTTCGCCCGATGCCGCGCTTTACGATCTCCCGCGATGTCAGCCTCTCGATACGCTCGCCTCGAAAGCTGATCGCGCCGCTCGTAGCCTGAAGCACTCCGGTCACGAGATTGAAAGTGGTGGATTTTCCAGCGCCGTTCGGCCCGATCAGCCCTATGATCTCCCCTGCCTTTATATCGAAACTCACATCGTTTACTGCAACAAGCCCGCCGAACTGTTTGCGCGCGTTATCGACGACAAGAAGCGATTCGCCCGCCGCCGGCTTGCTGCGCTGCGGCAACGCTTCGACGCGCTCCGGCACGCGCCCTCGCGGAGCGCTTGGAAACAAACGCGCCACAAACGGCCACACTCCCTGACGCGCGTATTGAAGCAGCAGCACCATCAACACGCCGAAGACAATAACCTCGAAGTTTCCGTTCGCACCGAGCAACTTGGGCAGCAGCGTCTGTAGATAATCTTGCAGAACGGTGAGGATAGTCGCGCCCAGAATCGCACCCCAGACATGCGCCACTCCGCCAACCACCGCCATGAACAGAAACTCGATGCCATGATTAAGCCCGAACGGCGTCGGATTCACCGCACGCTGTAAATGCGCGTAAAGAAAGCCGGAAATGGATGCAAGCACCGCCGCATAGACAAAGATAACGACGCGCATCCAGCCGGTATTGACGCCCATCGCCTCCGCCATCGTGCCGCCGCCGCGCAACGCACGAATGGCGCGGCCCGGACGACTATTAAGCAGATTCTGAACAGATACGACGGCGAGCAGCACGACGACCCAAATCAGGTAGTAGATGCTGCGCCCAGACTCCAAGTGCCATCCAAAAAGGTTCAACACAGGAATTCCATTGATCCCGTCGTACTTGCCGAGCAACTCCATGTTTCCGAACAGATAAAACAACGACAGTCCCCACGCGATTGTGCCGAGCGGCAGAAAGTGCCCGGAAAGCCGCATCGTGATGAGGCCCAGAAACAGCGCGATGACTGCCGTCAACACCACGCCCGCAATCAACGCAAGCCACGGTGACACACCGTATTGGGTCGTCAGAAACGCCGTTGCATACGCACCTACGCCGACGAATGCGGCCTGCCCGAAGCTCGTCATCCCGCCTATGCCCGTCAGCAAGACGAGCCCTATCGCGACAATCGAATACAAGCCGATGTAGTTGAGCAGCGTTATCCAGTACTCGGGCACGGCCACCGGTTTCGGCAACACGGGCAACGCAAGGACCACGATGAGGAACAGCCAGAAGAAGCGGTATCGATGAAGGAATGCCATTGCGTTACTCCTCGTCTTCATCGGAATGCGGGCTTGCCAGGCTTCGCCATAGCAGCACCGGAATAATCAGCGTGAAGACGATCACCTCTTTGTACGCGCTCGCCCAGAACGACGAATACGACTCCAGCAAGCCGACGAGCAGCGACCCCGCCGCCGCCAGCGGATAACTCACCAGACCGCCCACGATTGCCCCGACGAAGCCCTTCAAGCCGATCAGGAATCCCGAGTCGTAATAGATGGTCGTGATCGGTGCGACGAGTACGCCGCACAGCGCGCCGAGCCCCGCCGCCAGCGTGAACGCGAGCCGCCCCGCTTGCGTCGTGCCGATGCCGACCAGGCGCGCGCCCAAACGGTTCACCGACGTCGCCCGCAACGCCTTGCCGGAAATGGTCCGGTCGAAGTAGAAGTAGAGCGCCGCTATCAGCACGACCGCCGTGCCCACCACCCAAACACTCTGCCCGGAGATCGACACGCTGCCGAGATTGAACGTGGCGTCGGAGAACGCCATCGTTCGCGATCCTTCCGCGCCGAACATGACGAGCCCGAGCCCGACCATCGCGAAGTGCACGGCCACCGCGACGATCAGCAGCAACAGCGTGCTTGCCTCCGCGATCGGCTCGTAGGCGAGTCGATACACGAACGGTCCCATCGGCACGACGATCAACAGCGTCAGCGCGATCTGCACGAACATCGGCAAGGGCTGCGCGAAGATTGCCTGCGTCAGTATCCATACGCCGACGGGAAACAGCACATACTTTCCCGCGAGCGTTGCAAGCAGCCGTCCAATCTGCCGATACCGCGCCGGATGCCGCACGATCCCAGCAAGTTCGGCGACGAAGCAACCCGCGCCCATGACGATGAGCAAGTAACACGTCGCCGGCAGCTTTTGCGTCTGCAGCGCGGCAAGCGTGAGCGCGCCATAAGCGACGAACTCCCCTTGCGGGATGAAAATGACGCGAGTCACGGAAAACACGAGCACCAGGGCGAGCGCGAGCAATCCATAGATCGCGCCCGTGGTGATCCCGTCTTGCGCGAGGATCGCCGCAATCGATAAGTCCATACTTCCTCTTCAGAGCTTCCGCAAAACGGTCGGGCTGCCGGATCAGCCCGTGAACATGGGAAAAAGCGGCGCGCCGCATACATCGGCGCACCGCTTTGCTATCTTGAAAATCGGAGAAAAGAACGCGCCTTTAGCAGAGCGCGCGCTCAAGTCCGATCAGTCGTTGAGCAGCTTCCACTTGCCATCGGAGATTTGCACCATCACACGCGCGCGATCGTCGAAGCCGTTGTGATCGTTCGATGTCGTGTTCATGATGCCGTGCGCGACGGGCAAGTCCTTCAGATTCTCTAACGCGGCGCGCAGCGCTTCACGGAACTCGGGCGTACCCGGCTGCGCTTTCTTGAGCGCTTCGGGGATCGCACGCTGAAGCATCTGACCGGCGTCCCACGCGTGACCGCCGAAGGTGGAAAGCGTACCCGCCCCGTTGGCCTTCTCATAGGCGTTCTTGTACGCCGCCGAGGACTTCTTCACCGGATTGTTTTCCGGCAGTTGCTCGGTCACGAGAACCGGCCCGGCAGGCAGGATCTCTCCTTCGCAATCCTTGCCGCATACGCGCAGGAAGTCGTTGTTCGCCACACCGTGCGTCTGATAAACCTTGCCCTTGTACCCGCGCTCCTTTAACGCCTTCGCCGGCAGCGCCGACGGCGTTCCCGCGCCTGCGATCAGCACGGCATCCGGATTGGCGCCCACCGTCTTGAGCACCTGACCGGTGACGGACGTGTCCGTGCGGTTATAGCGTTCGTTCGCGACGATCTTGAGCTTGTGCGCGCTCGCCGCTGCGTTGAAGACGTTGTACCAGCCGTCGCCGTAGGCATCCGCGAAGCCGATGAAGCCCACTGTCTTCACGCCGTGCTTCTCCATGTAACTGGCGATGGCGTCGGCCATGAGCGCGTCGTTCTGCGGCGTCTTGAAGACCCACGCTTTCTTGCCATCCATCGGTGCAATGATGGAAGCCGATGCCGCCATCGAGATCATCGGTGTCTTCGAAGCCGAAGCGGCATCGATCATCGCGAGCGAATTGGGCGTGACCGTTGAACCGACGACTGCATCGACATGATCCTCGTCTATCAGCTTGCGCGTGTTCTGCACGGCGCGGCTCGTGTCGGAGCCGTCATCCAGCACGATGTACTCGACGGACTTGCCGCCAATTTCCTTTGGCAACAACGCGATGGTATTTTTCTCGGGAATCCCGAGCGATGCCGCCGGTCCCGTGGCCGAGAGAGTCACGCCAATCTTCACTTGCGCGAAGGCCGCGCCCGAGCTTACGAGCGCGCCCCCCGCGATGGCGAGCGCGACGCTTGCCCTGATCCATGTGTGCTTCGTTTTCATTGCTTGTCTCCAAACGCGACCGGCTGGACGCGCCGCTGCGAGTTGTTATCGATGAAGCTTGCTTACTGCCGTCTGAACAGCCGCCCCAATCTATGTACCGCGAAACCACGTGCCTAGGCTGGTTTTCCCTGACCGTCGGCAGGCGCTGCATGGGGTTTTCGCGCCCTCTTCTCTTCCATTACGGCATGCAGAAAAAAAGGCGCGACCATGACAGACGCGCCTTCTTCGTTTGCGTGATTTCACATGCTCAGTTGCCCGAGAGCTTCCACTTGCCGCCGACGATCTCCACCATCACGCGAGCACGCTGATCAAGACCGGAGTGATCGTTCGCGCTCATGTTGAAGATGCCGTGCGATGCAGGCAAGTCCTTGGTGCCTTCGATAGCCGCGCGCAATGCCTCGCGAAACGCGGGCGTTCCTGGCTGACCCTTCTTCAAGGCAATGGGAATAGCGCGCTGGAGAATGAGGCCCGCATCCCACGCATGACCGCCGAACGTCGAGACCGAACCCGCGCCGTATGCGCCTTCATAAGCCTTCTTGTAAGTGAGCGCGGCTTGCTTCACCGGATTGCTGTCCGGCAGTTGCTCGGCGACCAGCAACGGTCCGGCGGGCAGGAACGTGCCTTCGCAGTCCTTGCCGCATACGCGCAGGAAGTCGTTGTTGGCAACGCCGTGCGTCTGATAGATCTTGCCCTTGTAGCCGCGCTCCTTGAGCGTTTTCTGCGGCAGCGCGGCGGGTGTTCCCGCACCGGCGATGAGTACCGCATCCGCGTTCTGCGACATCATCTTGAGCACTTGCCCCGTGACCGATGCGTCGTTGCGCGCGAAGCGCTCGTTGGCCACGACGCGAATCTTCGCGAGCTCCGCCGCCTTCGTGAACTCCTTGAACCAGCTCTCGCCGTAGGCGTCCGCAAAGCCGATGAAGGCAACCGTCTTCACGCCATGATTCGACATGTGCTGCGCAATAGCGGTCGCCATGAGGATGTCGTTCTGCGGTGTCTTGAAGACCCACGCCTTCTTCGCATCCATGGGTTCGACGATGCTGGCCGCGGCCGCCATCGAGATCATGGGCGTGGTGGTCTCGGCGGCGATGTCGATCATCGCGAGGGAATTGGGAACGACCGTGGAACCGACGAGCGCATCGACGTGGTCTTCGCTCGTGAGCTTGCGCGCGTTCTTCACGGCTTGCGTGGAATCCGTGGCGTCATCCAACACGATGTACTGCACCTTCTGCCCCGCCACTTCTTTTGGCAGCAACGCGATGGTGTTCTTTTCCGGAATGCCGAGCGAAGCCGCCGGGCCCGTTGCCGAAACCGTCACGCCTATCTTTACGTCCGCGAAAACCTGAGTGCTGAATACTGCCGATAAACCCGCGACAGCCATTGCGACCGTCTTAACGCGTAAAGCCCACTTCATTGATTTGCGCCCCGTCTTGATCGTGAAACGTCCAGTTTGAAGCCCGCGTCTTTTCACCGACCGATGGGTCGGGAAATGCAGTTTAGCGGAGGCGCGTCATGCACAGCAAGCGTTTTGCAGGGCTTATGACGGCTGTCGAACGTAAGCTGCGACCGGGTGTGAATGCGAGTTTTTTGAATCCGCCGAAACGGTATGCGGATTATATTTCGGCGACGCGAAATATCGACGCAAAACAAAACAGCCAATAAAAAAGCGCTGTTGGAATCATCCAACAGCGCTTTCGGTCGGGCACTTGGTGCCTCATGTCTCCTCGTTCTCCACCTCAAAAATCTGGGTGCAACAGAACTAAGCAGAATGTTATCGACTGTATCGTTTCGCAACAACCTAGCATTTACCCTAGTGGTGCATAAAAGCACCTTAAGAGGGCGATTTCGAGGTCGTTAACCGTGCATTGCGCGCGTGTCGTTGCTTGAACAGTATTTGTTCGGATATCCAACTAAATGGTTAACCCTGTAGCGGTCTGACACGCGCCACGATTTCACCCACAATGCCGCGCCGAAATGCGAGCACGCATGCGATAAAAATCAGGCCCGTCACGATAGTCACGGATTCACCCAGCGAATTGAACCAGTCCACGCCGGTGAGTCGCGCAAGTCCGCCGCCGATATCGCCGAGCCGGTCTTCCAGCGCAACGATGATCGCCGCGCCGAGCAACGGACCGAACATGGTGCTCATGCCGCCGACGAGCGTCATCAGCACCACCAGGCCGGACATCGTCCAGTAGGCATCGCCGAGAGTTTCGAAGCCGAGCACGAGCGTCTTCAGCGCACCGGCAAGCCCTGCGAGACCCGCTGACAACACGAACGCAAGCAGCTTGTAGCGCGCGGTATCGTAGCCGAGCGATACCGCGCGCGGCTCGTTCTCCTTGATCGCGATCAGCACTTGTCCGAACGGCGAATGCACGATACGCACGATCAACGCGAACGCCAGCAACATGACGACGAGCACGACGTAATAGAGCGTGATGTCACTGCCGAGGTTCAACGCGCCGAAGAGCTTGCCGCGCGGCACGCCTTGCAAGCCGTCTTCGCCATGCGTGAACGGCGCCTGCAGGAACACGAAGTAGACCATCTGCGCGAGCGCGAGCGTGACCATCGCGAAGTAGATGCCTTGGCGGCGGATCGCCAGAAGACCGACGATCAATCCAAGCACGGTCGCCACCGCCGTTCCCGCGATCACGCCGAGTTCGGGCGTCAACCCCAATGTCTGGATGGCATAGCCCGCGGTGTAACCCGCGCTTGCCAGAAACATCGCGTGCCCGAAGGACAGCAAGCCCGTATAGCCGATCAACAGATTGAACGCCGCCGCGAACAACGCGAAGCACATCACTTTCATCATGAAGACCGGATATACGCCCGCGAAGGGCGCGACGATCAAAGCGATCAGCAACAAGCCGTAAAGCGCTTTTCTCTGCATCATTTTTCCTTGCCGAAGAGTCCGGCGGGCCGCACCATCAGCACGAGCGCCATGATGACGAAGACAACCGTCGCGGACGCTTCCGGATAAAACACGCGCGTCAGGCCTTCGATGATGCCGAGCAAAAGACCCGTGAGAATCGAGCCCATGATCGAACCCATGCCGCCGATCACCACGACCGCGAACACGGTGATGATCATCGACTGGCCCATCAGCGGCGACACTTGAATCACCGGCGCGGCCAGCACCCCCGCAAAGGCCGCAAGCGCGACGCCGAAGCCATAGGTGAGCGTGATCATGAGCGGCACGTTGATGCCGAATGCCTCGACGAGCTTCGGATTCTCCGTGCCCGCGCGCAGATAAGCGCCAATGCGCGTCTTCTCGATCACGAACCATGTCGCGAAGCACACCGCGAGCGATGCCACGACGACCCACGCGCGATAGTTCGGCAGGAACATGAAGCCGAGATTGGTCGCGCCCGTCAGAAGCGAGGGCACGTCGTAAGGCTGACCCGACGAACCATAGATGGAACGGAACACGCCTTCGATCACGAGCGTGAGGCCGAACGTAAGCAACAAGCCGTAGAGGTGATCGAGCTTGTATAGCCAACGCAGCATCGAGCGTTCGATAACCATGCCGAAGAGGCCGACGATAAGCGGCGCGAGCACGAGCATCGCCCAATACGGCACGTTTAGATACGAGGCGCCCATCCACGCGAGCATGGCGCCGAGCATGAACAACGCGCCGTGCGCGAAGTTGATGACGTTGAGCAAGCCGAAGATCACCGCGAGCCCGAGACTCAGGATCGCGTAGAACGAGCCGTTCACCAGTCCGAGGAGCAACTGGCTCATCATCGCGGCGAGCGGGATGCCGAAAATTTCCATTGAACCTGCCGTCAGGAATGGGTCGATTAAGTCATCGCGGCAAGCGGCCAATGACAGCCGCTTGCCGCATCAACCGTGTGCGCTTATTTCCACGCCGCGCAGCGCGACTCCGCCTTCGTGCCGAATGCCTGATCGCCGGGAATCGTCGCCGTGATCTTGTAGTAGTCCCACGGCTCCTTCGACTCCGACGGCTTCTTCACTTCCATGAGATACATGTCGTGGATCATCGCGCCGTCCTGGCGAATGGTGCCCTTCGCGTAGAAGTCGTCGATCTTCGTCTGCTTCAACTGCGCCATGATCTTGTCGCTGTCGGTCGTGCCCGTGGCCTGCACGGCCTTCAGATACGTCGTGACAGCCGAATAGTCCGCGGCCTGCAGGCTCGTCGGCATCTTCTTCATCTTGTCGAAGTAGCGCTTGGCCCACGCGCGCGTCTTGTCGTCCTTGTTCCAGTACCAGCTATCCGTCGCCACGAGGCCTTGCGTGGTTTCGAGTCCCAGGCTGTGGATGTCGGTCAGGAAGATCAGCAACGCGGCGAGTTTCATCGACTTGTTGATGCCGAATTCCTTCGCTGCCTTGATCGAGTTGATGGTGTCGCCGCCCGCGTTTGCAAGACCGAGCACCTGCGCCTTCGATCCTTGCGCCTGCAACAGAAACGACGAGAAGTCCGACGCCGACAGCGGATGGCGTACATCGCCGAGCACTTGGCCGCCGTTGGCCTTCACCACATCGGCCGTGTTCTTTTCTAGCGCCTTGCCGAACGCGTAGTCGGCGGTGAGGAAGTACCACGACTTGCCGCCCTGCTTCGTCACGGCGGAACCGGTGCCCTTGGCGAGCGCCATGGTGTCGTACGCATAGTGCACGGTGTACGGTGTGCACTGCTCGTTCGTGAGGTTGTCCGCGCCCGCGCCGATGTTGATGTACGGAATCTTCTTCTCGCCCGCGACCTGATTGGTGGAAAGCGCGGTAGCCGAGTTCGTGCCGCCGATGATCACGTTCACGCCATCGCGGTCGATCCACTCACGCGCGCGCGATGCCGCGATATCCGCCTTGTTCTGGTGATCCGCATACACGAGTTCGATTTGCTTGCCGTTCACCTTGCCGCCGAAGTCCGCAATCGCCATGCGAATGGCTTCGAGACCGCCCTGGCCGTCGATATCGGCGTAGAGACCCGACAGGTCGGTAATGAAGCCGATCTTCACCGTGTTGCCGTCGGCCGCGTGAGCAGCGTTCATGGACGCCACACTCGCCGCCGCAGCCGCAAAGCAAAAAGTGGAAAGGCGCGCGAGGGTCTTCATTTTCATTGCAGTCTCCGTGAGTTTTTGGTTGTTGCGTGCTGCCTGAGCCGTGCCACTTTACGTGCCGCTTTACGTGCCGCTTCAACGTGCCGCGTTTGTCGATTTAAGAACGATTACACCCCGAGCAATTCGTGCAGCACCGGCATCTTCGCTTCGAGTTCCCCCGCGCCGAAATGCTCGACGATGTTTCCATGCTCCATCACATAGAAGCGGTCCGCGAGCGGCGCCGCGAAACGAAAATTCTGTTCGACCATGACGATGGTGTAGCCACGCCCCTTCAGCATGAGGATCATGCGCGCGAGTGTCTGCACGATGACGGGCGCAAGCCCTTCCGATATCTCATCGAGCAGCAGCAAATTGGCGCCGGTGCGCAGAATGCGCGCCACCGCGAGCATTTGCTGTTCGCCGCCCGAGAGCCGCGTGCCCTGACTCGCGCGCCGCTCCTTCAGATTCGGGAACATGGAGTAGATCTCGTCCAGCGGCATCGCCTCTTTCGGATTGCCGGTCACCGGTGGCAAGAGAAGATTTTCTTCGCAGGACAAGCTCGAGAAAATGCCGCGCTCCTCCGGACAATAGCCGACCCCATGATGCGCGATCTTGTGTGTGGCAAGCCCAATGGTCTCGCGTCCGCCCACGCGGATAGAGCCCGTGCGCCGCCCGGTCAATCCCATGATGGCGCGCATCGTGGTCGTGCGCCCCGCGCCGTTACGGCCGAGCAGCGTGACCACTTCGCCGCGATTCACCTTCAGATCGACACCATGCAGAATGTGCGATTCGCCGTACCACGCCTGCAAGCCTGCTATTTCCAGCGCGGGCACATGATCCGCTGCGCCGTTCGCCTCTTGCGAGCGGCGCGCTTCCACGATCGTGCTCATGCGTGCGCTCCGGTGAGCGCTGCATCGGCGCTGCCCATGTAGGCTTCCATCACGAGCGGATTCTTCGATACTTCCGCATAGCTGCCTTCCGCGAGCACTTCGCCGCGCTGAAGCACCGTGATGGTGTCGGAGATGCCAGCGATCACGTTCATGTTGTGCTCGACCATCAGAATGGTGCGTCCCGCCGAGACCTTCTTGATGAGCGCCGTCACGCGATCCACGTCCTCGTGCCCCATACCTTGCGTCGGTTCGTCGAGCAGCATGAGTTCGGGTTCCATCGAAAGCGTCGTGGCAATTTCCAGCGCGCGCTTGCGGCCGTATGAAAGCTCGACGGTTTTCGTATCGGCGAAATCGGTCAGGCCCACTTGCGTGAGCAAATCCATCGCGCGGTCGTTGAGGGCATCGAGCGAACGCTCGCTGCGCCAGAACTGAAACGACGTGCCGAGCTGCCGCTGCAGGCCGACGCGCACGTTCTGCAGCACGCTCAAGTGCGGAAACACGGCGGAAATCTGGAACGAACGAATGATGCCGCGCCGCGCGATATGCGCCGGGCGTTCGCGCGTGATGTCGGTGCCGTTGAAGACGATCTGGCCCGCGGTGGGTTCGAGGAACTTGGTGAGAAGGTTGAAACAGGTCGTCTTGCCCGCGCCGTTGGGACCGATCAGCGCGTGGATCGAACCGCGGCGCACGCGCAGGTTCACGCCATTCACGGCCGTGAAGCCTTTGAATTCCTTCGTGAGCCCTCGCGTTTCCAGAATGGTGTCGCCGAGAATCATGTCCCCTTCCATGCGAAGTGAAACGCTAAGCGGATGACTTCGCCTGCGCCTTATTTTTTATCCGCGCATACCGGACGCGGGTTTCGCGCCGATACCGCTTTGCCTCGTGCGCCGCTGTTGCGGTTGCACAAAAGTGTGCGCGCGATAAGCCGAGCATCACCTGATTCGAGGCCATTGTCGCCGCAATGATGCAGCGCAATCATTGGGATTTGCACTTACTTACGCCGTTGAAAGCTCGGGCTGTCGGACATGCGAAGGCCTCGCATGACGCCGTCTCGTGCGAGGCCGCAAAACGCGCCGTTCATCGTGCGGTCATGCAAGCGCGGTTGCGATGACCTCTTGCGCTTCCATGCCGCGCCGGTCTTCGCGAATCATGTCGCTTGCGCGTTCGGCGATCATCAGCGTCGGCGAATTCGTGTTCCCGGAGGTGATGACCGGCATCACCGATGCATCGACCACGCGCAATCCGCGCACGCCGATCACGCGCAGACGGCTATCGACAACGGCGGCGGGATCGTTGTCCGTACCCATGCGGCATGTGCCGACCGGATGAAAAATCGTCGTGCCGATATTGCCTGCCGCTTCGATCAGTTCTTCCCGCGTCTGGAGCTGGATGCCGGGCAGAATCTCTTCGGGCGCATGTCGCGCCAGCGCGGGGGCGTTGACGATACGCCGCGTGAGCTTCAACGCGTTGACGGCAACTTCGCGGTCGTGTTCCGTGGAAAGATAATTCGGCGCGATGAGCGGTGCCGCGTGCGCATCCGGCGAGCCAATATGCACGCTGCCGCGCGACGTAGGCCGCAGATTGCATACGGACGCCGTGAACGCATTGAACGCGTGCAAGGGCTCGCCGAAGCGTTCGAGCGACAACGGCTGAACGTGATATTCGACATCGGAGCGCTTGATGGATGCGTCGTCGGGATTGGATTTGGCGAACGCGCCGAGTTGCGACGGCGCCATCGACATGGGGCCGCTGCGCAAGAGCGCGTATTGCATGCCGATGAAAAGCTTGCCCCACCATTTGGCCGACAACGTATTGAGCGTGCGCACGCCGTTCACTCTGTATGCCATGCGCAATTGCAGATGGTCCTGCAGATTCTCGCCGACGCCGCGCAGATCGCGCACGACATCGATGCCGAGCCGCTGCAGCCGCGCGCCATTGCCGATGCCCGAGAGCTCGAGAATCTGCGGCGAGTTGACCGCGCCCGCGCTGAGAATCACCTCGCAACGCGCCCGCGCGATGTAATCGACGTCGCCGCCGCGATATTCCACGCCCGAGCACCGCATGCCCTCGAACACGAGCCGTTGCGTGTGCGCGCCGGTGATCGTCGTGAGGTTCGGGCGCTTCATCGCTTCACGCAGGAATGCTTTGGCCGCGTTCCAGCGAATGCCGCCGCGCTGGTTCACATCGAAATAACCGACGCCTGTGTTGTCGCCGCGATTGAAGTCATCGGTTGCGGGAATGCCGCTTTGCTGCGCGGCTTGCGAGAAGGTTTCGAGAATCTTCCACTTGAGACGCTGTTTTTCCACGCGCCACTCGCCGCCCGCGCCATGCCACTGATTCGCGCCGCCGTGATGATCCTCGCTGCGCTTGAAGATGGGCAGCACGGAATCCCACGACCAGTTCGGGTCGCCGCTGATATGCGCCCAGTCGTCGTAGTCTTCGCGCTGGCCGCGCATGTAGATCATGCCGTTGATGGATGAACATCCGCCGAGCACGCGACCGCGCGGATAAGACAACGCGCGCCCGTTCAGACCCGCTTCGGCTTGCGTCTTGTACAGCCAGTCCGTGCGCGGATTGCCAATGCAGTACAAGTAGCCGACGGGAATGTGTATCCAGTGATAGTCGTCCTTGCCGCCCGCTTCGAGCAGCAGCACGTTCACGTTGGGGTCTTCGCTGAGGCGATTGGCGAGCACGCATCCGGCCGTGCCCGCGCCGACGATGATGTAGTCGAATTCACCTTCCAGCTTGCGGGCGTCCTGTTTCATCGCTGTCTCCTGATGGCCGGCAATGCCGTCTGTCGCGGCATGGTCTGGCGAGAGTAACGCCGCAAGCCGCAGCAAATCCAATGAGATATGTTCATCGGCGATATAAGTCGCGCTAATATCAGCGCATGGACTACACACTTCTGCGCGCTTTCATCACCGTCGCTCGCGAAGGCAATCTCACGCGCGCGGCGGCGCAACTGCATGTAACGCAGCCAGCGGTCAGTTTGCAGATCAAGAATCTTCAGGAGATGCTCGGCGTCGTGCTGTTTTCGCGGACATCGCACGGACTTTTGCTGACGCGCGACGGCGAAGCGCTGCTGCCGCACGCGGAACGCGCGCTTGTCGCCGCCGCAGATGTCCAACGCGCCGCCGCCGCATTGCGCGACGAAGTGAGCGGCACGTTGCGCATCGGGACGATTCTCGACCCCGAATTTCTGCGCCTTGGCGGCTTTCTGCGGCAGCTCGTGGAAGCGTATCCGCGCATTGAAACGGCGTTGCGGCATGGCATGTCGGGTTGGGTGCTCGAACGCGTGAAGTCGCGCGAACTGGATGTCGGCTACTACATCGGCGACCCTGCGGCGGACGGCACGCGCGATGGCGAGCGCTTTTATGTCGTGCGGCTGACGCCCTTCGACTATCGCGTGCTCGCGCCCGCCGGCTGGCATAACCGCGTGAACAAGGGAAAGCGCAACTGGGCGACGCTCGCGCGGTTGCCGTGGATCTGGACGCCGCCGGAATCCGCACACAACCGGCTGCTATCGCAGATTTTCCGCGATGCCAACGCGTCGCCGACCATCGTCGCCGAAGTGGATCAGGAGCCGTCGATGCTCGATCTCGTCAAATCGGGCGTGGGCCTTTCGCTCGCCCGCGATTCGATCGCGCTTCGGGAGGCGCACGCGCATGCGCTGACCATCGTCGAGGGCGTCACGGTATCGACACAACTGTCGTTCGTGACGCTCGCCGAACGCCGCGAGGAACCGGCGATTGCGGCGGCGCTGCGGCTCATCGACGCCCAATGGTCGATGTAAGGCGAAGTTCAAGCGGCCTTCATCGAAACTTTGCTAGGCTTGAGCGCAGATGCTTCATTCAAGGCAAACCGCTCAACCGGAGTCCTCCATGGCACGCAACATCGAAATCAAGGCACGCGCTCATCAGTTCGACCAATTGCGTGAGCGCGCCGCCGCGCTCGCCACCGACAGGCCGCTGGTGTTTCGCCAGCAGGACTTCTTCTACGACGTGCCCACCGGCCGTCTCAAGTTGCGCCAGTTCGACGACGGCACGCCATCGGAGCTGATCTTCTATCAGCGCGACGACCGCGACGGCCCGAAAGTCTCGTATTACTCGCGCAGTCCCGTGACGAATCCCGAAGCCATGCATACGCTGCTCGCGCAGGCGCTGACCACGCGCGGCATCGTCACGAAGGAAAGGCATGTCTATCTGGTCGGGCGCACGCGCATCCATCTGGATCGCGTGGATGGGCTTGGGGACTTCATCGAACTCGAAGTGCTGCTGGGTCAGGAAGACGACGAAGCCGGCGGCGAGGAAGAAGCGCACGCCATGTTCGCGCGTCTTGGCGTGGAACAGACGGATCTGGTGCCGGTTGCTTATGTCGACTTGCTGAATCCGACGCTTCAGGCGGAATCGGTCGACAAGTGACCTAGCGGCAGCGGACCGTTGCGCTTGAATGTCGTGAGCACGATGTTCGAGCGCACGCTATCGACGCCGGGAACGCGCATCAGCTTCTTCATCACGAAGGTGGACAGCGCGTTCAGATCGGGCGCGACGATCCGCAGAAGGTAATCCGCATCGCCGACGGTCGCGTGGCATTCGAGCACTTCGGGCAGCGTCTCGATCTGCTGCTGAAACTCCTCGATGATCGAATCGCCGTGATGCTTGAGCTTCAGGCTCGTGAACGCGGTCACACCGAGGCCAAGCTTTTCTGGCCGCAACACCACCCGATATCCTTCGATCACGCCGGTCGCTTCGAGCCGCTGCAGTCGACGGCCGATCTGCGACGGCGACAGCGGCACCTGCTCGCCCAATTGCTGATGCGTGGCGCGGCCGAAGCGTTGCAGCACATCGAGCAAAGCGAGATCGAAATGATCAAGTTCCAGCATGATTGGGCGCGCGCGAAAGCGAAAACGAAGATGCGACTTTAGCGCATGAAAGTGCCATCACTCACATACCCGACGCGCCGAAGGGCCGTTTCGCGCGGAGCTTAACGCCTGCTTACGGCAACCGACAAGGTAACAGCCGTATTACCAACCGTGACATGATCGAAAGGATCGAAAAGCGCCTTTTGCCAGCTTCCCGTCATGGATGGAAGCCGATGCGAAGCTTGAAGAAAGAAATCGTGCTGAAATCTTTCGGTCGTGCAGGCTGATTTATAAGGTCGTGTAATGTAGCCGCGTGACGCGCGCCCGTGGACCCGGCCGATCGACCGGCACTTCTGACTGACGCTGTACAATCAGCAGCGCAACTAGCCTGGGCAACGTTCAGGCAGAAAGTCATCCGGTGTACGGCCGCTCGCGGCTCGAGGTTACGTTCGCGCGACGCCGCATGAGAATCAACGGATTTGATCCGGCTCGAACCCGCGCCGCCGCGTCGTGCATGTCACCGGCTTGGGCGCCGGCTCGGGTTAAACCCATCGTACTTGAGCGAGTTCATGCGAATCCTTCTGATTGAAGACGACCGCCCCATTGCGCGCGGCATCCAGAGCAGCCTCGAACAGTCGGGCTTCACGGTCGATATGGTCCACGACGGCATCTTCGCCGAGCAAGCGCTCGCGCAGAACCGCCACGAACTGGTCATTCTCGATCTGGGCCTGCCGGGCATCGACGGCATGACGCTTCTGGCGCGCTTTCGCCAGAGCAACCGGCATACGCCGGTCATCATCCTCACCGCGCGCGACGAACTGCATGACCGCGTGCAGGGGCTGAACAGCGGCGCCGACGACTACATGCTCAAGCCCTTCGAGCCGCAGGAACTGGAAGCGCGCATTCGCGCCGTGATGCGCCGTAGCGGCCCGCACGGCGACGTGCCGCGCCCCGAAGTCACCTTGGGCGGCTTGCGTCTGTCGGGCGTGGATCGCCGCATCTTCAACGACGAGCGTCCGCTCGAACTGTCGCCGCGCGAATTCGCCGTGCTGGAAATGCTGCTGCTGCGTCATGGCCGCGTCGTCAGCAAGGCGCAATTGCAGGATCACCTGACGCATTTCGGCGGCGATCTCGGCGATACGGCCATCGAAGTTTATGTGCATCGCGTGCGCAAAAAGCTGGAAAACACGCGCGTGGAAATCGTGACGGTGCGCGGCTTCGGCTATTTGCTTCAGGAGATCCGTCAGGCGACGTGACGTCCCGGCGGTAGAACGGTTTGCGACTTCCCACCCGGCGCGCGGGCGATCAGCGTTTCGCCCGCGAAGATTGGCTCGATCTGGCGCGATCTAAGGCCACCGAAGTTCCCGCGTCACCGAGCCTGCGGCGCACGCTGTTGCGCCGCCTGGCCGCGCCGCTGTCCCTGCTCGCGCTGATGAGCGGCCTGATGGCGTACTGGCTCGCGTGGCAGTACACGCAGCACGTGGTGGACCGTTCTCTCGCGGATCTCGCCACCGCCATCTCCAAGCAGATTCAGCTCGCGGGCGTCGATGCCCCCGTCACCGTTCCGCCGCTCGCCCAGGCGATGTTCTCCGATCCGGTGGAGCAGCTCGTCTATCGCATCAGCACCGGCGACCAGGAAATTGCCGGCGAGCCCGATCTGCCGCTGACCGGCACCGCCGTGCGGCGCATCCACTATGCATACGTTTTCGAAACGCACTATCAGGGCGTGAGCGTGCGCGCCGCGCAAGTGCGCGTGCCGCAGCCGACGGGCAATCCTATCGTGGTCGAAGTGGCGCAGCGCGTGGGCTCGCGCTACAGAATCGCGGTGGAGTTTCTCTTCGCGATCATGATGCCGCTGCTGCTTTTGCTGCTCGCAGGCTGGGTGATCGTATGGCGCGTGGTAAATCAGCAATTGAACCCGCTCACCGATCTCGCCGACACGCTCAACCAGCAGACCCACATCTCGCTCGAACCCGTCGACGAAACCTTCGTGCCAAGCGAAATCCGTCCGCTCACGAGCGCCATGAACGGCTTGCTCGTGCGCCTTCAGGCCGCGCTCGATGCACAACGCAAATTCATCGCCGATGCCGCGCACCAATTGCGCACGCCGCTTACCGCCGTCAAGCTGCACGCGGAGCAAGCGCTTAATTCGCGCGATCCGGCGAAGGCCATCGAAGCGGTGAAGGAACTGCGCGCATCGGCGGATCGCGCGGTGCGTTTGTCGAATCAACTGCTTTCGCTCGCGCGCGCCGAACCGGGCGAACAAGCCGCGCGTTTCACCGACTTCGATCTCGCCACGCTCGCGTTCGAAACCGGCGCGGAATGGGTGCCGCGCGCGTTGTCGGCGGGCGTGGATCTGGGCTTTCAGCGTCTCGACGACCCCGACAACGAACATCCGATGATGGCGCGCGGCAATATCGTGCTGACGCGCGAGGTGATCGCGAATCTCATCGACAACGCGCTCAAGTATGTGCCGCCGTCGCGTCATGAAGGTTCGCGCATCACGCTGACTATTGGCGACTGGCACGATGCACAAGGCAAGCGTTTCGGCGAAGTGGTCATCGAGGACAACGGTCCCGGTGTGCCGCCGGATCAGCAACCCGATCTCTTCAAGCGCTTCTTTCGTGGCGACGGTCAGATGGTGGAAGGCGGCGCGGGACTCGGGCTCGCCATCGTTCACGACATCATCTCGCTGCACGGCGGCACGGTGCATTACGAAGACGCTCCGGAAGGCGGCGCGCGCTTCATCGTGCGTATGCCGCTCAAGGACGGCGCGGCGCCAGCCGCCGCAAAATAAAAAGCCACGGCATGATTCCATGCAGTGGCTTCTTTATCATGGCGTTGCAAGCGCCTATTTCTTCAGCGCGAGCATGGTTCCGCGACACTTCTTCGCGCCGCAACGGCACTCGTATTCTTTCTTGAGCTTCTTGGTGATGCGGCCTTCGATCACGAGGCCGTAGTCGTAATTGAGCTCTTCTTCCGGCCCGATGTCGCGCAGGGCGTGGATGAACACGCGCCCTTCCACTTCCTCGGCTTCGCAATTCGGCTTGCACGAATGATTGATGTACTTCGCGCTGTTGCCGTCGATCTTGCCGTCGATCACGCTGCCGTCGTCTAGCGCGAAGTAGAACGTGTGATTCGGCTCATCCGGATTGTGCGGATGCCGGCGCAGCGCTTCCTTCCACGAGATACGCTCGCCCTTGTATTCCATCACCTGCTCACCCGCCGCGATGTGCTTCACGGCGAATACGCCCTTGCCATGTACTCCCGAGCGGCGGACGGTGATCCTGCGTGAACTCATCGAACGAATCCTTAATAAACGAGGTGTGGGGTTGGCTTCATGTCCACTTCGTCTTGGATCGTCTCGACGAAAGCGGATAAAAAAAACGCGGTGGCCGCTGAGGCGCCGCGTTGGCATGGTTGAACGTGCTGTTCAACTCAATCGTTATCGTACACTCCCGGGCCGCTGTCGAACAACTGGCCCGTGAGTATCCGTGGGTATCGACTGATGATGTTGGTTAGCGCTGGCCGAACGCCACGTCGCCGAACAGGTTCTTCAGTTCGCGCGGCTGCGAGCGCCAGTATTGCGGCGGCGCCGTGACGGTCGCGCCGAGCTCGGCGGCGGCGTGCCACGCCCAGCGTGGATCGTACAGCGCGGCCCGCGCGATGGCGACGAAGTCCGCCTTGCCGCTACCAACGATCGCCTCGGCTTGCTGCGGCTCCGTGATGAGACCGACCGCGATGGTCGTCACGCCCGTGGCTTCCTTGACCGCCTGTGCGTACGGCACCTGATAGCCCGGCCCGAGCGTGATCTTCTGCAGCGGCGATACGCCGCCCGACGAGACATCGATCCAGTCGACATCGCGCTTCTTCAGTTCCGCCGCGAACGCGATCGTGTCCTCGATGGTCCAGCCGCCCTCGACCCAATCCGTCGCGGACACGCGCACGCCGACGGGCTTGTCGGCGGGAAACGCGGCGCGCACGGCCTCGAAAATCTCGAGCGGATAACGCATGCGATTTTCGAGCGAACCGCCGTATTCGTCGGTGCGCTGATTGGCGAGCGGCGACAGAAACTGATGCAGCAGATAACCATGCGCCGCATGCACCTCGATGCCGTCGATACCAAGCCGCGCCGCCCGTTTCGCCGATGCGACGAACGCTTCCTTCACGCGAATGAGGCCGGCCGCATCGAGCGCGAGCGGCGGCGTCTCGCCTTCCTTGTGCGGAATGGCCGAAGGTGCATGCGTCATCCAGCCGCCGTCGGCAACCGGGATCAGCTGGCCGCCATCCCACGGCTTGTTGCTCGACGCCTTGCGGCCCGCGTGCGCGAGCTGCATGGTCACGGCGATATCCGAATACTGGCGGATGGCCGCGAGGACCGGACGCAGCGCGGCTTCGGTCGCGTCGTCCCAGAGACCGAGATCGCCAGGCGTGATGCGGCCATCAGGCTCGACCGCGGTCGCCTCGATGACGAGCATGCCCGCGCCCGAGAGCGCGAGTTGGCCCAGATGGATCATGTGCCACGCGGTGGCCTCGCCGCGTTCGGCGGAGTACTGGCACATCGGCGAAATGACGATGCGATTGGGAAGCTGAAGGCTGCGTAAGGTCTTGGGAGTGAAAAGCGCGCTCATGTCGAAGGCTCGGTGAGAAAAGATGCGATCGAGAATAGCATCGGGATTTCTTCCGTGCAGGATGCATGCGGTGCGACCCGCCGCAATCCGCGCCTTGACTTTCAGCCCTGACGTTCGGTGCAGGTAAACTTGTCGAGCCATTCGTGGAACATGGCGCGCGCCGCGCGTTCGAGGGCGGGACCGTGGCGCGCCGTCTCTTCACGCAGCGTGACGGCCGTGGCGCCGCTCCTGGCGATATTCGCGGGATAGGTGACGAGCCAGCTTTCGAACCGGTCTGGCAGCACTTCGGGATGGCACTGCAGCGCAAGCACATGCTCGCCCCACGAGAACGCCTGATGCGCGCAAGCTTCCGTCGATGCAAGCAAGCTCGCGCCTTGCGGCAAATCGAAGGTGTCGCCGTGCCAGTGAAATACGGGAATGGATTTGCCGTCAGCTTCGAGATGACGCAGCGGCGACGCGCGCCCGGCGTCGGTCAGCGCAAGCGGCGACCAGCCGAGCTCCAGCTTTCCCGACGAATACACGCGCGCGCCGAGCGCACGCGCGATCAGCTGCGAGCCAAGACAGATGCCGATGGTCGGCAAGCCCGCCGCAATGCGCTTTTCGAGCATCGACAAAAGCGGAGCCAGATGGGGATACTGCGCATCGTCGTAGGCGCCGATCGGCCCGCCGAGCACGACCATGAGCGATGCATCGAGCGGATCGGGCGCGTCTATGCGTCCGCGGCCCACGTCGAGATAACGCACGAGATGGCCGCGGTCGCCGAGGACCAGTTCGAGGCTGCCCAGATCTTCGAAATAGACGTGGCGAATCGCCAGGACTTCATGTTTCATCGGCGGGTTTCCGTGGCTCGGACTGCGGAGTAGAGACGAGCCGCGCCTCGCCAGGAGGCGCGACGCGCACAGTCTAACCGACTCGACGCGGCCTCACAGCGTACCTTTGCACCGATCGACCCGGGTTGTCCCGGGCCGTTGCCGTTCAGGCGATTTGCGCGAAGACCTTCCAGCTCTTCTTCTGCGTGGCGACGTCGGCTTCTTCGTATACCGAACAGTCGAGACGCAGATTGGTGTCCGCCATGTCGATCTGAAGCAGTGCGCAATGATGCAGCACCTTCTTCGGATTCTTGCTCGGCTGGAAATGCGCGCACGACAGACACATCCGATGCGCCGGAATCTGCTGTTGTGTTTCGAGCTGGCGGATGGTCTTGAGCAAGCTGCGGTAAAGCGCCGCTTGCTCTTCCTCACGCAATGTGCCGACCGCCTTCGCGAGGAAGTCCGGCCATTGCAGCGCGCGCTTGGCGGCCGTGCGGCCGCGTGCGGTCAGACGCACCGCCAGTGCGCGACCGTCGTCGAGTGCACGGCGCTTTTCGACGAGCCCCTTGCCTTCGAGCGTGCTCACGGCGTCGCTGGTGGTCGCGGCGGTCAGCGCGGTTTCCCGTGCAATCTCGCCGAGGCGCATAGGCCCCTTGCGCTGCATCAGCAGTACGAGAATTTCACCCTGGGTTGGCGTAAGCCCCGCGCCTTCCGCCCATTCCCAGGCCTGGCTGCGCATCGCTGTGCTCAGCCTCAGCAGGCCGTGGGTCACCCGCCCCGTCGCCTGCTCTCCGTATAAACCTTCACTCATGATCTTTCGCTTGTTGTTCCGCTTATGGGTTTTGACGGCATGTTCGCTAACCAACGAACACCACGTCCCCTAAGCCGCCCCAGGAACCTGCTGCCTGTGCATTGCTGTCAGTATTCCAAAGACCGCCTTCAGGTCGTGGTCCCCGCCGTCTCAAAATTCAGGCGTACCAAGCCAATTCGCTTTGCCTGAATGGGGGACATGCAACCCTCTTCGTTATGCGCCATCTTGTCACCAGCCACTTCACCACCCTGCTCGACAATCTTGCTTTGCGTCTAAAGTGACCGGTTGCGGCGCTATGTTTTTGCCGACTATGACGCGCCGTCGGCAACGTCGCCATTCTAAGCGACCTAGAACAAACGTACACCTTAATTATTCACGCAAAACTGTGGATAACCCGTGGAAAAACGTAGCGTTTGGTTGTGAGCGAATTCTCGATAAGCCAAGACATCTTTCGACCACCCTTTGTCTTATCCTTGGCCGCGCGCATCCATTCAACTTTGATTCACCGCCTTATCGTTTTTCCAATTCGTTGACCTTGCAGCGCTTTTTAACGTTTTCCATAGCGTCGCGCAGCCCTCGTTACCTTCTATTACGTAGGTATACGGACTTCTCACGGGAAACCTTAGAGATGCCGTAACGATTCACGTAACGTTCAGGCAACGAGCTTATTCCTAAGTTCCGCATGCACGCGTTTCATACACAACATAGCGAGACCGAAGTTTCAAAGCACGAAGGCCGTTTCGACTTTCATCGAAACGGCCTTTCGTCTTGATTCTCACTTCAATGCGTGTGTAAGGGCAGCGTCATGCGCGCCATTGCAGGCATTGCTGACGTACGGCTTCATGGAGCGACTTCTCTTTGTCGAATACACCGCGCAACCAAGTGGCGTCATTCATGCCACCGCGTGCAATGTCCGCGATTTGCGCGAGCGCCGCTTGCGAACCCAATGCTTCGGCATGCGGTGCAAGTACATCCAGCGTTGCGAGAATATCTTCGCCGATGGTGTGCCGCTCACCCGACTGCGGATGCACACAAGTGCCTTCCAGACCGAAGCGGCAAGCTTCGAAACGATTGAATGTGTAGACGAGGTAATCGTCTTCTTGCGGCGTAAGCGGTTTATCGAGCAGCAAATACCGCGACAACGTTTGTATATAGCAAGCAATCGCCGCAGCGCGATCGACAGAAAGTGGCGTATCCATCACGCGAACCTCGATGGTGCCGAAACCCGGCTTCGGCCGGATATCCCAGTAGAAGTCCTTCATGCTGTTCACGACGCCCGTGTGCACCATCTTCGAAAAGTATTCCTCGAAGCTGTCCCACGTGAGGACAAACGGCGCGCGTCCGGAAAGCGGGAACGCGAATACCGAATTAAGCCGGGCCGAATGGAAGCCGGTATCGACACCCTGGATATATGGCGACGATGCCGAAAGCGCTATGAAGTGCGGAATATAGCGCGACATCGAATGCAACAGGAACAGCGCGCTATTCGGGTCCGGACAGCCGATATGCACGTGCTGGCCGAACACCGTGAATTGCTTGGCCAGGTAGCCATAGAGTTCGGAGATGTACTGGAAGCGCGGCGCGTCGTAAATTTGCCGGTCGCTCCATTGCTGAAAAGCATGCGTGCCGCCGCCGGCAAGGCCGACATTGAGTTGATCCGCCGCCGCGACCAACGTATCGCGAATCTTGCGCAGGTCGGTGACGGCCTGTTCATGCGTCGTGCAGATGCCGGTCGAAAGCTCGATCATGCTTTCGGTGATTTCCGGCGTGATGTTGCCCGGAATCTCTTCGTCCTTGATGAGACGCATGAGGTCCGACGCGGCGCGGGTCAGATCGTAGTCGTGCGTATTGACGACCTGGATCTCAAGCTCCACGCCGAAGGTGAACGGCTCGGAGTCGATAAATGGTTCGAGTGCCATGACGCCTCTAAAAAATTCAATGCCCGTGCGGTGCGGTGCGGCGCCTATTCGCGCCGCTCGCCCACCGCCGACAGGCTACGGTACACCAGGAACGGCGACACGATTTGCAGCACGACGATCGAGCACATGACGATCGCGCGAAGCGTCGGGTCGTAGCTCGGATAAAGCACGTACATGTCGTCGACGAGCAGGTAGGCAAGCGCGGACATCGGCGTGAGCGCGACGCCCAACGCCGCGCCCTGCTTCCAGTCGAGGCCGCTCGGCTTTGCGAAAATCATCACGCCGGCCAGCTTGCCGATGAAGCGCGCGACGATCAGCGCGAGCGCCGCTACACCGCCAAGCGCGATATCGCGCCATTCGAATGACGTCAGTGTCAGCGCAAAAAGAATGACGGTCAGCAGCCATCCAGCGGAACCGAAATGCGTAGGCCAGAGTTGCGGCTTTTCATCAGCGTTCTTAACGATGATGCCTGCTGCAAGCAGCGCAAGAATGATCGACAGCTTGAAGATATGCGCGATCGCGATAGCCAGCAGCACGAGACCGAACAACGCGACGAAGGAGTGCTCGTCGTTCGCATTCAGACGCCGATACAGCAGGTTGCATGCACGCGCGAGCAGGAAGGCCAGCACGAGCGAACCGATCAGCAGATAAAGCGGCTGCAGGATGGTTGCAAACGCATTGCCGTAAATTTCCTGATGCAACACGCCGGCCGCGAGCTTTTCGACGATCACCGCGTACATGCTGTTCAACGCGGTCAACGTGAGAAGACGCTGCGTAACCTGTCCTTCGGCGCGCAATTCGGTCTTCAATTGGATGACCATTGCGGGCGACGTCGCCATGGCGATGGCCGCGATGACGATCGAAGGCATTGTCGGCACGTTGCATAACATCAACGCAATCAACACGAAGCCGAAGGTAAGCGTGGCTTCGGCGATGCTCGACAGAATCAGATACGGATTGCGGCGGATCCAGCGCAAATCGAGCCGGCCGCCGAGTTCGAAGAGCAATAGCCCAAGCGCGACATCTAGCAGAGGCCGTGAGATGGCGCCTGCGCTGACGTCGATCACACCGAGTCCCGCGTTACCGGCGATCAGCCCGATGACCGCATAGCCCGTGATACGCGGCAGACGCCATGCGCGCCAGAGCAATTCTCCGGCGAGGCCGGCGGTGACGAGCGCAAGACCTGCCCAAAGAATGGCATTGGGTTCGAGCGGCCAGGCGGGCAAAAACGAAAAGGCCGAATTCATCGTGTTTGCTTCTCCTTCGTTGCAGCAGAGGATGCACGTTCTGTTGCGTGACTTTGCGCGCGCGGCGCATCCGAGCGGCTCGCCTGTTCAGGCGAATGAGTTCATTCAAATGAAACGAAAGCGAACGAACACGGCGTCACGGAACCAGCCGTGCACGAATTAGACGACGCACCCGGCTCGCCATCGCGCGGCTTACGACTCGCGCGCATTGAGATGGTGACGGATGCGGGCAAGACAAGCGGCGCTTGCCCGGAGGCGGGCCGACGGCCAGACGACAGCGCGGCCTGGTTGATCAGATTCGTGGCGCGCGCTCATCGTTCCGTTGAAGCGGTCGCCGTCTGAACGGCGCGACGCGGGAAGAAGCGCGATTGTGCCATACCTCGATGACCGTGACAGGGAAGTCCAGGCTCATGATTTTTATGAAGTAAAAGCGACACCGCGCACACGCGAAGGCGGCAAGGCTGACCGGCCGGCGGTTTGCGGATTCGTTTTCTCTCTTCCGATAGCCTCTGTGTCAGGTGTTTACAGGTTTACTGTATATACACGTAGTAGTAGTTAACAAGCACCTGCCTTACCTGTGGATAAGACCAATTTCTCCTTTCCAAACAAGCGATTGTGAAAAGCAGAACGCAGCGGTAAACATGTTCAGGCATGGCGGTCAACTTTGAACAACTTTCGGGACGCTCGGGCACTCGTGCAGGTTGTCCCGTTTACGTGCACAACGAGTCCACAACTCGTTCTTCGGCAAACCCGGGTCTTATCCACAACCCGGCTTGGATAACTACGTTGCGTCGAATTGACCGTGACGCAGCGCTCGCAATAAAAAGCGCGCGGGATCGATCGACTCGGCGAGTTCGCGTTCGATGACCCAAGGTTCGCCTTCGATCTGCGAGACGATGAGTTCCGCGGCGAGCGTCGCCCAGACGAGCCCGCGCGAACCGAAGGCAAACGCGCCATACAAACCCGGCATGCGCGGCAGGTCGAGCGGCCACGCGCCTTTGAGGCGGGCGGCGTCGGCGCGCGCGGCGGCTGCATCGGCGAACTGGCCGATCATCGGCATGCGGTCGCTCGTCACGCAACGGAACGCGACGCGGCCTTGCTTCACATGCGCCGTCGCTTGCAGTGCCGGAAGCATGGCTCCAACGCGCTCGATGTTTTCCCGATGCCCTGCGTCACGAACTTCGATATCGGGATCGTCGATGTCATAGGTCGCGCCGATCAGCGTGCCTCGTTCGCCCAAAGGCACCGCATAACCTTCGCCGATGACGGGAACGCGCAATCCATCGAGCGTGGTGCTGTCCAGGATGCTGAGTTGTCCGCGCACGCTGCTCGTCGTTGCATCATCGAGATGTGCGAGTCGCGCAGCTTCATGCGCGTTCGCCAGCACGAGAATCGGCGCTCGCGCGACCTCCGCGTCGTGCGTGTCGAAGACGCGCCAGTTGTCACCATCACGTTCGATGCGCGCCACTTCCGTGTTCATTCGCGTCGTTAGCGCGGCGCCGGCATCGGCAAGCTGCGCCGCGCAGACCGATGCCGGCGAGATCGCGCCGCCGTGCGGGAAGAACCATCCGCCGCGCGCGACATCCACGCCTGCGATACTCGATGCATCGGCGCTGGATACCGAACTCACGTAGTCGCGCGGATACGCGAAACGGGCGATGGCGTCGGCGATCGCGGCGGCGTCTTCGGGCGTGTCCGCGATTTGCAGCAAGCCATCGCGGCTACGTTGCAAGTCGTATGAGCGCGCTTCGAGCGCTTGCCACTGACTCAGCGCGAACAAAAAGCCCGCACGGGTGAGCCGCGCGGCGACGCTGTCATCGCGCCAGACGATGGGATGAAACACGCCAGCCGGATTGCCCGACGCGTCGCGCGCGGGCAGCGCGTGCCGGTCGATGAGCGTGACATGCCAGCCGCGCGCCGCGAGACGCGATGTCATTGCAGAGCCCGCGAGTCCCGCGCCGATCACGATGGCTTCGCGCGACTGGACAGCGGACGCGCGCGGCGGTTCGTGACGACGCACGCGCCAGCGAGGGGCGAAGCGCGCGCTTCGGTCGTCGGCACACGTGAAACCCGAAGCCTCCAATGCGCGTCGCAACGAGGCGGCGTCCGCGATGTTCGTCGCCGATACGGTTGCATCGTCGCCCGCGAGCCGCGCGATGCCCTTGCACAACCATTGCGGATTGTCGAAGGCGGCGGCGTCGAGATGGAAAGCATCGGCGCGCAGCCACAGTCTCGACAGCATGTCGTTCGCATCGCCGATGGCGAGCGTCAGCACCACGCGCCCTGCATCGAATTCGAGCCGATGCATGCCGGAGACGCGCATCGGCCAGGCGTTTATCAGTGCGTCCGCGAGCGGGTCGCCGTTCTTCGACGGCGCTGCATCGAGCGCATGCAACGGCACGATGACGACTACATGCAGACGTTCGCAGCGCGCGTTGTCATCACGCCAACGTCGCCAGATGTCGAGAAAGCGGTTGGTGTGCGCGAATTGCGTATCGATGAAAATAAAGACGCGCCGATGCCGCCAGCGCGCGGGAAGATCGTGCAGCTCGAAAAGCTTGTCCGTAGGCAACGATGATTCGGTCATGCGAAAAGGGAAGGGAAGCGATGGCGTCCGCTATACCGGACGAAGACGGCAAGACATCGAGCATGTACTAGACAGACGGCGCTTTGGCCGCATGCAAGGCGTTGGGCATCGTGCCTTCGAGCGCGATCGGTTCGACCGCGTGACCGGCGGCGCGCCATGCTTCGAGACCGCCGAAGAGCGGCGCGACATCGTCGAAACCATGCGCGATCAGGTCTTTTGCCGCCAACGCCGCGGATACTTCGTTCGGACAATCGCAGTAGGTCACGATCTTGAGATCGCGCTCGATGCCCGCAAGCTGCGCCGCGATGCCGCCGTGATCGAGCAGCAGCGCGCCCGGAATGGCATACGGGTCCATCGCGCGACGCTCGCCGCGACGAACATCGATGACGAGCGGCCGTGGTTCACTCGCAAGCAACGCGCGCAACTCCGCAACCTCGATGCGCGCCATGCGCAGGCGTCGCAACAACGTGACGCGCCGCCACCAGCGCGCGCCGAGATAAAGCGCGAGCACGACGACCGCGATTGCCAGGACGCCGCGACCGAGCCAGTCGAGCAGGGCGAGCGCCTTATCGACGAGATCGGCGAACATCGCGCCGAATGTCACGCCGAGTCCCGACCAAAGAATCGCGCCGAGTGCGTCATAAAACAGAAAGGTGCCGAAGCCGACGCCGGTCGCGCCCGCCACGGGAATGGCCAGCGTGGAAAGGCCGGGGATGAACTTGGATACCGCGAGAATACGCACGCCGAAGCGGCCGAAGAAGTCGAGACTGCGGTTCACGCACGTGTCGCGCGAGATGGAAAGCTTGCACAGAACGCCCAGCACGCGGCTGCCATAACGGCGTCCGAGCCAGAACCAGAGGGTGTCGCCGAGCAACGCGGCGGTGCTTGCGACCACCACGATAGCGACGAGCGGCGCGAATGCGGAGGCGGGAAACATGGCCGTGAGACCGCTTCTTCCGAGGCTCGCGGTGACTGCGATGGCGCCCGTCAGAACCAATGTGGGCAAGGCTGGCAGCGGCAGACCGAGGCATTCCAGCAGAACGTTGGCAAAAACCAACGGCAGCCCGTATTCGATGATCAGCTCGCGTAGCATGGACCGCACCCCGGAGTTCTGTGCTCAAAAAAACCGCCCGCAAGCCCGGAAAATATAAGGGTAAATCTTTGAAACCCTTGTCCTGATTGGGTTTGCGCTGCGCTATCATACCAAGCGCCGCGTATAGAGGCGGCGCGAGGGCAATGAAGCGAAGCATGGCCGTAGAAGTGGCGCGAAAGAACGCCAGTTCGTCGCAAAGGCGCGCCGGAAGGCCGTCCCTACTCGACTGCACGGCCCGCGCACGTATAATCGGCGCGTTCGCGCTGTTCGTGTCAACCTAAACTGATAAAGGAACCTTAATGAACAAACAGGAATTGATCGACGCCGTAGCCGCTCAGACCGGCGCAAGCAAAGCTCAAACCGGCGAAACGCTGGACACCCTGCTCGAAGTGATCAAGAAGGCTGTCTCGAAAGGTGACGCAGTGCAGTTGATCGGCTTCGGCAGCTTCGGTTCGGGCAAGCGCGCAGCGCGCACCGGCCGTAATCCGAAGACGGGCGAGTCCATCAAGATTCCGGCCGCAAAGACGGTGAAGTTCACGGCTGGCAAGGCATTCAAGGACGCAGTGAACAAGCGGTAAGTTTCTTGCCGATTGTGGCGCTACGCGCTCTTAGCGCGGCGCCTCGGAATCAGGTTAATCCGCGTGCGCGCAGACAGACCGCAGCAACACATAAACCCGCCTTCGGCGGGTTTTTTTTCGCGCGCTCGACTCGTGCGGTTTGGCTCAGTGCGTCTGGCCGTCGCAGCCGCAATCCGGACCGTGCTCGTGATCGTCATCGCCGTGTTCATGCTCGTGATCGTCAATATCCCAGGCAGGAAACGGATCGTTCAGATGCCGCCAGCCGTCCGAGCCGAGCAGCCATTCCTCGTCGGTGAGCAGGCATGCATCGAAGTTGGCGTCCCATGCCGCCACGTCGAGATTGAGGCCGATCAGCACCAGCTCTTGCCTGCGATCGCCAACGCTGTTGTCATCCGGGTCACCGAACCATTCCGCGACGATATCCGCTTCGAGCTCGGGATCGTCCGTTGGCCATTCGCTGCGATCCTGCGCCGCCCACCACACGCCCGCCGGACCATGCCGCAGCGTCCCGCCCGCTTGCGACAACGCCCCGCCCACTTCGCTTCTCGTGGCGAGCCAGAAGAATCCCTTGGCGCGCAACACGTCCGTCCATTCGCGATGCAGCAGTTCCCACAGTCTTTGCGGATGAAAAGGCCGGCGCGCGCGATAGACGAGATGCCCGACACCCGACGCATCCGGCTCGCCGTTCGACGGATGCTCGTCGTTGAGAATCGCGAGCCAGCCAGGCGCGCTTGCCGTGTTGTCCAAATCGAAGCGGTTCGTATCGAGCACGTCGGCTATGGGCGCCTTGCCTGACTGCGTCTGCACCTGAAGCGCGCGCGGATTGAGCGCATGAAGAATGCTCGCGAGCGTTTCGAGCGCCTCTTCGTCGACGAGGTCGATCTTGTTGATCACAATGACATCGCAGAATTCGATCTGCTCGATGAGCGACTCGACCACCGTCCTGCCTTCTTCGTGCGCCTCATCGTGCGATGCAAGGCCGCGTTGCGCGAGCGAATCCGTCGATGCGTAATCGCGCAGGAAGCTCGCCGCATCGATCACGGTGACGAAGGTATCGAGCACGGCCTGACCGCCGAGCGTCGCTTGCTCGTCGTCGCCGAAAGCAAGTTGCTCCGCGATATCGAGCGGGTTCACGAACGGCGGCAACTCGACGACGATCGCATCGAATCGCTGCTGTTCGGCAAGCGCTGCGATGTCGCGCTCGATTGCTTCGACCGGGTCCGCTTCGTGAGCGACGCTAACGGCGCCAACGCGCACGCCTTCATCGTTGGCGAGCATGGCATTGACGAGCGCGGACTTTCCCGCGCCGGTGAATCCGGAAATCACGGTGACTGGGAGTGGCGTTGAGTTCATTGCGATGATGACCGGCGAGCGGCAATTGGGAGGCAGGCGGACACGCGGCAAACGGCAAGCCCCGCGCACAGGCGAAGCGACACGCCGGACAATGGTCAACGGTGCGCGCTGTCGGAGAAGGGATTTTGCATCAAATGCAGATGAAAGGCGCAAGGACGCAAGCGCCTGAGCGCCGGGCCGAACTTACTTGGAAGCCTGAAGCAACTTCCAGCGACGCAGGATATCGATGATCTGCGAGGAATACTTGTCGCGCAATGCGGGTGTTTCGGAATGGTAAGCACCGACGGCCTGCCATGAATTGCCATACTTGTTCATCTTCTGGCGCAGATGCCATGCGGCCACGTACACGGCCTTGCACGGTTCCATCAGCGTGCCGCTGGAGATACCGTATTGAGCCAGCGTGTTGAGATGAATCGAGTTGATCTGCATCAGACCGTAGTCGGTCGAGCCGTTGGCGTTCTTGTTGATGGCGTCGGGTTTGTTGTGCGATTCCTGCCAGGCGATGGCGCGCAAGATGAGCGGATTGACCTTTTGATACTTCGCTGCCTCGTCGAAGCAGTCGGCGTGTGCGGAAGCAGCCGCGAGCATCACGCCGCCGGCCATCGCAAGTAATCGCAGGAATCTCTTCATCTTCTTTCTACTCCATCCGCCCACGCGGAAAAGCGTCACGCCGCCATTTCGGCGACCGGGCGCCTAACGTCATTCATCCGCGTCGGCGCCAGTCAAAGCACGCTCGCAGTCGTATGGCATCGGGAAAACCCACCCCCGATGTCGCCGCCCGGAATGCGGAACCGCCCGTATCATACCCGCTGAAGTTTGACGCCATAAGTTAGCCACCAGACATACACCCCGGCGAGGGCGCGCCATAGGTCAGCCGTTTTCCGCCAGCCGCGCGGCGGAAGGCGTTCTTAAACGTCTGAATAATAAGACTTCGAGTCGGGTTACAATTCGTCTCCCGCGCGCATGGGCCAGCCTGTGAAGGCTTCACAGACGGTTTATCGGCAAGTTCGTTGAAAGCTTGAGAGCGGCGGAATTCAGTAAGCGAAGGCGGCTAGAGAAAATTCTGGTCTTGAACGATTTTTTGAATAATTTCGTTACGCGTTGCTGCTATCGTCACAATTTTTTGAAATGATCGTCGCCCGGGCAAGCTAGCCCGGAAACGATCGGCGGCGCCTCTGCTTGACGAGCGGTGCTGCCTTAGCGGGCTTTACCCGAGAAGTTCGCTTAGACAACACATTCATGAGAAGACAACCTATCGCACTGCGTCGCATCGCGACGGCACTGCTGGCGGCGGGACTTATCGTCGCGCAAGCCGCGCACGCGCAAGTGACATTGAATTTCGTCAACGCCGATATCGACCAGGTCGCAAAGGCGATCGGCGCCGCCACTGGCAAGACAATCATCGTCGATCCCCGGGTGAAGGGGCAGTTGAACCTCGTCTCGGAAAATCCGGTACCCGAGGATCAGGCGCTGAAGACATTGCAAGCCTCACTGCGCATGCAGGGTTTTGCGCTGGTGCAGGATCACGGTGTATTGAAAGTCGTGCCCGAGGCCGACGCCAAGCTGCAGGGCGTGCCGACCTATGTCGGCAACTCGCCTGCCGCGCGAGGCGATCAGGTCATCACGCAGGTGTTCCAGTTACGCAATGAATCGGCCAATAACATTTTGCCGGTGTTGCGCCCGCTGATCTCGCCGAACAACACCATCGCGGCCTATCCCGGCAACAACACGCTCGTGGTCACCGACTACGCCGACAACGTGCGGCGGATCGCCGGAATCATCGCGGGTATCGATACCGCCGCCGGGCGCGAGGTGGACTTGGTCCAGCTGAAGAACGCGAACGCGATCGACGTGGCCGACCAGATGAACAAGCTGCTCGACCCCGGCACGATCGGCAGCACGGACGCCACGCTCAAGGTCGTCGTCACCGCCGACCCGCGCACCAACTCGCTGATGTTCCGCGCTTCCAGCAGCGCGCGGCTCGAAGCCGCGAAAACGTTAGCGAAGAAGCTGGACTCGCCGACTTCGCAGCCGGGCAACATGCACGTCGTGGCGTTGCGCAACGCCGACGCCACGCGTCTTGCCAGAACCCTGCGCGGCATGATGGGCAAGGGCAACGGCAGCAGCAACGACAACTCGTCGAGCAATTCGAACTCGAACTCGTCGAATTCGTTCGGCCAGAGCGGCGGGCTCGGCAATTCGTCGAACTCCACCGGCACGTCGGGCGTGCCGCCGTTGCCAGGCGGTTTTGGCGGCAACAGCAGTTCGGGCAGCGGCAGTAACCCGATGTCGGGATCGGGCGGCAATCGCGACAGCGGTTTCTCGTCGAACAAGGACAGCGACAACGGCAACGACTCGGGCGGCGGCATGATCCAGGCGGATTCGGCGACGAATTCGCTCATCATCACGGCGGCGGACCCGGTCTATCGGAACCTGCGCGCCGTGATCGACCAGCTCGACGCGCGCCGCGCGCAGGTCTATATCGAAGCGCTGATCGTCGAACTCTCGGCCACCACCGGGGCCAATCTCGGCATTCAATGGCAGGGTCTGCTGCTTTCGAACGGCGGCAACAACGCGGTGTACGGCAGCACGAGCTTCGGCTCGGGCAATACCAACATCTTCGATTTGACCGTGCAGGGCGCAGCCGTCGCGCAAAACACGTCGGCGATCACCGCTTCGACGGGTCTTTTGGCGAACGGCCTGAACATTGGCTTGCTGCACCGCTTCGGCAATCTGTTCGGTCTCGGCGGTCTCTTGCAGGCGTTGTCCACGTCCGCCGACGCCAACATCCTCTCCACGCCAAACCTGATCACGCTCGACAACGAGGAAGCGAAAATCGTCGTCGGCCAGAACGTGCCGGTGGTGACGGGCTCCTACGCCACGCCGACCGCCAACGCCGCGACGTCGGTGACGGCGTTCAACACGTTCGACCGCCGCGACGTTGGCGTGACCTTGCACGTCAAGCCGCAGATCACCGACGGCGGCGTGCTCAAGATGCAGATCTATCAGGAAGATTCGAGCGTCGATGCCACGACCAAGACCGATCCGGGCGGCGTGACCATCAACACGCGCTCCGTGCAGTCGACCATTCTCGCGGACGATGGCGAAATCGTCGTGCTGGGCGGCTTGATGCAGGATCAGTACAACAATAACAACAGCAAGATTCCGCTTCTGGGCGACATCCCATTCATCGGCAGCCTGTTCCGCAGCGAAAGCAAGACGCGCACGAAGACCAACCTGATGGTGTTCCTGCGCCCAGTGATCGTGCGCGATCAGGCGACGGCTTCGCAGATCGCCAACACGCGCTACGACTACATGCGCCAGCAACAATACGGCTCGACCACGGACAACCGCCTGATTCGCGATCAGAACGTGCCGGTCATGCCGCCGAAGCCGCTTGGACCGAGCGAAGGCGGTGGCGCCCCGGCCCAGAATCTGCTGGACTGGAGCAACCTGACGCGCGGTACGCCGAGCACGACGCTGCCCCAGGACCCGAACGCGGGTCCCGCGCCGCAGCCGTATCAGCAAGCGCCGCAGCGTTCGGAGTTGCCACAGCCGCAGCAGCCGCCGTACGGCAATGCGCCAACCAATTACGCGGTGCCCAACAACCAGCCGAGCACCACGCCGCTGGATAACAGTTCGAGCAATTCGAACAGTTCGTCAGGAGCACGGCCGTGAATACGCTGAACGCCGAAGCCGATCGCACGAATCTCGCCCACAACGCTGAAGCGCCGGCCGCAGCGTCGCCGCTCGCGGCCAGGCTCGTGCCTTACAGCTTCGCGCGAACCGGGCAGATACTGCTCGCGCATCAGCATGCGGACAACATCGAGGTTTGGATCAGCGAGCGCACGTCCGACGCCGCGCTCGCGGAAGTCGCGCGCAATTTCGGCGCGCTGTCCATCCAGCGCAAATCCGCCGATGAACTGGCCGCCGCCATCAATTCCGCCTATGCGCGCAACGACGGCAGCGCGGCGCAGGTTGTCGGCGAAGTGGAGGGCGAAGTCGATCTCTCGCGCCTGATGCAGGACATTCCGGAAGTCGAGGACCTGCTGGAATCGGAAGACGACGCGCCGATCATCCGCATGATCAACGCGCTTCTGACGCAGGCGGCGCGCGAACAGGCGTCGGACATACATATAGAGCCGTTCGAGAACGCGTCGGTCGTGCGTTTTCGCGTGGACGGTACGTTGCGCGACGTCGTGCGCCCGAAGAAAGCGCTGCACGGCGCGCTGATCTCGCGGATCAAGATCATGGCGCAGCTCGATATCGCCGAGAAACGTCTGCCGCAGGACGGGCGCATTACCTTGCGTGTGGGCGGGCGTCCGGTCGATGTGCGCGTGTCGACGCTGCCGACCGGACACGGCGAACGCGCGGTGCTGCGCCTGCTCGAAAAAGACGCGCAACGCCTGAATCTCGAAAAGCTCGGCATGGCGCGCGACACGCTCGTGAACTTCGACAAGCTGATCGGCCGTCCGCACGGCATCGTGCTCGTCACCGGGCCGACGGGCTCGGGCAAGACCACGACGCTTTATGCGGCCATGTCGCGGCTTGAGACCACCACCACCAACATCATGACGGTGGAAGATCCGATCGAATACGACTTGTCGGGTATTGGCCAGACGCAGGTGAACGAGCGCATCGGCATGACCTTCGCGCGCGCGCTGCGTTCCATTTTGCGGCAGGACCCGGACATCATCATGATCGGGGAAATTCGCGACCTGGAGACGGCGCAGATTGCGGTGCAGGCGTCGCTCACGGGTCACCTGGTGCTCGCGACATTGCACACGAACGACGCCGCTTCGGCCGTCACGCGTCTCACCGATATGGGTGTGGAGCCGTATCTGCTCGCATCGTCGCTGCTTGGCGTGCTGGCGCAGCGGCTCGTGCGGCAACTGTGTCCGGTGTGCAAGGAAGAGCGCGTCGAGGAAGACGGCGTGACGCATTGGCATCCGGTGGGCTGCGACCGCTGCGGCCAGTCGGGTTACGCAGGACGCCGCGGCGTCTACGAACTTCTGCTGATGGACGATGAAATCCGTCCGCTGATCCACCGCAACGCCGCCGATGCCGAAATTCTCGCGGCGGGCCGCAAGCAAGGCATGCGCACGCTGCGCGAGGACGGCAACCGCTGGCTCGCGACCGGCGTGACGTCGCTCGAAGAAGTGCTGCGCGTGACGGGCGGAGATTAACGCGTATGCCGGCTTTCCGTTTCGAAGCGATCGACCACGCGGGCAAGACGCAAAAGGGCGTGCTCGATGCCGACAGCGCCCGCGCCGCGCGCAGCCAGTTGCGCACGCAAGGTCTGACGCCGCTTATCGTCGAGGCGGCGGGTACGCGGACGCGCGGCGAACGGCAGCAACGCCTTTCGCTCGGGCGGCGTCTGTCGCAGCGCGAGCAGGCCATTCTCACGCGTCAGCTCGCGAGCCTCTTGATCGCGGGTTTGCCGCTCGGCGAAACGCTCGCGGTTCTGACCGAGCAGTCCGAGCGCGATTACATCCGCGAACTCATGGCCGCGATCCGCGCCGAAGTGCTCGGCGGGCATTCGTTCGCCAATGCGCTGGCGCAGCATCCGAAAGACTTCCCCGAGATCTATCGCGCGCTCGTCGCGGCGGGCGAGCATACCGGCAAGCTGGGTCTCGTGCTCTCGCGTCTCGCGGACTACATCGAGCAACGCAACGCGCTGAAACAGAAGATCATTCTGGCGTTTACGTATCCGGGTATCGTGACGATCATCGCGCTTGGCATCGTCACGTTTCTTTTGAGTTATGTCGTGCCGCAGGTCGTGAACGTGTTCGCCAGCACCAAGCAGGCGCTGCCCGTTCTCACCGTGATGATGATGGCGCTCTCCGCGTTCGTGCGGAATTACTGGTGGGCCATGCTGGTCGGCGTCGCGCTTTTCGCGTGGATCGTCAAGAGCATTCTCGCGCGGCCCGGGCCGCGCATGGCGTTCGACCGCTGGCTGCTCACCGCGCCGCTCATCGGCAAATTGGTGCGCGGCTATAACACCGTGCGCTTTGCCAGCACGCTCGCCATTCTGACGGCCGCCGGCGTGCCGATCCTGCGCGCGCTGCAGGCCGCGGGCGAAACCCTGAGCAACCGGGCGATGAGCAATAACGTCGACGACGCCATCGTGCGCGTGCGCGAAGGTTCGTCGCTGTCGCGCGCGCTCGGCAACACGAAGACGTTTCCGCCCGTGCTGGTGCATCTGATCCGCTCCGGCGAAGCCACCGGCGACGTCACCACCATGCTCGACCGTGCCTCCGAAGGCGAAGCGCGCGAACTCGAACGTCGCACGATGTTCCTGACGAGTCTGCTCGAACCGCTGCTCATTCTGGCGATGGGCGGCGTCGTGCTGGTGATCGTGCTCGCGGTGATGCTGCCGATCATCGAACTGAACAATCTGGTGCAGTAATGAACAGCCTGCAAATTCGCCTGATATCGCTCGCCGCCCTCGCGCTCTTTTGCGTGACCGTGACGTACTGGGTCGTCACGCTGACCTCGCGGCAGACCGCGCCCTTGCCCGCTGCCGCCGCCACGCGCACGCCGTCGGTGGAACAGGCCGCGACTATTTTCGGCGGACAACTGGAACGGCAAGCGAATCAGGATGTGCATCTGTTCGGCATCCTGGCCCTGCAGCACGGCGCGGCGGCTATCGTCAGTTATGGCGGCGAGCCGGCCCGCGCGATCTCGCTCGGCGGTCCGCTCACGCAAGGCGTGAAGCTTTCGGAAGTGCGCGCGCGTTCGATCATCATCGATCGTAACGGCTCGAAGTCGGAGATCTTCCTGCCGCAGATGCCTCCTGGACCGACGATCTACGTGCGCTAAAGCGCCGCGCGGCGGGTTCGTTCGCGTGTTCATGCGAACGCGCTCGCTAGAATGCTCGGCGGGAATTTTCAATAACAGCGGGCGCAAGCCCCGGATTCATATCAAGAGGTAGTAGTCATGCAATTGTGGACACAACGCCGCATGAACGTTGCAAAGGCGCGCCGTCAGGGCGGCTTCACGCTGATCGAAATCATGGTGGTGATCGCCATTCTCGGCATCCTCGCCGCGCTTATCGTGCCGAAGATCATGAGTCGTCCGGACGAGGCGCGCCGCGTCGCCGCGAAACAGGACATCGGCACCATCATGCAGGCGATGAAGCTGTATCGCCTGGACAACGGCCGTTATCCGACGCAAGAGCAGGGTTTGCGCGCGCTGATCGAGAAGCCGACCACGGAACCGGCGCCGAACAACTGGAAGGACGGCGGCTATCTGGAACGTCTGCCGGCCGACCCGTGGGGCGCGCAGTATCAATATCTGAATCCGGGCGTGCACGGCGAAATCGACGTGTTCAGCTACGGCGCGGACAACAAGGCGGGCGGCGACGGCAACGACGCCGACGTCGGTTCGTGGCAGTAATCTCATCGAAGGAATGATCGTGGGCAGGCGCGATATGCATAGAGGCCGTGAAGCAGGCTTCACGCTGCTGGAAATGCTCGTCGTGCTGGTGATCGCGGGTCTGCTCGTGTCGCTGGCTTCGTTGCAGCTCACGCGCAATCCGCGCACCGACCTCAACGAGGAAGCGCAGCGTCTCGCGCTCCTGTTCGAATCCGCGGGCGACGAAGCGCAAGTGCGCGCGCGGCCCATCGCGTGGCAGCCTTACGACGGCGGTTTTCGCTTCGATATCCGCACCGAGGACGGCTGGCGTCCGCTGCGCGACGATCTGCTGCGGCCGCGTCCGTGGGAAGGCGGCGTGACGAGCGCGACGATCCAGTTTCTCGATTCCGACAAGTCGGCGAGCCGCCTCGTCTTCGGCACCGAAGCCATCGACACGCCCATGGAAGTCACGCTCGTTTCGCCGGCAGGGCGCGCGACCATCGTCGGCAGCGGCAATGGCCGCTTTCAGGTGCGGTGATGTGCACCCGGCGGAAGGAACGCGGCTTCACGATGATCGAAGTGCTGGTTGCGCTGGCGATCATCGCGGTGGCGCTTGCCGCGTCGCTGAGGGCGGTCGGCGCGATTGCCAACGGCGAGGCGGATTTGCATCGGCGTCTGCTTGCCGGCTGGAGCGCGGACAACGAGCTCGCGCAGATTCGGCTGGCGCACACGTTCCCGGAGATCGGCTCGCGCACCTTCGAATGTTCGCAGGGCAACCTGAAGCTGGTCTGCACGCAGCGCGTCACCGCGACGCCCAACCCGATTTTCCGGCGCGTCGAGATGTTCGTCACGACGCCGGGCCGTTCGGGCTATCTCGCGCAAATGGTCACGGTGGTGGCGAATGAAACGAACCGCTCCCTCTGACGCCGCGAGGCAGCGCGGCTTTACGCTGCTGGAAATGCTGATCGCCATCGCCATTCTGGCGGTGATCGCGGTGCTGTCGTGGCGCGGGCTTGACTCCATCATCCGCGCCCGTGCGACCATCACCAATTCGATGGAAGACGAGCGCGTGGTCGCGCAGTTGTTCGACCAGATGCGTATCGACGCGCGTCAGGCCGCCACCGACGACGAAGCGGGTCAGCCCGCGGTGTCGATCGACAACGGCTCGCTGCAGATCGTGCGCGGCATGTTCGCGGTCGGTGCGCCGCCACGCTTGCAGGTGGTGCGTTACCGTTTGTCGGACGGACGCATCGTGCGCTTCGCGTCGCCGCCGCTCGCGAATGTGGGCGAAGTGCGGCGCGCGTTGTCATCGAGCGATACGGCGGACGGCTGGAACGCGGTGCAGTTGATGGGCGGCGTGGCTTCGCTCGCCTCGCGCGTCTATATTCCGCAGAAAGGCTGGACCACGAGGATGAACGACGTGTTCTCGCAGATCGACGAGAACGACAACAACCTGAAGGTGCCGCAGCTCGGCAACGCGCCGCTGCCGCGCGCGGTTTCGGGAATTCAGGTGGCGGTCGGCGCGCGCAATCTCGCCGTGCCGATCACGCGTGTATTCATGGTCGGAGAATGACGATGCGCGCCAGAAGCCGGAAAGAACGCGGAGTCGCGATCATCAGCGCGTTGCTGGTGGTCGCGCTGTCGGCCATTCTGGTGTCGGGCATGTTGTGGCGTCAGCAGGTGCAGGTGCGGCGTATCGAAAATCAGCGGCTGCTCGCGCAGGCGCAGTGGATTTCGCGTAGCGCGCTCGACTGGACGCGCCTCATATTGCGCTCGGAAGCCGATACCTCGCCGACCGTCACGTATCTCGGCGGCGTGTGGGGTGTGCCCATCGCGAAGACGAAGCTGTCGGACTTTCTCGGGCAGATCGGTGAAGTGCGTTCGCAGGAAGGCGCGCAGACGTTTCTGTCCGGATCGATTGAAGACGCGCAGGCGAAGTTCAATCTGCGCAACCTCGTGTCGACGCCAACGCCGGGCGTACTGACCATCAACGTCGAACAGATTCAGGCGTTCCAGCGGCTGCTTACGCTTCTCGGCATCAACGGGTCGCTCGCGAAAACGGTGGCGCTGCAGATACGCGCGGGTCTCGCGCGGTCCGCGACGCGTTTTCAGACGCAAACGGGCAACAGCACCACGACGAGCACGACCACGCCGGAAGCGACCATCGCGGCGATTGCGCAGGGCGGCGGCACGGGCGGCGGCAATTTCACCGACGATCCCGGCCTGAAGGACGCGGATACCGACGCGCCCGTCGCGCCCTTGCAGATGATCAGCGTCGACTCGCTGCTCGACGTGCAGGGTTTCTCGCCGGAAGCCGTCGCGAAGCTCAGGCCGTTCGTCACCGTTCTGCCGACGACGACCGCCGTGAACATGAACACCGCGCCCGCCGAAGTGGTCGCGGCCGTGGTGCCGGGAATGAATCTCTCGCAGGCGCAGGCGTTCGTCGCGCGCCGCGAGACGGTGTTCTTTCACGATACCGGCAACGTGCAGCTCGCGCTCACCGGCGCGGGCGTAAAGACCGCGACATCGATCGATCCCAGCGAGCTCGATGTCACCACACGCTATTTCGTGATCCGTGGGCGCGTCGAACATGAGCGCGCGCAGTTGGAGCGCTCGACGCTCGTGTACCGCGATCCGACCACGCACACGACGCGCATCGTCTATACGCGCGACGCGCTTTAAATGAGAGGAAGTGGCCTTTGAGCACACTGATCGTTTTACTACCGCCGCGCGATCCGGCGGTGCGCTCGCAAGAGTGGCATCTGCCCGACCTGCCGTTCGTGCTGCTCGACAAGCGCGGCGAAACTCAGCGCGCTGGCCGCGCATCGCTCGGCTTGCTGCCGCGTGCGAACGCGACCGTGCTGATCGTCGCCGCGCGCGACACGCTGCTGCTCGCCGCGCAAGTGCCGCCGCTGAAGGGGCCGCGCTTGCGTCAGGCGCTGCCGAACGTGATCGAGGATCAGGTGATCCAGGACGCGCAGACTTGCCATATCGCCGTCGATCCCGTCGCGCTCGCCGATGGCCGGCGCGTGCTCGCGGTCATCGATCGCGGCTGGTTCCGCTTCGTGCGCGAGGCATTCTCTGGCGCGGGGCATCGCAATGTGAAGGCGGTGCCCGCCATGCGTTGCCTGCCGATTCCGTCCCGCGAAGCCGATGAAGCGCTTGCCGCGCCGCCGTTCGTCGCCGGACTGCTCGGGCATGTGGTTTCGACCGCGCCCGCGCTCATCGGCGAAGTGGCCGCGCCGGCCGCGCTTGTCACGCCGCGCATGGAAGTGGCGATTGCGCGCGGCGAGCACGCGGCGCTCGGCGAGGGACTCGCGTTGCCGTCCGATTCCATCGCCGCGACGCTCGACGCTCTCGCGGGCGATCAGCCGGTCACCGTGTATTCGCTTCTCGATCTTCCGGGCGACGAGCCGCGTCTCGCATCGTCGCGGGCGGCGGCGAGCATCGTCGGCGCAGAGCCGCTCGCGTTCGAGTCGCTCGCACGCAATGCGCTCGCGAGCCGCTTCGATCTGTGCCAGTTCGAGTTCGCCGCGCAGCCGTGGCGGCTTGACCGCACGACGATGCGCCGTCTGCGCGTGCCGATCGCGCTCGTGGTGGCGTCGATCGTCGTGTCGATCATCGGGATCAACGTGCAGTGGATTCAGCTTGCGCGTCAGCGCGACGCGATCAGCGCGCAGATGACGGAGCTGCTGCTCAACGCCTTTCCGAAAACCACCGTCGTGCTCGACGCGCCCGATCAGATGACGCGCAATCTCGATCGTCTGCGCGTGGCGTCGGGCGAGCTGTCGCCATCGGATTTTCTGACACTCGCCGATGGCCTCGCGCGTTCGCTCGGGCCGGTGCCGGTGAACGGCATCGCGGGGCTGGATTATCGCGATCGGCATCTCGAAGTGACGTTCAAACCGGAGACGAAGGTCGACGGCGATCTTTCCCGGCGTCTCTCGGCGAACGGGCTGAACGGTGCAATCGACAGCAACACGGGTAAGTGGACGATCAGGAGCGGTCAATGAAGGCGGAACTCGGACGTTCGCTCGGAGAGTTTTGGGAGGCGCGCACGGCACGCGAAAAGGCGCTGCTGTTCTGGGGCGGACTGGTTCTCGGACTCGCGCTCGTGTATCTGGTGCTGTGGGCGCCTGCCTTCGAAGGACGCGGCCGCTTGCGCGACACGCTGCCCGCCATGCAACGCCAGCTCGCGACGATGACCGCGCAAGCCAACGAGGCGCGCTCGCTCGCGGGCAATTCGGATAGCGTAACGCCGACGGGCGGCGCCTTGCGCGATGCGCTCACCAAGTCGCTGGCGGACAGCGGCATGCAGGCGACGCAGGTGCAGGTGATCGGCGCGGCGGTGCAGATTCAGTTGAAGAACACGTCGTTTCCGAACTGGACGCTGTGGCTCGACGACGCCCGCAAGCAGTTCAAGGTGCAAGTGTCGGAGGCGCATGTCACGGCGCTTCAGCCGGATGGCCAGGTGGATCTGACGGCATCGCTGCAACCGGCGAGCGTGAAGTGACATGAGCTATTGGACTCGCCGAATCCGGTACGCGCTGCCGGCTTTTTTTGTGATGATCTTGTCGGTCGCCGGCACGCTGCTCGTAATGCTGCCCGCCGCCTGGATCACGCCGCAATTCGCGCGCGTAACGGGCGGCCGCGTGAATCTCGTCGATCCGGCGGGTTCGCTCTGGCGCGGTTCAGCCACGCTCATGCTCGCGACGGGTGGCGACGTTTCCGGCGCGACGCTGCTGCCGGGGCGTATCGAGTGGACGACGGCGTTTTGGCCGCTTTTCACGGGCCGCGTTCACATGAGCATGCGCCAGAGCGAAGCGATGCCCGACGCCGTGATCGTCGATGCCACGCCGCGCGGCGCGTTTCTTTCGGCTGGCGGGATCGCCGTGCCGGCTACGTTGCTTTCCGGGCTCGGCGCGCCGTTCAACACGCTGAACTTCGATGGTTCGGTGCGGCTCACATGGACCGAGTTCCGCGTGCTCGGCAGGAATGCGTATGGTCAGGTGGTCGTCACGCTTGACGACATGTCGTCGAGAGTATCGCGGGTGAAGCCGCTCGGGTCGTATCGGGTGGCGTTGCAGGCGCAGGGTGAATCGGCGGAAATCGATCTCACGACTACGCGTGGCCCGCTCCTGCTGAAGGGAAACGGCACGGTGTCGCAGGGATCGACGGCGTTCAACGGCACCGCGACGGCGGCGCCCGAGCAGCGCGAGAATCTGGCGGGACTGTTGAATCTGCTAGGCCGGCATACGGATCAGGATACGGTGGCGCTGACCTTGGTGCGGTGAGGCGGTGCTGGCTTTCCGATGTCTTTAGTGCCGGTGCGGTTGTGCAAGTTGTCTTTCCAACGGCGCTTCGGATTGAGCGGTTGGTGCGCGCACGTTGAACAACGAAGGCGCACTGAGCGCACCGCTTGCGCTCGCGAGATTTTTACTCAGCTGGCTTGTGCTTGCGTGCCCGCAACGCGGCGCACCAGGCAACCCGCATGCGTTCGAGCTTGCACGGGCGTTTTAGTCGGCTGACGCGCGCTTGTCGCTAGCCGATAGCGTCTGACTGACGATATCGGAAGCCGAAGCCGAAGCCGAAGCCGAAGCCGAAGCCGAAGCCGAAGCCGAAGCTGGCGCCTGCGCCGCCCCCGTTTCCTGATCCATCTGCGCGACATCCCACCCGCCGCCTAGCGCCTTCACCAATCCCACCGACGAGACCATCCGCTGTCCCGCGATATTCGCCAGCTTCTGCTGCGCCGTGAACGCCGTGGTTTGCGCGGTCAGCACGTTGATGAACGCGACCGTCCCCGCCTTGTACTGATTGTTGATAATTGCGAGCGCCTGCTGCGCCGACTCCACCGCCTGCTGCTGCACGACGACTTCCTTCTCGAGAATGCGCAGCGAAGCGAGATTGTCTTCGACATCCTGAAACGCCGTCAGCACCGTCTGCCGATACGTCGCGACATTCTGGTCGTAAGCGGCACGCGCGGCGTCCGTGCGGGCGGCGCGCAAACCGCCATCGAAAATGGTTGCGGCGATGTCCGGGCCGAGCGTCCACAAACGCGACGGCGCGCGCAGCAATTGCGACAACACCGAGCTTTCGAAGCCGCCCTGCGCGGAGAGCGTGAGCGTGGGAAAGTACGCCGCGATTTCCACGCCGATCTGTTCGTTCGCCGCCGCAGCCTTCCGTTCGGCCGATGCGATATCCGGCCGCCGTTCGAGAATCGCGGATGGCATCTGCGCGGGCACGGTCGGCGGCGTGGCATCGAGCGGCATCTGCGCCAGCGAGAAGGTCGAAGCCGCCTCGCCGATAAGCACCGCGATGGCATGCTCGTACTGCGCGCGCGCGACGCCGTTATCGATTGCCGATGCCTGCGCCGACTGCAACTGCGTCTGCGCCTGAATCACGTCCGAGCGCGCGACGATTCCCTGCCCATACTGATTCTGCGTGAGCTTCAGCGACTGCTGATAAGCGGCGACGGTATCGTCCAGAAGCCGTTGTTGCGCGTCGAGCGAGCGCAACTGGAAGTAGGTCTGCGCGAGCGTGCCTTGCGCGGACAGACGCGCGTTCGCAAGATCGGCTGCCGCGCCCTGCTGGCCGGCCTTCTGCGCCGATACCGTGCGGCTCACGCTGCCCCAGAGATCAGGCTCCCAAGTGGCATCGAGCGATGCGCTGAAGCTGTTGCCGACGGTGCTGGAACTGTTGCCGAACGTAGAGGTGCTCGTGGAACGCGTGCCCGCACCTTGCCCAGAGCGCGATCCCGAAGCCGACGCACCGATGGTCGGGAAATATGCCGCGCGCGCCTCGCCGACGAGCGCCCGCGCCTGCCGATAAGCCGCCGCATATTGCGCAACCGTCTGGTTCGACTGATTCAGCCGCGCTTCGAGGTCGTTGAGCGTTGCGTCGTCGTAAATGGTCCACCACGTTCCGCGATCGGTCTGATCGGCGGGCTGCGCGACTTTCCAGCCATCGGGCGCTTCCTTATAGGACGCGGGCATTGCCGTGGACGGGCGCTGATAGTCGGGACCGACCGCGCAACCGGCGAAGGACAACGCCAGCGTGGCCGCAAGCGCAGTGGCGGAAAGGCGCAGCGAGGATGAAACAGCGAGGCGAGACGGCATCTGCTTTCGAAATTCCTGTCGGCGGCGCTTCGTCCGATACGACGAATGCGACTGCCGAGATGGTAACGGAACGCTCGCGAAGCAGGTCGTGGGACTTGCGTGCGAGCGTCAGGCAGACGTTAGGGTAACGGCTTCGGCGTAAGGTGGGTGTTACGCGGCAGCGGGAATCGGTTACGACGCGTTACGCGCTTCAGGCGCCGCCTGCTCCGCCGCTACTGGAGCAAGCGCACGGCGCGGGAAGCAAGGTGCGGCTTGATGCACGCGCGGGCTTTTCAGTCTTGCGCCGCTGCCGATTCTCGAACCATCCCATGGCCAGCACGATGAACGAACCGCCCGGCATCAGGAACACGATCAGATACAACGCGAATTTCCACGAGTTCAGATTCGGCGGAACGAACTGACGGGATGCGTTGGCGATCGAGCTGCTGACTTGGCCGAAACGTCGGCCGGCGGTGCGGGCAAAGCGGGTCATCGAAGGGTCCCTTGGGGCGTCGCGAACGACGCATCGGGCGATCAGAACATGGTCTCGGGTGGCGCATGTCGCGCGTAACTCGGTGCCTTAAATAATATTGACTATGCAAGTAGTTTTCAAGATACTACCGATTGCTTTTTTCGGAATGTTGCTTTTCCGGGACGTTGCATGGCTTTGCGCGTCGTCCCACGGACTGTCGAATGACCAGCGAACCGCTTTACGATCCGGCCACGATTCAACTCGACACCAGCCTCGGCTACTACCTTGCGAAGGCTCGCAACGTGTTGATCGCGCGAACTGACGAAGCGCTGCGGCCGCTCGATCTGACGTCGCAACAAATCGGCGTGCTGCTTTTCCTGGCAGCGGGTCGAGCGCGCACGCCGCTGGAACTGTCGCGCGAGATGTCTTACGACAGCGGTTCCATGACGCGCATGCTGGACCGGCTGGAGAAGAAGGGTTTCATCGGCCGCACGCGTAGCGACGCGGACCGGCGCATCGTCGAACTGAATCTGACGGACCGTGGCCGCGCCGCCGCCGCGCAACTGCCCGCGCTCGGCGCTGCGGTGCTGAACGAGCAGTTGGAAGGCTTCAGCCGGGCCGAACTCGATCTTCTGACGTCGATGCTAGCGCGCATCATCGGCAATTCGCCTGGTGCTGGCCGCGCAGGTTGTGTCGGATGTGCGGAAGACGCCGAGGAGTGACCAAGCAGCGGCAACGTAGCCGCCAAAAGCCGCGCATTTCGCTGTCTGGGCAGAGAATGCCGCGGCACGGACTTTCGAACGCATAAGAGAAAAGATATGTCGACGACCGCGACTGCCGAACCCGCCACGCCCGCGCCGCGTCCGCTCACGGGCGGCATCCTCGCCTTGCTGACAATGGGCTTGGCGCTCGGCACCTTCATGGAAGTGCTCGACACATCCATCGCCAATGTCGCCGTGCCGACCATTTCAGGAAGTCTGGGCGTCGCGACGAGCGAAGGCACGTGGGTAATTTCCTCGTACTCGGTTGCATCCGCGATCGCCGTGCCGCTCACCGGCTGGCTCGCGCGCCGCGTCGGCGAAGTGAAACTGTTCACTATCTCCGTGCTGTTGTTTTCCGTGGCGTCGGCGCTTTGCGGCTTCGCGCATAACTTCGAATCGCTCATCGGTTTCCGGCTGCTGCAAGGCCTCGTATCCGGCCCCATGGTGCCGCTGTCGCAAACCATTCTCATGCGCAGCTATCCGCCGGAAAAACGCGGACTCGCGCTCGGTTTGTGGGCAATGACTGTCATCGTCGCGCCAATCTTCGGTCCCGTGATGGGCGGCTACATCACCGACAACTACACGTGGCCGTGGATCTTCTATATCAATGTGCCGATCGGCATCTTTTCGGCGGCGATTGCGTACTTTCTCCTGCGCGGACATGAGACCAAGACGACGCGACAGCGCATCGACGCCGTCGGGCTCAGTTTGCTCGTGATCGGCGTCGCGAGCCTGCAGATGATGCTCGATCTCGGCAAGGACCGCGACTGGTTCAACTCGACGTTCATCGTCACGCTGGCAATCGTCGCGGCGGTATCGCTCGCGTTCATGTTCGCGTGGGAAGTGACGGAAAAAGAACCGGTGATCGACCTGTCGCTGTTCCGCGACCGCAATTTCGCAATGGGCGTGATGATCACTTCGCTGGGCTTTCTCGCGTTCTTCGGCTCGGTCGTGGTGTTGCCGCTGTGGCTGCAAACCGTGCTCGGCTATACGCCGTGGCTCGCGGGTCTTGCAACCGCGCCGGTCGGCATACTCGCGCTCGTGCTCTCGCCGATGATCGGGCAAAACATGCATCGCATGAATCTGCGCGTGGTCGCGAGCTTCGCGTTTATCGTGTTTGCGTTCGTGTCGTACTGGAACTCGACCTTCACGCTCGATACGCCCTTTAGCCACATCATCTTTCCTCGTCTGATTCAGGGCATTGGCGTCGCGTGCTTCTTCGTACCGATGACGACCATCACGCTATCGAGCGTCTCCGACGAACGGCTCGCGGGCGCGGCGGGGCTCTCAAATTTTCTGCGGACCTTGTCGGGCGCGATAGGCACGGCGGTCAGCACGACCTTCTGGGAGAACGACATGATCCGCCATCATTCCGTGCTCACGGAGTCGGTGAGCGCCTATTCCCAGGGCACGACCGCTTATTCGGACCTTCTCTCGGGACTGGGGCTTTCAGGGCAGGCACTGACGGCGCAACTGGACCGCGTGGTGTCGGCGCAGGCGTACATGATGTCGACCAACGACTTCTTCCGCATTTCCTTCTATGCGTTTCTCGTGCTCGCCGCGATGGTCTGGCTGACGCGCCCGAGGAAAGGCGCGTCGGCGACGACGGGACACTGACGCCTATTGCGGCGTGAGCGGTTCGCCCGACTGGCCCGGCTGGCTGTCGAGGTTGAGCGGCACAGGCTGCGGATTCGTCTGCACGGCTTGCGGCGTTGCGCTAACGGGGCGCGTCGCGCCATTGCGCACGAACTGCTTGAAATCGGCGCCCGCCTGCCACGGACCCGGTTGGCAGCCGAGCGGACTGTCGCAATGCGCGGCGAAACCGATCGTGGCCGTGCCTTCGTTGCTCGGCGTCTTGGTGATCTGATAAGCAAGCGCGCGCTTGCCGCTCGACGGTCCTGCCGTCTGGATGATCGAATCCGTGATCGCCTGAAGCTTGTACTCCGAATGATTCGTCACCCAGACTTGCGCGCGCGCCCACCAGGCGTCGCATTCCAGCTTGCTCATGCAGGTGAGCGGCGCGGTGGCCTGCTCCATCGTCTGACTGCTGACCTGGCCTTCGCTCGTGCAGCTCGCGAGCAGAACCAGCGCTGCCGTCGCCGATGCGGCCTTCAGTAATTTGGTGCTCATTGCATCCCCGCTAGTCGATAAGTCCTTGATCATTTTGACTGATCCCGCCGGGCGGCGTGTCTGCGCGTTTCGGGTTGTTTCAAACACGCGTAACGCTTGCCGCGCGCACGCGGCGCGGGCAAGGTAAAACTACGCGCCGGTTCAGCGCGCGCCCGCCTTGTAGTCGCGATACGCGGTGACGAATTCGTCGAACGTTTCGGTTTGATTGCGTTCGATCTCGGCTTGCTCTTCCAGCGACTTCGCGGCAAGCGCGGCCATCTCGCCTGCTTCTTCGGGCGAAAGCGGACGCTCGCGGAAGAACTCCGCATGCTGGCGGCTCAATTCGAGCGCGAAGGCATCGAACGATTGCTGCTTGTCGCGCATCGTCTGAAGCACGCGTGCCGAAGGCGTCAGCGATGCATCGCGAATGCGCGGCCGCAGTGCTTCGAGCACGCGTGTGGTGTCGTTCGTGCCGTCGAGTTGATCGAGAATCTTCGCAACCGGCGCAATGGCGTCGAACAATTCCTCGGCCCATTGCTGCATCGACACGGACGCGCCGTCGCGCGTGAGCGTCAGTCCTGGCCTGCGTCCTTCCTTCGATACCTTGGTGAAGTTGCCGTTCGCTTCGAGATTCGCTTCGCGCGAGAGCAACGGGCTGTCTTCGAGCGCGCAGTAAAGCAGATAGGCGTCGAGAAAGCGCGAAGTGACGAGGGAAATGCCGGTCGGCTCGAACGGATCGATATCCAGACATCGCACTTCGATGTACTGCACGCCTCGATCGGCCAGCGCATGCAGCGGACGCTCGCCCGAACGCGTGACGCGCTTAGGCCGAATGGTCGAGTAGAACTCGTTTTCGATCTGCAATACGTTGGTGTTGATCTGCACCCACTCGCCGTTACGCTGCGTGCCGATGGCCTGATAAAGCGCATATGGCTGGCTCACGGCGTTCGCGAGCACGTCGACATACGCGGCGAGATTGTCGTAACTCGGCAGCAAATCCGCCTGCGCGGGATTGTTCGTGTAGCCGAGATCGCTCATGCGCAGACTGGTGGCGTGCGGCAGATAGAACGTGTCCGCGTCGAGCGCTTCCAGGCTATGTGCCTTGCCTTCGATAAAGCGCCGGTTCAGCACGGGCGATGCGCCGAACAAATACATCAGCAGCCAGTTCGTGCGCCTGAAATTGCGGATGAGCGCGAAATAACGCTCCGACTGGAAGTCTTTCGCCGAGAGCGTGCTCGACGGATCGAGCGCTTGCCACGCGCGCCAGACGTTTTCGTCGAGCGAATAGTTGTAGTGGATGCCCGCGATACATTGCATCGTGCGGCCGTAGCGCAGCGCCAGCCCGCGCCGGTACACGTGCTTGAGCGTACCGATGTTCGACGTGCCGTAAAACCCGAGCGGAATGTCGTCTTCCGGCGGCAGCGAACAGGGCATCGAATCGTTCCACAGCAACTCGTCGCCGAGATGCGCGTAGGCGAAACGATGCAGCAGATCGAGACGATCGAGCGTCAGCGTGATATCCGTTTCCGCTGGCGTGATGAGTTCGACGAGCGCTTCCGAATAGTCGGTCGTGATGAGCGGATGCGTCAGCGCCGAGCCGAACGAACGCGGATGCGGCGTCGTCGCGAGCTTGCCTTCGGGCGTCACGCGCAGGCTTTCTTTCTCGATGCCGCGCAAGCCTTGACGCAACGCGTTGGCGTGCGGTCCGGACGCGAGCGCGGCGAGCCGGCGCTGATAGGCGCCGGCCTTGGGGTGAGCGGATTGCTGGTTTGCCATTGAAGCCGTTGAGCGAGGAGCGCAGGTGTTTCGCGCCCGGTCTTATTTTCGGGTAGCGGGCACTTTAACATCTCGGTGTTCGACGTGCTTGGGCCCAATGGCGGCGGGCGTTTGCGGGGATTTCCGGGGTTTGCGAGGGCTGCGCTCAGGACTTCGCGTCCCTTTGCGCGCGTTCGGTATTGAGCAGGGCCTCCTTGCGCGTCACGCCCCAGCGATACCCCGTGATCGCGCCGTCCTTGCCAATCACGCGATGGCAGGGAATCGCGAGCGCCACCGGATTCGACGCGCACGCGTTCGCCACCGCCCGCACCGCGCGCGGGGCGCCGAGCGCTTCGGCGATCTCGGAATAGGTGCGCGTCTGCCCGTAGGGAATGTTGCGCAACGCTTCCCAGACGCGCCCTTGAAACGCCGTGGCGCCGATGTCGAGCGGCAAATCGAAACGTTCGCGCGTGCCCTGCACGTAGGCCAGAACTTGCGCGACGAACGGCTCCAGTCGCGTGGCATCCTCGATCCGCTCGGCCATGGCGAATTCCACCGCCAATTGATCGATGAGTGCGCGGCCATCGTCGCCGAAAGCGATCTTGCAGATGCCCTTGTCGGTTGCCGCGACCAACACGACGCCGAGCGGCGTGTCGGCCGTCGTATAGCGCACGGTCGAGCCCGCGCCACGGCGCTTGTAGGCCGATGGCGTCATGCCGAGTTCGGCGGGAACGGCGTCGTACAGACGCGAAGGCGAGCCGAAACCGGCGTCGTTGGTCGCGCGGGTGACATCCCGGCCGTGCTGCAAGGCTTCACGCAGCACGCCTGCGCGCCTCGCCGCCTGATACTGCCGCGGCGATACGCCGACGATGCGCGAAAACAAGCGCTGCAAATGAAACGGGCTGACGTGCACGGCGTCGCTCAGTTGCGCGAGCGTCAGGCGCCGCTGCGGATCGGCGTCGAGTACCTTGCACGCGCGCTCGACAATCGCGAGTTCGCGCGGCAGGCCGGTCGGCTGGCAACGCTTGCATGGCCGATAACCCGCTTCGGCGGCGGCATCCGTCGTCTGGAAGAATTCGACGTTTTCGCGTCGCGGCGCCCGCGACGCGCACGACGGACGGCAGAACACGCCCGTGGTGCGCACAGCGAAGAAAAATGCGCCGTCAGCGCGCGCGTCGCGATCGACCACGGCTTGCCAGCGGCCGGCGTCGGTATCGAAATCAGGGACGATATGAAAGGTTTCCGCGATGTTCATGGCTGCTCCAGTGGAAGGGCGTGAATCCACTGTAAGGCCCTGTGAGAAAGGTTACGCGCCGTTTCTTGCGCTGTCATCGCGCGCCGCGTCCAGCAATTTCAGAATTGTGACGCACAGATGCCACACTTCGGCGCCATAGGGGTTTTTACTAAAAAAACTATTGCGTCGCATCAAGTGGCTGTGTAGTATTGGAACTGTCTCCTCCATGTCTCCTCCTGATATGGATTCAGCCCGCCAACTAGGCGGGCTTTTTTTCGTCTGTCGTTTTTGGCGATGCCGCGCGCCGCGTGGCTTTCGGGCGTAAAAAAACCGGGCGTCTGAAGCTAGCCCGGTTCGTTTTCACCGAGTTACATCACAGCACGTAGCGAGAAAGATCCTCATCCTGCGCCACGTCGTTCAGTGCGCGATCCACATACGCCGCGTCGATTTGCACCGGCGTGCCCGCGTGGTTCCCCGCCGCGAACGACACTTCCTCCAGCAACTTTTCGATCACCGTGTAAAGCCGCCGCGCGCCGATGTTCTCCGTCTTCTCGTTCACCGAGAACGCGACTTCGGCGAGACGCCGGATGCCGTCATCGGCGAAATCGAGTTCCACGCCTTCGGTCGCGAGCAGCGCCTTGTATTGCTTGACGAGACTTGCATCGGTGGAATTCAGGATCGACTCGAAGTCCTGCACGGACAACGAATCCAGCTCGACGCGAATGGGAAAACGCCCTTGCAGCTCGGGAATCAGATCGCTCGGCTTGGCCAGATGGAACGCGCCACTCGCGATAAACAGAATGTGATCTGTCTTGATCATCCCGTATTTCGTGTTGATGGTCGTGCCTTCGACGAGCGGCAGCAGATCGCGCTGCACGCCTGCGCGCGACACTTCCGCGCCGCCGGTTTCGCTGCGCGACGCGATCTTGTCGATCTCGTCCAGAAACACGATGCCGTTTTGCTCGACGTTCTGCACCGCGCGGCTCTTGACCTCTTCGTCGTTGAGCATCTTGCCGGCTTCCTCGTCGGTGAGCAGCTTGAGCGCTTCCTTCACCTTCACCTTGCGGCGCGTCTTCTTGCCGCCGCCGATGTTCGCGAACATCGAACGAATTTGCTCGGTCATGTCTTCCATGCCCGGCGGACCCATGATGTCCATGCCGACTTGCGGCTGTTCGACATCGAGTTCGATTTCCTTGTCGTCGAGCGCGCCTTCACGCAGCCGTTTGCGGAAGGTCTGACGCGTGACGTTGTTGCTGTCCTCGGCCGATTCCGCCGCGCTCGACGCGCCGAAGCCAACCGGCCGCGCGCTCGGCAGCAGAATATCGAGGATGCGGTCTTCGGCGCGATCCTCGGCCTTCGTGCGGACTTTCTTCATCTCGGATTCGCGCGTCTGCTTCACCGAAATCTCGATCAGATCGCGCACGATGCTGTCCACGTCGCGGCCGACGTAGCCCACTTCGGTGAACTTGGTCGCTTCGATCTTGATGAACGGCGCGTCCGCGAGCTTCGCGAGACGTCGCGCGATCTCGGTCTTGCCGACGCCCGTCGGCCCGATCATCAAAATGTTCTTCGGCGTGATTTCCTGACGCAGCGGCTCGGCGACTTGCTGACGGCGCCAGCGATTGCGCAGCGCGACCGCGACCGCTTTCTTCGCGCGGCCCTGGCCGATGATGTGTTTGTCGAGTTCCGAGACGATTTCGGCGGGAGTCATGGTGGTCATCGTTGGTCCTTTGCGCGCGTGCGCTTACTCGATCGTCTCGATGACGCGATTGTGATTGGTGTAGATGCACATGTCGCCGGCGATGGTCAGCGCCTTCTCGACGATTTCGCGCGGAGAGAGTTCGGTGTTTTCGGCGAGCGCCTGTGCCGCGGCTTGTGCGTACGCGCCGCCCGAGCCAATGGCGCAGATGCCGTTTTCGGGATCGAGCACGTCGCCGTTGCCGGTGATGACGAGCGTGGCTTGCGCGTCGGCGGCAATCAGCATGGCTTCGAGACGTCGCAGCATGCGGTCGGTGCGCCAGTCCTTGGCGAGTTCGACGGCTGCGCGCGTGAGATTGCCCTGATGCTTTTCCAGCTTCGCTTCGAAGCGGTCGAGCAGCGAGAACGCGTCGGCCGTGCCGCCGGCGAAGCCGACCAGCACCTTGCCGCCATAGATACGGCGCACTTTCTTCGCGCCGCCTTTCATGACGATATTGCCGAGCGTCACCTGACCATCGCCGCCCAACGCGACTTTGCCGCCGCTTCGCACGGAGACGATGGTCGTGCCGTGAAATTGTTCCATGTGCGTTCCTTGAGAAAACGAAGGACGCGGGCGGCTCGATCTAAAGAACCGCCACGCAGTCGAGAATTCGATGGAGTGCACGGCGCGGGGTTCCGCCCGACTCGAAAAGACGAGCGTCCGGCGCCGCGCACGCGCCGTCGTCGTGAACGGGCGCGTCGGATTCATTTTAGGGCGATGGGGAATTTATCAAGACACGCGATGCGCAGGACGCGCCGCGCAAACAAAAAGGCACACGCGGATGCGTGTGCCTTGCGTGTACCGGAGCGTTCGAACACGCGAATTTCGCGGCGGCGTCTTCCCCGTGGCGGGCGGCCCCGCGACGTTCGCCGAGAGAGACGCGCTTCAGTCGCCGAACAGCTTCTGACGCAGTTCGCGGCGTTCCTGTGCCTCGAGCGAGAGCGTGGCGGTCGGGCGCGCGATGAGACGCGGAATGCCGATCGGCTCGCCGGTTTCCTCGCACCAGCCGTAATCGCCGGACTCGATGCGCGCGAGCGACTGCTGCACTTTCTTCAGGAGCTTGCGTTCGCGGTCACGCGTGCGCAGTTCCAGTGCATGCTCTTCCTCGATGGTCGCGCGATCCGCCGGGTCCGGCACGATCACCGTTTCCCGCAGGTTCTCGGTCGTCTGTCCGGCATTCTTGAGAATGTCGGCTTGCAACTGTTCGAGCCGGTTCTTGAAGAAGGCGAGCTGTTCCTCGTTCATGTAGTCCTTCTCGCTCATCTTCAGGATTTCGGCTTCGGTCAAGAGTTTCGTTGTCATCTGCTTGCTTCTTCAATGTAAGGCGAAGTCTTCCGCAACGCCCCGACTACATTACCCGCATGCAGCGTCATGGCATCACGCGACACGTCGATGCGGGGCCGAACTCCTCTGGAAACCGATTACGGATGTATCCGGTACGCGGGGCATTTTTTCGCATGTCCGCGTTCCGGGCCTTCCTGCGTTGTTTCGATTCGCCTTCCCCCGCTAAATCGAGATAACGCAAAACAGGCCATCCCTTCTCCTGACATCCGACAGCGTAAGGCTCAGATGTGACTTCAAGCCATGCGCCAAACGGATTTGCCCTTCTCCAGTGGGGCTGTATTGTAACTGAACCGCAATTTCCGACGACAACGAGAAAACCCTGTCAATTTATGTCGGAATTTCAAAAATATAACGCGTGGACGTACAAAAAGCGATGCTGCTTCGTGGTCGCGACTACACACGCCGCACGAAAGTCACGCTACGAAAAACGCCGCGCGCGATAGGCCGCGGCGGCGTTTCCAGCTTTTCGCGCACGCTTCCGGAAGACGGGAACCGCGCCTATTAAGCGATATGCATGCCAATCTATTTGACGAGGCAGGCGTCGAGGCCGTCGAAAATCAGATCCTTCGGCAACTCGATACCGATGAACACCATCTTGCTGTTCTTCTTCTCGATCGGCATCCACTTGCTGGCGAGGTCGCTGCCCATCATCTGATGCACGCCCTGGAACACGACCTTGCGATCCACGCCCTTCATATAGAGCACGCCCTTGTAGCGCAACAGACGCTCGCCGTAGATCTGCAGGATGCCGCCCAGGAAGTCTTCGAGGCGGTTCGGATCGAACGGCTTGTCGCTGCGATACACGAACGACTTGATCTTGTCGTCGTGATGCGCGTGATGGTGATGATGATGCTCATGGTCGTGGCTATGATCGTGACCGCACGTGGCGTGATCGTGGTCGTCGCCGTGATCGTGCGCGTGGTCATGGCCGTGATCGTGTTCGTGGTCGTCTTCCGCGAGGAAATCCGGGTCGATCTCGAGCTTCGAATTCAGATTGAAGCCGCGCAGGTCGAAGATTTCCTTGATGTCCGCATCGCCGAAATTGACGACGCGAATGGCCGCGCGCGGGTTCATGTGCAGCAGGCGATGCTTGAGCGCTTCGAGCGCGGCGGCATCGACGAGATCGGACTTGGTGATGAACAGGCGGTCTGCGAAACCGACCTGCCGCTGCACCACTTCGTGCTGGTCGAGCTGCGCGTTCGCGTGCTTTGCATCGACGAGGGTGATGATCGCGTCGAGCAGGAATTCGTCGGCGACCGTGTTGTCCATGAAAAACGTCTGCGCCACGGGGCCCGGATTCGCGAGACCCGTCGTTTCGATCACCACGCGGTCGAAATCGAGCGTCCCCGCCTTCTTGCGGTTAGCGAGGTCTTCCAGCGCACGCGCCAGATCGCCGCGAATCGTGCAGCAGATGCAGCCGTTGCTCATCTGGATGATCTGCTCGTTCGTTTCCTGCACGAGGATTTCGTTGTCGATGTTCTCTTCGCCGAACTCGTTCTCGATCACGGCGATCTTCATGCCGTGCTGCTCGTTCAAAATGCGCTTGAGCAGCGTGGTTTTGCCGCTACCCAGAAAGCCGGTCAGGATGGTTACGGGAATCATGGTGTCGCCTGTGTCCTTGTCTGTGTTCGGGGATTGCGCGGGCCGCGGCAGGCGCAATGAGTCGAATATTGAAACATATTTGCCGAACCGGTGCTCCGTGCGACCCGGTTACGTGGCCGCTAGATAAGGGCGCTCACGCGATTTGCAACAGCAGCCCTTTCAGGTATTCGCCTTCGGGAAAAGCCGTCAGCAAAGGGTGATCGACGCCCGCGCCGAGCCGCTTGAGGATGCGCGCATCGACACGCGCGTCCGACGCCGCGCCCGCGACGATCTTCTGGAAGAGGTCCGAATCGATCGCGCCGGAACACGAATACGTGAAGAGCAGCCCGCCCGGACGTAGCAGCTTGAAACCGCTGAGGTTGATGTCCTTGTAAGCGCGCGCGGCGCGCTCGACGCTCTCCTTCGACGGCGCGAACTTCGGCGGATCGAGCACGATCAGGTCGAAGCGCCGGCCTTCGTCGTAAAGACGGCGCAAGGTCTTGAACGCGTCGGCGTCGAGCCATTCGGCGCGTTCGGCGTCGAAGCCGTTTGCCGTGACGTTGGCGCGCGCCAGGGCGAGCGCGTCGCCGGATGAATCGACGGACACCACGCGCGTGGCGCCGCCCTTGAGCGCCGCGAGCGAAAAGCCGCCCGTGTAGCAAAAGCAGTTGAGCACTTCGCGGCCTTCCGCGTTTTGCTGAACCAGCACGCGGTTGTCGCGCTGATCGACATAGAAGCCTGTCTTGTGGCCGTGCATGACATCGACGTGATAGCGCACGCCGCATTCGTTCGTGATGAGCGTCTCGGGCGGCGCGTCGCCGGCGAGCACGCCGGTGGTTTGCTCGAGCCCTTCCTTCTGGCGAATCGACACATCCGAGCGTTCGTAGACATTTGGACAGCCGGTGGCGTCGATGAGCGCCTGCACGATCGCCTCTTTCCAAGCTTCGACGCCCGTCGCCATGAACTGGCAAACGAGTTGCGCGCGCGCGCCTTCGTCGGCGACGTAGTAATCGACGATCAAGCCGGGCAAGCCGTCCGCTTCACCGAAAATGAGACGCGTGGCGCCGGTATCGCGCACCATCGTCTGCCGATGCGCGACCGCGCGCTGCACGCGACGCTTGAAGAACGCGTGATCGACCGGTTCGGCTTCGTCGAAAGACCAGACGCGCGCGCGAATCTGCGAATGCGGGCTATACGACGCGCGCGCCAGAAAGCGGCCGTCGGCCGCGCGCACGGCGACGGTCGCGCCAGGCGCGGGATTGCCGTCGATCCGCGCGACGGCGTTGGCGTAGATCCACGGATGGCGGCGAACGAGCGACCTGTCCTTCGCCGGTTTGAGCGTGATGGTATGCATGAGAATGTCAGGCGCGGGCGCTCATGCAAGCGCCCGCAGGTTAATCGCGCTTCTTCGCGCGCGGGTGCGCTGAATCGTAGACGCGAGCGAGATGCTGAAAATCCAGCGATGTATAGACCTGCGTGGCCGTGATGCTCGCGTGACCGAGCAACTCCTGCACGGCGCGCAGGTCGCCGCTCGATTGCAGAACATGCGTGGCGAACGAATGCCGCAACACGTGCGGATGTACGTTCGACGGAATGCCCGCGAGGAGCGCCATGCGCTTCACGCGCTCGCGCACCACGCCGGGCGCCATGCGGTTGCCGCGCACCGAAATGAAGAGCGCGTGCGGGTCGTGCTTGACGAATTCGCCGCGTACCGCGATCCACGCGCGCAAGGCATCGACTGCCTTGCGGCCGACCGGAACCGAGCGCCGCCGGTTGCCCTTGCCGAGCACCGTCACTTCCTCGTGCGCGAGATTGAGCCAGCCTTGCGAGCGGTATTCGGCGGTCTCGACGAAATGCACGTCCAGCCCGACTAGTTCGGCGAGTCGCAAGCCGGACGAGTAGAAGAGTTCGAGAATCGCGTGATCGCGCGCGGCTTCGGTTGTGCCGGCCTGGGGCGCGTCCATGAGCGCCATGGCGTCATCGACGGAAAGCGCCTTCGGCAAGCTCTTCTCGCGCTTGGGCGCGCGAATGGTCGCCACCGGATTCGCGGGCATGTCGACTTGCTGCGCGAACCATCGATAAAACGCCCGCCACGCCGACAGCCGATGCGCGATGGAGCGCGACGACAGCCCCGCCGAATGCGCCCTGACCACCGCGCCGCGCATATCGAGCGCGGTCAGCGATTCGAGCGGACGGTCTTTGGCGAGCGCGCGCAGTTCGCTCAGTTCGTACGTGTAGCCACGCAAAGTGTGTTCGGACAGACGCCGCTCGTGTTCGAGCATCGAAAGATACGTGGCGATGGCTTCGGCGGCGTCCATGGCGATCTCAGTAAGGCATCAGACGGCTCAAAGCCGCGCTGGCCAATGCGCCGATCTGCGTGAGGAAGTCGGTCGCCATGCCGTCGTGAAAGCGGCGCGGATCGGGCGAGCCCATGACGAGCAGGCCGAAGGTGGGCGCATCCGGACCGGCTTGCGGATCGCGCAGGGCGATCAGCGAGATCGATTCGATCTTGCGCTGCGCGGCGCCTTCTCCGGCAACGGTCGTGGCCGACGCCGAGTTCGGCGCGCCAAGCCACTGCGCCGCCGCGAAGCCGCTGTTCGCGCCGCAATACGGCACTTCCAGACTGTTCGCGAAAATGCGCACTTCCTCGCCGACCTGACGTGCGAAGTCGGCCTGGCGATACCCTTCGTCGACATCCCAGACGCGCAGCGCGGCGTGCGGAACGTCGAAGACTTCGCACAGGCCGCGACTGATGGTCGAGGGCAACGCGTATGGATCGCGCTGCGCGATCACGCGCACGGTCCAGCGGTTGAACTTCGTCGAGATGCTGTCGTTTTCGTGGCCGTAGCGCAGCAGTTCGGCGAGGCGCCGTTCGAGTTGCTTGTTCTTGTCGCGCAGCATTTCCATCTGGCGTTCCTGCAGCGACACGGCGGACTTGCCATGCGGATTGGACAACCGGATCGTGCCGAGCAGTTCAGCGTGCTCGGTGAAGAAATCGGGGTTGTCGAGCAGATAATCGGCGACTTCGCGTGGATTCATGGTCGATGGTCGTAATGATGCGATGCGTATGCAAACTCAGCCGGCGATGCGGTCGAGGTCGATCTCGCCTTCGAAAACCGTCGCGGCGGGTCCGGCCATGAAAAGCGGCGCGGATTCGTCGCGTGCGCCGTCCCAGCCGATGGTGAGCGTGCCGCCGTGCGTCTCGACGCGCACCGGCGTGTCGAGCACGCCGCGCCGGATGCCTGCCGCCACCGCCGCGCACGCACCCGTGCCGCACGCGAGCGTTTCGCCCGCGCCGCGTTCGTAGACGCGCAGCTTGACCGAATGACGATCGACGATCTGCATGAAGCCCGCGTTGACGCGCTTCGGAAAGCGCGCGTGACGCTCGATCAGCGGACCTTCGACGAGCACGGGATACGCTTCTACGTCATCCACGATCTGCACGGCGTGCGGATTGCCCATCGAGACGACGGAAATCCAGCGCGGTTCATTCGCGTAGCCGTTCAGATCGAGCGGCCAGAGCGTGTCGTTGCCTTCGTTGCGGCCTTCGAGACCGTGCGCGTCGAAAGGCACTTCGGGCGCATGAAACACCGGCGTACTCATGTCGACCGTCACTTCGCCATTGGCTTGCATGGTCAGCGTGATGACGCCGTTTTGCACCTGCACGCGCACGGTGGCGGCGTCGGTCAGCTTGCGGTCGCGCACGAACTTCACGAAGCAGCGCGCGCCGTTGCCGCAATGTTCGACCTCGCCGCCGTCGCAATTGAAGATGCGGTATTTGAAATCGACGCCCTCGATGGTCGGCTTTTCCACCAGCAGCAACTGGTCCGCGCCCACGCCGAAATGACGGTCAGCGAGCGCACGCACTTGCTGCGCGCTCAGATCGAGCGCCTGCGTGTAGCCGTCGAGCACGACGAAGTCGTTGCCCGCGCCTTGCATCTTGGTGAATTTGAGTTTCATGGCGCTATTGTATGTGAGCCTCACCGTCACGTTTCATGACGTTTCGCGACGATCTGCGCCACCACGGCGCCATGCGCGCTCAATAGAAGCCCGGCTCGCCCGGCGGACGCGTTTTGAAACGCTTGTGCACCCAGTAATACTGCTCCGGTATGTGCGGAATCTGCTCTTCGAGGAACTCGTTCATGCGGCGCGCGTCGGCTTCGTCGTCGCCAGTTGGGTAGTTCTGCCACGGCTCGAAAATCTTCAGCCGATATCCCTTGTAGTTCGGCAGCACCTCGCCGATGAACGGCACCACTTGCGCCTTGCCCGCTTTCGCCAGCCGGCCGACGGCCGTCAACGTACACGCCTGAATGCCGAAGAACGGCACGAAGGTGGAATTGCGCATGCCGTAGTCCATGTCCGCGCCGAGCATCACCGGTTTGCGGTCGCGCAGCCAGCGCAGCACGATACGCGCGCTGTCCGCACGGCTCGCCATGTCCGCGCCGAAGCGAGCGCGCTGCGCTTTCGCGATTTCCTCGACCTGCGGATTCGAGAACGGTTGATACAGCGACCCGCATTGCCGATGCAGCGAGTAGTTCAGAAAGATCGATCCCGCCTCGATGCCGACGAAATGCAGGCCGAGAAAGAGCGTGGGCGGCAGGTTCGGGTCGGAGAGATCGACGGCGCTGTCCACCTCGATCAGTTTTTCGAGTTTCTTGGCCGAGCCGAACCACTGCACGCTGCGCTCCACATAGCTGCGGATGGCGTGGCGGAAATGCTGCTGCGCGACTTCCTCGCGGCGCTCGGGCGACCAGTCCGGAAAGCAGAGCGCGAGGTTCGTATGTACGATGCGCTTGCGTCTGCTCGGGATCTGATAGAGCAGCCAGCCGAGTCCGTCGCCGAAACGTGCCGTGATGCCGTAAGGGATGAGCGCCAGAAACTTGAGGAAGCCGAAGGCGAGCGCCACGCCAATGCGCCCTAACATGAGGTGCTCCAGCGAACAGACGGAGGTGAACTATGGACAGAAGATTGTTTCGGGACGAATGGGGACAAGCGTTCGGCTCAGTAAAAACACGGGAAACCGGTATAATAAGACCTTCGCCGAGTTAATGGACAACTTGCGGGGCGAAGCCGGCCGGCCTTCATGCAATCTGTGGAGAAGGGCTGGAGTTTAATGACATCCGCTAAAGCGTCGCCGCTTCAGACTCCGAACGAAGTCGGCTACGTGAGCAAACCACAACGTACTTTAATTGGAGTCTGAAGCGTGTCGAACGACTATCTGTTTACATCCGAATCCGTTTCCGAAGGCCACCCGGACAAGGTCGCCGATCAAATCTCCGACGCCATCCTCGACGCAATCCTGAGTCAGGACAAATACTCGCGCGTCGCAGCGGAAACGCTCTGTAACACCGGCCTCGTCGTCCTCGCGGGCGAAATCACCACGACGGCCAATGTCGACTACATCCAGGTTGCGCGCGACACCATCAAACGCATTGGCTACGACAACACCGACTACGGTATCGACTATCGCGGCTGCGCGGTGCTCGTCGCTTACGACAAGCAGTCGCCGGATATCGCGCAAGGCGTGAACAAGGCGCACGACAACAACCTCGATCAAGGCGCGGGCGACCAGGGCCTGATGTTCGGCTACGCATGCGACGAAACGCCCGAACTCATGCCGCTGCCTATCCACCTTTCGCATCGTCTGGTCGAGCGTCAGGCGAACCTGCGTCGCGACGGCCGTCTGCCGTGGCTGCGTCCGGACGCGAAGTCGCAAGTCACCGTGCGTTATGTCGATGGCCGTCCGCATTCCATCGACACCGTCGTGCTTTCCACGCAGCACGCACCGGACATCGATCTTTCGGACCTGCGCGAAGCCGTGATCGAGGAAGTCATCAAGCCGACGTTGCCGGCGGATCTCATCAAGGGCGACATCAAGTTCCTGGTGAATCCCACGGGCCGCTTCGTCATCGGCGGTCCGCAAGGCGACTGCGGTCTGACGGGCCGCAAGATCATCGTGGATACCTACGGCGGCGCGGCCCCTCACGGCGGCGGCGCGTTTTCGGGTAAGGACCCGTCCAAGGTCGACCGCTCGGCTGCCTACGCCGGCCGCTATGTCGCGAAGAACATCGTGGCAGCGGGCCTGGCCTCGCGTTGCCTGATTCAGGTGTCGTACGCTATTGGCGTGGCGCGCCCGACTTCGGTCATGGTCAACACGTTCGGCACGGGCCGCGTGTCGGATGCCGAGATCACGAAGCTCGTGCTCGAACACTTCGACCTGCGTCCGAAGGGCATCATTCAGATGCTGGATCTGCTGCGTCCGATCTACGAGAAGTCGGCAGCTTATGGCCACTTCGGCCGCGAAGAGCCGGAATTCACGTGGGAAGCCACCGACAAGGCTCTCACGCTCGCGGAAGCCGCGGGCACGGAACCGGTCGCGAGCGTCGCATAAAGCGTCGTATTGGTTCGGCAGGCAAAACGAAAACCGGCAAGCATCGCGCTTGCCGGTTTTTTTGTGCGTCGCTTTTATCGAAGCCCGCCGTGCGGGCCTTCAGCGTGCCGCGAATGCATACCAACCCGCGCTGCTAGCGGAAATGCGTCGCGGACGGCGGCTCGTGTGGGCCGCCGCCTGAGGCTTCGGCAGTGCGGGCGCGCGGGCTTGCATCGGACGGCGCAGCAGCGCTCTCAACGACACCTTGCGCGATGCCGTGCGCGCGCGAAGATTGAAGAAGAAGCCGCGAAACCACGAGCGAATGCCAACGACCGGATGCACGTGCATGAGCTGTTCCGCGAGCGCTTGAGTGCGCGCGGAATGGTGCCGCAGTGCGCGAACCACGCCGCGTCGGGCCGGGCGCGCGGCGTGTGAGGCAACTCGGGTCAGGCCGGAAGCGATTCGGTGGTTCATATCGGGAAGAGTCGGTTGCATGGAGGCAACTCGACGATAGTCGTCTCAAAAATAGCGATCAACGGATTCGATCCAACGAGCCTGCGGAAGTTGCACCGAATTGATGCAGGCAATGTACAGGACCATTATTACTCCGGTAAGTCCGCGTTTTCCCTGCTGAATGCCGGACGAAGCGCCGGTCGCGCCGTTAAAGCGCAGGCCGAACGGGCTTTAGCCGCGCGTGAGATTTACAATCGTGCTATTCGCCCGGATGCCGGGTATTGCGATGGTTGAATGAAGTCACGTGAAGCCGTCGAGGTAAGAACTGAAATGTCCGAACACAATCCGCTTCAATCGAAATCAGAACAAGTGCGCGAATTGCGCGAGACGGGCTTCGTCGTCGTCAAGGGGCTGGTGCCTGATGCGCGCTGCCAAGCGTTACGCGAAGTTGCGCGCCGCCAGTTGGCGGAGGCGGCGACGCCGCTCGAATTCGAAGCCGATCTGAAATACCCCGGCGCGCCCGATTCCCGGGACGCGCCCGGCGGACACACCGTGCGCCGTCTGCTTGACGCCTACGTGCGTGATCCGCTCTTTGCCGAGTTCGCGACATCGCCCGAGATTCGCGGCTGGATGGAGTTGTACTTCGGCGAAACGCCGTACCTTTCGCGCGCGCATCACAACTGCGTAATGACGAAGCATCCCGCTTACGGCAGCCTCACCGGCTGGCATCGCGACGTGCGTTACTGGGGCTTCGAGCGCGACGATCTGGTTTCGACATGGCTCGCAATCGGCGATGAAACCGTCGACAACGGCGCGCTCTGGTTCGTGCCGGGCTCGCACAAGCTGCCGTTCACGTCCGACCGCTTCGATGAAGCGAAATTTTTCCGCTCCGACCTGCCCGAAAACGCCGCGCTGATCCGCACGGCGGTTTCGCCCGCGCTCGAACCCGGCGATGTCGTGTTCTTCCACTGCAATACGCTGCACTCGGCGGGCAAAAACCTCAGCGATAAGGTGAAGTTCTCGCTCGTCTACACGTATCACGGTGCGAGCAACGTGCCGTTGCCAGGCACGCGGTCGGCCGCGAAACCGGAAGTGCCGCTCGTCTGAGCGCGTTTTGCGTTTTATCGGCGGGATGACGGCAGCGCAAGGCCGATCATTCCCGCGAGCGTGGCCACGACGCCGCCCGCGAGCAGCCAGATAGTCTTGTTCGTGGGCGAACCGGTGAAAAAGCGCGATACGTCGTTACTCAACGAATGAAACGACTGGCCGCCGAAATAAAGCAGCACGATGCCGCCGACAATCAACGCAACGGAAATCGCTCGGGTCATGGGCCAGTCTCGCGGAAGGTAAGGCGCGACAGGTTATTCAATCTTCCCGCTCGCGTCCAGTCGTCCCGGTTTCAGGTGATCTGCTCGCGCGTCAGCGGCTGAATCTTGCGCAGCAATTCGGCCTGCACGCTCGCGTGATCGCTTGCGCGCGTCCATGCGCCCACGTTGAACTTGACGCCGGTGTCGGTGTAATCCGTTACCGCGATCCACGGCGCGGACGGCGCTTCCTGCACGATACGCGGATCTTCGCTCACGAGCCGGCGCAATTCCTCAAGCACATGTTCGACCTTCTGACCGTGCGCCACCTGAAAGTTGAGCACCACGCGGCGGCGTTCGTTCGCGCTGTAGTTGGTGATGGGATTCGCCCAGATCGTGCTGTTCGGCACGAACATGACGATGCCGTCGGCCTTGGTGAGGCGCGTGGTGAAGAGACCGATCTCGTTCACGGTTCCCGCCGTGGTGCCGACGCCCTCGATGTAATCGCCCACGCGGAACGGGCGCAGCAACAACAGCATCAGTCCCGCCGCGATGTTCTGCAGCGTGCCCTGCAACGCCAGGCCAATTGCCAGTCCGGCCGCGCCGAGCACGGTCAGGATACTCGCCGCCGCGATGCCGAACTTGCCGAGCGCGGCCACGATGGCGACTACGCGAATGGCCCACATCGCCACGCTGGCGAGCACCGGCGTGAGCGTGGCGTCGATATGCGTGCGCCCGAGCGTGCGCCGCAGCGCGTTGGCGACGAAGTTCGAAATCCACCATCCGACAGCGAGAATCAGGATCGCCATGAGGAAGTCGATGCCATACGTCACGGCAAGGGCTAATAGGGAATCGTAGGCAGGGCGCAGCTTATCGATAGAGTTCATCGGTCAGATTCCTTCATTTGGGATTTGCATTGGTCTGGCGTCGGACCAGAACGTTCCCGCGTAGGCCGTCCGGACGAGGGTCGTACGGCTTGCGGCGGATTGGCTTAACATTGTCGGCCTCGACCGGCGGAGCGGCGAGCACGTGCCGCACAACGCCCGAACGCAGTCCCCGAAACCGATTCAGTCAACCAGCACGCAAAGGGAATTCGATATGGCATACGAAGCAGCTTCCGAGCGTTATACGCAGATGCAATACCGCACGTGCGGCAAGAGCGGATTGAAACTTCCTGCGTTGTCTCTTGGTCTGTGGCACAACTTCGGCGATACCACGCCCATCTCGACGCAACGCGAAATTCTGCGCACGGCATTCGATCTCGGCGTCACGCACTTCGATCTCGCCAACAACTACGGCCCGCCGTATGGCAGCGCGGAAACGAACTTCGGCCGGATCTTCAAGGACGACTTCCGGCCGTATCGCGATGAGCTGCTGATTTCGTCGAAGGCCGGCTGGGACATGTGGCCGGGACCTTACGGCAACGGCGGCGGTTCGCGCAAGTATGTGCTCGCGAGTCTGGATCAAAGCCTGAAGCGCATGGGCCTCGATTACGTCGATATTTTCTACTCGCATCGTTTCGATGCGGACACGCCGCTCGAAGAAACCGCTGGCGCGCTCGCCACCGCCGTTCATTCGGGCAAGGCGCTGTATGTCGGCATTTCGTCGTATTCGGCGTCGAAGACGCGCGAAATGGCGCGCTTGCTGGCCGAGCACAAGGTGCCGCTCTTGATCCATCAGCCGTCGTACAACATGCTGAATCGCTGGATCGAACACGAACTGCTCGATACGCTCGACGATCTCGGCACCGGCAGCATCGCGTTCACGCCGCTCGCGCAGGGCTTGCTTACGAGCAAGTATTTGAACGGCGTGCCGCAGGATGCGCGCGTGAACAAGGCGGGCGGCGGATCGCTCAAGCAGGAGCATTTGAGCGACGAGAATCTGGCGCATGTGCGCAAGCTCAACGAACTCGCGGAACGTCGCGGTCAAAGCCTCGCGCAGATGGCGCTTGCATGGGCGTTGCGCGGTGGCCGTGTGACTTCGGTGCTGATCGGCGCGAGCCGCGCGGAACAGGTCGTCGAGAACGTCGCCGCGCTGAAGAATCTGGAGTTCAGCGCAGAGGAACTCGCCGAGATCGACAAGCATGCGCAGGAAGGCGGCGTGAATCTGTGGGAGAAGCCGTCGACGGATCAACGCATCTGATCGCGTCGTCCCGCCGTTGTCCCGGCCCGACCGTCAGAAGGGTATTTTGGGATAATTGCGGAATCCGTTGCTATCATGCGGGCTCGGCGGCTTTCTGGCTGTGATTTGCGGCGTGTTCGACGCGCGTCTCCCGTTCTTCGCAATCATTCGCCAGGCCGGGCAGCCAGGTGCGCGCCGTCCCGCAAAGTCCACGCGCGTCCAGCCAGTCTCTATGCCGCACGGCCGCGACACGACGGCAAATGTCGATCGGGTTAAAATGCTCGATTGCGCCGGGTTGTCCGGCTGGGTTGTCTGGTTTGCGCGCGTGCTTCGGCTCAAGTCTTTAGCAGGCCGCGTGATACCGAAGCGCCGACATCGGCCCATACGATCGTCCTTTTGCGTAGTAAAGCGCGGCAAAGTCTTTTCGATGCCCGTTCCCGCCAGAGCATTCGGCTGGCGGCGAGCGGCACCGCGTCATCGCATCATCGTTCTCGCACAGTCCAAGAAGCCATGAGCAACCTTAATTCTCAAACCGTTCTGAGCGTCCACCACTGGACCGACACGCTCTTCAGTTTCACCTGCACTCGCGATTCGTCGTTCCGCTTCGAGAACGGTCAGTTCACGATGGTGGGCCTCGAAGTCGAAGGCAAGCCGCTCTTGCGCGCCTATAGCCTCGCGAGCGCGAACTACGAAGAGCATCTCGAATTCTTGAGCATCAAGGTGCCGGACGGCCCCCTGACGTCGCGCCTTCAGCATTTGAAAGTGGGCGATCCCGTGTTGATCGGCAAGAAGCCGACGGGCACGCTCGTCGCCGACAACTTGTTGCCGGGCAAAACGCTGTGGCTGCTTTCGACGGGCACGGGCCTCGCGCCTTTCATGTCGATCATCAAGGACCCGGACGTCTACGACCGCTTCGACAAGATCGTGCTGACGCACACGTGCCGTTTCGTCGATGAACTCGCGTACAAGGACTTCATCACCGAGCACTTGCCGGCGCACGAGCATATCGGCGAGATCGTGTCGGAGAAGCTCGTGTACTACCCGACCGTCACGCGTGAAGAGTTCGCGAATCGCGGCCGGATCACCGACCTCATCGAAACGAAGAAGCTGTTCGCGGATTTGTCGGTCGATCCGTTCTCGGTCGAAAACGACCGCGTGATGCTTTGCGGCAGCCCGCACATGCTGCGCGACACGCGCGAGTTGCTCGACAGCCTTGGCTTCAAGGAAGGCAGCAACAATCATCCGGGACATTACGTGGTGGAAAAGGCTTTCGTCGGCTGATTCGACTGCTGTTTGTCCTGTCGAGAAAACCGGTGCTTTCGGGCGCCGGTTTTTTTTTGCCCGGATTCGCCGGGGTATTGTTACAAATTGGCGGCCTGTGGCCACGACCCCGGGTCGTCAGCGAATAGTGACAATGTTTGCCAAACGGCATGAGGTTCACCTCTGAAGGCCTTGTCCGATATGGCTTTATGATAATTTTGAGATATGATTCCGCAACGCTCAGACGGATGACGCAACGATATCGTCCGTCGTCGATGTTACGGAGTGTAAATTTAGTTACGCCGCATGCGTCTTCTGGCGACGTAGCTCTAGTTGCGCTCACTTGGGAGACATTGAATGAACTCGTCGGCCAGAATTCCGCCTGAAACACGCAAGGCGCCGCGCGCGTCCGCTTCGCTAGTCTCCGTGCCGATCGACGCACGCCTCAAGAGCGATCACCGAGTGCGCAGTCTCGCGGCGCGCATCGACGAACTCACCACGCAACTGGCCGCCATCGAAGCGCACACGCGCGGCACACTCGCGCAGGACTTGCACGACGAGATGGGCGCCGTGCTGACCGCCGCCAACCTGGCGATATCCCGCGCGCAATACTGGCTTCCCGCCAATGCCCCCGCCGCTTGCGCCGATGCGCTTCGCCAGGCGCGCGACTGTATCGCGGAAGCGGGCGAAGCGAGTCATCGAATCGTCGAGGATTTGCAAGCGCCGCCCTTCGACACCGGTTTCACCACCGGACTTGCCGACTGGATCGCCACCTTCGGCGCGCGTGCCGCCATTCATGTCGATTTCGTCTGCCCCGACGATTCCCGCTTCGACGATCTCCCGCCCGGTCTCGCCGTCGCGCTTTTACGCGTGATGCAGGAAGCGTTGACCAATGTCGCGCGCCACGCCCGGGCGACGCGCGCGCGGGTTAGCGTCGAGCGTGACGCGCAAGGCGTGACGCTCGTCATCGACGATGACGGAATCGGCATGACGCCCGCCGCGCGCCGCAAGACCGGCCGCTTCGGCCTGCCCGGCATGCGTGCGCGATGCGAGGCGTTTGGCGGCAGCGTGCGCGTCGCTGCATCGGAGATGGGCGGCGTCGCGGTGCACGCGCGCATTCCGCTGGCATGCCCGCCGCGTCCGGTTCGGCGCGCGGCCAACGCCTGAGGCCGCGCATGGCGCTGCGCATCCTGCTCGCCGACGACCACGCCATCGTGCGCCGTGGCGTCGCGCAATTGCTGATCGAGCGCGAGCTGGCCTCGGAGGTGATCGAAGCCGGAACCGGCGTGCAGGCGCTCGCACTCGCCGCGCGCCACGCGCCCGACGTGGCGATGCTCGACATTTCGCTTCCCGATGTGAACGGTCTCGACGTGCTCAAGCGCCTGAAGCGCGACATGCCGCGTCTGCCAGTGCTGATGTTTTCGATGCATCGCGAAGATCAATATGCCGTGCGCGCGCTCAAGGCCGGCGCGGCGGGTTATCTCTCGAAGACGGCGGACCCGGCGCTCATGATCGGCGCGATCCAGCAAGTCGCGGCGGGCCGAAAGTACGTGAGCCCGGAAATGGCGGAAGCGCTTGCGAACTACGTTTCGCTTGGTTCGGAATGCATGCCGCACGAGCAACTCTCTGACCGCGAATTCCAGACGCTGTGCATGCTGGCTTCGGGCAAGCGGCTCACGGACATCGCACACGCGCTTTCGCTGTCGGTGAAAACAGTGAGCGTTTATCGGGCGCGCTTACTCGACAAGATGCAGCTTGCGAACAACGCCGAACTGACCTTCTATGTGATGAGCCATCGCCTCATCGACATGAACCCGGCAATAGCGGGCTGAATAGTCCCGGAATTTATCTTAAACAAGATAAAAAACGAACGATCTGTAAAAAATGCGCAAGGAAAGGGCGTCCAATGCTCGTTCTTTGGGCATGCTTCCAGTCTCCGCTAAACTATCGGGTTTTCCCGAGGTACGGTGCCTTTGAGCGCCTTTAGGAGACTCACCGCAATGTCGTTGTTCCGCAAGAAAAACATCGAGCACATGCTGGCTGCCACCCACAGCACGTCGCTCAAGAAGACTCTGGGCGCGCTCGATCTCACCTTCCTTGGTATTGGCGCCATCATCGGCACCGGCATTTTCGTGCTGACGGGAACCGGCGCCGTGCAAGCCGGCCCGGCGCTCATGGTTTCGTTCATTGTCGCGGCGATTGCGTGCTGTTTCGCGGCGCTTGCCTACGCCGAGTTCTCATCGACTATACCGGTTGCCGGTTCCATCTATACCTATTCGTACGCCACGCTTGGCGAACTGGCTGCGTGGATCATCGGCTGGGATCTGATGCTCGAATACGGGCTTGCCACTTCCGCCGTGTCAGTCGGATGGTCGGGTTATCTGCAATCGCTACTGTCGGGCTTCGGCATCTCGCTGCCGACCGTACTGACCGCCGCGCCCGGCGCGTTGCCCGACCACGTCACCTATTTCAACCTGCCTGCATTTCTGGTGATGATGGCGATCACCGCGCTCTTGTCGGTCGGCGTGAAGGAATCCACGCGCGTGAACAACATCATGGTCGCGATCAAGGTGACCGTCGTGTTGCTGGTGATCGCCGTGGGCGTGTTTCATGTGACGCCTGCCAATTGGCATCCGTTCATGCCGAATGGCTGGTCGGGCGTGTTCGGCGCGGCGGCGGTGATGTTCTTCGCGTTCATCGGTTTCGATTCGGTGTCGTCCGCCGCCGAGGAGGTGAAGAACCCGAAGCGCGATCTGCCGATCGGCATCATTTCGTCGCTGGCCGTGTGCGCGGTGCTGTATGTCGCCGTCGCGGCGGTCGTGACGGGCATCGTGCCGTCGGCGCAGTTCGCGGGCGTTTCGCATCCGGTTTCGTATGCGCTGCAAGTGGTCGGACAAAACTGGGTCGCGGGTTTCATCGACTTAGGCGCGGTGCTCGGCATGCTCACCGTGATCCTCGTCATGAGCTACGGCCAGACGCGCATCATCTACGCGATGTCGCGTGACGGGCTCTTGCCCGCGCGGCTCTCGAAAGTTCATCCGCGTTATTCGACGCCTTTCTTTACCACTTGGCTCGTCGGCATTTTCTTCGGGCTGATCGGCGCGCTCGTGCCGCTCAACGTGCTGGCGGAACTCATCAACATAGGCACGCTCGCGGCGTTCTCGATGGTATCCATCGCCGTGCTGATCCTGCGCCGCACGCATCCGGACTTGCCGCGCGCGTTCCGCTGTCCTGGCGTGCCGGTGGTGCCCATTCTCGCGGTGGCGTCGTGCCTGTTTCTCATGCTCAATCTCAAGGCGATGACGTGGGTCGCGTTCGTCGTTTGGCTCGTGATCGGCCTCGCGATTTATTTCGTCTACTCGCGCCGGCATTCGGTGCTCGGTCGCGCGCAGGCTTCGAAAAACGTGCTGTAAGGCGTCTTGCGCGCCGGTTGCATGAACGCCGCCTTCGGGCGGCGTTTTTCTTTTCAGAGCCGCAAGCGAAAACGAGCGCAGACAGGCAAACGCATCCACCGGCAAGTAAGCCCAATAGCTACGCTCGCCGATTTGTGCTTTACTCGGCTCTGCAAACATGAACGCGCATCACACGATTTCCCAGCCAAACGCTCACAGCAGCAGGTCGGCAGGTTCAGGACGTGGTTGACGTGAGTGGCGAAGCAAGCGAGTGGCGTAAGGCTGGTCCATCCCCACAGCAGTCGGTCTGCCGTGACCGGAATAGAAGCGGATAGCTTCGCTTCGAGTCGTCGCAGAGAAACTGCACGAGGCCCGCGTATGGAGCAAAAAAGCTCCGGCCGGGTCGCAAAGGAGACAGTAATGACGCTCAGCATCAGCCTGACGGTCAACGGCAAACCCGTGACCGCCAACGTCGAACCGCATCTTCTGCTCGTCCAGTTTCTACGCGAACAACTCAGGCTCACCGGCACGCACATTGGCTGCGATACCGCGCAGTGCGGCGCGTGCACCGTGCATCTCGAAGGGCGCGCGATCAAGTCGTGCAACATCCTCGCCGCGCAGGCCGACGGCATGGCGGTGACGACTATCGAAGGCATGGCGAAAGACGGCGAGCTTCATCCCATGCAGGCGGCGTTCAAGGAATGCCACGGTCTGCAATGCGGTTTCTGTACGCCGGGCATGGTGATGAGCGCGAGCGCACTCGCCGCGCAATCTCCGGATCTCTCCGAAGAGGAAGTGCGCGAGCAGCTCGACGGCAATCTGTGCCGCTGTACGGGCTATCACAACATCGTCAAGGCGGTCCTGCAGGGCGCGCAATCCATGAGGTCGGGCGGCTAGAAACACTAGCTGCGCTCTATCGATCGATCCGGATTTCGCGCCTATCAAGGAGACCGCGATGAATGCCCCTGAGCAACAGAAACTGATTGGCGCTGGCATCAAGCGCAAGGAAGACTATCGCTTCCTGACGGGTGCCGGCCAGTACACCGACGATGTCGTCCTTCCACAGCAAAGCTACGCCGCGTTCCTGCGCTCGCCTCACGCGCACGCGAAGATTCGCGGTATCGACATGGAAGCGGCCAAGGCTTCGCCGGGCGTGATTGCCATTTTCACGGGCAAGGATCTTGCCGGCGAAAATGTCGGTGGCTTGCCGTGCGGCTGGCTGATCCACAGCACCGATGGCTCGCCGATGAAAGAGCCGCCGCATCCCGTCATCGCGAACGAAAAGGTGCTGCACGTGGGCGATCAGGTCGCGCTCGTGGTCGCCGAATCCATCAAGGAAGCGAAGGACGCGCTCGAACTCATCGAGGTCGATTACGACGTGCTGCCCGCCGCGGTCGATACCGGCAGCGCCGCCGGCGACGGCCAGCCGCAAGTGCACGACAGCGTGCCGAACAACGTCTGCTACAACTGGGGCCACGGCGACAAGGCCAAGACCGACGCCGCCTTCGCGCAGGCCGCGCACGTGACGACGCTCGATATCGTGAACCAGCGCCTCGTGCCGAACGCGATCGAACCGCGCGCCGTCAACGCGAGCTATTCGAAGCACGACGAAAGCTACACGGTCTACGTCGCGAATCAGAACCCGCACGTCGAGCGGCTGCTGATGGCGGCGTTCGTACTGTCGCTGCCGGAATCGAAACTGCGGATCATCGCGCCGGATGTGGGCGGCGGCTTCGGCTCGAAGATTTTCCTGTACCCGGAAGACGTGGCGCTGACGTGGGCGTCGAAGAAAGTCGGGCGTCCGATCAAGTGGACGGCCGAGCGCTCCGAAGCGTTTCTCTCCGACGCGCATGGCCGCGATCACGTCACCAAAGCAGAACTCGCCATCGACAACGACGGCAAGTTTCTCGCGATGCGCGTGCACACGACGGCGAACATGGGCGCGTATCTATCGACGTTCGCCTCGTCGATTCCGACCGTGCTCTACGCGACCTTGCTCGCCGGCCAATACACCACGCCCGCGATCTACGCCGAAGTCAAAGCGGTCTTCACCAACACCGTTCCCGTCGATGCCTATCGCGGCGCGGGCCGTCCGGAAGCGACCTATGTCGTCGAACGGCTCGTTGAAACGGCGGCGCGCGAGTTGAATATCGATCCGGTCGAACTGCGCCGCCGCAACTTCATTCGTGAGTTTCCGTACGCGACGCCGGTCGGCCTGACCTACGACGTCGGCGATTACGACGCGTGTCTGAACCGCGCGCTCGAACTCGCGGACCTGCAAGGCTTTGCCATGCGCAAGGCGGAATCGGAGAAAGCGGGCAAGCTACGCGGCATCGGCTATTCGTGCTATATCGAGGCGTGCGGGCTCGCGCCTTCGAATGTCGCGGGGGCGCTCGGCGCGCGGGCGGGCTTGTTCGAGGCGGGCGAAGTGCGCGTGCATCCTACCGGCTCGGTCACGGTTTTCACCGGCTCGCACAGTCACGGACAAGGGCACGAGACGACCTTCGCGCAAGTGGTCGCGGACCGGCTTGGCGTGGATATCGACAACGTCGAGATTATTCACGGCGACACGGGCCGCATTCCGTTCGGCATGGGCACGTATGGCTCGCGCTCCATTTCGGTCGGCGGCTCGGCGATCATGAAGGCGCTCGACAAGGTGGAAGCGAAGGCCAAGAAGATTGCCGCGCATCTGCTCGAAGCAGCGGTGGAGGACATCGAGTTCAAGAACGGCACGTTCCGCGTGGCGGGCACGGACCGCACGAAGAGTTTCGTCGATGTCTCGCTTGCCGCCTACGTGCCGCACAACTTCCCGCTGGAAACCATGGAGCCGGGGCTGAACGAAAACGCGTTCTACGATCCGACCAACTTCACTTATCCGTCGGGCGCGTATGTCTGCGAAGTGGAAGTCGATCAGGACACGGGTGAAACGCGTATTCAGAAGTTCACGGCGGTCGATGACTTCGGCAACGTGATCAACCCGATGATCGTCGAAGGGCAAGTGCATGGCGGGCTCGGCCAGGGAATCGGCCAGGCGATGCTCGAGCGCTGCGTCTACGACGACACCACCGGCCAGTTGCTCTCAGGCTCGTATATGGATTACGCGATGCCGCATGCCATCGACTTGCCGAACTTCACCGTCGAAACCGCGAAGGGCACGCCGTGCTCGCACAATCCGCTCGGCGTGAAGGGCTGCGGCGAAGCGGGCGCAATCGGCTCGCCGCCCGCCGTCATCAACGCGATTCTCGATGCCCTCGCGCCGCTCGGCGTGAAGGATTTGCAGATGCCCGCGACGCCCCATCGCGTGTGGTCCGCAATGCACGCCGCCCAACGCGCCTGAAGGGAGAACGAACATGTACGCATTCGACTATCAACGTCCCGGCGAAACTCAGGCTGCGGTTGCCGCGCTTGCCGCCAACAACGATGCCAAATTCCTCGCGGGCGGCCAGAGTCTCTTGCCGACCATGCGCTTGCGGCTCGCGCAGCCATCGGCGCTCGTGGATGTAACGCGCATCGCGTCGATGAAAAGCATCGCGCTCGATGGCGGCAAGCTGATCATCGGCGGCGCCATGTGCCACGCGCAGGTTGCATCGGACGAACAGGTTCGAAAGGCGCTGCCCGGTCTCGCCGATCTGGCTGGCCGAATCGGCGACAGACAGGTGCGCGAGCGCGGCACGATTGGCGGCTCGCTTGCCAACGACGACCCCGCCGCGTGCTATCCGGCCGCCGTGCTTGCGCTGAACGCGACGGTGGTGACGGATCGCAGGCGCATTGGCGCGGATGAGTTTTTCATCGACATGTATCAGACCGCGCTGGAGCCGGACGAGTTGATCGTCGCGGTGGAATTTCCGCTCGCCGAGCGCGCCGCATACGAAAAGTTTCGCAACCCTGCTTCGCACTTCGCGCTCGTCGGCGTGTTCGTTGCAAAGCATGAAGACGGCGTGCGCGTTGGCGTGACGGGCGCGGCGTCTTCCGTGTTTCGTGCGGCCGAGCTGGAGGCGGCGTTGTCGAAAGACTTTTCCGTCAGCGCGGCGCGAGGCGTGAAGATCCTGCCCGGCGAACTCAACGACGACATGCACGCGAGCGCGGAATATCGCGCGCATCTGATTCCGGTGCTGGCGGGCCGGGCGATCGAACGCGCCAACTCGTTCTAGGCAGCACGTCGAAGTCATTCAGCAACCAAGCGGCGGATTTCGAGTCCGCCGCGCCTTCCCATGATGCCGAACGAGCTGGATTCCATCGACGACACGCTCGCGCGACTGCGCGAGCATCAATACTTCGCGAACCGCGAGCTCGCGACGGCGCTTTTTCTCGCGCTGAAAATGCAGCGGCCGCTCTTTCTCGAAGGCGAGCCGGGCGTCGGCAAGACCGAACTCGCGAAAGCGGCGGCGGGTCTGTGCGGCACGACGCTCTTGCGCCTGCAATGCTACGAAGGTCTCGATACGGCGAGCGCGCTCTACGAATGGGACTATCCGCGTCAGATCATGGCGCTGCGGCTCGCGGAAGCATCGGGTGAAACACCCTCGAACGATTCGCTGTATCGCGGCGAGTTTCTGTTGAAGCGTCCGTTGCTTCAGGCGCTGCTGCCCGATCCTTCGAACGCGAACGCGCGGCGCGTGTTGCTCATCGATGAAATCGATCGCGCCGACGAGCCGTTCGAAGCGTTCCTGCTCGAACTGCTGTCGGACTTTCAGGTGTCGATTCCCGAGTACGGCACGGTGCGCGCCACGCATCCGCCTCTCGTCGTGATGACCTCGAACCGCACGCGCGAAGTACACGATGCGCTCAAGCGCCGCTGTCTTTATCAGTGGATCGGCTATCCCGCGCGCGATGTCGAGCTCGAGATCGTCGCGGCCCGCGCGCCGGAAGCGAGCCGCGACTTGCAGGCGCGAGCGGTCGGCTTCGTGCACGAGTTGCGCACGCTGGATCTGTTCAAGGCGCCGGGCGTCGCGGAAACCATCGACTGGTGCCGCGCGCTCGCGGCGTTGTCGGTGTCGGAACTGGACCCGCAGTCGGTGCGCGACACGCTCGGCGTGCTGCTGAAGTATCAGGACGACCTCGCGCGCATGGACGCCGACACGCTCGCGCAATGTCTTTCGGCTGCGCGGTCATAGCGATGGAAACCATCGCGCGCAACGTCGTGCACTTCGTCAGGCTGCTGCGCGGCGCGGGCCTCGGCATGTCGCCCGCGCATGCCGTCGATGCCATCGACGCGCTGCGCTTCATCGATCTGCGCCGTCGCGACGACGTGCACGCGACGCTCGCGTGTCTGCTGGTTCACGCGAGCGACGAGCGCGGCATCTTCGACGCGGCCTTCGATCTCTTTTGGCGCGATCCCGACTGGGAAGGCAAGCTGCGCATGCTGTTGCTGCCGAAAGTGACGAACGGCATGCCGCCGCCCAAACGCAACAACCGTCTCGCCGATGCGCTCGCCACGCGCGCGGTGTCATCGGCTGAAACGAAGCGGGAAGGCGCGACCGAGGAAGCGCACGCGCGCCTCTCGTTCAGCGCGCGGGAACGCCTGAGCCAGCGCGATTTCGATACCCTGAGCGCCGACGAGTGGCGCACGCTGCGGCATCAGATTCGCGCGCATCGGCTGCCGCTTGCTAGCGAACCGACGCGCAGGCTCAAGGCGGCTTCGCGCGGCACGCATGCCGACCTGAAGGCGAGCGCGCGTCACGCGGTTCGTTCAGGCGGCGACTGGACCGTGTGGAAGTACCGCGCCGTCGTGGAACGCCGGCCGCCGCTCGTCTTGTTGCTCGACATATCCGGCTCGATGAGCGCATATTCGCGCGCCGTGCTGTACTTCTGCCACGCGCTTTTGCAATCGCGCGAGCGCTTGCAGGTGTTTCTGTTCGGCACGCGTCTGACCAACGCCACGCGCGCGTTGCGTGAGCGCGATCCGGACGTCGCGATTGCCGCGCTCGGGCTTCAGGTCGCCGACTGGTCGGGCGGAACGCGCATTGGCGGGGCGCTCGCCGAGTTCAATCGACGCTGGGCGCGCCGCGTGCTTGCAGGTCGCGCGACCGTTCTTCTCGTCACCGACGGCCTGGATCACGAGGCCATCGACGTGCTCGAAACCGAAATTGCGCGGCTGCATCGTTTCGCGCATCGGCTGGTGTGGCTCAATCCGCTTCTTAGATTCGCCGATTTCACGCCGCGCGCCCGAGGCGTGCGCGCGATCCTGCCGCACGTCGATGCGATGCTCGCGGCCCACAATCTCGACAGTCTCACCGCTGTCGGACGGGAACTGGCGGCGGCGCACGGCCGGCACGATTCAGGCGCGCGTCGCGTCCCGTGAGTATCAGGGAGATGAAAAATGGAACTGTCCGAAACGCATGTCTTGCCGGTGCCCCAGGCGCGGGCGTGGGAAGCGCTCAACGACACGGAGATTCTGAAACTTTGTATCCCCGGCTGCGACAGCATCGACGCGGAAGGCGAGAATGCGTATGCGGTCGCGATGACGGCGGCGGTCGGCCCGGTCAAGGCGCGCTTCAAGGGCCGCATGGAATTGACGAATATCGACGCGCCGAAGACGTACACCATCGTGTTCGAAGGGCAGGGCGGCGCGGCTGGTTTCAGCAAGGGCAGCGCGACGGTCAACCTGGAACCGGGCGAGACCGCCGACACCACCAGGCTCACTTACAGCGCGAATGCGCAGGTGGGTGGCAAGCTGGCGCAGATCGGCTCGCGGCTCGTGGATGGCGCGGCGCGCAAAATCGCGGGCGAGTTCTTCAAGCGCTTCAGCGCGCAATTGCAGGGCGCAAGTGGACCGGCGAATGAATCGGCGGACGCTGAAAACGGCGGCGACGCAGGGCAGGAACAGGGAAAGAAATCATGGACAGCGTGGATCTCGAAGTCTTGAAAAACAGCGCGCGATGGCTCGAAGAAGGTCATCGCGCATTGCTCGTCACGGTGGTGAAGACGTGGGGCTCGTCGCCGCGCCCGGAAGGCGCCATGCTCGCCGTGCGCGCCGACGGCCACGTGGTCGGATCGGTGTCGGGCGGGTGTATTGAAGACGATCTGATCGAGCGCGTGCGGCAACGCGGTATCGAGCAGACGAAGCCGGAAGCGGTGAAGTACGGCATCAGCGCGGAAGAAGCGCATCGCTTCGGCTTGCCGTGCGGCGGCACGATTCAGCTCGTGCTGGAGCCGTTGACGAAGGACAGCGGCATCGCGGAACTGTGCGCGGCGGTGGAAAGCGGGCGGCTCATCGCGCGCACGCTCGACATGGCGACCGGCCGCGCGCGTCTCGAACCGGCGCAAGCTACCGATGGCGTGCTCTTCGACGACGCCACGCTGCTCACCATCCACGGGCCGCGCTATCGCATGCTGGTGATCGGCGCGGGGCAGTTGTCGCGCTATCTGTGCAGCATCGCGGTGGGGCTGGATTATCAGGTCACCGTCTGCGATCCGCGCGTGGAATACACGGACGAGTGGAACGTGCCGGGCACGACCATCGTGCGGACCATGCCCGACGATACCGTGATGGACATGAAACTCGACGAACGCTGCGCGGTCATCGCGCTGACGCACGATCCGAAGCTCGACGATCTCGCGCTGATGGAAGCGCTGAAAACGCCTGCCTTCTATGTCGGCGCGCTGGGATCGCGGCGCAACAACGCCGCGCGGCGCGAGCGCCTGAAGGAGTTCGATCTCAACGAAGCCGAACTCGCGCGACTGCACGGGCCGGTGGGCATTTATATCGGCAGCCGCACGCCGCCCGAGATCGCGGTGTCGATTCTCGCGGAAGTCACGGCGGCGAAGAACGGCGTGTCCTTGCCGGAGTTGCTGAAGGTGGAAGGCGCAAAGGCCGCGCGGGAAGTCGCGGGAAGTGGCGAGGTGTGTGGCGTTTGAGTTTGGCGACCCCGAATTCGCAAGCTCAGGCCCGCATTGCGTGCGGCCTATAATCGTCGTTCTCATCCGCGCGGCCTATTTTGATGCGCCAAGCCTGCGCGGACAGGCCATCGAACTATTTCCAATCCGCACCGAATGCCCGGCAAACCCTTGACCGGCGATGCCCGCCGCGCAATCGCGCAAGCGGATGCGCCGCCACAACCCGCGTCCGCCAAAACCGGGCAGCGTCACATGAGCCACCGTGCGTTACGCGGGTGGTCCGTGGTGCATCGCTGGACGAGTCTCATCTGCACCGCGTTCATGTTGCTGCTCTGTCTGACGGGCCTGCCGCTCGTCTTCGGTCACCAACTCGACCTGCTGACGGGCGATGCCATCGAAGCGCGTGCGCTGCCCGCATCGCAGGCGAATGCGCGCGCGAGTTACGACGCGGTCTTGCACGCCGCGCTGAGGGAGCATTCCGGCCACGTTGCGCAGTACATGATTTGGGAGCCGGACGAACCGCTTTTGCCTGTCATCGTCACCGCGCCTCGCGCCGATACACCGCCCGACGACACGCTAAGCACCACCGTCGATGCACGCACCGCGAGGCCGCTCGGCATGCCGCCGGGAAAGGGATCGCTCAAGTTCGTGCTGCTGAAACTGCACGTCGATATGTTCGCCGGACTGTTCGGCAAACTGTTCCTCGGCGCGATAGGCGTGATGTTTCTCGCGGCGATTGTCTCGGGTGTCGTCGTGTATTTGCCGTTCTGGCGCAAGGTGGGGCTCGGGCGCGTGCGGCTTGCGAAGAAGCGGCGCATCGTCTGGCTCGACTGGCATAACGCCATCGGCATGTTGACCTTCGCGTGGGCGCTATTGGTCGGCGCGACCGGTTCCATCAACACGCTCGCCGATCTCATGCTCGATGCCTGGCGTAACGATCAGCTCGCGCAGATGCTCGCGCCTTATCATGGCCAGCCGCCGGTGACGGTGCGCGCAACCGTCGACGATGTCGTGAAGACCGCGCAGGGCGTCGCACCCGGCATGATTCCGTCGTTCGTGGCGTTTCCGGGGACGCGCTTCAGCAGTCCGCATCACTATGCCGTGTGGATGCGCGGTGACGGCATTCTCACGACGCGAATCCTGCGGCCGGTTCTCGTGGATGCATCGACCGGCGCGCTCACCGATTCACGCGAATTGCCGTGGTATCTGAAAGTGCTGCTTGGCTCGCAGCCATTGCATTTCGGCGATTTCGGCGGGATGCCGCTCAAGATTTTCTGGGCAGCGTTCGATTTGCTGACCATCGTCGTGCTGGGAAGCGGTTTGTATCTTTGGCTCACGCGGCATAATCCGCGGAAGAGGAAGGCATAGAGCGGCGCGCGTGGTTCGCGCCGGCATGGCGAGGCCGGCCATAGGGGAAAAGCGGAACAACGCGGCAAAACGGCGACACCGCGCATCCAAACCGCTTCGCCACGCGCCAAGCGCGCTAGGGAGCGCCTTACATCAACCCACAAACAATTGCCGCGATCAGCGAGACGGTGACGATCACCACACCCGCCGTGCGCCGCTTGTTGAGCTCCGTCCACAACAGCACGCCAGTCAGCGACAGCAATATGATGCTGCCCGCGAACGTATCGATGAGCAGCACCCAGCCCACGCTCAGACCCACGCCCTTGTGCAGGTTCGTCATCATTGCGAGGAAGGTGTTTTCGGTGCGCTTCACCGACACGAAGTTATTGCCCACCCAGTATTCCGCCTGCACGTTGCCGCCTGGTGTGGCCAGTGCCACCGACCACTGCTCCGGCTGCATCGTGCTCTTGTCGCCCCAGCCGACCGGATGCGCGGGCTCGCGACGCGTACGGCCAAGCTGACCGTCGATCTTTAATTCCTTCTTGAGCCACGTCCCCATGTCGCGCGGCGACTTGAATCCCTCGGCGGGCAAAGGCATCTGCATCTGCGTAACCTGCGGTTCGCCTGTCGAGATACGCAGCGGCGGCGCGCGGTGATTCAACAGGAAACCGGTCGTGCCGAACAGCAAGCCGAGTAACGCGCCCCACAAGCCGATCCAGCCGTGCACCTTTCGCAGCCATTTGAGAAAAACCGATCGGCGCGACCGATTTTTGCGAACGAACTGCTCGGCATCGTCAATAAGCCGATGCGGCCGGTAGGAAGCGCCGCTCGTCGCGGATGGCTGCGGATTCAGTGTATCGGGCGCGTTCACGCGTCTCTCCGGAAGTGGGTCTGGTTCGGGCAAAGCCTCGCCGTAGTCGGCTAGACACGCGTTCAAATGCGGCGTCGGCGAGAGGCAACGAAGAGGCAATCAGATGAGAATCGTTATCATTACATGTCGAAAAACCTAACTCAACGTTTTTCGACTAACTAACACGATCATTTCTAACGAAATATTTCAGACCGGCCAGAGCGGTCCTTCCTGCATCGCGCCGACTTGCTCCCGCAATTCGAGGATGCGTTCTTCCCAATAACGCTGCGTGTTGAACCACGGGAAGGCGGCGGGGAACGCGGGATCGTTCCAGCGGCGCGCGAGCCAGGCCGCGTAGTGAATCAGCCGCAAGGTGCGCAGCGCTTCGATCAGATGCAGCTCGCGCGAGTCGAAATCGCAGAAGTCTTCGTATCCGGCGAGCAGATCGGCAAGCGCGCGCGATGCCTCCGCGCGGTCGCCCGGCAGCAGCAGCCAGAGGTCCTGAACGGCCGGGCCCATGCGGCTGTCGTCGAAATCGACGAAATGCGGACCGGCATCGGTCCAGAGCACGTTGCTCGGATGGCAATCGCCGTGCAGTCGCAGATGGCGCACGCCGCCCGCGCGCTCGAAACATTGCGCGACGCCTTCGAGCGCCATGTCCACGACGCGCTCGTAGGCCTCGCGGACATCGTCGGGCACGAAGCGATGCGTGAGCAGAAACTCGCGCGGCTCGTACCCAAAGGTTTGGATATCGAGTGTGGGCCGTTCGCGATACGGTTCGATGCCGCCCACCGCATGAATGCGCCCGATGAAGCGCCCGAGCCATTCGAGCGTGTCGCGGCCGTCGAGATCCGGCGCGCGGCCGCCGCGCCGTTCGAACACGGAGAAGCGAAAGCCTTCGAATTCATGGAGCGTCGCGCCTTCGAGCGAAAGTGCCGGAACCGCTGGAATCTCGCGCTCCGTCAACGTGGCGACGAAGGCGTGCTCTTCGAGAATCGCGGCATCCGACCATCGCCCGGGACGATAAAACTTCGCGACGATCGGCGGCCCGTCTTCGAGCCCCGCCTGATAGACGCGGTTTTCGTAGCTGTTGAGCGCCAGCAGGCGGCCGTCAGTGCGCTTGCCAGCGGGGATCAGCACGCTGTCGAGCGCGTCGAGCACACGCTCGGGCGCGAGGCCGGCAAAAGGCGGGGCTTCGCTCGGCGCGGGCGCGCCGGGGGTATCGGAATGAGTTGAGTTCATTCCGGCATTGTGCCCCGCGCGCGGACAACTGGCTCGCCGGCCGCGCGCCGGTCAGCGTTCCTTCAGTGGACGACCGTGTTCGCTGGGCGCACGATCTCGCCCGTATCGATCAGATCTTCGAGAAAGAACGGCTCCGTGTTGAGCAGTTGAGTGACGCCGGGCTCGCCCGCGTACCACGCGACCATAGCCATGTCGCCCAAAATTCGCATCACGATGCCGCGTGCGCCCTGAGGCACGGCAATATGGACGGAGCGGACAATCGAACCGATTTGCATGATGAATCCCCGTTTCCGTGCCGGCTGAGGATAAAACGCCGGTCAAATATTTTCACCAAGCACAGGCTTTTCACGGCTCGTGCACTAGACAACCTGCCGCGTCATTGTTGCGCGACGCGCAGCACACACGGCTTCCATGAACGATTGTGTCCTTACTTTAGCGCATCGCGGCGCGTGAGCGCGATGCCTGCCGATATCATTTGTTGCCATTGGATGACGTTTTTCGGCATTAAGTTGTGTCCTGCGGCACATGTGACCGATTTCTGTATCGGGCAAAACCCTAAGGATCGGCGTATCTTTAGCGGTTTTGGGCCGCCGAACGTGGGCCGACAACTTTGAACCAGATCAGAATAATCCTCTCTGGTCGACACGGAGACCCTGGTTGTGAATGCATCGCCGGCGCCGCAGCGCACCGAAACTGAAGCTGATTCCATTCCCTATCTCGAGCGCGGCTCGCGCGCTTACTGGCGCGCGGCGCTGGCCTTGTTGTTCGCGGGCTATGCCACGTTCTCGCTGCTCTATTGCGTGCAGCCGCTGCTGCCGGAGTTCACCAAGGCGTTCGGCGTAAGCCCGGCGGTGAGTGCGCTTTCGGTCTCGGTGAGCACGGCGGCGCTGGCAGTGGCGATTTTCATCGCCGGATTCGTTTCGGAGAGTTGGAGCCGCCACCGCTTGATGACGATGTCGCTGCTCGCATCGTCCGTTCTCACCATGATCGTCGCCGCGCTGCCGAACTGGCACGCTCTATTGATCGTGCGCGCGCTGGAAGGCTTCGCGCTCGGCGGTGTGCCGGCGGTGGCAATGGCATATCTCGCGGAAGAGGTGCACCCCGAAGGCCTGGGCCTTGCGATGGGGCTCTACGTCGGCGGCACCGCGATAGGCGGCATGGCGGGTCGCGTGATCAGCGGCATCCTCGCCGATCTGTTCGGCTGGCGTATTGCGATTGGAGGAATCGGGCTGCTCGGGCTTGTCGCGACGCTGGCATTCCGTTCGTTGCTGCCGCCATCGCGGCGCTTCAAGCCGCGACGCGGCGTTGGGTTCCACCATCATCGACGCTCGCTTGCCGGACATTTGCGCCACGGCGGATTGCCGTTTCTGTTTCTCATCGGCTTCGTGCTGATGGGCAGTTTCGTCACGCTCTACAACTACGTGGGTTATCGGCTGCTCGGCGCGCCGTTCTCGCTCAATCAGACGCAAATCGGCGCGATTTTCACGGTTTATCTCACCGGCGTGGTCGCATCGCCGTGGTCGGGCAAACTCGCGGATGTATTCGGGCGCGGGCGCGTGCTGATCGCGAGTTTGCTTTTGATGATGCTCGGCATCGCGATGACGCTTTCGGGTTCCTTGCCGGTGATCATCGGCGGAATTGCCTGCCTGACGTTCGGCTTCTTTGCCGGGCATTCAGTGGCGAGCGGCTGGGTCGGACGACTCGCCGCGCAGGCAAAAGGACAAGCGGCGGCGCTCTATCTGCTTGCTTATTACCTTGGATCGAGCTTGATCGGCTCGTACGGCGGCCATTTCTGGACGGCGTTCGGATGGCTTGGCGTGGCTTCGCTGATCGGCGCTTTGCTGCTGGTCGGAATGGCGGGCGCGGTTTATCTGAATGTGCGCGAGCGGAGTGCTTAATCGTCATTATTCCGCTGAGGCGATTTTGAAAGCCCGTTGAAATATGAGGGAAGTAAGGGTTTTTCCGCGTCTACTTAATAATTCCGTTCGCAAAGCCTTGTTTCAATTAGCTTGGTGCAATGCAATAGTTTTCAGGCGCACGAATATAGGCCGACACGGCGATTCGACCGGCCTATACTCGAAGCGTCGACGCGACGAATTATCTCGAGCGCGCCGCGACAAGAGCTTGAAGCTGGAAGAAGGGAGACGCACCATGACGACTTACTTCACAATCGGCGATTTCATTCTAATTATCCCGATGGCGCTCGCTGGCGCCTTGTTCCTCGGCGCCATTCCCTGCGCAACGCATTTCAAGAACAACGCCTTGCGCGTATTCGGCGCGCTCTTGGGCGTGCTGGTTGCGTTCCTGCTCGTGGAAGGACTGCCGGCGCTGGTTTAGGCGCGGCGGGCGGATGCGCTTTAATCAGCACGTCCGCCGCTGATCAAAACCCGGTACGGCTTTAATGCCGTCAAGCCGGGTTTTGTCTTTTCAGGCGCGAACATTACGCGCCGTCGAACGAAATATATTCAGACCAGATATTCGCCGAGGAACGTCAAGGTCCGGCCGTGCGCCAGCGCCGATGCCTTCGCGTTATATGAAGCGCGATCACCGCAATTGAAGCCATGATCGGCGCCCTGATAAAGATTGAGTTCCGAATCCGAACGGCCCGCAAAACGGTCGCGCACGCTGGCGACTGCATCGGAAGGAATATGCGCGTCTAGTTCGCCGTAATGGAATTGAATCGGTGATTTGATTTTGTCGGCCTGATCGAGCTGATTCTGAATGCCGCCACCGTAATAGGCCACGGCGAGATCGACCGACTCTTGCGCCGCCGCCAGATAAGCGAGGCGTCCGCCGAAGCAGAAGCCGATGGCCGCCACCTTGCCCGTCACTTCGGGCAACGCGCGCAATGCCTGGGCGGCCGCGCCGACGTCGCCGACGGCTGCATCGAGATTGGTCTTTTGCAGCAGCTCCATCGCCTTTTCGCGATCCGCGCCGTCGTAACCCAACTCCACGCGTGGTTGCGTGCGCCAGAAAACGTCCGGTGCGAGCGCCACGTAGCCATCTGCCGCATATTGATCGGCGACGCTGCGAATATGCGCGTTCACGCCGAAGATTTCCTGCAGGATGATCACAGCGGGTCCGGTGCCCGTCTTTGGCAGGGCGAGATAGCCCTGGAAGCTGCCGCCATCGGCGGGAATGTCGATCCAGCGGGAAGTGGTGGAAATGGTCATGTCGTTGCTCCTTTAGCTCGATTGAACATGCGCGTTTGAGGCGGCTGTGTGCGTTGATTCGCCAGCCTCGGACCGCGTTGGCGAGTGAGTGTGCCAGCTTTCCCTTTCAGACGCCTGAGCGCGCCCGGGCCGCGCTGGCATGACCTTTGACGGGAAAAGGATTTTTAGAGCGGCTGGTCTAAACACTTGGCGACTTAGCGGCTTTAAAAACAGGCTAATGAAGCGAGCGCGCGGGATTATCGGCAAACGGCCGCCGCTCTTGAAGCGCGCTAAACCGGCACACGTCCGCCCCTTGGAAACCCGCATGAACAGGGCGTCTTCACGGAACGCCACCACAAACGCCCGCGCTTCTCAACTGGCCTTTAATCGGTAGTCACACCAGTATCTTAAAAAACTTCCCTAATTTAATTTGACACCCCTACACTTGCGCGCAGTGCGGATGGCGGCCGCCAAAAATGGCCAGCCAGAAGGACTTGCCAAGTGCATGACGATGCATCCGGCGTGGTCGTCCACGGGACTGAGCGATCGTGATGAAAGACGGGGCACAGGGCGATTACGTTGTTTTTGGGACCGAAACTGGAGACTTACATGAACACCAAGCTTCACAAACTGTTGCCGATCAGCGCTGCAGCCGTGCTGTTCGCTACGTTGGCAACATCCGCAGCAGCCGACCAGGTCGTCAAGATCGGTCACGTCGCTCCGCTGACCGGCGGCATTGCTCACCTGGGCAAGGATAACGAAAACGGCGCGCGGCTCGCAGTCGAGGAAATCAACGCGAAGGGTCTCACCATCGGCGGCCAGAAGGTCACGCTGGAACTCGACGCGCAGGATGACGCGGCCGACCCGCGTACCGCCACGCAGGTTGCACAGAAGCTGGTCGACGACAAGGTTGTCGGCGTCGTCGGTCACTTGAACTCCGGTACGTCCATCCCGGCATCGAAAATTTACAGCGACGCGAGCATCGTTCAGATTTCGCCGTCGGCCACGAACCCGACCTACACGCAGCAAGGCTTCAAGACGACGTATCGCGTCGTCGCGACCGATGCTCAACAAGGCCCGGCGCTCGCCAACTACGCCGCGAAGCAATTGAAGGTGAAGAGCGTCGCCGTGGTGGACGACTCGACCGCCTACGGTCAGGGTCTCGCCAACGAGTTCGAAAAGACCGCGAAGGCACTTGGCCTGAAGGTCATTTCGCACGATGCGACCAACGACAAGGCAGTCGACTTCCGCGCGATTCTGACGAAGATCAAGGGTGAGAACCCCGACGCGGTGATGTACGGCGGCATGGACGCAACCGGCGGCCCGTTCGCGAAGCAAGCCAAGCAGCTCGGCCTGCGCGCGAAGGTTCTCGCAGGCGACGGCGTCTGCACGGAAAAGCTGGCCGACCTGGCTGGCGACGCAACCGACAACATCGTGTGCTCGGAAGCCGGCATGGCGCTCGAAAAGATGGAAGGCGGTCAGGCGTTCGCGGCGAAGTTCCAGAAGCGCTTCGGTCAGCCTATCCAGATCTACGCGCCGTTCACGTATGACGCGGTGTATATCATCGTCGACGCGATGAAGCGCGCGAACTCGACCGATCCGGCGAAGATCGTTGCCGCCATGCCGAACACGGACTACAAGGGCGTGATCGGCGAGACGACCTTCGATTCGAAGGGCGACCTGAAGCACGGCGTGATCTCGCTGTACGACTACAAGAAGGGCAAGAAGAGCTTGCTGGACGTCGTCAAGATGTAATGACGGCGGGCCTTCGGCTCCAGGAAACGCGCGGACTTCAAAGGTCCGCGCGTTTTTTTATATCTTGAGGCGTTTGAGGATCTTCGGTCCGAACAGCGCGATCAAGGCGCAGCAAGCCGCGACCACGCACAATCCGATGGGCAATGTGCTGATTTGCGCGACGCCGCCAATCAGCACCGGTCCGAGCAGCAAGCCGAAATACGCGAGGCCCGCGACCTGCGCGAGCCCTTCCGTCACGCCCTCCACGCGCGCCGCGGCCGCGAAGAGCACCGGCATCATGTTGGCGAGGCCGAGGCCCATCAGCGTGAAGCCGCCCAGGGTCACGACCGCGTTCGGCACGACGAGCGCCATCACCATGCCGAGAAACGCGAGTCCCGCGCTGCCGAAGATCAATTGCGGCGCGCCGAAGCGAGCGCGCACGGCATCGCCGCCAAAGCGACCGGCCGCCATGCCGCCCGAGAACGCGGCATAAGCGGCGCTTGCGACCGAGGGCGTGGCGAGCACGACGTCGCGCATGTACACGGTGGCCCAGTCGTACATGGCGCCCTCCGCGATCAACGCAACGAGCGCCATGCCGCCCAACGCCCAGAGCGCGCCCGAGCGCCAGCGATTCGACGACGACGATTTCGCGTGTTCATCGTGATGCGCCACGTGCGGCAGCACGTAGGGCATCGACACGAGCAAGACGATCAGACTGACGCCCGAGACAAGAGCAAGGTGCGCGGCAGGCGCAAGGCCGTGCGCGAGCAACGCGCCGCCGACCGCCGCGCCCGCCATGCCGCCCACGCTGAACATGCCATGCAGCGACGACATGATCGGGCGCTCGAGCGCTTCTTCGACGGCGCTGGCCTCGGCGTTCATGGCGACATCGAGTGTGGCCATGCCGAAGCCGAAAAACGCCAGCACGATGAGCAGCATCCAGAAAGCCGGGACGACTAGAATCAGCGCGCCGCAGCACATCATGGTGAGGCCGCCCGCCATGCAGGCCATGCGCGTGCCGGCTCGCGCGATCCACGGACCGGCTGTGAGCATGGCGAAGATCGAGCCGCCAGCGACGGCGAAGAGTGCGAACGACAGCATGCCGGGACTGAGCGCGAACTTGTCGCGCACGGTCGGCACATGCACGCCCCACGAGGCGTACATCATGCCGGCGATGAAGAACACGGCCATCGTCGAATAGCGGGCGCGCTTGCGGGCGGCGGCCGGGAGGCTGCGATGCAAGGCTTGCATCGGATTTGACTCGCGGGAGGCGGAAAGAGAGGTCGAGTCGGACACGAACGAAGAGTTTGAAAGAGTGATGCGAACGCAGGACAACCTTGCAGATTGCCTCATTTCGCGGGAGCTTTCGATTCTATCGAACGGCTAGCAGACACGCTCGATGCCCGTGCTTTACCATCGGTCGCATCAAACTCGAATAATCAAAAAGGAGATTCATGCATATCCCGTCGCAAGCGCCTTTGCATTTGCTGCATCGCATGCCAGAAGGCACGCTCGCCACGCAGTCGCGAGACCCACGCGGTTTTCCTTATCCAACCGCGTTGCCTTTCGCGCCGACCGCTCACCATACGCCAATGTTGTTGATCAGCCAGCTCGCCGAACATACACGCAATCTTCAGGCAGACGGACGGGCCGGTTTTCTGATTACTCACGCGGCGGAAGGGCGCGTTCTCGAAGGACAGCGATTGACCATGCTCGGTACATTCGCGCCCGCGCCGCTTGCGCAATATGAAGAACTGTCGCGTCGTTATTTGCGATATCACCCGGACGCGGGGCGTTATCTGGAGTTGGGTGATTTCTCATTCTGGCTGATGTCGCTGGAACGAATGCGATTTATTGGCGGTTTTGGTGCAATGGGATGGCTGCGCGCAGAAGATTTGGATGATCTGGAGCCGGTTTCTTCCGCCGATGAAGTCGCGCTCTGCAAGATTTTCGATGCTTATAACGCTCGGCCGGCGAATCTTGCATTATTAGGGATAGACCGATACGGATGCGATTTGCTGCGCGACGGCACACGCAATCGTTTTACCTTCGATAAGCCGAAACTTAACGGGGACGAATTGAGGACCGCGCTAATCGATTGCATCGAGCGGCAAAGCTAGGCAGCATTCATTAACCGGATGGCAAAAAGACAGCTTACTATGAGGAACGGCTGCATCTAAACTGTCATCCGGTGAAATATTTGCCCAAAGAGCGTCGACGGCATTTCATTGCGCGCCAATTTTTCACGATTAACGACGTCTATTCCTTACTACTTTCCCGAGAGGTGCTTCGGGCAAGAAGCGAACAGACGGCCCATTGTTACGAGGAAAGCCGCTGAAACTCAATTTAAGTGGCAATGCGCACATGCCGCCTTAATCCGATATGTGTTAATCTGCGTGCCATCCGAGGCTTTATCGAAAACGTAAAGCGGGCGACAGACTCGTAATTCAGCAAACTACTCAGGAAATTGCCATGCCTTCATACAAGGAACTTCTCGCGCAGCGCGAGTCTCTGGAACGTCAGATTGAAGAAGCGAAGTCGCGTGAATACGCCGAAGTGCTCAATGAGATCAAGCAGAAAATGGCGGATTACGGCATCACGCTTCAGGAACTAGCCGGTGGTCGAGGCGCTAAGACTCCGAAGGCATCCCGTGCCCGTAACGGCGTTGCACCGAAATACCGTGACCCGGAAAGCGGTAGCACGTGGTCGGGCCGCGGTAAGCCGCCGAAGTGGATTGCGGGACAGGACCGCGATAGCTTTCTGATTGGCAGATAAGTCGGGCCAGATTTCAGTGAAAAGAGCCGCGCTTAGAACGCGGCTTTTTTTCCGACTAGCGAGTTCGCACGCGTAACGGCACGTATTAATGTCGCCGTCTGTCCTATTTACCCGAGCGAAGAGCGCATTGAAAGCGCGAAGCCAGGCACGGCGTTAAGATTTATCGACATACATGTTTGGCTCAAGGCAAATTACATGTCGCTTTCGACGGCTCGTGCCAAGGAAAAGCAGGACGTTGCGCGGACGACTACCTGGACCAGCATTGCGCTCAACTGCGTTTTAAGCACGGCGCAACTCACGGTGGGTTTTATTGCCCATTCTCAAGCGCTGCTCGCGGACGGCGTCCATTCGCTATCCGATCTGGTTTCCGATTTCATCGTTCTGATTGCCAACCATCGTTCGGCGGCAGCGCCGGATCACGATCACAACTACGGTCATAGCCGTTATGAAACGGTAGCGTCGTTATTCCTCGGCGGATTGTTGATTGCAGTCGGTGCGGGAATGTTATGGCGCGCCGGCACGCGAGTTCTAAACCTGGACGATATTCCCCCCGTTCACGCCAGCGCGCTGGTGGTTGCGTTAATCGTCCTCGTATCGAAAGAAGCCTTGTTCAGATATATGCTGCGCGCGGCAGAACGCGTGCGTTCGGCATTACTCGTGGCCAACGCCTGGCATGCACGTTCGGACGCCGCTTCGTCACTCGTCGTGGCGCTTGGAATTATTGGTAGTCTCGCTGGACTTAAATTTTTCGATCCGATTGCCGCCGCACTGGTCGGTTTCATGGTCGGCAAAATGGGCTGGAGTTTCGCGTGGGATGCGCTCCAGGATTTGTCGGACCGGGCGCTCGATCAAACCGCCGCCGCCGATTTACGCGCCATTTTGCTCGGCACGCCCGGTGTGCGTGAAGTCCACGAATTACGTACTCGGAAAATGGGCGACCTGGCAATCGTCGACGCGCATATTCTCGTCGATCCGCGTATTTCGGTTTCGGAGGGGCATTTCATTGCCGAATCGGCGCGTGCGCACGTAATGACCGATCCGCGCGTGATCGATGCGCTCATTCACGTCGATCCGGAAAGCGACGCGCTCAACCCGCTGCCCGGCAATTTCCCGTTGCGGTCCACTGCAATGGACGCCGTGCGCGCCGCTTTCGGCGCAGAGAGCTTGCCAATAGAGGAATTGAATCTGCATTACCTGAGCAGCGGCTTCGATATCGATATTGTTTTGCCAGCGCATTTGCCAGATCAATTAGGCGAAGACGCGGCGGCGCGCCTTGCCCGAATCGATATCGATGCCCTCAAGCGAAAGCTTGGCGCGCACGAGTTACGCGTAACCCATGCGCTTCGAACGACGCGTGACGCGCCCGCTCGACCTTGATATTCAGAGTGGCAGTTGCGTATCGAACTTGATTTCGCGCAGCACGACGCTCGTGCGAACCTGCGCCACGGCCGGAATCTTGAAGATGCGCTCGTGCAGGAACGCGTCGTATGACTTGATGTCGGGCGCCACGATCTTGAGAATGTAGTCGGATTCGCCCGTGGTGCTGTAGCACTCGGTCACTTCCGGACAGGTGGCGATCTCGCGCTCGAACTGTTCGACGCCGCCTTCGGTGTGCCGCGTCAAATGAATATGCGCGAGCGCGCAGACGTGCAGACCGAGCTTCTCCCGGTCGAGGAGAGCGGTGTAACGCTGGATGACGCCGGACTGCTCCATGTCCTTGATACGGCGCCAGCAGGGCGTACTCGAAAGCCCGACTTGATCCGAAATTTCCTGAACGGACCGCCGCGCGTCGAGTTGCAGGAGACGCAGGATTTTTTGTGAGAATGTATCTAGAGTCAACTGCGCCTCCATTCGGTCGCGATCTGACCTAATGTTAGAGGCGCAGAAAAAGAAACGCAATGCAAAGCGGCTGCACTGAGGTAGTTTCCCTAACTCACCGGCCTGTCGGCGCGTTTTTACCTTCGACGATGCTTTCAGTTTCGCCCGCAGTGGCTTGTGTGGCGGCCTGCGAGGCACGAAGCTCCGCCAGCATGTTGCAAAAGAGCGCGCCCTGCTCGATAGCGTCATCGAGCGCGACGTGCGTATGCGGCAGGTCGTCGAACCAGTGCTTGGGCAGACGCGGTTTGATCGCCTTCCGATACGGCAAGCCCGTTATCGCAAAAGCCAGTGTCTTGATGTCGAGCGCGGACCACGAAAAAGGACAGCGTTCGGCGAAGCGCATCATGTACCAGAACATATAGGTGAAGTCGAAACCTGCCGGATACGCCACGAACACCGGTTTGCCGGGCAGGGCCTCGACCCATTCGACGTACTTGACGAGCGCGACTTCGGGCTTCTGCAGATCGATACGGCACGCGGCCCAAGCCTCAGGCTGCGTCTTCCACCATGCCGCTTGAACAGGATGCGGCGCCGCGCCTTCGAGTGTTTCCAGATTCGCCGAGAACGTGCTGACGAGCTGTTTGTCCGCGGTGAACGCGGCCGACGCGAAACTCAGCATCGAGTGCGGACCGGGAATGGGACCGTCGGCTTCGACATCCGTGCTGACATAGATTTCGGGAATGGCGTTCATGCGCTGACTCCGTCGCCCACATAGGGATTGGAGCGGCGTTCCTCGCCAAGTGTCGATGCAGGTCCGTGGCCCGGCACGAAGGTCACGTCGTCGCCGAGCGGCCAGAGCTTCTCGCGGATGGAGCGGATCAGTTCGGCGTGATTGCCGCGCGGAAAATCGGTGCGACCGATGGAGCCGGCAAACAGCACATCGCCGACGAGCGCCAGCCGATGCTCGCGGCTGAAGAACACTACGTGTCCGGGCGTATGACCGGGGCAAAAATAGACTTCCATGCTTTCCTCGCCGAACCGCACGGTGTCGCCGTCTTCGAGCCATCGCTCGGGCGTGAAGGCTTCGGCATCCGAAAAACCGAAGCGCTTGGATTGCGCGGGTAACTGGTCGATCCAGAACGCGTCTTCCCGATGCGGTCCTTCTATGGTGACGCCGTAGTGTTCCGCGAGTGCCTTCGCGCCGCCGCAGTGATCTAGATGACCATGCGTCAGCAGCACTTTTTCGACCTTCGCGCCTTGCCGCTCGACCTCGGCAATGATGCGCTCGATGTCGCCGCCGGGGTCGACCACGGCGGCGCGCTGCGTCGTCTCGCAGATTACGATGGTGCAGTTTTGCTGGAACGGCGTCACGGGCACAAGAATGACTTTCATAAGACTCTCACCGGGACGAAGTCGCGTGTAAAAAGGTGCATTGTACCGGTGCCGGATCACGCTCGCGTCAGCCTCCATAAAGGCCCGGAGGCCGCTTCCAGAGCTGCAATTCTTACGGTCATAGCGAAAATCAATGACGAAATATGCAGTCGGAGGAGCCGGACCCCCGTTTTTTTGTATAATGACGACACTTGTGCATGGCTTTGACCATGCCGTCAATGGACAAAAGTCTGAACGCTAGTGCGTTTTTACAATTGTTATCAGTACGCTGTTGGGGGCTGAAAGCCTCGTAACTGCAACTCAAGCACCGTCATTTGGTGCACACGTCTTGTCCGGTCAGGCGCCGCGCGTCTGTCAGACGGCCTTAGCTGCCGTCGCACCGGATGGGGCCTACGCCGCCGTTCCTGCGCTGAAACAACGTCTCATAGCGCGCGAACCGTTGTCATGTTCGATGGCGGCACGTGGGGTCTGGTCAGGCTGCCGGGGACAGGCTGCGCCAGACGTGAACAATAACCGGGCTTTGCGGCAAGAGTACGCCGCATCCGAGCATCAGTTCGCCGTTCGCTGGTTCGAACGGCGTCCTGCTTTGCGCGGCTTGCCTCTCGAGCAGTCTTGCGCGCGCTTTGAGCGCGGCGCGGCCGCTCTACAAACAATGAACACACGCCTATGAATGCTCGATATCTTCGACATGTCGGTAGCTTGCTAGCCGTCGCAGTACTGGCTGGCTGCGCCGCGCCGGGTTCGGGCGACATCGCGTCCAATCCTCAGACAACAGCCACCGTCAGCACGACGAGTGCCCGCTCCACCGCACCGCTCGCTTTCGACAACAACCTGAGCTCCGTGCCTGCTCCGAAGCAAGCACAGGGCGAGTCGCTAGCCAACGCGCAGGCGATTACCAGCGGTCCGAACGTCGGCGAATTCGAGCAACAGGGCAAGGCTTCCTGGTACGGTCGCCTGTTCCACGGCCGCAAGACGGCGAGCGGCGAGAAATTCAACATGAATGCGATGACCGCCGCTCATCGCACGCTGCCGCTGGCATCATGGGTGCGCGTGACGAACGAAGCGAATCACAAGACGGTGGTGGTTAAGATCAACGATCGCGGACCTTACGTGCGTGGCCGCGTGATCGATCTTTCGTATGCGGCTGCATCGGCGCTGGACATGAGCAGCAGCGGCACGCAAAAGGTGAAGATCGAAGGACTGACGCAGCAGGAAGCGCGGGCGGCGCGCGAGCAGTCGCAGTCGCTGGCGGATGACGGCGTGAACTGAACCTCCGTCTGATCCATGAAAAGGCCGTCATCGCGACGGCCTTTTTTCATTCTTCCGAGCGTTTGCTGAGTATCAACGCGCGCTCGTACAAGACGTTGCGCGATGCGCCCGAGAGCGTTGCCGCGATGCGCGCCGCGCTCTTCACCGACAACTCTTCGAGCAGCGTGGTGAGCAGCTCGTCGTTGGCATCGTCCGATGCTTCTTCCTCCGGTGCGCCCTGCACCACGAGCACGAATTCCCCGCGTTGCCGGTTGGCATCTGCTTCGAGCCACGTTGGCCCTTCGGCCAGGGTGCAGCGATGAAGGCTCTCGTGTAACTTCGTCAATTCGCGTGCAATCAGCATTTGCCGCCCGCCGCCGAGCGCTTCACCGAGCGCGCGTACTGTTTCCACGATGCGATGCGGCGCCTCGTAAAACACGAGCGCCATTGAATGCTTGCTCAACGTGCGCAGTTGCGCGGCGCGTTGTTTGGGTTTCGACGGCAGGAAGCCGATGAACGAGAAGCTGCTGACCCACGCGCCGGCCGCGCTCAACGCAGTGGTGAGCGCGCTTGCGCCCGGCAAGGGGATGACGGGAAAGCCCGCGTCGCGCACGGCATCGACGAGACGTGCGCCTGGGTCCGAAATGCCGGGCGTGCCCGCGTCCGACACGCACGCGATGCGCTCGCCGTTCTTCAGATGCTCGATCACGCGTTCGGCGGCGCTGCGTTCGTTATGTTCGTGCACGGCGATCGACGGCTTCGAGATGCCGTAGCGCGTGAGCAGTTGCGACGTGTTGCGCGTGTCTTCGGCGGCGATGCGATCGACGAGACCGAGCACGTGCAGCGCGCGCACCGTGATGTCCGCCGTATTGCCGATCGGCGTGGCGACCACATAGAGCGCGCCCGTCGGATAGTGCTGCCCGTCGGCTAATTCGGAGATCTGAAGCATGAGCGCGGGCGTCGAAGGAAAGACTGCCATTTTGCCACGCGTGCAAGCGCTCAACGCTCGACAACTTTTGAGGAGTGCCTGTGTCCAAATCGCTCGGCGATGTTTTCGAAGCGCGCGCGCTCGAGTACCTGCAAAGGCAGCGCATGAAGCTCGTCGCGCGCAACGTGCGTTGCCGTGGCGGCGAGATCGATCTCGTCATGTCCGATGAACGCGGCGCGCTCGTGTTCGTCGAAGTCAGGGCGCGCGCGAGCCGCCGGTTCGCGGATGCCGCCGCGAGCGTCGATGCCAGAAAGCGCGAAAGGATCGTGCGCGCCGCGCAGTTTTATCTGACGAAGTGGCGCGGCGCGTTGCCCGCGTGCCGCTTCGACGTGATCGCCTTCGATGCGGGACGCATTCGCTGGGTGACGGATGCATTTCGTGCCGACGGCACTTGATGTTGAGGTGTGCCGCGGCATGCATGCGGTAAACTGCGCAGCATTCACACGCAACAACCGCCGCCGCCGCGGCCGATAATCGAGAGTCGATGTCAGTCGAACGCATTCAACAGCAATTCCGCGACAGCGCGGCGCTCACGCTCGAAGCACTCGATGTGCTGGCGGTCCCGATCGCGGCGGCAGTCGACACGCTGTTCAGCGCGCTCGCCAACGGCTCCAAGATTCTCACGTGCGGCAACGGCGGTTCGGCCGCCGACGCGCAACGCTTTGCCGCGCAACTCATCGGCCGCTTCGAGCGCGAGCGTCCCGCATTGCCGGCCATTGCGCTGACGACCGATACATCGATACTCACGGCAGTCGGCAACGACTACGCCTTCGAACAGATCTTCTCGCAGCAGGTTCGTGCGTTGGGACATGCGGGCGATGTCCTGCTTGCCATCAGCACGTCGGGCAACTCGGTGAACGTGCTCGCGGCGATTCAGGAAGCGCACGAACGCGAGATGATCGTGATTGCGCTGACGGGCAAGGGCGGCGGCGTGATATCCGAAGTGCTCATCGACACCGACATACATATCTGCGTGCCTTCCGAGCGGACGGCGCGTATTCAGGAAGTCCATCTGTTGACCATTCACTGCCTGAGCGACGGCATCGACGCGATGCTGCTGGGCGACGACTGAACACAAAGGGGAAAACGAGTTGATGAACAAGACACGCGTGAAGGCGACGCTGGCTAACGCCACGTTGGTGGTGAGCATGTTGTCGGGTGTTGCGTTGACACTGCAGGGCTGTGCGCTCGCGGTGGTCGGTGCGATGGGCGGCGGCACCTTGATCGCCACCGATCGCCGCACGCTCGGCGCGCAGACCGAAGATCGCGAGATCCAGGTGAAGGCGCTATCGCGGATTAACGAGAGCGTGCCCGACACGGCGCATGTCAATGTCACCGTGTTCAACCGGCGCGTGCTCTTGACAGGCGAAGTACCCGACGATGCCTCGAAGCAGAAGGCCGAGTCTGTCGCGCACGACATCAACAACGTGGGCAGCATCGTCAATGAACTGTCGGTGCAGGGCGCGAGTTCTATTTCCTCGCGCGCCAACGACTCGTACCTCGAAGGCCGCGTGAAGACCGCGATGGTCGGTGAGAAGGACTTGCGCGCGAATTACTACAAGGTCGTGTGCGAGCGGAGCATTGTGTATTTGATGGGCCTCGTCACGCCGGATGAAGGCGCGCATGGCGCGGATGTCGCCGCGCGCGTGCCGGGCGTCGAACAAGTGGTGAAGGTGTTCCAGTACATCAAGCCGGAAGAAGCCAAGGCGCTGGAGGCGGCGGCGGCATCGGATGCGAGCGGCGTGTCGGCGGCGAGTGCGCCGGCGCCTGAGGCCACGGTTGGGACGGTGCCGGATTCATCGGTGACATCGCGTCCGCTGGATCAGCAGACGCCCGCGCCCGTCAAGAATTCAGATGTTCATCCGGGAAGTGCGGCTCCGGCGCCAGTGGGTAAGTGATGATGCGACTGCGTGCTTGTGTCTTGGCTGGTTTGCTTTTGAGTGTGTCGGCGTTGGTTCATGCGGCGGATCAGCCTATATCCGCCGCCAATGCGATGGCGATTGCGCGCAGCAATGCGTGCATGGGATGTCACGCGGTGGATCGCAAACTCGTTGGGCCGTCGTTTCAACAAGTGGCGGACAAATACAAGGGCGATGCATCCGCGAGCGCGAAGCTTGAAGCGAAAGTGAAGAAGGGCGGCGCGGGCGTGTGGGGATCGATACCGATGCCTTCGCATCCTTCGATGAGCGATGCGGACATCAAGACCGTGGTCGCGTGGGTGCTGGCGGGAGCGCCGCAGAAGTAAGCTGGTGGCGGCTCGGGCTTGCGTTTCGTTGAGATGCTTGTGATACACTTTTACTTCGTTGGGGGGGTAGCTCAGCTGGGAGAGCGTCGCGTTCGCAATGCGAAGGTCGGGAGTTCGATCCTCCTCCTCTCCACCACGAAAAGTCAAAAGGCTCAGCTATTCGGCTGAGCCTTTTTGCGTTGACGATATCCCACACGTAAACTGCGCGTCGTTCAACCCGCCCGCATCGACATTAAACCGCCGCCCCCTTAAACACCCCCTTCCGAATCATCACCGGATCCACCGTCGCGCTCCCCAACGACGCCTCACCATCCTGCACCGTCATCTGCAGCCGCATCGTCCGTTCGGCCAGCTTGCCAAGCGCCTCGCCGACGCCCTCCTCAAGCGACCACACCGTCACGTTCTGTAGACGCTCGACCTTGCCCTTCACACCTTGCCACCAGATATCGCTCGTCCTGCCCGCATACGCGATAACCACCACGCGGTCCGCGCGACCGCTCGCTTTCGCGATACGCCGCTCGTCCGGTTGGCCGATCTCGATCCACGTCTCGATCTGACCAGTAAGGTCCTTTTGCCAGAGATCGGGTTCATCGGTGTCGGATAGTCCTTTGCAAAACTCCAGTCGTTCGCTCGCGAATAGGCCAAAAGCGGCGACGCGCACCATCATCCGTTCGTCGGTCTCGGAAGGATGACGCGCGATGGTCAGGGAATGGTCGCCGTAATAGTGGCGGTCCATGTCGGCGATCTGAAGGTCCGCCTTGTAGATTGTCGATTTGAGGGCCATGCAACACCAAAAGGCCGGTCGAAAACCGGCAAGGAAAGTAGAAGAGGCGGCGAACAAATACCAAGACACCGCACGCCGACGCTCACGCGACCGACATTGTGCGGTGATTCAGGAACAAATTGGAAGAATAAGATGCGCGCAGCGAGCGTTCGCCGCCACGGAAGATGGCACCATTTTCAACGGCAATGATTTACCTACGCGCATTCATTCGATGCGCGTCGGCTACCGTCATTCGTAATTACTCAAAGCCCTTTCTGCTCGATAAACCGGTCGGCAGTCCACATTCCCTGCGTATCGCTATTCGACGCATTGACGAATTCGATGTCGTGTCCGACTACGCGCAATACGCGAAAATGCGAATCGACCGGCGTCGAAACGCATTCGAAGCCTTCGAAATATTGCTGCATCTTTTGATGCTCGCCAGCTTTCGCATGCTCATCGGCCGAATCGAATTTGTCCTTGGACAGGCAACCATATGAGTTAGGCCGGAACGTGAATGTCTGTTGGGCTTGAACCGCGCTGTCCTGGGCCTGCGCAGCGCAAGCGATAGCGAACGTCCCTACCATTGCAACGAGAAAACTGGCGCGCTTCTTCATTGAGTAGCCTCCAAACGAATTCGTCTCGAAATTAGCTATGTATTTAAAAGCCGCTAAATGCAAAAGCCATGCTAATTGACGTTTGAAAGTTTGCAAGCACAAGTTGTGTGCGATTGCAACAAGCCGGAATGTCGCACGCTTGCGTTAGTTCGTCAGAACGCAGCGTATTGATATGAAAGGCATTAAAAACCTCTATTTGGAGGAAATTGAAGCGGTTATTACTTGCCAATGGTAGCGATTTATCTCAACACGATTCTTGTGCGGCGCATTACCCGACCAAGAGCGCTTTCCAACCTTCCAAGCAATCGATTCTTCGCCGAGATGTCTAGCTAGCCTTCCGGCCTATTGCGCCGCGCCGCCGTTCATGGATAAATCAATCCCAACGAAATCAGGAGACATCCCATGACGCTTGCTCAGTGGCTGCCGTTCGCTATCGCATCGGCCATTCTTGTTGCAATCCCTGGCCCGACCGTATTGCTGGTCGTGTCCTACGCGCTCGGGCACGGGCGCAAGTACGCGCTCGCGACGACGCTCGGCGTGGCGCTCGGCGACCTCACGTCGATGACGGCTTCCATGCTCGGTCTCGGCGTTTTGCTGGCGGCATCGGCGGAACTGTTCATGGTGGTCAAGTGGGTGGGCGCGGCGTATCTGTTTTACTTGGGCATCAAGTTGTGGCGCGCGCCGGTGATCGACACGGACGCAGTCAAGGCCGGCGACGATCTGCGCACCGGCCGCATCCTGGCCCACGCCTACGCGGTAACCACGCTCAACCCGAAGAGCATCATCTTCTTCGTCGCGTTTCTGCCGCAGTTCATCGATCCCCACGCGGCAAGCGTCTCGCAAATCGCGCTGTTCGAGGCAACCTTTGTCGGGCTGGCGGCTGCTAACGCGTTCTTTTACGCGTTGCTCGCATCGGGCGCGCGTCGGGCAATTCGTAAGCCCTCCGTGCAGCGCACGGTGAATCGGACCGGCGGCGCGCTGCTCATGGGCGCCGGCGTCTTCGCGGCTGCATGGAAGAGGGCGACATGACTCAGACCGCATTTGCTGATTGGGCGACTAGCGCGCGCCGCGTGTTTTTCGGCTTGCTCGATGACTGGAATCGTCAAGACGCGGCAGCAATGGCCGCGCGATTCGCCGAGCGCGGCAGTCTGGTCGGATTCGACGGCAGCACGATCGATGGCCGCGCGTGCATCGAAGCGCATCTGCAACCGATTTTCGCGCAGCATCCGACGCCGTTTTTCGTGGCCAAGGTGCGGGAAGTCAGACGCATGGCGAGCGGGCAGACTTTGCTTTTGCGTGCGGTTGCAGGCATGTGCCCACGAGGCACGGCGGCGCTCGCTCCGAGTCTGAACGCGATTCAGACCATGGTTCTGTCGATGTGCGACGGGGCGTATCGCATCGAGCTGTTCCAGAACACGCCGGCCGCGTTTCATGGAAGGCCGGAGGAAAGCGACAAACTGAGCGCCGAGTTGCGCGAGATAAGGAAACCGAAACTCGCTTGAGTTACTTTCCGATGCAAAACCGGCTGAAAATCACGCCCAGCAGATCATCGGAACTGAACTCACCCGTGATTGCATTGAGATTTTCTTGAGCGAGGCGCAGTTCCTCAGCGAATAAATCAAGCGCCTGTGAGTTCTGATCGGCGTGGGCGGCCGCCAGCGCCAGATGTTCGCGCGCCGCCCGCAACGCGATGAGATGCCGTTCGCGCGCCAAATACACGCTCTCCGCGCCTGCCTGCCATCCGGCAATCTTGAGCAGCATTTCTCGCAAGAGCGCGATGCCTTCGCCCGTCTTCGCCGAGAGATTGACTTGGCGCGCGTCGCCGTCCGCGTCGCGGCTTGCGGCTGGTGCGCCCGCCAGGTCCGTTTTGTTCAGCACGCGCACGACCGGCACGCCATCGGGGAAACGCGCGGCGATCGCGTCGTCTTCGCTCGTCATCCCGTTGCGGGCGTCGAGCAAATGCAACACGACGTCGGCGCGCTCGATCTCACCCCAAGTCCGCTCGATACCAATTCGCTCGACTTCGTCTTCGGTGTCGCGCAGCCCCGCCGTATCGATGATATGCAGCGGTATGCCTTCCACTTGAATGGTCTGAGCGACCTTGTCGCGCGTGGTGCCGGCAATCGGCGTGACGATAGCGAGCTCCGCGCCGGCCAGCGCGTTCAGCAGCGACGATTTGCCCACGTTCGGCTGCCCGGCCAGCACGACCGATAAGCCTTCCCGCAGCAAGGCGCCCTGCCGGGCATCGGCGAGGACGGTGTTCAAGCGCTCGCGAATGCGTGCGAGCTTGCCGCGCGCGTCCGCTGCTTCCAGGAAGTCGATCTCTTCCTCGGGGAAGTCCAGAGTCGCTTCAACCAGCATCCGCAAATTGATGACGTCTTCGACGAGCGCGTGGATTTCGCGCGAAAACGCGCCTTCGAGCGAGCGGCCCGCGGAGCGCGCGGCGGCTTCCGTGCTGGCCTCGATCAGATCGGCGACGGCTTCGGCCTGTGCGAGATCGAGTTTGTCGTTGAGAAACGCGCGTCGCGTGAATTCACCGGGCTCGGCAAGTCTCAGGCCGAACTCGCGTCCGACGTCGAGCGCGCGTTGCAGCACGAGTTGAAGCACGATCGGCCCGCCGTGACCCTGCAATTCGAGCACGTATTCGCCGCTGTATGAGTGCGGCGCGGGAAAGTAGAGCGCGATGCCGCGATCGAGCGCCTCGCCGTTGCCGTCGAGAAACGGCACGTAGCTGGCGTGGCGCGCGTTCAACGATTGGCCGCACAGCGCGAACATCGCGAGGTGCGCGGCGCGCTCACCCGCGCGTCCGAACGACAGCCGCACGACACCAATCCCGCCGCGTCCGGGCGCGGTGGCGATGGCGACAATCGGATCGGAGTCGTTGCTGAGCATGTGAGGAAAGCAGGGATTTCGGGTGCGGGGATTGTATCGCGCTGAGACGCGTAGCTGCCGGACATCACGCCCGCTAGGAAAATTCTTGACGTATCTTATTTGAGATACGGACGAACGCATGCGACTCACGCCATTTTCTACAACAAATTCGCAGCTTAGGCAGCACTGACGACGGTCTGAGAGTGAAGCTTGATTGCCTTTTGGCAGTGATCGGTAACGCTTACACAAGATAAAACGACGAATATTTCCGCCACTTCTAACGCGATTGGTTGACGCATAGGCAACGGTTGCCTCGCACAATTGCACTATGCCTACACCACAAGAAAAAGCCGATTTCTCCGAGCGGCTTAAGTTCTCGATGACCCGCGCACCTGAGAAGTTGCGCGGCGCGACCGATCTCGCCAAAAAATTCAGTCTTCGTTACCACGGCGAGGCGGTTTCCCCTCAAACGGCGCACAAGTGGCTCACCGGGCGTTCGATTCCGACCATCGACAAGCTGGAAGTATTGGCCGAATGGTTCAAAGTGGAGTTGCACTGGCTGCACTATGGACCGTCGCCGGGCGGTATCGCTCAGGGGACGCCTAAGCCGCTCGTACGGGATGAGCAATACCCGGCGTCCGGGGAAACGCTCGAGCTTGTGTCGAAGATCGAGGCGTTGTCGCCGCATCATCGGTATCTGGTCGAGGAGCTTGTGCAGCAGTTTTACGGGGCGGCGAAGCGGTGAAGCTGACCTGAACCTACTAAGATCGACAGCAAACAAAAACGCCCGGCATGCCGGGCGTTTTCAAATCCACTTCCACATCAAATCTAAAGAAACCTCAAGCCGCCTTCTTCTTCCGCTGTCCCATCATGCGCGTGATGTAATACTGCTGCGCGATCGACAGCACGTTATTCACGACGTAATACAGCACGAGACCAGCCGGGAAGAAGAAGAACATGACCGAAAACGCGATCGGCATGAACATCATCATCTTGGCTTGAACCGGGTCCGGCGGCGTCGGGTTCAGCTTGGTCTGCAGGAACATCGATACAGCCATCAGCACCGGCAAGATGAAGTACGGGTCTTGTTGCGACAGATCGTGAATCCAGCCGATCCACGGTGCACCGCGCATTTCCACCGACGACAGCAGCACCCAGTACAGCGAGATAAACACCGGAATCTGCACCACGACCGGCAGACAGCCGCCGAATGGATTCACCTTCTCGGTCTTGTAAAGCTCCATCAGCGACGCGTTCATCTTCTGCGGATCGCTCTTGAAGCGCTCGCGAATCTGTTGCATGCGCGGCGTGATTTCCTTCATGCGCGCCATCGACTTATAGCTCGCCGCCGACAGCGGGAAGAACATAGCCTTGATAAGCAGCGTAAGCAGCACGATCGCCCAGCCCCAGTTGCCGACATAGCTGTGGATCTTTTCGAGCAGCCAGAAAAGCGGCTTGGCGATGATCGTCACCATGCCGTAATCCTTCACGAGCTCGAGCCCCGGCGCGATACCTTCCAGCATGCGCTCTTCTTCGGGACCCGCGAAAAGACGCGCATCGACGGTCGCGGTCTGTCCCGGCGCAATGGTCTGCACGGCCTGCTGCACACCCACGCGATACAAATCCGGATCGATCTTCTGCACGTAGATGTCACGCTTCGCGCCCTGCTGCGGAATCCACGCCGACGCGAAGTAATGCTGCACCATCGCAATCCAGCCGTTGTCGGCGGAAGGCGCGAACGTAGCCTTGTTCTTGTCGATATCGCTGAAGTCGATCTTCTGGAAGTGATGCTGGTCCGTGTAGACCGCCGGCCCGATGAACGTATGCGAGAAGCGCGGCGTCTCCACCGGCGTGTTGTCGCGCACGAGTTCCATGTAGAGCTTCGGCGTGACCGGCGCGCTACCGACGTTCTCGATTTTCGTATCGACGTTGATCACGTAGCTGCCACGCGTGAACGTGTAGGTCTTTACGACCTTCACGCCACCCTTAACCGGCGATTCGAACGCGAGCGTCAGCGTTTTGGCGTCGCCCGACAAGGACGTCTGGCCCGGCACCGCCGTGAAGATGTCGTTGTGGTTCGGGAAGTCGCCGCCGAGCAGGCCCGTGCGCGCGAGATACGTGTGGGTCGGCGTGTGATCGAAGAGGGTGATGTAGAGGTCGGGCTGCTTGCCGTCGCCTTCCTTCACGAGCGAGAGCTTCGAAAGCGTGCCGCCGCGCGTGTCGATCTCACCGGAATACACGTCCGTCGTGAACTTGACGAGTTGCGCGGCCGCCGTGGCGGGCGGCGTCGTCGAACCCGGCGCGGCGGTACCGGCCGGCGAGTTGGGCAATTCGGAAGGCTGCGCGCCCGATGCGGCCGTGCCCGGTGCGGGGTTGCTGGCGGTCTTGGCCGGCTGCGTCGCGCTCGGGAAGAACATCGACGGGCGCCCATGGTCGCGCTGCCAGTTGTCGAACAGCATGACAACTGACACGAAGAAGATGACCCATAGGACGGTGCGTTTGATATCCATGCGTTGTCTCAGTGTCGATCGGTAAGCGCATCAGCGCCGTTTAGTGGTGAATGCTTTTCTTGAGCGAATTCCGCGGCCGGCTCGGAAACCCGCGTGGAATCTGATCGCGAATCGGAAGGCTGCGGCACGAGATCGACGCCGCCCGCCGAGAACGGATGGCAGCGGCAAAGCCTTTTGGCGGCGAGATACGTGCCATGCGCGGCGCCATGATACTGGATTGCCTCGCGCGCGTAGTCGGAACAGGAGGGATAAAAACGGCACCGGCTGCCGAGCAGCGGGCTCACAGCAACCTTGTAGAAGCGCAACAACGCGATTAGTGCCGTTTGCATAAGCTTCGCGCCGCGCGCCCCGTTCGCCGTGACCGGCGATTCGAGACGCAGACTGCGCTTCATGACCCGGAAGGGCCGGAGGTGTCGTCTACGGCGGGCACGCCAGGCGGCGCCGCCACGGTTTCAGCCGCACGGCGCGCGACTTCGCGCACGGCACGGTCCAGCAATGCTTCCAGTTCGCCTCGCACGAGCGCGCCGAGCGGCGGCGAACTGGCGCTCGGCATGGCCTTGCGGTCGATTTTCGCGTGCAAGCGCACGAGGATATCGAAACCGCTCAACGCTTCGCGACGCAACCGAAACGCGTCACGCGCGTGCCGCTTGATCAGGTTGCGCGTGACTGCACGCGGCGCTTGCTTCTTGCCGATCACGAGGCCGAGACGCGCCTCCTGCCCAGTCGGTTTCCCGTACAGCACGAAATGCGGCGAACGTCGCCATGGGCGCAAACGAAAAACGGATGAGAACTCATCCGTTTTCAGTAGCCTTGCGGCCTTGGGGAACGCGGCCTGCGCCGGCAACTGAACGATGTCCTGTTTCAAGACTTCTGTGCGGCGCTGAAGCAGCCTGCCGGTTCGTGATGCGCGCCCGGCTTCAGGACAGATACGGCCTGTACCACACGTGCGCGACCAGCCACCGGAAAGCCTTAGATTGCCAGGCGCTTGCGACCCTTCGCACGGCGAGCGTTGATGACCTTGCGGCCGCCAGCGGTCTTCATGCGAACGCGGAAGCCATGGGTGCGCTTGCGGCGCGTCACGGAAGGTTGGTAAGTACGTTTCATGATGCTCTCACTTGAGTATTGATCGACCGCGCGGGCTTTGGCGCCACCGTGTTCCGACTGTGGATAACCGCAGGCACGAGAGGCACAACGGGCGCAACGACCGGAGGTTCAGGAATTCTGTTTTCGCGGAACCCGCTATTTAAACCGTTTTCCTATTGACCGTCAATAGGTTAGCGTAATAGTGAAGCTCGCCATGCTCGCATCATGTTCATTTCCAGCCTGTCGGACGCGCTGATTTGACCCTGTGGATAACTCGCGCGCCGGTCCCGTTTGGCGTTAGAATCTCGCCTTACTCCCAAATATCCGCCTACTGCTTCGGCCCGCCGTTCGCCCGCAAACCCTTGCGGCGTAAGCCTCCGGAGCATGCCTGCATGGCTGTGCCGGGACTTGCCGAGGCGCTTGAGCGCATCCGGCAAGCACGGCCGTCAGGAGCGCGGAGCCAACCATAAAACGACCGCATTCGATGAACGATTTCTGGGAACACTGTTCGGCATTGCTGGAGCGTGAACTCACGCCGCAGCAGTACGTCACGTGGATCAAGCCGCTGGCCCCGGTCGACTTCGATGCCGACGCGAGCACCTTGCGCATAGCCGCTCCTAATCGCTTCAAGCTTGACTGGGTGAAGAGCCAGTTCTCGGGACGCATTGCCGATATGGCGCGCGAATACTTCAGCGCGACGATCGACGTCCAGTTCGTACTCGACCCGAAAGCGACCGCTCGCAGCGCCATCGGTCAGGCGCCGAACGCCGCGCCGCGGCCGGCGGCCGGCGCGGGTGTCGCCGACGGCGCGCCGCGTCCGCCCGCGCCGGCCGCCGCACCGCAAGCGCCTTCGGTCGTCGCGCACGCGAACGCTGCCGCGCACGTGAACGCGCTGGCGGCGGAAGCCGCCCAGCAAGCTCAGGCCATGCAGGACGAACAAGCCGATTTCGACTTGCCGAGCCTCGACGCCAACGAGGCCGCCGCTGGCCGGCGCACGTGGCGTCCGGGCGGCAACCCATCGGCCGGCGGTGAAACCGATTCCGCTTACGAACGTTCGAAGCTCAACCCCGTGCTGACCTTCGACAATTTCGTCACCGGCAAGGCGAATCAGCTCGCGCGCGCGGCGGCCATTCAGGTCGCCGACAATCCCGGCATCTCGTACAACCCGCTCTTTCTTTACGGAGGCGTGGGCCTGGGCAAGACGCATCTGATCCACGCTATCGGCAATCAGTTGCTGATGGACAAGGCGGGCGCGCGCATCCGCTACATTCACGCGGAGCAGTACGTTTCCGACGTGGTGAAGGCGTATCAGCGCAAGGCGTTCGACGACTTCAAGCGTTACTACCATTCGCTCGATCTTTTGTTGATCGACGATATTCAGTTCTTCTCGGGCAAGTCGCGTACGCAGGAAGAGTTCTTCTACGCGTTCGAGGCGCTGGTCGCGAACAAGGCGCAAGTCATTATCACGAGCGACACGTATCCGAAGGAAATCTCCGGTATCGACGACCGTCTGATCTCGCGCTTCGATTCCGGTTTGACGGTCGCCATCGAGCCGCCCGAGCTGGAAATGCGCGTCGCCATTCTGATGAGAAAGGCGCAGTCCGAAGGCGTGAGTCTGTCCGAAGACGTCGCGTTCTTCGTCGCGAAGCATCTGCGCTCGAACGTGCGTGAACTCGAAGGCGCGCTGCGCAAGATCCTCGCTTATTCGAAGTTCCATGGCCGCGACATCACCATCGAGCTGACCAAGGAAGCGCTCAAGGATCTGTTGACGGTGCAGAACCGCCAGATCTCGGTGGAGAACATTCAGAAGACCGTCGCGGATTTCTACAGCATCAAGGTCGCCGACATGTATTCGAAGAAGCGGCCGGCCAATATCGCGCGCCCGCGTCAGATCGCGATGTATCTGGCGAAGGAACTGACGCAGAAGAGTCTGCCCGAGATCGGCGAGCTTTTTGGCGGTCGCGATCACACCACCGTGCTGCACGCCGTGCGCAAGATCGCGGCCGAACGCGGCACGGATGCGCAGCTCAATCACGAACTTCACGTGCTCGAACAAACGCTGAAGGGTTGAGCCGGCGCGAACGCGTCGATTATTGCGCCACCGGACCTGTTTATTGGTAAAAACGCCCCCAATTTTCGGGGGCGGTTCCGTTTTAAGGCACAATATAGGTTTAGCTGTCCGTGGCCTGGGCGGCTGGCGTCAAGCATTCGCGAGTGACCGGCGGGGGGCCGGCAACGCGTGTTACGAGGTTGTCCGGCGAGCGCGGCGAACCAACCGCTGGTGACAAAACCAGTGGTGGCAAAACCGGCGGACAGGCCGTCACATCAACGAAGGAACTCTATGCAACTGGTCAAGACCGAACGAGACAATCTTCTAAGGCCGCTGCAAACCGTGAGCGGTATCGTAGAACGCCGCCATACCTTGCCGATCCTCGCCAATCTGCTGATCACCAAGAACGGCGCCGATGTGTCGTTCCTCTCGACGGATCTCGAACTCCAGATCACCACGCGCGCCGATTTCGGCGTTGGCAGCGACCAGATCGCCACCACGGTCGCCGCGCGCAAGTTGCTCGACATTTTGCGCGCCATGCCGCCGGGTGAGGTTGCGCTCGACTTGTCCGACAAGCGCCTGACCGTGCGCTCCGGCAAGAGCCGCTTCGCGCTGCAGACGCTCGCCGCGGACGAGTTTCCTACCGTCAACCAGGCTACAGACTTCGGCGCGAGCCTTTCGGTTCCGCAGAAAACGTTTCGCCAGTTGCTCGGCATGGTGTATTTCGCCATGGCCCAGCAGGACATTCGCTATTACCTGAACGGCATGTTGCTCGTGGTAGATGGCGACCAGTTGATGGCCGTCGCAACGGACGGTCACCGTCTCGCGTTCTCGTCCATGAAGATCGACGGCGGCACGTTCCCGCGTCAGGAAGTCATCATCCCGCGCAAGACCATCCTCGAATTGCAGCGTCTGCTCGAAGACATCGACGACACGCTCAAGATCGACATCGCCGCGACGCAGGTGAAGTTCAGTTTTGGCCAGGTCGAACTCGTGTCGAAGCTCGTCGAAGGCAAGTTCCCCGACTTCCAGCGCGTGATTCCCAAGGCGCACAAGAACACGTTCGAAATCGGTCGCGAAGAACTGCAGCGCTCCCTGCAGCGCGCGGCCATTCTCACGTCGGACAAGTTCAAGGGCGTGCGGTGTCTAGTCGAGCCGGGTCAGCTCAAGATCATGTCGACCAACGCCGACCAGGAAGAAGCGCAGGAAGAGCTGGAAATCGCGTATCAGGGCGATACCGTCGACATCGGTTTCAACGTCACGTATCTGCTCGACGTGCTTGCGAATCTGAAGGTCGACACGCTGCAAGTGAGCCTTGGCGACGCCAACTCCAGCGCGCTCATCACAATTCCGGAAAACGAGGAATTCAAGTATGTCGTGATGCCAATGCGCATCTGACGCGTTCAGGTACCACGAACACACCAAGGGGCGGCTCGCCCCTTTGGCGTTTTTAAGGTGTTTTGAAAAGTTTCGAGCAGTAACCGAAGCAGCGACGCAGAACCGGAAAATTCCATGACTGAAAACACAAATTCGCAACCCGACAACAGCTACGGCGCATCGTCCATTCAGATCCTCGAAGGTCTGGAGGCCGTGCGCAAGCGCCCGGGAATGTATATCGGCGATACGTCGGATGGCACCGGTTTGCATCACCTCGTTTTCGAAGTGCTGGACAACTCCATCGACGAAGCGCTGGCCGGCTATTGCGACGACATCCACGTGACCATTCACGCGGACAACTCCATTTCGGTGACGGACAACGGCCGTGGCGTGCCTACCGGCCTGAAACGCGACGACAAGCACGACCCGAAGCGCAGCGCCGCCGAGATCGTGATGACCGAACTCCACGCAGGCGGCAAGTTCGACCAGAACAGCTACAAGGTGTCGGGTGGCTTGCACGGTGTGGGCGTGTCGTGCGTGAACGCGCTGTCCGAATGGCTGCGCCTCACCGTGCGCCGCGACGGCAAGAAACACTTCATGGAGTTCGCGCGCGGCGTGGTGCAGAACCGCGAGCTTATCGAAGAGAACGGCGTGCAGTATTCGCCCATGCCAGTAGTCGGCGACACCGAAAATCGCGGCACCGAAGTGCACTTTTTGGCGGACGCGACCATCTTCGGCAATGTCGAATTCCATTACGACATTCTCGCCAAGCGCATGCGCGAGCTTTCGTTCCTGAACAACGGTGTGCGCATTCGGCTGACCGACTTGCGCACCGGCAAGGAAGACGACTTCGCTTTTGCGGGCGGCGTGAAGGGCTTTGTCGAATACATCAACAAGCAGAAGCAGGTGCTGCATCCGAACGTGTTCCATGCAACGGGCGAGCGTGAAAACGTCACCGTCGAAGTGGCCATGCAGTGGAACGACAGCTACAACGAAAGCGTGCTCTGCTTCACCAACAACATTCCGCAGCGCGACGGCGGCACTCACCTGACGGGCTTACGCGCCGCGATGACGCGCGTGATGAACAAGTACATCGCCGACCACGACATCGCGAAGAAAGCGAAGGTCGAGACGAGCGGCGACGACATGCGCGAAGGCTTGTCGTGCGTGCTGTCGGTGAAGGTGCCTGAGCCGAAGTTCAGTTCGCAGACGAAGGACAAGCTGGTGTCGTCGGAAGTGCGCGCGCCGGTCGAGGAAATCGTCGCGAAGGCGCTGGAAGATTATCTGCAAGAGACGCCGATCGACGCGAAGATCATCACGGGCAAGATCGTCGATGCCGCGCGTGCGCGCGATGCCGCTCGCAAGGCGCGCGAGATGACGCGGCGAAAGGGCGTGCTCGACGGCGTCGGCTTGCCGGGCAAGCTCGCGGATTGCCAGGAGAAGGACCCGGCGAAGTCGGAAATTTATATCGTCGAGGGAGATTCGGCGGGCGGCTCGGCCAAGCAAGGGCGCGACCGGAAGTTCCAGGCAATCCTGCCGTTGCGCGGCAAGGTGCTGAACGTTGAGAAGGCGCGTTTCGACAAGCTGATTTCATCCGAGCAGATCGTGACGCTCGTGACGGCGCTGGGTTGCGGCATCGGCAAGGATGATTACAACCTGGACAAGCTGCGCTATCACCGCATCATCATCATGACCGACGCGGACGTGGACGGCGCCCACATCCGCACGCTTCTGCTGACGTTCTTCTATCGGCAGATGCCGGAGATCGTGGAGCGCGGGTACATCTATATCGCGCAGCCGCCGCTTTACAAGATCAAGGCGGGTAAGGACGAGCGGTATATGAAGGACGCGCACGAGCTCAACCAGCATATGCTGAAGCTCGCGCTGCAGGGTTCTGAACTGGTGCCGAGCGAAGGCGCGGACCCGATTTCGGGCGATGCCTTGGGCGAACTCGCGCGTGCGTATTTGCTGGCCCAGGCGGTGATCGATCGCATCAGCCGTATTTACGATGCCGCCTCGCTCGAAGCGGTGATGGATGGCACGGTCATCGATTTGTCGACGCAGGAAGCGGCGGAGGCATCGGCGAAGGCGCTCGAAACGAAGTTGCGTTCGGACCCGTTGAAGCCGGAAGTGACGGTCGAGGCGGCATACGATCAGGTTCGCGAGCTGCGTTCGTTGCATATCAAGCGGCGTCACCATGGCAACGTGAAGGTTTCGGTGTTCGATGAAGATCTTCAATTGACCGCCGACTACAAGCAACTCGTTTCCACTGCCGATACCTTCAAGGGCTTGATTGGCCAAGGCGCGTTGATCAAGCGCGGCGAGCGCTCGATGGCCGTGCTGGACTTCAAGAGCGCGATGAAGTGGCTGATCGCGGATGCGGAACGCAACGTCAGCAAGCAGCGTTACAAGGGCTTGGGCGAGATGAATCCCGGACAGCTTTGGGAAACGACGATGGACCCAGCCGTGCGGCGTTTGCTGCGCGTGCAGATCGAGGACGCGATTGCGGCCGACGGCATTTTCACGACGCTCATGGGCGACGATGTGGAGCCGAGACGCGCGTTTATCGAGAGTAACGCGTTGCGGGCGGGGAATATTGATGTTTGAGGGGTAGGTAGCGCGACGCTATCTCACCGAAACCGTAAGTACCACGCGCGAGGTTTCAACGCGCTGGCACTTACGGTTTTTTTATTGAACGCCAACGCCATACCCCCGCCCAAAACGCACGGACCTGGTTCCGCCGCGCCACCCGCAGACCCGCGTACACTTTCGGTTTGAACCGAAAACCACTTCGCCGCATTCCATCGCGGCTACGTGCATCACGCAACAACGAGAAATCCGACATGTTCACCTGCCGAAACCAGTCCTGCGACGCAACGTGGGACGTCTCAGACGTCGTCATCAAGAATGAAGGTCAGGGACTGCTGTTCCGCTGCCCGATGTGCGGCGCGCGCAATTACGTGACGCGCCACGACGCACCCGATGGCGCCATCACCTACGAGCAGGTCACCGAAACCCCGCCGCGAGGCGCGCAATAACCATGGCGACCGATACCTCATTCAGCAGCCTGCCGCTCAACGAAGCGATGCAGACGAATCTGCAGCAGCTCGGCTACACATCGATGACGCCGATCCAGGCCGCGAGCCTGCCGCTCGCACTCGCCGGTCACGATCTCATCGCGCAGGCAAAAACGGGCAGTGGCAAGACCGCCGCCTTCACGTTGCCACTGCTCGCCAAACTCGATGCGCGTCAGTTCGCCGTGCAAGCGCTCGTACTTTGCCCGACGCGCGAACTCGCCGATCAGGTCACGCAGGAAATCCGCCGCTTGGCTCGCGCAGAAGACAACGTGAAGGTGCTCACGCTATGCGGCGGCACGCCCATGCGTCCGCAGATCGCGAGTCTCGAACACGGCGCGCATATCGTCGTGGGCACGCCGGGACGCATCATGGATCACCTTCAGCGCGAAACGCTTTCGCTGGATGGCGTACGCACGCTCGTGCTCGACGAGGCCGACCGCATGCTCGACATGGGCTTTTTCGACGATATCGCTTCAGTCGCGCGTCTGTGTCCGAAAGACCGTCAGACCTTGCTGTTTTCGGCGACGTATCCGGAGGGCATCGCGAAATTGAGTCAGCAGTTCCTGCGCAATCCGCGCGAGATCAAGCTCACCGAACAGCACAGCAACGCAAAGATCAAACAACGCTTCTATCAGGTTGAGGATCACGAGCGTCTGCATGCAGTGGGTTTGTTGCTGGACCACTATCGTCCCATCAGCACGCTTGCGTTCTGCAACACGAAGCAGCAATGTCGCGACTTGCTCGACGTACTGCGCGCGCAAGGCTTCGAGGCGCTCACGCTGCATGGCGAACTCGAACAGCGCGAACGCGATCAGGTGCTCGTGCAATTCGCCAATCGCAGTTGCTCGGTGCTGGTCGCGACCGATGTCGCCGCGCGCGGGCTGGACATCACGCAACTCGAAGCCGTCATCAATGTCGATGTGACGCCGGACCCTGAGGTACACGTGCATCGCATCGGGCGCACGGGGCGTGCGGGCAAGGAAGGTTGGGCGCTGTCGCTTGCGAGCATGGACGAGATGGGACGCGTCGGCGCGATCGAAGTGGCGCAGCGCAAGGAAGTGGAATGGTATCCGCTAGCGGAGCTGACATCGGCGGAACCTGGGCATCTGAAGCCGCCCATGGCGACGCTCCAAATCCTCGGCGGCCGCAAGGACAAGATCCGTCCCGGCGATGTGCTCGGCGCGCTGACCGGCGAAGCGGGCTTCAAGGGCGAGGAGATCGGCAAGATCAACGTGATGGACATGGTCACGTACGTGGCCGTTCAACGCGGTATCGCCGATGATGCCGAGCGCAAGCTGGCAGCGGGGAAGTTGAAGGGGCGGAAGGTCAAGGTGCGGCGGATGTGAGTCCGGTGAGTCGCCAACGAGCTAGTTAAGGAAATGTAGCGTGAAGGGTTGTCCTCCAAGCGAGCCCGCCCGACGCGCCCCGCAGCGCCGCACCGCGAATTCACGGAAGCGAGCCGCGCGCGCGAAAGCTTTGCAGATTCAGCGTATCCCGGCCTTCACGCGGGTTTCCAAGCAACTGCAAACGTGCGGTGCAACGGCGCCGTGCTCGACTCTCAGATCTTCCTCTGCGGCTCGACTGATATCCCATCCGACGACGTCACCTTCGACGTTCTCGCCGTCACCAGCCGTAATCCGCTCGCCACACTTCCCACGCCCGCGAACGCCGCTCCAAGCGACAACGCGAGCGCCGGACCATGCTTCCCCGCGATGCTGAAGCACAACGCGACGAGCGCCGCGCCGGTGGCCTGTCCGATCAGCCGCGAAGTCGCGATCGTGCCACTTGCGCCACCCGCGCGTTCGCGCGGCGCGCTCGACATGAACGCTTTCAGATTCGGCGACTGAAAGAAGCCGAAGCCCGCGCCACAGATCGCCATGCGGATGCAGATTTCGAGCACATGCGGTTGCGCTGGCAGCATCGCGAGCGACACCATTCCCACACATAGAATCGCGAGCCCGACGCCGCCCAGCAAACCCGGCGCGTGCCGATCCGACAAGCGTCCGGCGATCGGCGCCATCAACGCGACGAGCGCTGACCACGGCGTCATCAGAAAGCCGGTTTCCACCTGACTGCGACCAAGCACGCTTTCGAAGAAAAACGGCAACGACACGAACGCGAGCCCTTGCGCGGCAAACGAGCAGATCGCGGTCATCGTGGAGAGCGCGAACATCGGGCGGCGGAAGAGATCGACGGGTAGCATCGGCGCGGGATGACCGCGCTCGCGTCGCAGAAGCAGAACGCCCGCAATCAACGTGACGCCGAACGACGCGAGCACGGTATGCGCCGGCGCGCGCTGGGCCGCTTCGCCGAGCGCGAAGATGAGCGACGCGAACGTGATCACGTTGAGCAAGGCGGCGACACGGTCGAAGCCGTGTTCGGCGCGCTTGGTCTGCGGCAACGACCGCACCGCGATGGCGAGCGCGAAGACGCCGATCGGCAAGTTCACGGCGAAAAGCCACGGCCACGTGCCGAGCGAGAGCACGATCGATGCGACCGTCGGCCCAACCGCGAACGCGATCCCCACGACGAGCGCGTTGAGTCCCACGCCGCGCCCCAGCCGATGCGGCGGAAAAATCGCGCTGATGAGCGCCGCGTTGACGCTCATGATCGCGCTCGCGCCGAGCCCTTGCAGCAGGCGCGCGGCGACGAGCGTCGGCAGCGACCACGAGAACGCGCAGACCGCGGACGCGACGAGAAACACGACGAGCCCGCCGAGGTACACGCGCCGGTGTCCGAGGATGCCGCCGAGCGCGGCAAGCGGCAGCAGCGTGGCGACCATTGCCAGCTGATACGCGTTGATGATCCAGACCGACGCGGCGGGTGTCGTATGCAGATCGGCCGCGATGGCCGGCAACGCCGTGTTGGCGATGGCGGTATCGAGCGTGGCGAGCGCGACGGACAGCAGGATCGCGAGCATGCCGCGGCGCTCGAGCGAGGACATGGGTGCGTCGGGGTTACGGGGCGCGTTTTGGGGATGTTCTTCGGAGGGCACGTCGGCGGTTCCGGATGTAAGCGGAAGAGGAATAATCCGAAACGATACGGGAACCCGGCGCATTCCGCTCGCCACGGTCGCGGGAGCTTTCAAAGCGTTGTCAGCGTGTATCGCGCGTTGCTTCGGGGCGGTTATCCTTCGCCGGTGACTTTCGAAGGAAAACGATCATGGCGATTCGAATCGTGCGGCTCGGCACGCCGCGCGCGGTGGACGAAGGGCTGCGTATCGGCACGGTTCGGCGTCCGCCGCGCGGCGTGCCGAAAGCCGAGTTCGCGAGCCGCGACTTTTACGATGTGTGGTATCCGAATCTGGCGCCGTCGGCAGAACTTGTCGCCGAAGCGCTCGCGGCCGAAGACGAGAAGCAATGGCGCGCGTTCGTGAGGAAATTCAAGGCGGAGATGGCGGTTTCCGAGGCGAGCCGATCGCTGGACTTGCTTGCGGCGTTATCGCGTTCGACGAATTTGTCGGTCGGATGTTATTGCGAGGACGAGTCGCGGTGCCACCGTTCGGTGCTGCGGGATTTGCTGGCGGAAAGAGGCGCGGTGGTGATTTAGCTCGCCTGGGCTGTGGGGCTCAGGCGAGCATGCGATCAGTCCGTGCCGTATTTAGGCGAGTGCGGTCCGTAGAGTACGGTCGTCTTGCCGCCCGATGCCAGAAGACGTTGGCTCGTGAGGCCTGCCACGTCGAAGGACTTGTCGGTTAAGGTATGCGCGACCTGCGTCACGACACTCTGCGCAATCGCGCTGATGAGCCCGTAACCTACGCCCACGTTCACGCCCACTTCCTTGCCATTCGCGCTCGCGGAGCCTTTCCAGAGTTCGTCGCCTGAACGCAGATCGACGAGCTTCGCGTTTGCGGTGACGACGGTTCTGCTGTCGAAGACCACGAACTTGGTGCCGTAGTTCGTGACTGTCGTGTACAACGCCGCATCCGCACCGAAAATCTCGCGCAGCTTGGCCGGCGCGACATTCTGGATGTCCGTAGGCGTAGTCAGGCCGTTGTGCTTGAACGTCTCGTCCATTTCAGCGACCGGCACGACGTAGTAGCCCGCTTCTGCGAGCGGCATCGTCATTTGGGCGAGCATGCCGTATGTCGCCTTGATATCCGACGTCTCGTTGACCGGCGGCAACACGAGAATCGTGCGCGGCTTGCTGTTGCGAAATGCGGTGTAGTCGGTCTGTTGCGGAGTGGAAGCGCACGCGCTCAACAGGCACAAAACCGACAGCGCCGCGAAGAGTTTATGAGAGAGGAACTTGATCATGGCCGGCGTTTAATGAAGTTTGCTCAACAAAAGGTTCATGTAGGCGGACGACTCGGGGAACGCGTTCTTTTCGGCTTCGAGTTCCTTTCTGGCTTCATCCGAACGGCCGACGCTTGCATACAGTGCGCCGATGTGGGCACGGAAGCCGGGCGGCAGCGCGTTATTCTTCGCAAGGATTTGCTGGCGAGCTTTTTCGAGCGCGTCGATCTGCTCGGGGACGGGTTTGTCGCCCGTGAAGAAGGCATACACCTGCGGTTGATACGCGTCCCACTGGTAAAGCGGCGGCGTGGATTGCGTGGCACAACCGGTCAGCAGCGCGCACGCTGCCGCGACCGGCAAGAGAATGCCGGTCGAGAAAAGTTTCTTGTGATTCATGCTTCTGAGTGTTGATGAGTGATGCTTACTTGGAGGCTCGTAGCGCGCCCGCGTCGACTTGTTCGGACAGGTGGTTCACCGCTTCTTGAATTGCCAGGTCGAGCACCTTGCCGTTGAGCGTGGAGTCATAACTCGCGGTGCCGCCGAAGCCGATGATTTCCCGGTTGGACAGGCTGTACTCGCCGGCGCCCTGGCTGAACCTGTCCGCATTTTTGTGTGCGAGGCGGTTAGCGGAGTCACCCGCGTGCGTTGGTAAAACGCTCTCCAAACAGGATGGCA
>NZ_JALQDW010000015.1:0-163940 GCF_023631025.1 Caballeronia sp. GACF4
GGCCACGGCGACGGCGGTCATGGCAACGGCGGCGGCAACGGCAGCACCGGCGGTCATGGCAATGGCGGCGGCGATGGCGGTGGCCATGGCGACGGCGGTCATGGCAACGGCGGCGGCAACGGCAGCACCGGCGGTCATGGCAATGGCGGCGGCGATGGTGGTGGCCACGGCGACGGCGGTCATGGCAATGGCGGTGGCAACGGCAGCAGCGCTGGCGGCCACGGCGACGGCGGTCATGGCAATGGCGGCGGCGCAGGTAGCACCGGCGGCCACGGCAATGGCAGCAGCGGCGGTCACGGCAATGGCGGCGGCGCGGGCAGCAGCGGTGGCCACGGCAACGGCGGCGGTGGTCACGGTGGTGGTGGCGGCGGCGGCGGTGGCGGTGGCGGTGGCGGTGGTGGCGGTGGTGGAGCAGGCGGCCGCTAACTCACCCTTCCCAAACGCGTCGATCGGACCGCAATCCGGTCGACGCGAGTCAAAAGCAAAGCCAACACAAAGCGCTAGAAGCACCCGATGCTGCCTTTGCAGCATCAAACAGATTCAAACGTCAATCGACAACCGCGGGCCCGATGCAATGCGCCCGCGGCCGCAACAAACTTCCCTCCTCGATCTGCTCCATCGAATGCGCCATCCATCCCACGCTTCGCGCGATGGAGAACAACGCGAACGCCGCACCCTCCGGTAACTCTCAATGCTCAACGAGCGCAGCCAGCGCGACGTCGATGCGGGCTTCCTACCTGTCAGACGCTCGGCTCAATCGATCAAGGCACGCGCCACATCGGATGCCTCGAAAGCGCATAAAAGATCCGCGCGGGAATCGCCCTGCGGATAAGGCTCGGCGTGACGCGAGGCATGCCAAGCGCGCGCAAGACGCATACGCATCGGACGAGCAGCGAAAGCAAGCTCGACAAAGCTGCTCGCGAGCCGGCCGACGAGTTCGGCGGCGCACACGAACATGCCTGCGAAATCGGCATATCGGTTCGGGTACGGAAGAAATGCGCCAGGCGATGGCCGAACGTAGTCGATGCGCTGGCCAAGCATTTCGACATTGCCGGGACGCGCGATGAATCGAAACGCCGTGCGGCGCGTATCGCCTGACGCCGGACGCCACAATCAGTGCGAACGCCCCGCCTTTGCAATCATCACGCCGCGTCCATCGCGCGGCTTCATGGCCGCGAAGAAGACGAGCGCCGCGGCCACGACCGACATCGCGGCGAGCCCCGTGAGGCCGCCTTCGATCGATCCCGTCTTCTGTTCGAGAAAGCCGAAGGTCGCGGGCGCCACGAAGCCGCCGAGATTGCCGAGCGAATTGATGAGCGCGATGACCGGCGCCGCGATGCGCGCGTCGAGATAGCCTTGCGGAATCGGCCAAAACAGCGACGACGCGGCCTTGAAACCCATCGCCGCAAAACAGATCGCCACGAACGAAAACACCGCGCTGCCCTGCCCCGCCGCATACATGCCGAGCGCGGCGATGATCAACACCACCGCCACCCACGCCTGCTGAAACTTGAAGCGCGCCGCGAGCATGGCGAAGACGTACATCGCTGCAATGGAGATGATCCACGGAATCGAATTGAAGAGCCCGACCTGGAAGTCGTTGAAGTGCCCCATCTTGCGGATGATGCTCGGCAGCCAGAACGTCGCGCCGTAGATCGTCAGCGACACGGAGAAGTAGATCAGGCAGAAGATGAGAATCTGCGGATCGCGCAACAGGCTCCACGTGGATGGCTTGACGGTATGCGACGCGTCACGTTCCACTTGTTCGCTCTCGATCTCGTCGATGATCGCGTCCTGCTCCGCACGCGTGAGCCACTTCGCATCGCGCGGCTTCGAATCGAGCCAGAACCACACGAAGGCCGCGAGCACCACGGAAGCGGAACCTTCGATCAGGAACATCCACTGCCAGCCATGCAGACCCATGCCGTCTATCAGCATGAGCGCGCCGGAGATCGGCCCGGATAGCACCGAAGCCAACGCGGAGCCGCTCAAGAAAATCGCCATGGCACGGCCACGCTGATTGCTCGGCAGCCAGCGCGTGAAGTAGAACACCACGCCGGGAAAGAAGCCCGCTTCAGCCGCGCCGAGGACCAGGCGCATGATGTAGAACGAAGTCTCGCCGCGCACGAAAGCCATGCCGACCGCCGCCAGTCCCCAAGTAATCATTATGCGCGTGAGCCACGCCTTCGCGCCGAAGCGCTGCAACAGCATGTTCGACGGCACTTCGAACACGGCATAGCTCACGAAGAACAAGCCCGCGCCTAGTCCATAAGCCGCAGCGCCGATCCCAAGATCAGCGCTCAGATGCTGACGCACGAAACCGATGTTCACGCGGTCGATGTAATTGACGATGAACATCACGACGAAGAGCGGCAGGATATGCCACTTGATCTTGCTGACGGCGCTGGTCAGTGGATTCGTCGGTTCATCCGCGCGATCTGGCGTCGAACTGCTCATGGGCTTGTCTCCTCGTTGATCGTGCGTGCCGCTCAGAAGCGCGGATTCTTGCCGGTGAATTCCGGCTGATATTTGCGCATCTGCTTGAGGTCGTCACGATTGCGCACGCCGCACGAGAGATATTGCTCATGCAGTTCCGCGAGCCTGTCGCGATCCAGTTCGACACCGAGGCCCGGCGTCGTCGGCACGCGCACCGCGCCGTTATCGAACTTCACCCGGCCGCCCTTGATGACTTCCTCTTCCTGCCACGGATAATGCGTGTCGCATGCGTAAGTGAGATTGGGGATACTCGCGGCGACATGCGTCATCGCCATCAGGCTGATGCCCAGGTGCGAGTTCGAGTGCATCGACATGCCAAGCTCCCACAGGGCGCACATGCGTGCAAGCGTCTGCGTCGCGCGCAGGCCGCCCCAGTAGTGATGATCCGACAGCAGCACCTTCACCGAGCCCATTTCGCAGCCGCGCCGGAAGTCGTCGAAAGTCGTGATGACCATGTTGGTCGCAAGCGGCAACCGCGTGTGCTTGGCGAGTTCCGCCATGCCTGCGAGACCCGGACACGGGTCTTCGTAGTATTCGAGCAATTCGTCGAGTTCGGGCGCGGCCTCGATGCTCGTTTCGAGCGTCCAGTTGGCGTTCGGATCGAGCCGCAGCGGCGTGCCGGGAAAAGCCTCGGACAGCGCGCGCATGCAGGCAATTTCATGCTTCGGCTCGAATACGCCGCCCTTGAGCTTGATACTCTGAAAGCCGTACAGATCGATCATGCGGCGCGCCTGCGCCACGATCTGTTGCGGGCTGATGCCTTCGCCCCAGGCATCCGGCGCATACGGCTTGTCGATGTGTTCCGCATACTTGAAGAAGAGATAGGCGCTGTACGGCACCGCGTCGCGCACCTTGCCGCCGAGCAGATCGACGACAGGCGCGCCGACCATTTGCCCTTGCAGATCGAGCATCGCGACTTCCAGCGTGCTGATCACTTTCGACGCGTTCTTGGCCGTGTGCGAGCCGGGTGCGAGTTCGAATTCCACCGCGCCCGGGCTTGGCTTGATGCTCGCACGCACGCGCTCCTCCATGCGGTTCAACTCAAACGGCGAGAGGCCGATGGCCAGTTCCTTCGCTTGTTCCAGCACGCGCAGCATCGGCTCATCGCCATAAGTTTCGGAGATACCGACGCGCCCGTCGCTCGTTTCCAGTTCGACGATGGCGCGCAACGCCCAGGGCTCGTGAATACCGGCCGCGTTCAGGAGCGGGCCGTCCCGAAAGGCGATCGGCGTGATGCGGACTTGCGTGATGGTGACGCTGCGGCTCATGGGAATCATCCGGGGAATGAAATCGATGTCCGCATCATAAACACTAATATATTAGTGCGTCAGTGGGGAAAGTACCCATCGTCGCTGCCGCGCCATGCGGCCGGAAATCGCTCTTGCAGGCCTTAAAATCGCGAATATCGCAATCAAACAGTCCGCCATGAAACTCATCGACGCCCCGGCTGCGGCAACCCGACAAGGCCTCGACCGGTCGCGCCACGCCGCGCCGCAAGTGTTCGAGCAGTTGCGCGCGCGTATTCTTTCGCTCGAACTCGCGCCGGGCACGGTGCTGTCGCGCGCCGATCTCGCCGCGCGTTATGGCCTTTCCCAAACGCCCGTGCGTGACGCGTTGATGAAGCTGGGCGAGGAAGGTCTCGTCGATATCTTCCCGCAGCACGCCACCGTGGTTAGCCGCATCAGCGTGACTTCGGCGCTGCAAGCGCATTTCCTGCGCCGCTCGATCGAGCTGGAAGTGGTGCGCACGCTGGCGAACGCGCGCAATGCCGAGTTGGTGGAGCGGCTGCGCACGACCATCGAGAAGCAGATGGAGCTGCGCGACCTCAAGAACTACGAGCAGTTCTCGCTACAAGACCAGGCGTTTCACCGGCAGATGTACGAAGCCGCCGGCGTGCCGCAGTTGTGGGATCTGGTGCGCCGGTTGAGCGGCCATATTGACCGGTTGCGGCGGCTGCATTTGCCCGTCGAGGGCAAGACGCTTGCCGTGGTGCGCGATCACACCGAAATCGTCGATGCCATCGCGAATGGCGATGCCGAAGCCGCCGACGCCGCGTTGCGCAAGCATCTGTCCGGCACGCTGCATCAGATCGATCAGATTCGCACGCGTCATCCGACCTTTCTGGCGGACGACTGAGCGCGCTACCAGCACGCGTCGCCGATAGCGGTCAGCTTGTCGCGTCCGGCGACCTTCGCGCGATACAGCGCCTTGTCCGCGCGTTGCAGCGCATCCTGAAAGCCTTGCTCGCCTTCGCTCACCTGCGCGACGCCGATGCTCATCGTCCATTCCGGCATGCCTTCCGTGAACGAGCGGCACGCGCGATGAATCTGGTTGGCGCACGCCTGTGCATAAGGCGCGCGCCATTCCGGCAGGATAGCGATGAACTCGTCGCCGCCCAGCCGCCCGAACTCGCCGCCGAGCGAGCCGACTTCCGCGCCCGCCAGCCGCGCCAGTTCCATCAGCACGTTATCGCCCGCGAGATGGCCGTGACGGTCGTTGATCTGCTTGAAGTGATCGAGGTCGATGGCGAGGATGGTCGCGCCCGGTGCGATCAATGGCCGCGCGTGTTGCTCAAAGCCCGCGCGATTCCATACGCTCGTCAGCGGATCGCGCAACGCGGCGTCGCGCAGACGCTGCTGCGCGCGTTCCGCCGGAATCGCGAGCAGGCCAAGATTGAGCACGGCCAGAAGCAGTTGATCCGAAAGCATTGGAATGACCGCGAGAAAATTCACGCGCGAGTCGCCCCACGCCAATGCCGCGAGCGTGATCGCGTAACCCGGCAGATAACCGAGCATCGCAAGACCGGCGATGCGCCCGCCCCGGCTCTTCAGGCGGCGCGCGTCCAACACGAGCATGGCGCCCGCGATCAGCGCCGATATCGCGATGCCGATGGTATCGCCCGCGCGCGTCCAGGCGAACACGGCCGGCCGCGCGCCGAACGTCAACGTGGGAAGCACGTGGACCAGCACGGAGCCCGCGATGGGCGCGAGCATCCACCAGCGAAAAGGCGGCTTGCCGTCGAACGCGCGCATGCCCGTGATCAGCAGCATATTGCTCGCCGCCAGGCCGCCCAGCAGCAGGCCATCTAGGAATAAACGGTCTTCCCAAAACTCGAAGCCGACCAGAACCGCCGCATAGAGAAACGCGCTCGCCGACCAGTGCGCGAAGTAGCGTTCCGCGCGCGGTTCGAAGCGCACGAGCGCAAAGACGAGTCCGAACGCGCTGCTCGAAAGCACGCTGCAAAGACGTAGGGTTTCGGTGTCGGGTGTGGGGAACATGACCGGGCGACGCGGTCTGCGCGCGCGAGGGAGAAGGACACCGGTATATCGGCAGCCAAATCGTGAAACTTGAGCCACGGCGCGACGTTTGCGCGCGGCATAACCCTTGCTCGCCTTCAAGACGCCAAATCAACGAAACCAAGGAGGGGCACACGATGAAACTTTATTACGCACCCGGCGCATGCAGTCTCGCGGATCACATTGCCATGCACGAGGCAGGGCTCGATTTCGAACGCGTGAAGGTCGATCTGAAGACCAAGCTGACTGAAGACGGCCGTCCATTCGACGAGATCAACCCGAAAAGCTACGTGCCGGTAGTCGAATTGGACGATGGCCGCCGTCTGACCGAAAACATCGCGATTCTCTCGTGGGTCGCGCGTCAGAAGCCCGCGCTCGCACCATCCGACGATGAAGGCGGCACGCGTCTGCTCGAAACGCTCGCCTTCATCTCGACCGAAATCCACAAGCAGTTCGGCCGCGTGTTCCGCCCGACATCGGATGCGGAAGCGTCGGCGGCGCGCGAGAAGATCGGCCAGCGTTTTACGCTCATCGACAAGATGATGAAGGGCGACTATCTCTTCGGGGAATCCGCAAGCGTCGCGGATGCTTACCTTTTCACGATGCTGACATGGGCCAACAAGATGAGCATCGAAGTGCCGGCAAAGCTCAAAGCGTTCTACGAGCGCATGCGCGAGCGGCCCGCTGTCAAGCTCGCGCTCGAACACGAAGGCATTTCGCTTTGAACCTGACCATCTAACCAAATACGAAATCAGGTAAGAAGCATCGTTGAAATGATCGGTTTGCGATGACCGCAAGCAAGGCGAAGATGGGCGACTCCGCTTCCGAAACACTTCGTCCATGCTCCTTTCCGCCATCGCCACCAACACACCGGGGCGGCGCGCATGAACGCGTTGCCCCGGCGCCTGCCCGCCTCGTTCCCTGACGTTTTCCGCGAATCTTCGGCCGGTCGCCTCGACAACCGGCTGTGTGGGCGCGCGCGCCGCGTACTTTCCAACCATTCATCGGAGTAAGCCATGAGCAGCACATTCAAGGACCAGGTTGTCTGGGTGACGGGCGCTTCCGGCGCGCTGGGCGCGGCCACCGCGCGCACGCTCGCCGATGCGGGCGCGACGATCGTCGCATCGTCACGCAGCGTCGATGAGCGATTGTTCGCAGCGTCGCCGAACGTGGTCCCGCTCAAGGTCGACGTGACCGATGACAAAAGCGTGAAGGCGGCGTTTGCGCAGATCGAAGAGCGCTTTGGGCGCCTCGATGGCCTCGTCACCAGCACCAACGTCTCCACTTTCGGCGACTTCCTCGAACTCACCGACGACGACTGGCAAAGCGTGATCGATGCCAAGCTGCTCGGCTCGGTGCGCCCGATTCGCGCCGCCTTGCCGCTCTTCATCAAGCAAGGGCGCGGCGCGATCGTGGCGATCTCGGGACGCGGCGGCATTGCGCCGCCGCCGAATCATTTCCCCGGTTCGAGCGTAAACGCGGCTATCGATCTGCTCGTGCAAGGTCTCGGCCGCCGCTACGGTCCGCAAGGCGTGCGCGCGAATGCCGTCGCGCCCGGTCCGATCCGCTCGCCGCGCTTCGATGCGCTCGCCGGCGCGCAAAGTCAGAACGAGCCCACGCGCCTGACCGCGCTCGAAGGTCCCGGCACGCCGGAAGACGTCGCGGCCGCGGTCGCATATCTGCTTTCGGACGATGCCCGTTTCGTCACCGGTTCGCGTCTCTATGTCGATGGCGGCGGGCCGCCCTACGCGTAACTCGTAACGCGTAACGCATAGCGCCCGATTCGCCACGTCAACCGAAACCCATCCAAGGACCTTCTTCATGTCACGTTTCGTTTCGCCCGCGCAATTGCGCACCCTGATCGCTCAACACAATGAACTCGCGGTGCTCGACGTGCGCGAAGAAGGCGTGTCGTCGAAAAAACGCCTGTTCTATTCGTCGGTCGCGCCGGTCGGACGCCTGGGTCTCGTGATCGATCGGCTCACTCCACGGCGCGGCACGCCCGTCGTTCTCGTCGATGCCGAAGGCGCCGAGGACGGCTATGCGCAACGCGCCACCGCATTGCTGGCGCGCTGGGGCTACACGGACGTGTCGATTCTGGATGGCGGCGTGGAAGGCTGGGCGCGCGCCGGCTTCGAAATTTTCAGCGGCACCAACGTGCCGGGCAAGGCGTTCGGCGAACTGATCGAGCATCGGCTGCATACGCCCAACATCGACGCCGAAACGCTTAAGGCGCGTCAGGATGCGGGCGACGATCTGGTCGTGCTCGACTCGCGCCCCTTCGGCGAATTCAACAACTTCAATATTCCCGGCGGCATCGACTGCGCGGGCGCGGAGTTGGTGTATCGCGCGCTTGCGGCGGCGCCTTCGCCGGATACGCTGATCGTCGTCAATTGCGCCGGGCGCACGCGCAGTATTCTCGGCGCGCAATCGCTCATCAATGCGGGCGTGCCGAATCCGGTCGCCGCACTCACGGGCGGCTCGATGGCTTGGCTGCTCTCGGGCCTCGAACTCGAACACGGCGAGATTCGCACCGCACCGCGTCCCGAAGGCGCGAGCCTCGCGACCGCGCGCGAACTTGCGGCGGCCGCCGCGCGCAAGGCGAACGTGCCCGTGATCAACGGCGAAACGCTCGCGGCGCTCGAACGCGAAAGCGGCGAGCGCACGCTGTATCGCTTCGATGTGCGCGATCCGCTCGAATACGCGGCGGGGCATCCGGCAGGCTGGCGTTCGGCGCCGGGCGGTCAACTGGTGCAGGCGACCGACGAGTACATCGCCACGCTGCATGCACGCGTGGTACTGCGCGACGACGATGGCGTGCGCGCCCGCATGACCGCGTCGTGGCTCAAGCAACTCGGCTATCTCGATGTCCGCGTGCTCGACGATGCCGCCAGCGCCGCCCTCACCCACGACGCGCTCGAAGCCGGTCCCGAGCCGTTGCGCGTGCGTCCGCATGGCGCGCGCACGCGCTGGATCGAGCCGGATCATCTGCAACGCGCGCTCGATGCCGGCCGCGCGCAAGTGATCGATATCGACGCGAGCATTGCGTATCGCAAAGGCCATGTGCCGGGCGCGCGTTTCGTGGCGGCAAGCGCAGTGGAAGACCACCTGCGCTCGGGCGTTTTCAAGCGCGATGCGCCCGTCGTGCTGACTTCGGAAGATGGCTTGCTCGCCGGACTCGTCGCCGCCGAACTCGCGCCGCGCTGGCCGGAGATCGCCGCGCTCGTGGGCGGCACGGCGCGCTGGAGCGCGATTGGCTTGCCGCTTGAAACCGGCGACGCGCACAACCTGACTGGCGACGACGACGCGTGGTATAGCCCGTATCACGTCGAGAAGGAACGCGTGGCGGAGCAAATGAATGCGTACCTCGCGTGGGAGCTGCAACTGGTCGAACAGGTGGAGCGCGACGCGATTGCATCGATCGATGTGCTGGACTTCAAGACGGCCACGGACAAGCGCAGCCGCGAACGCCTGGCATCATGACTTCACCGACGATACGCCCTGTCTTCGACGGTTCGACGAGTCCCGCCGACATTCCCGGCAGCGCGCTTCACGGCGCGTTTCAGCAACCGTTGATGCTCGGCCTCTTCTTGCCGATTCAGAACGGCGGCTGGTCCATCTCGACCTTGCCGCGCTCGACCGACTGGCGCTTCGACTACAACGCGCGGCTCACGAAGACAGCGGAAGCGCTCGGCTTCGATCTGGTCTTCGGCCTCGCGCAATGGCTTGGCAAGGACGGGCATGGCGGCGCGCTCAAGTATCGTGAGCAATCGCTCGATGCGTTCATCGCGACGAGCGCGCTTGCCGCCGTCACCGAGCGCATTTTGCTGATCTCGACGGTGCATGCGCTCTATGGTCCGTGGCATCCGCTGCATCTCGCCAAGTTCGGCGCGACGCTCGACCATATCTCGGGCGGACGCTGGGGCATCAACCTGGTGACGGGTCACGTCAAAAGCGAATGGGCGATGTTCGGCCAGCCGATGATCGAGCACGACACGCGCTATGAACGCGCGGCCGAATTCGTCGCCGTGCTCGATTCGTTGTGGCGCAGCGATGCGAATCAGAACATCGATTCGCCGCACTGGCAGTTGCAGGACGCGTTCGTGAGTCCGCGACCGCGCTTTCATCGGCCGGTGCTCGTGAATGCGACCGGGTCGCCTGCGGGGATTGCGTACGCGGTGCGTCACTCGGACCTGATCTTCATCACGAGCCCCGCAGGCGCGGATTTCAACGACGCCATCGGCGCCCTGCCTGCGCATACCGCGACCATTCGCGAAGAGGCCGCGCGGGTGAAACGCAACGTGCGCACGCTCATCAATCCGACCATCGTGTGCCGGCCGACCGAACGCGAGGCGCGCGAGTATCGCGATGCCATCGTCGCTCACGCCGATGAAGGCGCGCTCGATGGCTTCGTCGGCCAGCACGGCCGCAGCGACGCGAAGGCGTGGGCGAATCACAAGCGCGAGCAGCGCATTCTCGGCGGCAATCTGCATCTGATCGGCTCGCCCGAGCAGATCGTCGATCAGTTGCTTGCATTGAAGCGCGCCGGTTGCGATGGCGTGCAACTCACCTTCTTCGACTTCGAACCGGACCTCGCGTATTTCGGCGAGGCCGTGTTGCCGCTTCTCGTCGATGCGGGCTTGCGACTGCCCGTGCCCGCAGCGAACTCCTTACCTCGGACGACGTCATGACCAAACATCGCCAATTGCATCTGAACACCAACATCACGGGCGTCGGGCGGCATCCCGCAGGATGGCGCACCTTGGACAACCCGCGTGCGATCATCGACTTCAAGTTCTTTAGGGAGATTGCAACGACAGCGGAGCGCGGCAAGCTCGACGCCGTGTTTCTCTCGGATGCGCTCGCCCTGCGCAATCACGCCGAAGGTCCGCAGCAATCGTTCGAACCGACGGTGCTCCTCACCGCGCTCGCGGGCGCGACCGAGCATGTCGGTCTCATCGGCACGGCATCGACCACGTTCAACGATCCGTTCAATCTGGCGCGGCGCTTCGCATCGGTCGATCACCTGAGCGGCGGGCGCGTCGCGTTCAATGCCGTGACGACCTACGACGCAGCCGCCGCCGCGAATTTCAGCTTCAACACGCCGCTTTCCACGGAAGAGCGCTATGCACGCGCGCAAGAATTCGTGGATGTGGTGACGAAGCTCTGGGATAGCTGGGAAGACGACGCGCTCGTCGCCGATCAGGCCACGGGACGTTATGCGGACCCGTCGCGCGTGCATGCCATCGAGCATCGCGGTCAGTACTTTTCGGTGCGCGGCCCGCTCAATGTGCCGCGCAGTCCGCAAGGGAGGCCCGTGCTCGTGCAGGCGGGATCGTCCGAAGGCGGACGCGCGCTTGCCGCCCGTTTCGCCGATGCGGTCTTCACCGCGCAAACCACCTTGCCGAGCGCGCAGGCGTTCTACAAGGAGATGAAGGAACGCGTGGCGCGGCATGGGCGCAACCCCGATCACTTTCTGCTGTTGCCGGGCCTGTATCCGGTGGTCGGCGGAACCGAACAGGAAGCGCGCGCGCATAAAGCCGAACTCGATGCGCTGCTCGACACCGACCGGGAAGTCGCGCGCCTGGCAGGCGCGCTCGGGCTCTCGCCGGACAATCTGCATATCGACAAGCCGCTGCCTTACGAGCGCATCGAAAAGGTCGTGCGCTCGGACTTGCCGCGCGGCTTCATCGACTCGACCGTTGCGCTTGCGAAGGCCGAAAACCTGATAGTACGCGATCTGCTCGATCGCAATCCGGGCGCGCATCGAATCATTGTCGGTACGCCCGAGCAGATTGCCAACGACATCGCACAATGGTTCGACGCGCGTGGCGCGGATGGCTTCAATCTCAACGCGGATGTGTTTCCGAGCGGCCTTGCGGCGTTCGTCGATCACGTCGTGCCGCTCTTGCAGCGCAAAGGCATTTTCCGCACCGATTACGAAGGCACGACCTTGCGCGAACATTATGGTTTGCCGCGTCCCGACAGCCAGTATGCAAAGAGGCGCGAGGCCGCCTGATCTTTTATCGTCCGAGCCTCTAAGGGAGTTTCATGTCTTCTACTCTGGATCAACCGACTCGCGCGCAAGAAGCGCATCGCATTCGTACCGATGCAGAAGCGCTGGAAACGGCACAACGTCTCGAACATGCGTTCGCGCAGGAAGCGTCGGAGCGAGATCGCGAGCGGCGCTTGCCGCGTGAAGAACTCGAAGCGTTCAGCGCATCGGGACTGTGGGGCATCTCGGTTCCCAAGGCATTCGGCGGCGCGGATGTTTCCGTATGGACCATCGCGCAGGTCTTCGAACATATCTCGGCAGGCGATTCATCGCTCGGCCAGATTCCGCAGAATCACTTCGCCAATCTGGAACGCCTGCGGCACGACGGCACGCCTTCGCAGCAGGCGTTTTTCTTCGAACGCGCGCTTGCAGGCGAGCGACTCGGCAATGCGACGGCCGAACCCGGCGATCGCTTGCCGGGCTCGCATGAAACACGCGTGCGGCGCACGACGCGCGGGCTCGTCGTATCGGGCAAAAAGGTGTATTCCACAGGCGCGCTCTTCGCGCACTGGATACCCGTCGCCGCGCGCGATGACGATGGCTCGCCCGTGTTCGTCTACGTGCCGCGTCATGCGCGCGGCGTCGAAGTGATCGACGACTGGTCGGGCTTCGGGCAACGCACGACTGCAAGCGGTCAGGTGCATATCGACAATGTCGAAGTGGACGCGGTGCAAGTGGTGCGTCGCGAGCCAGGCGGCGAGATCGATACGGGCAACGCGGTTTCGCAGCTGATTCATGCGGCGATCGACTTGGGTATCGGCCGTGCCGCGCTCGATGAGACGAAGCGCTTCTTGCGCACGCTTGCGCATCCGGCACGAGGAAGTGGCGCCGCACATGCCCCGGACGATCCGTTCACGTTGCGCGATATCGGCAAGCTGACCGTGGACCTGCACGCTGCGCGCGCGTTGACCGAGCGCGCAGCGGTGTTGATCGAAGCGGCGCGTGTGCCCGGTTCAGCGCGTGACAAAGTGAGCGCGGCCATCGTCGCGACGGCGGAAGCCAAGATTCTCACGACACACCTCGCGCTCGATGCATCGAACAAACTCTTCGAGCTTGCAGGCACGCAATCGACACGCGAAGAGCATAACCTCGACCGCCACTGGCGCAATGCGCGCACGCATACGTTGCATGACAGCGTGCGATGGAAGTATCACGCGGTGGGGCAGTATGCGCTGAACGACTTGCTGTGCGATCCCTTCAGCTACGCGCATCCTTATACGGCGGTGAAGGAATGAACAAGCGGGCGTGTTCTGCGCACGCCCGCTTCAGGCATCAACGCGCGGCGACTGCTTGCGAATCGAATACCGGATTGAACTCGATATCCACCTTGATGTTGTTCTTGATATCGCCGGACTTGTAGAGCGTGTCCGCAATCTTCTGCTCGCGCGCGACGAGCGTCTTGTCGAGCGGATAAAACACGGAGCGTCCATTTTCCGCCGAGAACTTCGCTCGTGCCGGCGACTGCTTCATTTTCTCCGCATAGATCTTCTCGACGGCCGGCACGTTCTGCGCCCACCACGTCCACGAGCTCTTGAGACGTCCCAGGAAGTCACCGATGGCCTTGCTCTTCGCGGGATCGCGCAAGACATCGGTGCGGGCCGCGAACACCGAGAGCGCGGGGATATCCAGTTCGTCGCTCTTGACGATCACGCGTGCATCGCCCTTGTCGACCGCTTCCTTCACCGGACCAAAGCCGCCCGAATAAACCGACACCTGTCCCGCGTTGAAAGCGGAAGCCGACACGTTGCCATCGCCGAACTTGACCGCTTGGAAGTCCTTCGGCTTGAGATCGGCCTTCACATACGACAGCACGTATTGCAGATAATTGAAGCCGCCGAAGTTGTAGCCCCAGGTCTTGCCGCGCAGGTCCGCGAGCGTCTTCACGTTGGCTTCCTTTCGAACCACGGTGACGATAGGCGGATACGCGTTATCCGGGTTGCGCCATCCCGCGATGATCTGCAAGGGCGCGGTCTCCGGCGTCCATGTCTGACGCGCATTCCCCTGTTCGATGATGAGCGAGGTATCGCCCATCAGACCCACGTCGAGCACTTTCGAATAGAGCGCGGACAGTTGCGCGGCGGGTCCCGTGAGCACGGCCCACTTGACCTTGTACGGCGCGCCATCCAGCACGTGCGATGCCTCGACGATCAATGGCCACGCGGCATCCTGCGTGCCGATCTGAATGGTGAGCGGCTCTTCCGCGAACGCCGAAGTCGATAAAGCAAGGAAGCCCGTAACGAAGAGTGCGGTTAAGCTTTTCTTGATGCGCATGAAGTGAGTGGTCGGTTAAGGAAAGGAATGTCAGGCCGCGCTTGCTGTCGCGGCTCGTTGTGGTTCTTCTGTCGTCACGCCGAGCGCTTCGAGCAGTTGTGTTCTGAGTGCTATGGCGTTGCCGTCCGCACGCGAACGCGGCCGCGGAAAGTCCACGGTGAAGTCCGCGCTTATCTCGCCTTGCGACAACACGACAATGCGGTCCGACAAGAGAATGGCTTCGTCGATGTCATGCGTCACCAGCACGACCGCCGGCGTATGCGCGCGCCACAAGCGTGCGACGAGGTCGTACATGCGGATGCGGGTCAATGCATCGAGTGCGGCGAAGGGTTCATCGAGAAGCAAGAGACGCGGTTCGCGCACGAGCGCTCGGGCCAATGCAACGCGTTGCGCTTCGCCGCCCGAAAGCGTCTTTGGCCAGCCTTCCGCGTGACTTGCAAGACCCACTTCGTCGAGCGCGGCGAGTGCGTCGTTTTTTGCGGCGCCCAACCTGTCATGGCCGATGACGACGTTCTCCCACACGCGCCGCGCCGGCACGAGACGCGGTTCCTGAAACACGACGGAGCGCGCATTCGCCACGCGCACGCGTCCTTCATCGGCCTTGTCGAGGCCCGCGAGAATACGCAGTAAAGTGGTCTTGCCGGCGCCCGATGCGCCGAGCATCGATACGAATTGGCCGCGCCTTATGTTCAGCGACACGTCCTTGAGTACTGCACGTCCGCCGAAGCGACGGCTCACGCCTTGCAATTCGAGTGCGATTTCACGATGATCGCGTACGTTCTTCAAGGCATCGATATCAGGCGAGCTCAAAGCGCGGCCTCCACGGAAGCGCGACATGTTCGAGACCGCGCATGATGAGATCGGTGAGAATGCCGAGCGCCGCATAAACCAGAATGCCCGCGATGATGATGTCCGCGCGCTGGTTCTGGTTCGCATTGACGAGGATGTAGCCAATGCCGTTTTGTGCGTTGATCTGCTCCGCGACGACGAGCGCAAGCAGCGCCACGGCGGACGCATAGCGCAAGCCGACGAGTATGGAAGGCAGCGCGGTCGGCAGAATGATGCGCAACGCTACTTGCCGGCTCGATAGCCCGAACACGGTGGCCGCTTCGAGCAGCTTGGGATCGACACCGCGCACGCCCGCGTAGGTGTTGAGGTACATCGGGAAGATGGTCGCCGCGAGAATGACCGCGATCTTCGCGCCCTCGCCGATACCGAACCACGTGATGAAGAGCGGAATGAGCGCGATGAATGGAATCGTGCGCAGCATCTGCAAGGGCGCATCGACGACTTCTTCGCCTACGCGCCACAGTCCCGCGAACAAGCCCGCAATCAGGCCGATACCGCCGCCAATGGCAAGGCCGGTCGCCGCACGCGCAAGCGATACGCCGATAGCGCTCTGCAATTCGCCATCCGCGACGAGTTCCTTCAATGCAGCAAGAATGACGGTCGGCGGCGGCAGCGTTTCGGGCGCGATGAGTTGCAGCGACGACACGAGTTGCCACAGCACGACAATCGCAATGGGCACGCCCACGCGCAAACTGCGTGAGCGGATGAGCTTCCAGTTCAGTGTCGTGGTACGGGCGCGTTCGCGTGTGGGCAGTTCGACCAGCGTCTGTGCGCCGGATGCGCGTGGCGCGGGCTGTTCGAGCGGCGTACCTGGATCGAGCTCGAGTGTCGCCGAGGAAAAGCGAGGGGCATTCATGGGCATTCTTCGAGTGAGAAAGAGAACACCCGATACTACGTTCGTGTTTGCCCCACGCAAACCAACGGTTTGCCAGATGCTATCCAAGGATCGCGCAATATCGTTTTGCGCGCCGCTGGCTCACGTTCAGGCGAGATCCGTGCTGGCTTCCTCTTGCGTCACCGCATAGCGAGAGCGCGGTCTTTCGAGACCAAGATGATCGCGCAACGTGCGCCCTTCATAGCCGTGTCGGAAGAGCCCGCGCCGGCGCAATTCAGGCAGCACCAGTTCAATGAAATCATTCAGCGAATCGGGCAGCAACGCGGCCATGACGTTGAAACCATCCGCCCCGTAATTGACAAAGCGCTCTTCCAGCGCATCCGCAACCTGCACCGGCGTGCCGACGATTTGCCAATGACCGCGCGCGCCCGCAATGCGCAAATAGAGCTGACGTATGGTCAGATTCTCGCGGCGCGCCAGATCGATCATCAAGCCCTGGCGGCTCTTGCTGGCATTCGTTTCCGGCAAATCGGGAATGGGTCCGTCCAGCGGATAGCCCGAGAGATCGAAGCCGCCCGTGAGCGTCGAGACCATCGCTAGGCCGACCACGGGATCGATCAATGCCTGCAGTGCATCGAACTTTTCGCGTGCTTCTTCTTCCGTGCGTCCGACTATGGGCATGACGCCCGGCATGATCTTGAGCGATTCGGGATCACGTCCATATTGCGCCATGCGTCCCTTTACATCGGCATAGAACGCAACGGCATCTTCGAGCGTCTGCTGCGCGGTGAAGATCACTTCGGCGGTGCGCGCGGCAAGCGCCCTGCCCGCTTCAGACGATCCCGCCTGCACCACGACTGGATGACCCTGCGGCGCACGCGAAACGTTCAGCGGACCATGCACCTTGAAAAACTCGCCGCGATGGTCGAGCACGTGCCGCTTGTCGGGATCGAAATACCTGCCCGATGTTTTGTCGCGCACGAAGGCGTCGTCGTCCCAGCTATCCCACAGGCCCGTCACCACTTCGGCGAATTCCTCCGCGCGTTCGTAACGGTGTGCATGCGCGAGATGCTGATCGAGATTGAAGTTGCGCGCTTCATGCTCGCTCGACGAAGTGACGAGGTTCCAGCCCGCGCGGCCGCCGCTGATGTGATCCAGCGACGCGAACTTGCGCGCGATGTGATAAGGCTCGTTGAACGATGTCGATGCCGTACCGACCAACCCGATGCGCTCGGTCACGGCCGCGAGCGCGGACAACAGCGTAAGCGGCTCGAACTGCGCGACATAGCTGTGCGCGGTGCGGCTCAGGAACGCGGCATCGTCGCCGCGCGTGCCGGAGCCATCGGCGAGAAAGACGAGATCGAAGCTCGCCGCTTCCGCTGCCTGCGCGAGCGCTGTGTAATGCTTGAAGTTGACGCCGGCATCCGCGACGGCATGCGGATGACGCCACGCGGCAATGTGATGTCCCGTCGGATAAAGAAACGCGCCCAGGCGCAGTTGTCCGCTTCGTTTTGCCATGGCGTCGTCGATCAGTTGAGTGCGACAGCGGCCGCGGCACCCACCGGCGAGCCTTCGATTGCCACCGATGATTGACCGTCCGGTCCCACTGGAATATCGCCGACAAGCGTCGTGCGATATAGCTGTCGATCGAAATCTAGATCGAAGATATCGGTCGGCGCGAGATGCGCGGTCGTGCGGTTATCCCAGAACGCGATGCTGCCCGGCTCCCACTTGAAGCGCACGGTGAATTCCGGCCGCGTCACGTGTTCCCACAGCAGTTCGAGCAACGCCTGACTCTCGCGCGGCGCAAGACCCGCGATGTGCTTGAGAAAGCTCGGGCTTACATACAGCGCGCGTTCGCCGGTTTCAGGGTGCACACGCACGAGCGGATGCTCGCTCACGAGCGTGTGCTGGTCGACCGCTTTCGCGAAAGCATCGGTGCCGGCGGCGCCTTGCGGCGGCGCGAAGCGATGCACGCCACGCAGGCCATCGACGAATGCGCGCAGCGGCGCCGAGAGCTTTTGGTACGCGGCCACGAGGTTGGTCCATTGCGTATCGCCGCCATACGGCGGAATGGTCACTCCGCGCAAGATGGATGCATACGGCGGATTCACGGCAGCGGTGACGTCCGTATGCCAACCGGTCCACGGACGCAATACCGACTGCCCTTCGAAGCGCGTGGCCTTGCGGAACTTGGAGATCGAATAAATCTCGGGATGCCCGTCCACGTGACCGAAGACAGGGTGGCCCACCGTCAATTCGCCGAACTGCGCGGAAAACGCGACATGCTGTTCATGACTCAGGAATTGCTCGCGAAAGAACACCACGCGCCACTTCAGAAGCGCGTCGCGAATGGCCTTGACCTCGTCCTTCGACAAGGGCCGCGTAAGATCGACACCGCTGATCTCCGCACCGATATGCGCGGACAACGGCTTCACTTCGACACGCGCTGCGTGTTCGATGACGGCTGCGTTCATATGCCTGTCTCCTGATTGATGTTGATGCCGGCGCGGATGCTCGCGTCAACTGCCTTGCGCGTTTGCATCGTCCACGAAAAAGTAGTCGCGCCAGGACTTCGGTTCATGATGAATCACGCCTACGCGATAAAGAAAAGCGCCTAATTGCAGCGTGTTTTGCGGTGTCGTCGTGAAGCTCACGTCTTTGTCGTCGAGAATGCGTGCGACGAAAGTGGGCGTGAGTTTCGACTCGTCCTGACGAAGATAGATGGCTGCGGCCTGTTGTTTGTCGCTCGTAATGAGCTTTGCGGCATCGACAAGTGCGGCGCGTACGGCTGCATAGGTCTTCGGATTGTCCTTGCGCCATTTCTCCGATGTCACGACCACGCTGCCCGTCGATGGACCGCCGAGAATGTCGGTCGAGCTGATGACCTTGTGGATCTTCGGATTGTCGAGCTCCTGATACTGATACGGCGCGTTCGAGAAATGCAGGTTGATGACCGAGTTGCCCGAGAGCATCGCGGTGGTTGCATCGGCATGCGGCATGTTCACTTCGAAGCGGTCGAGTTGCGCGTAGTTCGCATCGCCGTATGCCTTGGCCGATGCCATCTGCAACAGCCTGCCCTGCTGCGAGACCGCGACGGAAACTACCGCGATGCGGTCCTTCTCACCGATATCCTTGATGCTGCGAATGCGGGGGTCGTTCGAAACGAGCACGACCGGAACCGAGCTTTGCGCCGCGATTGCACGGAAATTCTGGTGACCTTGCGTGCGGTCCCAGATCGTCATGAGCGGTCCGATGCCGAGCGTGGCGATATCCGCCGCACGCGAAAGCAGCGCTTCGTTCACGGCCGCGCCGCCGGAGAGCGTGTGCCATTCCACGTCGATCTTGATTCCGGCGCGCTCGCCTTCCTTCTCGATGAGCTTCTGGTCCTTCACGACCTTCAGCAGCAGCGAGCCGATGCCGTATTGATCGGCGACTTTCACTTCGCCTTCAGCATGCGCGCATTCGAAGGGAAGCGCGATCGATGCGATCAGCGCGAGCGCGGCCATGCTGCGATTGCTTGAGCCTTTGATCGTCATGCGGGGATTTTTGCCGTGGATTCGTCGCGCCAAGACGATGAAATGTACAAGCCGTCTCGTCACGCGCGAACCAAGAAAACGCCATACGGTTATCTCCGTGCGAGATAAGGTGCGCGGCACGGCACTTGCACATGCTTACTGAATATCCTTAGCGCAAATCATGCGTTCCGATACGCACGTTCGCTGGCTATCATGTTTAGTCTGTCGGCTCGCCGTAAAACGAACGCGCGCGCTGCTTTACCTTTCATGGAGCGTTCACCTTGACTCGAAACACCTCATCGCGTCAGCCGCTGGTTGTCGGTATCGGCGGAACGACGCGGCCGGCATCGTCGACCGAGCGGGCGCTGGCTTTTTCGCTGCGCGGCGCACAGGAATCCGGCGCGCGCGTGCAGTTGTTCGGCGGCGCGTTCCTGCATAGCCTGCCGCACTACGCGCCTGAGCATCGTAATCTGACCGACGAGCAGCACGAACTCATCGAGGCGGTGCGTATCGCCGACGCAGTGATCATCGCGACGCCGGGCTATCACGGCGGCATCTCGGGGCTGGTCAAGAACGCGCTGGATACGCTGGAAGAGCTGCGTGAGGACGAACGCCCTTATCTGGATGGGCGCGCAGTCGGCAGCATCGTGACCGCTTACGGATGGCAGGCAGCAGGCACCGTGCTGACGTCGCTGCGTTCGATCGTGCACGCGTTGCGCGGCTGGCCGACGCCTTTCGGTGCGACCGTCAACACGCTTGAAACGCGTTTTGAAACCGCCGATACATGCTCCGACCCGAAGGTCGTCGAGCAGCTGCGCACCGTGGGCCGTCAAGCATCGAGCTTTGCGCTCGCATTCGCCGCGCACGATAGCGACGCTTATCACGATGTCGAACGACGCGTGGCCGTCGCGCAGAGTTAAACTACTTCGCTTTAACGAAAAAGCCTTCGCCGTGAGTGGCGAAGGCTTTTTTTCATGGGCGCTACGGCTTGTTCGCGATCACTATCACTATCACTAAGCCGATTCGGGCCATCCACCGAACTTCGCGATCTCGTCCAGCGCAAGGCGTGCACGTGGCGCCTGCTCACGTTCGGCAAGCGCTTCGGGCAACGCCTCTGCCTCGCCATGATGCGCGATGGAGATCATGCTCAAAGCCTGATAGCGCTCGGGAATGGCGAAGGTATCGCGCAATTTCGCTGCATCGAAGCCGCCCATCGCATGGGCGGCGAGGCCGAGCGCATGCGCCTGCAACAATACGGCAAGACCCGCGGCGCCCGCGTCGTAACTCGCGCTTGGATTGATGGTGCCTTTGGCCGTGAGCGTGTCCGCAAGAACGGCGATGAGCACCTGCGCATGCGCGTTCCACGACTGATTGAACGGCACGAGCGTGGCGAATGCGCGCTCGAAAGCCGCTGCATCTTGGCCCTTCTCGAACACCACGAAACGCCACGGTTGAACGTTATAAGCGGACGGCGCCCAGCGTGCGGCTTCCAGAACAGCGACTACCTGTTCATGCGCTACGGGCTGCTCTGCATACGCGCGCGGACTCCAGCGCCCTGCAAGCAGCGGATGAATGTCGATATCGGTTGGAGCGGGACGATGTGTCATGCGTTTATCTTCGATGGATATGACCATGCTTCATATGCGAAGCTTGGCAGTCAAGGGAATGCATCAAGTGTCGCCGATGCGCGCGGCATGGACAAGTCGCTTCAGGCGTTCATCTGTTCGAGATACGCGAGCAGCTTCGTCACCATCCACACGACGGTAAGTCCAAGCAACACGAAGAACGCTGCAAGGGGCGCGAGGATATGGACCGATACGAAGCCCGCGAGTCCCATCATCACCGCCGATACGAGCAGCAATGCGCAACCGAGAATCGCGCTCGTCAATCCAGCAATGTGGGGAAACAGCGAGTTGCCCTTGGCCATCAATGTCGGATACATGGCGCCTGCGCAGAAGCCCATTACGAGGACGGGTAGCGCAAGCGTCCACACTTGCAGACCTATCGTCAACGAAAGCAATAGCATCACGATGGATGCGCCCGCCATGATCCGCGAGCCATACTTGAGCCGTTGTTCTGCTGTCGGCAGACGCAGGCTATGTATACGATTGGACAGGCCGCCGAGAAAGTACATCAAGCCGATGCCAAGCGCGAGGTAACCGAAGTAAGTCGGCGGCTTATGCAACGTGTTCTGCACCATGAAAGGCCCGACGATGTTGAACACGAGCAGAATGCTGTAGCACAGTCCTTGCGCAAGAAAGCAGCTCTGAAAAACCGGGCTCGACAAGACCTTGCCCGTGTTCGCGACGAGCGTACGTAATTCGAGTCGAACAGGCTTGGGTAATGTCTCGCGATAACGCCACACGAGCACCCACATGACGATCGAATACACGAGCAGAAACACGAGACAGGCCTTCCAGCCGAACCACTCCTGCAAGTGCGCACCGATCACGGGCGCAATGATCGGCGCGAGTCCCCAAGCAATCGACATGTAGGTGAATGCGTGCAGCAGCGCCTGGCCTTTGAATGAATCGGTGATGATCGCCTTGGCGAGCAGATTGGTGGCCGCAATGCCGAAGCCCTGCAGACAGCGCGCCAACAGGAATGTTTCGAGGCTCGGCGCGACGAGTGACAGCAGACAGCCGACCGTATAGACGACGAGTCCGAAGGCCAGCACTGGCTTGCGGCCGTATGCATCCGCTATCGGACCAAATACGAGTTGGCCTAGCGCATAAGCGGCCATGTAACTGGATACGCTCGACTGGATCGCTTGCGGCGAGGTATCAAAGAAGCGCGCCATCGCGGGCAGCGCGGGAACATAGATGTCGATTGCGAGCTGCCCTGCCGAAGCGAACAGGCATACGAGAAACAACAGATAGCGCGGCGAATTCGATACGCGCGCGACGGTACTGGTGCGGCTGGGGATGTCGGATGGCATGGAGGCGTCGGGAAGCGGGTGGCGATGTGCGATGGCATCGCAACGTATTGTGCCTGCATGAGCGGGATTTGGCGTAAATGTCCACTGCTCGTGCGAGGATTGGGTACGATCTCGCGTTCGAGACCATGAATGCAGCACTGAGGAGAAAGGAGCAAAAAATGCTTGAATTACGGCCCGGTTGCGAATGTTGCGACAAGGACTTGTCGCCCGCTTCATCGGAGGCATTCATCTGCTCGTTCGAATGCACATTTTGCAGCGACTGTACCGAGCAAGTGCTAAAGGGCACGTGTCCGAACTGCGGCGGTGAACTGGTGAAGCGTCCGCGACGGCCGGCGGAGAAACTGGAGAAGAACCCGGCATCGACGAAACGAGTCTTTAATCCAGCGTGCCGTTGATTAGTTCGGATGCCGTATAAAATCGAGTTTGACGGTCAAAACTTGACCTTGATCTGAAAGCCGAGCGTGAACGGCAAGTCGCTCGAAGGAATGGGCGGAATGAGGATAATGTTCGCGCCCACGCGCTTATAGTCCACCATGATGAGCGGCGCGGCCACGGGGCCAAGCGTGTGATTGTGCCCAATGCCCCAGCGGCCGTAGTCATAACCGGAGATCAAGCCACCCATGGCTGCGAGCCGCACGAAGCCCCAGTGAAGGAACTCGGGCGCCCAGACGCCGCCGCCGTAAAACGAAGGCTTCGAGAGCGAGTTGCGGAAATAGCCGCCGGTCACTGCCCATTGCGGCGAGACCCAGCATTCCACGCCAATGCCGGGATTGAACTGCTCGAAGTGCTTATCGGGATGAACGTGATGCGAGCCGATCATCGCATCGATCCAAACGCCGTCAGAGCACAGCGCGGCGTGCGCCGACGGCGTCCAAGAAACCGTGATGGCAACGAGCACCGCCGCACACGCGGCGCGAGCGAATCGGAAACAGAGTGGCCATGAGCGCATGATTCAGGCGTCTTATTTTCGAGATGAAGGTCGTCGCGAACTCTACCTGATCGTGCCATTTTCGTGTGATGAACTGACACGCACGTGACGAATGCGCACTTTCCTTTTTCGGAGGAAACTCGTTTTTCGCGTCGAGGAGATACAGATCGATGAAAGTTTGGAAAAGCTTGCAATGCGTCGCGCTATTCGCGTTGATCGCAACGAGTGGATGCACGCCGCTTGCCGTCGTCACGCACAGTGTGTCCGCGAATGAATCGAGCGTGCCGCCCGGGATGTATCAGTTGGATGCGCATCACTGGAATGTGAGCTTCGACGTCGATCATCTTCATTATTCGCGCTTTGTCATGCGTTTCGACAAGACGGCCGGACAACTCGACTGGAGCGCGGATGGCATGACGGAGAGCACGGTGCATGTGACTATCGACGCCGCGAGCGTCAATACGAATGTGCCGTTGCTCGACCGGATGGTAAAGGGCCCCGACATGTTCGATGTCGCGCATTATCCGAACATCGAATTCGTCAGCACCGGCTTCACGCGTACGGGCAACGACAAGGGCACATTGGCAGGCAATCTCACGATTCGCGGAACGACACGACCCGTCACTCTGGATGTCACGTTCAACGGGCATTCGGTCGATCCACTGACCAAGCTGGAAACGTTAGGCTTCTCGGCCGACGGTCATTTCAGCCGCGCGCAGTTCGGACTGACGACGTGGTATCCGGCAGTCGGCGACGATGTTCACGTCGCCATTCAGGCCGAGTTCGCAAAAGAGAAGCAGTGAAGCGCTGACACTTACGCCGCGGTCCAGTCGAGCACGACCTTGCCGCTGTTGCCCGAAAGCATGGTGTCGAACGCGCGCTGGTAGTCGTCGACGGGGAATGTGTGCGTGAGGATCGGCGAAAGATCTAGACCACTTTGCAGCATTGCGACCATCTTGTACCAAGTCTCGAACATTTCGCGCCCGTAAATGCCTTTGATCTCAAGACCTTTGAAGATAACCTGATTCCAGTCGATCGCAGTTTGCGCGGGTGGAATGCCGAGCAGAGCGACTTTGCCGCCGTGGTTCATCGCTTCCAGCATGGCGGTGAAAGCGCTCGGTACGCCGGACATTTCCAGGCCGACGTCAAACCCCTCGGTCATGCCGAGTTCTTGCATGACATCGCGCAAATTTTCGTTGGAAACGTTGACCGCTCGCGTTGCACCCATCTTGCGGGCAAGTTCGAGACGATATTCGTTGACGTCCGTAATGACGACATTACGCGCTCCGACGTGCTGCGCAATGGCGGCGGCCATTACACCGATGGGTCCGGCGCCGGTAATCAGCACGTCTTCGCCGACAAGGTTGAACGAAAGGGCAGTGTGCGTCGCATTGCCGAAGGGGTCGAAGATCGCGGCGAGGTCGTCGGAGATATCGGGCGGAATTTTAAACGCGTTGAAGGCAGGGATCACGAGGTATTCGGCAAACGCGCCTTCGCGATTCACGCCGACGCCAACGGTGTTGCGACACAAGTGACGTCGACCTGCGCGGCAATTGCGGCAGAATCCGCATGTGATGTGACCTTCGCCGGAAACGCGATCGCCGATGGCAAAGCCGCGGACTTCCTGTCCCATCTCGACGATCTCACCGACATATTCATGTCCGACGTGCATCGGCACCGGTATCGTCTTCTGCGCCCAGTCATCCCACTTCCAGATGTGGATATCAGTACCGCAAATTGCAGTCTTGCGGATGCGGATGAGGACATCGTTATGTCCGACCTCCGGCCGCTTGACGTGAGTCAAGGTAAGACCGGGGGCGCGTTCGAGTTTGGCGAGTGCTTTCATTGTTGGTGTTCCGGGCGGTTGTGTCGCGGCGCTGCTTGTGACCGCGCCGTGCATCTAAAGGTCGGGGGACGTGTCCTGACTTTATGCGCATAAAGGACCCTGCGAAGCGTGAGTCCTAACGGATCACACCAAGCGAGCGGCCCACGCGCGCGAATGCATCGACTGCGCGGTCGATGTGTTCGGCGGTGTGGGCGGCGCTCATCTGCGTGCGGATGCGCGCGCGGCCCTTTGGCACGACAGGGTATGAAAATCCGATCACATAAACGCCTTCGTCGAGAAGCGCGTCGGCCATCTTCGAAGCAAGTTGGGCATCGCCAAGCATGACGGGAATGATCGGATGCTCGCCGGGCACTAGATCGAAACCTAAAGCGGTCATCGCTTGCCGAAACCGCGCGCCGTTTTCGCGAACGCGTCGCCGGAGCGCGGCGCCTTCATCACTATCCAGCAACTCAAGCACTTTCAGCGACGCAGCCGCAATGCTCGGCGCAAGCGTGTTCGAGAACAGATACGGCCGGCTGCGCTGCCGCAACAAGTCAATAATCTCCTGATGCGCAGCCACATATCCGCCTGACGCACCACCGAGCGCCTTGCCGAGCGTACCCGTGATGATGTCGATTCGATCGAGCACGCCGCAATACTCGGGCGTCCCGCGTCCGTTCTCCCCGATGAATCCAACGGCATGCGAGTCGTCGACCATCACCAGCGCGCCATAGCGCTCAGCCAGATCGCAGATGCCAGCAAGATTGGCGAAGATGCCGTCCATCGAGAACACGCCGTCAGTTGCGATCAATTTGAAGCGGGCGCCGGCTGCATCGGCTTCCTTCAAGCGCGCTTCGAGGTCTGCAAGATCGTTGTTCTTGTAGCGCAAGCGCTTTGCCTTGGAAAGACGCACGCCATCGATGATGCTCGCGTGGTTCAACTCATCGCTGATGATTGCATCATCCTCGGTCAGCAACGTCTCGAAGAGCCCGCCGTTCGCGTCAAAACAGCTTGAGTAAAGAATGGCGTCGTCGGAGTGGAGGAACTTCGCGACTTGTTGTTCCAGCGCTTTGTGTACCGTTTGTGTTCCGCAAATAAAGCGAACGGATGCCATGCCAAAGCCATCTGCTTCAAGTCCGGCTTTTGCGGCATCGACCAAGCGAGCGTCGTTCGCAAGACCGAGATAATTGTTCGCGCAAAAATTGAGGACGGTGCTCCCGTTGGCAAGGCGGATCTCCGAGGACTGCGGGCTAGCGATGACCCGCTCGCTTTTGTAAAACCCGGCGGCGCGAATCTCGTTAAGCGTAGTTTGCAAATGGGAGAGGTATCGGTCTTTCATCGGCATCTTTCTAGTATCCGGCTGTTCGAGAGTAGATGCAGACCAGCCAAGCTCGGCCACACCTTTAGCCCTGTTATAGTTCATTCATTGCATTGGACAGGTTCGGTATTTCGAACAAATTTCCAATATATCGAACACTCTAAAGGAATGCAGCGTTCATGACAAGTTCTGTCACAAGCGGCAAGGCCGGTGATTCCTCAGCCAGCGGAACTGCGCCACCACGCGTTGGCGAGCAGATTCAGCGTCTACGCAATGAAAGGAAATTGACACTCGATGACTTATCCAGGGCCGCTGGCGTTTCGAAATCGATGCTATCGGAGATCGAGCGGGACAAGGCCAATCCGACGATTGCCGTGGCGTGGCGGCTAACGAATGCATTGGGTATCAGCCTCGATCAGCTATTTGCGCAGCAGAAGGCCGGTGACGTCATACGCGTTGCAGGTCCGCATGAGATTCCTACGTTGAATGGTGATAACGGCGGCTATCAGCTTCGCGTGTGGGGACCGATTGAGTTGGCTGGAAAATTCGAATGGTACGAGCTCACGTTGCACGCGGGTGCGGCGCTCATCTCGGACGCGCATGAGCCAGGCACGCGGGAGCATTTGACCGTGTTAAATGGCGCGATCGAAATCGAAGCATCAGGTGCTGCGAAGCGACTGAAGGCGGGGGAAACCGCACGATACGCTGCCGACGACGGTCATGTCATTAGGAATGTCGGGCGAGGCGAAGCAAAGGCTTTGCTCGTGGTTATACATGGGTAATGGCCCGACTCGCGAGTCTGCGGTTTTCCGCGAGCAGGTGCTCCGCCTCTCCTCCAGCGCACAGCAACGGTGGCATGGCACTTCTTTATGCGCATAAATTTCTGGCGCGTCCTGCGAAGACGTAGCATCCGTCTGCGTCGCGCGGCCGCCTTACGTGACTCGCCGCGCACTCCCACGCAGGACTGAACCGCCCATAAGCGAAACCGCACATACACGCAAGGCGACTGGCGAGACCCTACTTTCATGGCGGCAAGTACTGTATATTTATACAGTACAAAGACCAGTCGGAAGGGGCGAATCATGGAGTCGAACGGCGAGCATCTCAGCAGGAAGCAGTTTGCACGTGCGGTACAAGATCTGGACCGCATTACGCGACAGATTGCGGGCCGATACATCGATCTGGGCGTGCCGTTGACCTGGCGTTTGCTGCACGCCATCGAAGCGGAAGCCGTGGCGGACCTGGGCTTCGCTGGCCGGCACGAGGCTGCGTTGCGCGAACTTTTTGCCCGCCCCGACGACTTCCATTTCCCCGAAACCGACGACGTGGTCGATGTCGCCTCTTCCGACGCTTTGCCGGCAGTATTCGCATTCGCCGTCGACGCCTACGAATGCGCTGCACGACAAGGCCGACCGCAACTGGCCATCGCCGCACACTGACATGGGAACGATGCACGCCGCACATCGCTAGTCATTAGGCGGCAAAGTCCGCCGCCATGTCCGCATCCGTGCGCGCCATAAGTCTGCCGCTGCGGCAGGCCAAGCGGAACGCGTCGTAATCTTTTTCGACTTGATCCGCATAGGAGCTCGCGTATCGGACGAGCACTTCCGCCATGCGATCACCAGAACCCAGATAGCCGGAAATCTCAAGCGCGCAGCCGCTTGCCTTGGCATGCGCGCGCGCGAGCGCCCAGCCGCATAGCGACGCGTATCCGCGAAAGGCCTCGCCGCTGAATGTTTCGAGGTCGGCGGATATTTTCATGTCGCGCAGTTGGCGAACATAAAGCGGGCGTCCAACCGGGCCCGACGCCCAGCCTAGAAAAGGATCGCTCGCCGCCTGCATCAGGCGTTGCCCGTGAACGATGCGATGCCCGTCGTGCGTATGTTTCGTCGCGCCGACGTAGCGCGCCACCACGGACGTCGATGCCTCTTTCAACTGCAGGAAGAGCGCCTTACCAAGATGATCGGTAAGCAACAACACGAAGCATCGCGTTCCGACACTTCCCACTCCAACCACTTTGAAAGCGATGTCCTGAAGCGCGAATTGCGACAAAAGCGCGGCGCGCTCGGATGTCAGCGTCGAAACGTAATCGCGTATGAGCGGAGTCAGGATCGTGTGCGAATCGCCTTCGAGCTTCATCCACTCGTCGTCCTCGTCGACGAGCGTGCTTGCGCCGCGAATATGAAAGATCGCGGGCGGCGCGTCGCGAATTCGCCAGGCATCGCCCGATCGATCGGCGAGCTTCGGCAGCAGCTTTTCATGCGTGCGCCGGCTCGCGCGTTCGCTACCGCGCTTGATCCGACGTTTCACGTCTTCGTTTTGCACATCGTCGTACATCCTGTCGAACGTAATTCGTTCGTACCAAAGATCCAGCACGCCCATCTCGGCATACTCGCGCATGTGCTGCTGATAGCTCTGGGCCGCTTCGAAGCAGAGTGCTTCAGAGCCCGCACGCCCGTGGCCCAGATGCCTGCCCGCGACCGCCACGCTCGCGACGAGTCGCTTGACGTCCCATTCCCATGGACCTTGTGCGGTTTCGTCGAAATCGTTCAGATCGAATACGAGCGCACGCTCGGGAGTCGCGAATCCGCCGAAGTTTGACAGGTGGCAGTCACCGCAGATTTGAACGGTCAATCCACTCGAAGGTGTACTAGCCAGATCGTGCGCCTGAACAATCGCGCTGCCACGAAAAAAAGCAAATGGCGATGCCAACATGCGGCCGTATCGCAGCGGAATCAGCGCAGGGACGCGACCCATGCTGCTTATTCGCAGCAACTCGATGGGATCGCGATCGATGTCGCCGACAGCCTCTTGCGTGCCTCGTGGTGTTCGCTGACGCGCGGCACGTCCGCTAGCCCGGCGTTCCTGCCACGTCGACGTCGATTGCCCCGAGTCTGATGCGAAGCCTTCGCCCATGGATCACCTCTCGTTATTATTCGAAGTACGTCACATCGAAAACAGTAGTCGACGATTGCAAACACCGCTACAAGACACTTCACCACACTTATCCTGAAGAGTGCCCTTGACGGAATCAGTCCGAAGTCCGACGCTGTTCGCAACGCAACATGACGCTTAGAAGCGCACTTTGAACACCATGCCGAACACTACCGATCTCTTCGACCAACAGCGCGCCGACTGGCAAGCGGACCCGCATGCTGCTTTCGATGCGTGGCTCGCGCAACAGCAGTTCCGGGCATCGTCGGCTGATGTCTATCGGGCGCAATGGGGCAACTTTCTTGAATGGCTCGCGGCCAGGCGCACAACGCTTCATACGGTGCAGCGACCGGTCATCGAGCAGTTCGTCTCTCAACTCGAGATTCGGCGGCCACAGCGCATGCGCTATCTACGCTTGATCGAACGCGTGCTGGATCACGTGCGCGAGATCGAATCGGCGTCGACGAATCCGGCTCGATTTATCGCGCAGGACGGCGAGGCGGCGTGGCGCAAGGCACGCGACAACGAGCCGACCGGCTTTCTCACGCATGACGAACGCGGCTTGCTGATCGCGCGACTCGATGCGCCGCTTGGCGCCTTGTCGAGTGTGCAGCGGTGGCGCGAGCTTCGCGATCGAGCGCTCGTCGCGGTGTTTCTAGGCGCAGGGGTGAAGACCGGTGAGGCGGCGCAACTCACTATCGATTGCTATGCGCGCGGCGCGCCGTATGTCACCGTCGACGCCTCGAATCCCATGCTGATCCGGCAGGCCCGGCTCGCGCCTTTTGCCGTCGATGTGCTGGATCGGTGGATCGACGAACGCAAGGTCGCCGGACTCTCGGGCGCGCTGCTCTTCCCGGCCGCGCCCGCCGGTCGGCCGATGCACAAAGCGACCATGCTGCGCGCCATCGATGCGGTGGTCGCAGCGGCGGGAATCGCCGAGTCACGCGCCGCGCGCGCGAGCCCGCAAACGCTGCGCAATACCTATGCGGCTGAACTTTTCGAGAACGGCACAGACCCTGAACGCGTTGGACAATGGCTCGGATTCCAGCAGATGATCTCGGTTCATCGCCTGCATCGGGCGTGGCAGGACTGGATGGGTGAGCAAATACGGGAGCGCGATATGGCCGAGGCTTGCGGGCAAGACGGGATGGAAGATCGGTTCATCGATCCCGAAAACTCTCACCTTTGACCTTCGATACCCGCGTGCGGGCTAATCAGCCTTCAATCGCGGGGCTTCGATGAATCTTTCGATTGCGGCCAGCTTCGACGCGGCGGCGCCCGAAGTGCGCTCGCAATTCGGACAAGAGAGCTCGAACTCGTCTTCGTGACGCTGCAGTTCTGGCTCGCCGATTTCGCAGGCCGGGCACGCGGTGGGGGTCACGAAATACGCATCGACCTGGGTGCCGAGCGCCGCCAACTCTTCGGGGTTCAGTCGGCCGTCCTGGGCCATCGACGCCAGCAGTTTGCCAATCTCGGCACTCATGCCCGCTCTGACGCGATGCGCGTCTCGCTCGCGAACCAGAGCATCGATCTCGTCCGACTGTGTGCGGACCTGCGATTCCAGCCGATCCGCGCGGCCCCTCGCGGCGCTAAGTTGTTGAATGAATTCGAATTCTTTCTGACCTGCCTCTCGCGTGCCGGCCTGATACGTCGCCGCCATGCCGCGTAACGCATCCAGTTCGACGAGCATGGGCTTGACCCGGCGCTCCGCTTCCTTGACTGCATCCTTTATCTGCTGCGCGTAATGCTCGCTATTTCGACGCGATTCGTCCTGAAGCGCATCGATGCGTTCGCGCAGCCGCGCGCCATGCGCTTGCTCTTGCGAAAGACGATCGGAAAGGGACGAGTTTTCCTTTTCCAATCGCGCGATGACTTCACGCAGGCCTGACTGCGCATCGATCTGCTGCTCACGGGCCACTCTCAAGTCGGCTTCAAGATTTGCGATTTGCGCCATCGCTGTGTCGAGATGCGCTTTTGCTTGCTGATGCGCTAGCTCGATCGCTTCCCTCCGGATTTCGGCCTCGCGCGCTTGCATTTGAGCCGCGCTGACAGTGGCATCGACTTGCGTGCGCTCGGCATTCAGCTTCGAGCGGGCTTCTTCTTGCGCATGTACGAATAGTTCCGTGAGCAGCTCGCCAGCGCGCTCCTGTAAGGCTGCAGGCAGCCCGCCGGCATCGATTCGTACGCGCATCGACGAGCGCACGGTGGACCAGAACGCTTCAATGTCTTTGGGAATGTCGCCAGCGCTACCCGTCTGCGTGAACTCTCGGACCGTCGTAACTGACGGACGAACGCCAAGATCGAAAAACAGGCGCTTACACGCGTGCATGGACAAGTCCTGCCTGCGTGCGCCTGACGCCCTCATCTGTTCAATTTCTTCGCGCAAGGACTCGCGAGTCGCCATTTTCATATCAATTTCCAGCGCATTTGTATCGAACGGTACGTTTTACGTTTTGAGCGTTATACGGCAGCAGATCCACTCGAGTCAAGAGTTGTCGATGTGCGGTGGCACCGACTGAGTACTGCAAATCTTAGTGCTTTGAACATCAGAGCGTGAAACATCCTTAGCTTTTCCATCTATCATGTTGATATTCTTGAATAATTTCTGCTGCGACTGGTTTTTGCGAGGTTTCACGTCGTACAGAGCCGGGACGGATCGTTTTGTTTAGAGCCAGATGCTCGCGGGGCTCGTTTGAGAGTAATAAAAGTAAACACCTTTGAAACCTTGTTAACCCTGTTAACGCCTTGGCAAAGCCTTACTGCATAAGGCTTTCCAGGCCGTCGGGTGAGATGTTTCAGGATAGAAGGTGAAGCTATTCGGGACACTCTGGTGATGTCCTTCAGGGCCGTACGTGAGGACTCGCGGGAGGCTTGGTGAGCGGATTCAGGGAGCCCGTTTCTGATGTAGGTGAGATTTTCCGGGGGCTTAGTGCCTCAGTTCTCCCGCCATGGTTGGATTGTGGTCGAAATCCTCGATCAACCGAGGTGAGGCTTATCGGGATTGGCCGATTTGTGTCCGTCACCGGATAAAACGGGTCGATTTTACCGATAGGTGAGGTATTTCAGGCGCCAAAGTGTTCGTGCGGTGAGACTTTGCAGGACCAACAGCCTTAAAACGAGCGAAATCGGACCCCGAAGTCTTGGAGGTGAGGTTTTACGGGGAGATGTGAGGCCAGAGAGACCGCCACGTTTTGTGCAATGCTTTCCTTGAAGCGGGCCAAAAATATGAGAGGTGAGCTTTTACGGGGGCCTACTCGTGGCAAATCTAGCCTCATTCCCGCATTGGCTTGCTCGACGGAAAACACTTCCTTTGTCCTACTCCGAAATAGCGTGACATCGCTGAACTCGGTTGAAACACCTCATCTTCAGAATACCTTCTTTAAACAATGAGTTAGCACAAGCGCATGGGTTATGCCGGCGTTAGGGTGAGAGTTTTCGGGACCTCGTCGCGATAAGGCAGCGCTCAAGGAATATCTTCTAGGGTGAGAATATTCAGGATCGGGCATTCGTCACGTAAGCCTTTCCAGCCGTCTTCGGAGCCTTATAGGGCGAGTCTTCAGCAGACGTAGACAGCGAAGGTGAGCTTTCTCAGGAGCTTCAAGTGAGCCTTTGCAGGACCCAAACGGGTCTCGAATTTTCCTTCAAGGTGAGCCCTTTCGGGATGCCAACACGCATGAACCAAGACGGCGTCTGGAGACGGCTTTGCTCAGGTCTGTCCTCTATTCCGCTTAAGGTGAGGTATTACAGGAGCGTTTTGAAGTTCGTCGACTTAAGGAGATCCACATATGCCCTTTTTCTGTTGCTTTTGGCGACGATCGTCATCCCAAATGAACGCGTCGTGCGTGTGCGACACGCCATTTTTGGGGAAAATTTTTTTCGGTGAGATTTTTCGGGACCTGTGCCGCGATGCCGTGATGCCCCCTGGCGCTCGCCGCTCCCGTTTACCCGCGTGGCTTCTAGGGATGGCGCCTGACGCTCAAAGGTGAGTGGTGAGAGTTTACGGGGCCGCACCGCAGTGAGCTTCTGTTCGTTCTCGCACTTCACCCCAAACGGTGAAGGCCACCCTGTAGACGTTGATCACCGCACTCGGTATGCTGCTGGCAATCCCGATACTGTCCGACGCATGGCAACCAAACGCGCAAAGAAAACCGATGTTGTCAGCCCGAGCTCGGCTGAGTTGCGCAAGGCGGTCGAAGCCATCGCGATTCAACCGAAGAGCGGCAAGATCACGCTGCTTACTCGCAAGCTCTTCAACGTTCTGCTCGCCGTGGCGCAGCAGGCGGACGAATCTGGCGACACCTACCGCGCGTTGCTCTCCGACATTGTCGCGAATTCCGCATTCGATTCAAACGATACAGCGCTGGTCAAGGAGCATCTGCGTCGCATGGTGTCGGTGCAGGTCGAGTGGAGCACGGGCACGTCGAGCCAGAAGCCCGGCCGCAAATGGGGCATCTCGACGCTCATCGCCGACGCGGAAATTCTCGAGGACCCAACGACGCGCCGCGTTTGGGTCGAATTTTCCTTCGCTCCAAAAATCAAAAAGAAGCTGCTCGATCCGGTGCAGTATGCGCGTCTGAGCCTGCAGTTCCAAAGCCAGTTGCGCAGCAGCGCGGGTCTTGCGCTTTATGAAATATGCGTGCGTTATCTGACCAATCCCAGCCATCTGACGATGCGCGAAACGTGGGAGTGGTGGCGGCCGATTCTATCCGGCACGCCAGATACCGAGGCTGGAGACGAGGCCAAGCGAGAGTACAAGTATTTCAAGCGCGACTATCTTCGTCCCGCAATCGCGGAAGTCAACGCCGTCACCAACATTTTCGTTGAACTGGTGGAACATCGAGAGGGTCGGCGCGTCGCCGAGATTCAGTTCCGCGTCACGGAGCGCAAGCAGCCGATGCTGGCGCTCGACGAACATCCGAACGTCTTCGATAGCACGCTGGTCGACAGGATGGTAAAGATCGGCATTCCGTTGAAAGAGGCGCAGACGCTGTACGCCGACAGCGAGGAAAATCGCATCCGGGCGGCGTTGCAGATGACCGAGCAACGGTTGCGCAGCACGACGCTTCCGCCTATCAGAAGCGCGGCAGCGCTGTTCAAGGACGCGCTCAAGAAGGGCTACGCGCCGCCGCTCGAAGCGCTACCGCCGGCAACGGCCAACGGCGCGCCGCGGTCGACAGCGGGATCGGCATCCGGCGCCGATGATCTCAAGGCACGCCTGCTTGGCGAGTTTTCGGCATATAGAAGGAAGGAAGCGCGTGCGCTCTACGACGAGCAAGGTGAGCGGGAACGGGAGCTGGCGCGGCAGAGTTTTGAAGACGACGTGTTGCCGGAACTCGGTACGCATATGCGCGACGATTGGCGTAAGCGCGGCCTCGATTCGAAGCTGGCGGAAACGTCATTTTTCGACTGGCTGGCTAGGAAGACGTGGGGCGAGCCGACCGATGGGGATTTGCTCGCCTTCACACTTAGCCAGACACGCGCTAACTGAACGCGTCTGGCAGAGGGCGGACGCTGTTATTTCTTCTCTTCGTTGAACTGAAGCATGGTTTCGATCTGACGCAGCAGTTCATCTCGTCGATCCCGTGACAAGCCGCGCAACCGCAACTCAAGGCGATCCTCGCCATATGACTTGAGATCGCCGACCGCGACGCCGTCCAGTTTAATCTCCATTCGTTGGGCATAGCGTTGACGGCCGGGCGGCTTGGGCACTTCTTGTCCGCTTGCGCGTCCCTTCACGATATCCGCGACTTGTCGCGTGCTCAGATCATCCGACGTGATCTTGTTGATGAGGCGCAGCGTGGCATCGCTGCCACGCGCCGAGTGGTAGCGCGTGATTTGATAGGCCATGTTCGACCCGAATCGATCAGGCCGAGCGACCATTTCCTGCATGACGTTTTCAGGAAGCTTCGCAACCGATAGCGCGACTGCGATAGTAGATTCGTCTAGCCCAAGATGGTCGGCCAATTCTCGTTGGCTCTGGAAATGTTGCTCGTCCAGAAAGCGTCGCCAGACGACGGCATTATCGAAGACGGTTTGCGAATCCCGCTGAACGTTTAGATCGTAGCCAAGCTTGTAGCTTTGAATTCCAATAGGCAGGTCGACGACGATCGCTTTGACGGTTTCCTTGTTGGCTTCCTTGAGCGCACGGACGCGACGGCCACCGTCGCTTACGAAGAAGGTCCCAGCGTTATCGTAGTCGGGGATGACGTGGATGGCCTGCTGCTGTCCCTGCCTTGCAAGGTTGACGGCTAGCTCCGCGATTGATGCTTTCAGATAGAAATGGCGCGGATTAAACGGGCTTGCTTTGATCGCCTTTAGCGGCAACTCGATGACCTGCCCAGCCGTGTAGCGGTTCGCCCGTCGCCACGCGCGAAACTGCTCGGATTCGGTGCTGACCTCTGCGTCGGCCTGCTCGTCGGATACGAAGGCGCTTGCGCGTCCATTCGCGGCCTGTCCGACGCTTTGTATATCGACGATTCCATCGATGGCGTTCAGGCGATCCAGAGCGGTTCGCTTCTCGCTGCTTGTCGTATCGGGGCGGGCCTTGAAGCCTTTTGCCAGTTGGGACGGTTTCATTCAGGGTCCTTTATGCGCATAAAGTCAGGAGAGCATGCCGAGGATTTCATCGGCGCACGCGCGAATCTCGGCAGCAGCGAGGCGCGAGCCGCGGTCGGACATTTGCAAAACGGTTTGTCCCAGTGCCATGGCCTGCTTGTAGCACTCTCGGGTTGGGATCTGCGTTTTTAGTAGCGGAAAGCCCAGTTCTTCAAGAGCGACCTTCAGCTCGCGCGTGAGCATCCGCTTCTCTTCCGTCTTGTTCAGCAGAAACACCGCGCGCAGATCTTCGTTCATCACCTGCGCTTGCTGAACCAATTTGACGAGGCCGACGCTCGACCAATAATCGGCTGGCGATGATGAAGTCGGAATCACTGCCACGCTCGCGGCTAGCAGAACGACGCCTGACACCTTCTCCGTAATTGAAGGCGGGCAATCCACCACGATGATGTCGTAGTCATTTACGAACTTCCTGATTTCACGATGGATTTGTCCGCCCGCTTCCGAAAGATTCACGACAGGAAATGGGATGCCGCTCGCTTCGTCTGACGCAGCGCTCGACCAGTGGATCAACGTGTTTTGACCGTCTGCATCGACGACGAGCACGCGCTTCTTCTTTTCGTGAAAAGCTGCGCCGAGGTGCATTGCAATCGTGCTCTTGCCAACGCCGCCCTTCTGCTGCGTGATCGCTATGATTTCCGCCGCCACTTTAATGCTCCAGTTTTTGCAGGCGGTTGAATTTTACATTGAGGTTTAGTAATTTCAACTTTAATTCGACATTAAATGTGTCGTTAGCCATTTGGCATAGGGGTGAGCTTTAGTTGATTTTGTGAAAGCGCGGACGTGGGGCCTAATGGATGCAATTTCAAATCGCACATCATGCTCGACAGCAAGAAGCTGAGGCGTAAGACCAATATCTCCTCGTCACGGCTTTAGGCGTCTTGGAAATTATTAAGCGGTGCCGCGCGGCCGGACCAGCTTTATGCGCATAAAGTCACGGCAGCCCCGAAGCCCGAAGCCCGAAGCCCGAAGCCCGAAGCCCGAAGCCCGAAGCCCGAAGCCTCGCAGCCCACAGCCCGAAACGACACCGCACGCCCCACCCCCAAAATCGCCTATCCTAACCCTGCCTCAACCGCCAATCGCCGACCGAGGCCGGAGCCCCGTAATGACCGTTCGCAACCTGGACATCCTGTTCGCGCCGAAGTCAATTGCTGTGATCGGCGCATCAACGCGGCCGGGCAGCATCGGCGAAATGGTATGGGCCCGCGCCAACAGCGCTGGATTCAAAGGCCCAATCTGGCCAGTAAATCCAAAGCACCAAACCATAGGCGGACAGCCGAGCTTCGCCGACATAGCTCACCTCCCCGAAGCGCCGAGCGTTGCGGTGCTATGCACGCCCCCTAAAACCTGGCCTCAACTAGTTGAACAACTCGGAGACCGTGGGACCAAAGCTGTCGTCGTTATTGGAGAGGCAGCGAGACACCCCGCGAGAGCCGAATTCATCTCCAATGCAGAGTCCCACGAATGGACTGCCTGTACCCTTGCCGCCGCGCGTCCCTTCCTGCTGCGCGTGGTAGGACCGGCAAGTCTCGGCGTAGTGTCTCCCGCCGTCGGCGCATGCCTCGGGGCGCCAGCGTGCAGTGTCAAATCGGGCGGCGTCGCTTGGGTATCAGGCTCGAATGCGCTAACCAATGGCGTGCTCGGCTGGGCCCGCGCGGGGGGCCTCGGCTTCTCACGCATCGTCGCGTTAGGCGATGAAGCCGACGTCGATTCCGGCGATATCCTCGACTTCCTCGCCACCGACGCATCGACCAAAGCGATTCTTCTTGCGATCGAAACCGTCCGGGCCGCACGCAAATTTATCTCCGCCGCGCGCGCCGCCGCGAGAAATAAGCCGGTACTCGTTCTACGAACCGGACACGACGACCCATTCGATCGCCTATACGGTGCCGCCTTCCGCCGTGCCGGACTTGTACGCGTGGATTCGCTTGACGATCTGCTCGACGAAATCGAAACCCTGGGCGTGGGAAGCGTCGCAGCCGGCGACGTGGCAACCGTCATCACCAGCGATCGCGGCGTCGCCACTTTGGCAAGAGATGCGTTCAGCAAGGCCGGCGATGATCTGGCGCAATGGCCACTCGCCGCACGCGACGCCGTCTCGCTCGCGTTACCCCGAGCCGAATCCGGTAATCCCCTTTTGCTCGGCGACGATGCATCGCCCGCCGATTTCGGCATCGCGGTGGAAACGCTGGCTCCGCATCGCGACACCGGCACCATCTTCGTCGTACACGCGCCGACGCATAGCGCGCCCGTCGCGGACGTCGCTCGCACATTGATCGCCGCGCGCCGCCAGGCTCATCGCGGATTGCTCGCGTGTTTCTTCGGTTGCGTGGATGCCGCCACCCGCGACGCACTCCACGCAAATGGCATCCCGGTTCACACTACCCCGCAGCGGCTCGCACGTGGCTTTGCACGCCTCGTCGATTTTCGTCAGGGACGCGAATTGTTGATGCAAACACCCGACGGACTTCCAACGGAAATTCCAGAAGAAATCGATATTGCGCAAAAGGAAATTCGAATCGCGTTGGAGAACGGCATTGCGGAATTGAATGGTGAACGTGCGGCGCGCATCCTCGCCCGCTTCGGCATCACGGTGAAGCCGGGACCGCCCGATTCCTTTTCCGCCGATGCAGTCGAGATACAGACGCGCCTGCTCAACCATCGCGTCTTTGGACCGGTGTTCGAATTCAAGGCCGAAGGCGCGCTCGGACTTGCCGATGCGCTTCATGAATTTGCGCTGCCTCCGCTCAACCCTGTCCTTGCGCGCGATCTCGTCATGCGTTCGCCGCGCTCGCGCGAGTTGCCCACCGACATGCTGTTGAACGCGCTGACCGCGCTGTCGCAAATGGTTTGTTATATAGAGGAGATCCTCGCACTGCGCCTGACGTTGCGTGTCACGCGCGATTCGGTTGCGGTGCACGAGCCGCAATTGACCTTAGGCGCGCATCGCAAGCAACTAGCAATCGTGCCGTATCCGCGATGCATGGATGAGACGCTCGACTGGCGCGGCATGCGTATTACCGTGCGGCCCATTCGTCCCGAGGATGAAGATGCGCATCGCGCGTTCGTATCGGCGAACACGGCCGAAGATTTGCGCTTGCGCTTTTTCGGTGCCGTGCGCAGTTTCGATCATTCGCAACTCGCGCGGATGACCCAAATCGACTACGACCGCGAAATGGCGTTGATCGTGACACGGAGCATTGCGGAGGGCGCCACGGAAACGCTGGGCGTCGCACGCGCCATTTCCGATCCGGACAACGAGACTGCGGAGTTTGCCGTCGCCGCGCGCTCGGACATGAAAGGGAAGGGCTTGGGCTCGCTGCTGCTCACGCGAATCATCGACTATGCGCGAGAGCGCGGGACACGCTGGCTGGTGGGCGAGGCTTTGCGCGAGAACACGGGGATGATCGCGCTCGCGCGCAAAGCCGGTTTCGAATTGATCAGAACCGAAGATCCGAGCGTCGTTGGTTTTCGGATGCGGCTTGGTGAAAAATCGACCTAGCCGGCCGTTCGCAATTAGCCGGCCAATCGCCCGGACGCCTCGTCGATCTGCGCTCTCGTTATCGCCAACTCTTCGAGCAAAGCATCGGGATACGAACTTCCCGTTTCCTTTTCGAGTCTCGCGATCGTCAGCGCCGAGCGCGCCGAGTCTTTCGGCGTCGCGATGAACGACTTCACGGAATGTCCCGCCGAGAATGCTTCGAAGAGCGGTACACGAATCTCTTCCGGCAGCGCACGCGAAGTCCATTGATAAGGCTTGCCGTTATGCGTCAGTTGCGGCGGCAGTGTGCGTTCCTTCTTCGCGGCCGGAATAAGGCCGAAATTGCGCGCCGCTTCCGCGATCTGCTCGGCGGAAAAAAGCTCGTCCGGCGTGATGTCGAACTGCGCGATATGCGCTTCGAGCGCTTGCATTGCAGCGGCGCGATCGTCGCGCTTCTTCTGTGCGCGCGCGACGATATCGCGCAATTCGTCGGCCTCGTCAGGCGTGATCGTAAAGCTCGCCTGTTTCTGTTGAAGTTCGGAAAAACGCTGGAATTCTGAATCAGAAAGGAGTTTTGCCATGAACCGTGAAGATAGAGCGCGGCGTGCGCGTGAACCGGCTGCCGCTTTTTAGGAGGGCCGCCATTCTAACGCGTGTATCAGCCGTGATTTAGTCTCGCGTCATCGAAAGCTCGCTCGCGGCGCCTCGCAAAAGCGCCGTCACTTCTTCGATGGAAGGTGCGACGTATTCGTCGATACGCCGCATGAAAGGGCAGGTCAGCGCCGCGATGGCTTGGCCCGACGGCCCGAGCAACGGAAAAGTCACATCTGTCACGCCGAAGGTCTGCTGGCTGTCCTTTTGTGAATAGCCGAGCTCGCCGATCTTTTCGTAGTCGGCATCGAGTACTGCGCGATCGAGCGCCAGTTCGCCTTTCACCTTTGTATGTTCCGCCAGCATGTGCTCGCGCTGCTCCTCGGTTTGAAACGCGAGCACCACGCGACCGGAGCCGGTGTCGATAAGGCCGACGCGTGACCCCAGCCGGACCGAAATTCCCCACGTGCCGGGACCGTCCACTTGCGCGATCACCAGCAGGTTGCCGCGATCGTAGACGACCAGGTGAACCGACTGCTCGGCGGCATCGGCGAAACGTTGCATCACGGGCAGAGCCTCGGCAATTAGCCGGTTCATCGGCGGATGCCGGTGCGCAAGCGCGTACAACTTCAGGCTCAGCGAATAGCGGTCGCCCTCGGGCGAGCGCACGACGTATTGTCGCGCGACCAGCCGTTCCAGCATCCGATACATCTCGCTTGCATTGCGCCCGAGCATCTTCGTGATCTCGGCGCGCGTCAGTCCCGATTTCTGTTCCGAGAGTAATTCGAGAATGTCCAGTCCCTTGTCGAGCGCGGGCGCGCGATAGCGATCTGCGTCGCCATCGGTGTCGGTTACTTCAACGTCCATGTTGGGTATGCGTCGATTCATGAATTGGCGCCGAGTTTAAGCCTTTCGTCAGCAATAGCGTTGCCCGCGCTAGGGAAAGCACCAACTGACTTCTGATTGTCCGTATATGAATAATACGTTCACTGATAAATATGCGTATCGACAGTTTCCCGTAGTCACCCACACGGCCGTAGTCGCAAAAAACACAAGATCAGGAGACAAGCATGACGTCCTCAACTTCCTTTCGCCGCCTGGCCGTAAAAGCCGGCGTGGCGCTCGCCGTACTTTCGACCACCGGTGCAGCTGGCCTCGCGCGAGCCGCCGATGCCGGCAAGGTCGGCCTCGGTCTCCCGCTTCTGACTTCGCCGTTCTGGCAGTCGTACAACAACTATCTGCCGAAGTACGCGAAGGACATGGGCATAGACATCCTTGCGCCCGTCAACTCGAACGGCGATCCCGCGCAGCAGATCACCGACATGAACAACCTGCTGAACCTGGGCGCGAAGGGCATCGTGGTCGGCCCGCTGGATTCGGCCGCAATCAGCCGCGCGCTCGACGCCTCGGCGGCGAAGAACGTGCCGGTCGTCGCCGTCGATGTCGCGCCGACGCAAGGCAAGGTCGCGATGGTCGTGCGCGCCGACAACCGCGCGTATGGTTCGAAGTCGTGCGAGTACATTGGCGAGCACGTGAAGTCGGGCAAGGTCGTGCAGATCATGGGCGATCTGGCATCGGTCAATGGCCGCGATCGTTCGGAAGCGTTTCGCGAGTGCCTGAAGAAATTCCCGTCGCTGAGCCTGCTCGAGATTCCCGCCGCATGGAAGGGCGAGGCCGCCGCGACCGCGCTCGACAGCCTGCTCACCGCGAACCCCGACGTGAAGGCGATCTATATGCAGGCGGGCGGCGTCTATCTGTCGCCGACGTTGCAGACCTTGCGCCGCAAGCAGTTGCTGGTGAAGGCGGGCGATCCGAAGCACATCGTGATCGTGAGCAATGACGGCATTCCGCAGGAATATGATGCGATCCGCCGTGGCGATATCGACGCGACCATCTCGCAGCCCGCCGATCTCTACGCAAAGTATGGCCTCTTCTATATCAAGGCGGCTCTGGCGGGACAAACCTTCAAACCGGGCCCGACGGATCACGGCAGCACGATCGTTCAGCGCGGTCCAGGCATTCTCGAAGATCAATTGCCCGCGCCGCTCGTGACGAAAGCCAATGTCGATGACAAAACACTTTGGGGCAACACCGTCAAATGAGCGCGCCCGTCGTTGAGACAGTTGGCCTGACGAAGCGCTATGGCTCGACGCCCGCACTCGCAGATGTGAGCATGCGCGTGCTGCCCGGCGAGTCGCATGCGCTAGTCGGACGCAACGGCGCGGGCAAATCGACGCTCGTGTCGATGATCACCGGCCTGAAGAAGCCGGACGCTGGCGAGATCCGCTTCAACGACGCGCCCGCGCCGCCGCTCGCCGACCGCGATGCATGGCGCGAGCGTGTCGCCTGCGTCTATCAGCATTCGACGATCATCCGCGAGTTGTCGGTGGCCGAAAATCTGTACATCAATCGGCAGCATCAGAAGGGCGGCGTGATCGACTGGCGCGCCATGCGCCGTGATGCCCGCGCGCTGCTCGACCACTGGAAGATCGACGTGCGCGAAGACGCACGCGCGGGCGATCTGACAGTGGAAGCGCGGCAGTTGGTGGAGATTGCGCGGGCGCTGTCGTACGGTGCGCGCTTCATCATTCTCGATGAACCGACTGCACAGTTGGACGGCGAGGAGATCAAGCGTCTCTTCAGGCGTATTGAGGAATTACAGCGCGAAGGTGTCACTTTCCTGTTCATTTCGCATCACTTGCAAGAGGTGTACGAAATCTGTCAGGCAGTGACAGTTCTGCGCGACGCACGGCATATCGTCAGCGCGCCGGTTTCGGCATTGCCGCGCGACCGGCTCATCGAAGCGATGACAGGCGAGCAGGGGGGCCTTGCCGTCGCGGATGCCGCCGCGCGCGCGCCCCTGCCCGCTGATGCGCCGCAAGCGCTGCGTGTCGAAGCGTTACGCGGCGACGACTACGAGAACGTCACGTTGAGCGTTCGCAAGGGCGAAGTGATCGGCCTGACCGGCGCGACGACGAGCGGCCGGACGAGCGTCGCCGAAGCCATCGCCGGATTGAAGGCGCAACGCGCGGGCACGATCAGCGTCGATGGCCGCGTGCTGCCGCCGGGCGACGTGCCGGCCGCGCTGGCGCATGGTGTCGGCTGCGTGCCGAAAGACCGGCATCGCGAAGGCTTGGTGCTGTCGCAATCCGTCGCGGAAAACGCGTCCATGACGATCGCGCGATTGCTCGGCCGCTTCGGTATTGCGACGCCCGCGAAAAAGAACGCCTTCGGACGCCGCATGATTGCCGCGCTCGGCATCAAGACGCAGGGCCCGGAACATATCGTGTCGGGCTTGTCGGGCGGCAATCAGCAAAAAGTGGTGATGGCGCGCGCACTCGCCACTGATCCGGACGTGCTCGTTCTGATCGATCCCACCGCTGGCGTCGATGTGAAGTCGAAGGAAGCGCTGCTCGGCGTCGTCGAACGCGTGCGCGAGGAAGGAAAGGCGGTGCTCGTCGTATCGGGCGAGCTGGACGACTTGCGCACGTGCGACCGCGTCCTGGTGATGTTTCGCGGCGCCATCGTCGCCGAATTCCCTGCCGGATGGCAGGACCATGAACTCATCGCATCCGTCGAAGGGGTGAATCTCCATGAAGCATAACGTACCCAACCCGGCGATGAACGGCGCGAGCATGGCCGTGGCGCGCCCGCGCATCGAACTGGCGCGTTTTCGCGACCTCGCATTGCTGCCCGCGCTGGCGCTCTTGCTTGCCATCGGCGCGTTCGTCAGCCCGAGCTTTCTCACGCAGGCGAATCTCATCAGCATCCTTGGGGCATCGGCGGCGCTTGCGCTTGTCGTGCTGGCCGAATCGCTAATCGTTCTGACAGGCAAGTTCGATTTATCGCTCGAATCGACGGTCGGCATTGCGCCGGCTGTCGGCGCGATGCTCGTGATGCCGGCGGCGTCGGCGGGCTTCGGCTTCGAGTGGCCGGCGGCAGCGGGACTTGCGGCGATCGTTGCGGTCGGCGCGCTGATCGGCTTCTTCAACGGCTTTTTGGTCGTGCGGCTGCGGCTGAACGCGTTCATCGTCACGCTCGCAATGCTGATCGTGCTGCGCGGCATGCTCGTCGGCGCGACCAAGGGCGGCACGTTGTTCGACATGCCGCCTTCGTTCTTCACGCTGGCCACGACACTCGTGCTCGGCCTGCCGATCTCGGTATGGCTCGCGGCGGCCGCGTTCGCCGTCGCCGCGTTCTTGCTGCGTTACCACCGCCTCGGCCGCGCGCTTTACGCGATCGGCGGCAATCCCGAAGCGGCACGCGCGGCAGGCATTCGGGTGGAGCGCATCACGTGGGGCGTGTTCGTGCTCGGCAGCGTACTGGCGTCGATTGGCGGTTTGATCGTCACAGGCTACGTCGGCGCGATCAACGCGAACCAGGGCAATGGAATGATCTTCACGGTGTTCGCGGCGGCAGTGATCGGCGGCATTTCGTTGGATGGCGGCAAGGGCACGATGCTCGGCGCGTTATCGGGCGTGTTGCTGCTGGGCGTCGTGCAGAACTTGCTGACCTTGGCGCAGGTGCCATCGTTCTGGATTCAGGCGATTTACGGCGCAATCATCCTGGGTTCGCTGATGGTGGCGAGACTGGCGGGTGGAGATGCGCAGAACTGAAGCGGGAGCGCAGCCGCACGCGTCTCGCGAAATCGGCTGACGCGTCCAGCGCCCGGACGACGAACGTCAGCAGGCGGCTGCTGAAGATGCCGCGAGCATACGGCTCAATGTCCACGACGACACGGATTTCAGAAGGAACGAGATGCCCGACACAGAGACAAAAACCACCGACCCCCGCCTGATCCTCTTGAGCAAAGAAGACAACTGTCTGATAGCAGCAGCCCGCCTAATCGCAGGCGAAACGCTTCAGATAGAAGGCGAGCCAGTCAAGCTGGAAACGACGATAGAACTGGCTCACAAAATAGCCCGCCGCGCGTTGAAGAAGGACGACAAAGTCCTCCGCTACGGCGCGATCATCGGCCACGTGAGCATAGACGTTCCCCGCGGCGCGCATCTCCACACTCACAATCTGGAGAGCGACTACATCCCCACCTACACGCACGACGCCGGCCACGCCTACGTGCAGCATTGAGAGCCATGAACACATCAACATTGCTGGGCTTCCCAAGAGCCGATGGCCGCAAGGGCATCCGCAACATCGTCGCGGTGGCGTACATGGTCGAGTGCGCGCATCACGTCGCCCGCGAGATCGTCACGCACTTCCGCCCATCGTTCGACGCATTCGACGCCGCGCAAAACGAAGCGCCGCCCGTGCACCTGATCGGCTTCCCCGGCTGCTATCCGAATAGCTACGCCGAAAAGATGCTGGAGCGCATCTGCACGCATCCGAACGTGGGCGCGGTGCTGTTCGTGTCGCTTGGCTGCGAAAGCATGAACAAGCACTATCTCGCCGATGTCGTGCGCGCGAGCGGCCGCCCCGCCGCCGTCGTGACGATCCAGGAAAACGGCGGCACGCGCAGCACAATTCAGCACGGTCTCGACTGGGTACGCGAAGCGCGCGCGACGCTCGCCGCGCAAGAGAAAGTGCCGATGGCGCTCGATGAACTCGTCATCGGCACGATCTGCGGCGGCTCGGACGGCACGAGCGGCATCACGGCGAACCCGGCCGTGGGCCGCGCCTTCGACACCTTCATCGACGAAGGCGCGGCGTGCATCTTCGAGGAAACCGGCGAACTCGTCGGCTGCGAATTTCATATGAAGACCCGCGCGGCGCGTCCCGAACTCGGCGATGAAATCGTCGCGTGCGTGGAAAAAGCCGCGCGCTATTACACGACGATGGGCCACGGTTCCTTCGCGGTCGGCAACGCGGACGGCGGGCTCACGACGCAGGAAGAGAAGTCGCTCGGCGCGTATGCGAAGAGCGGCGCGTCGCCTATCGTCGGCATCATCAAGCCGGGCGATGTCCCGCCGACCGGCGGCCTTTATCTGCTCGATGTCGTGCCCGACGGCGAGCCGCGCTTCGGCTTTCCGAACATCAGCGACAACGCGGAAATCGGCGAACTCATCGCGTGCGGCTCACACGTAATCCTCTTTACGACGGGGCGCGGCTCGGTGGTCGGCTCGGCGATATCGCCCGTCATCAAGGTCTGCGCAAATCCGGCGACGTATCGCAACCTGTCCGGCGACATGGACGTGGATGCCGGCCGCATCCTGGAAGGCCGGGCGACGCTCGACGAAGTAGGGCGCGAAGTGTTCGATGTCACCGTGGCGGTGGCGGCGGGCGCTGCGTCGAAATCGGAGTCGCTGGGGCATCAGGAATTCATCCTGACTTACAAAACCTTCGAGCCCGTCGGCCCCGCGTGTTTGCCTGGCGGCGCGCAACGCGTTAGTGTTGCGTCTCGCGGCACCGCAGAAGTCGTTTCGAACTGAACAATCGACTGAGGGTTGCACAATGAACGGAGACACGCAGGAGGCCGTCACGCGCCGACGCAAGATCGGGCGGACGGATCTGGAGGTGACGGCACTTTCGCTCGGCACGGCGCCGCTAGGCGGGCTTTATCACGAACTGACGGAAGACGAGGCGCGCGCTACAGTCGATGCGGCGTGGCAAGCGGGCATCCGTTTCTTCGATACCGCACCGCATTACGGACACACGAAGGCAGAACACCGTCTCGGCGATGCCCTGCGACGCCACGCGCGAAGTGACTACGTGCTCTCGACCAAAGTGGGCCGCCGCTTCGTGCCGCGCACCACGCCCGACGACGGCAGCGAAGGCTGGGCCGCGCCGCTACCGTTCCAGGCCATCTACGACTACACCTACGACGGCATTTTGCGCTCGTTCGAAGACAGCCAGCAGCGGCTCGGCATGATCGACATCGATATCGTACTGATACACGACATCGGCCGTGTCACGCACGGCGAAAAAAACACGCATTACTGGCGTCAGCTCACCGATGAAGGCGGCTTTCGTGCGCTCGATGAACTCAAGCAGTCGCGCGGCGTGAAAGCAGTCGGCCTCGGCGTGAACGAAGGCGCGGCGGTGCGCGAGGCAATGGCCGAATACGACATCGACTGCGCGTTGCTCGCTGGCCGCTACACGCTGCTCGAACAGAACACGCTCGACGATCTCCTGCCCGAGTGCGAACAGCGCGGTGTGAGCATCCTGCTTGGCGGCGCGTTCAATTCGGGCATTCTCGCGCGCGGTCTCGATGCCGACGCGCAAGGCGATCTCAAATTCAACTACGGCGATGCGCCCAAAGAGATCGTCGATCGTGTGGCGAGGCTGGAACGCATCTGTCGCGAGTATGGCGTCGCGCTGTCGACGGCCGCACTGCAGTTTCCTTATGCGCATAAAGTCGTCGCCACGGTGTTAATGGGCGCGCGCAAGCCCGAGGAAGTGCGTGAGAATGCGGCGTCATTCGCCACACCGGTTCCTTTGGCGTTGTGGGACGCTTTGCGTGCGGCTGGCTTGCTGCATGAGAAGGCGCCAACACCGCAATGAACATCGACGCTCATCAACATTATTGGGACCCGGCGCGTGGCGATTACGGTTGGCTCACGCCCGATCTCAAGCCGCTCTATCGCGTCTTCGGTTCCGATGATCTGGCGCCGCTCCGCAAGATCACGAATGTCAAGCAAACGGTCGTCGTGCAAGCGGCGGCGACCGTCGATGAAACGCGTTATCTGCTCGATCTAGCGCGCGATGACGAATCCATTGCGGGCGTCGTCGGCTGGGTTCCGCTCGATTCCGTCGACGCGGTAGAAATCATCGATGAATTTGCGCGCGACAAAAAATTCAAAGCCGTGCGGCCGATGCTGCAAGACCTGCCCGACGATACGTGGATAGACCACGCGCCGCGCCCGGAAGCCATCCAGCGTCTGATCGAGCTCGATCTTGCTTTCGACGCGCTCATCTTCGCGCGCCACGTGCCATCGCTCGTCGAGTTCGCCGGGCGTTATCCGGCGTTGCGTATCGTCGTGGATCACGGTGCGAAGCCGCCCATCCGCGATGGCGAAGCGGGCTGGCAACCGTGGGCCGATGGCATCGCGCAACTCGCTGCCTTGCCGCAGCGCCTCTATTGCAAGCTATCGGGGCTCGCGACAGAAGCGTCGCCTAGCTGGACCGCCGACACGCTCGCGCCTTACGTCGCGCATCTCATCGACCAATTCGGACACGAGCGCCTCATGTGGGGCAGCGATTGGCCGGTACTGAACTTAAACGGTTGCTACACTGATTGGCACGCCGCCGCGAGGCGCTTGGTCTCGCATCTCGAAAAAGCCGAGGAAGACGCGATTTTCGGCGGAAACGCCCGTGCGTTCTATCGCCTCTGAAGCCGCTGATATACCCGGCATGTCTTAAAATCAACTTCCACTGGAGCAGTAGATGGTACAAAGACTGGCAGGCAAGACGGCGCTGATCACCGCGGCGGGACAAGGAATCGGGCTCGCGACGGCCGAGCTTTTCGCGGCGGAAGGCGCGCGCGTGATCGCAACCGACATTCGTATCGAAGGGCTCGAAGGCAAGCCGGTCGAAGCCCACAAGCTCGACGTGCTCGACCCCCAAGCCATCGAGGCGCTCGCGAAGGAAGTTGGCGCCATCGACGTGCTCTTCAACTGCGCGGGCTATGTGCATCCCGGTTCGATTCTCGAAGCGAGCGAAGCGGACTGGGACCTCGCTTTCAATCTGAACGCGAAGGCCATGTATCGGACGATCCGCGCGTTCCTGCCGAAGATGCTGGAAAAGGGCGGCGGCTCGATCGTCAATATGTCGTCGGCGGCGTCGAGCGTGAAGGGCGTGCCGAATCGCTTCGTGTATGGTGCGTCGAAGGCGGCGGTCATCGGGCTCACGAAATCCGTCGCGGCGGATTTCGTCACGCGCGGCATCCGCTGCAACGCAATTTGTCCGGGCACGGTGGAGTCGCCGTCGCTGAAGGACCGCATCGCCGAGCAAGCCAAGGCGCAGGGCGCGACGATCGACCAGATTCAGGCGGCTTTCGTTTCGCGTCAACCAATGGGCCGCGTCGGCCGTACGGAAGAAATCGCGGCGCTCGCGCTGTATCTCGCCTCGGACGAGTCGTCGTTCACGACGGGTCAGGCTCACGTCATCGATGGCGGCTGGTCCAACTAGGACGGCCGCTGCGTTTTCAACCTTTGCATTTTGAAACACGAGGATCTATTCAGATGAAGCTGCTTCGTTACGGCCCCAAGGGTCAGGAAAAACCGGGTTTGCTGGATGCCGAAGGCAAGATTCGCGATCTGTCGAAGGTCGTGGACGACATCTCCGGCGCTACGCTGACCGATGCGGGCCTGGCCAAGCTGCGCGCGACCGACCCGGCGTCGCTGCCGGTGGTGGATGGCAATCCGCGTATCGGGCCGTGTGTCGGACGTGTGGGCAAGTTCGTGTGTATTGGCCTCAACTACGCGGATCACGCCGCCGAATCGAATCTGCCCGTGCCGACCGAGCCGGTCATTTTCGGCAAGTGGACGAGTGCCATTTGCGGCCCGAACGACGACGTGGAAATTCCGCGCAATTCGAAGAAAACCGACTGGGAAGTCGAACTCGGCGTGGTGATCGGCAAGGAAGCCAAGTATGTCGATGAAGCCAACGCGCTCGACTACGTGGCCGGTTACTGCGTGATCAACGACGTCTCCGAGCGCGAATGGCAGCTCGAACACGGCACCCAATGGGACAAGGGCAAGGGCTTCGACACGTTCGGCCCGCTCGGCCCGTGGCTCGTGACGAAGGACGAAGTCGCCGATCCGCAGAAGCTCGATCTCTGGCTCGAAGTGGACGGCCACCGTTACCAGAACGGCAACACGAAGACCATGGTCTTCACCGTCGCGCAACTGGTCGCGTATCTGTCGAAGACGATGAGCCTGCAGCCCGGCGATGTCATCTCGACCGGCACGCCGCCGGGCGTCGGCATGGGCGTGAAGCCCAGCGCGGTGTACCTGAAGTCCGGGCAGACCATTCGCCTTGGTATCGAAGGTCTCGGCGAGCAGCAGCAGAAGACGGTCGACGCGTAATAGCTTCGCACCGTGAAAACAAAAAACCTCGCTGCGGCGAGGTTTTTCGTCTTCAGGACGGAAGGTTGAGGTTCAGGCGTTATAGAGCGCTTCGGCCGCGCTTTCGCTGATGCGCGTGATCGTGCCTTGCGCCACCGCGACGAGCGTTTCGGCATTGCCGTCGGTGACGAAGACATCGCACTGGCAGGTTGCCTGCGTCATGCCGGCATGCACCACGCGCGCCCGCGCCATCAGCGTGCCGGAAACCGCCGGGCGCAGATAGTTGATCTTGTATTCGCCGGTGACGACCTTCGGACCGAGCCTCAGCGCGCCTGCGAACGTCAGCGCGTTGTCCACGAGATAACTCACCACCCCGCCGTGCACGAAACCGTGTTGTTGCCTCAGCTCATCGCGGATCTGCAGACACAGCGTGAGACTCGCTGCATCGACCTGCATCAGTTTCGTTCCGAGCAAGGCGCTAAACGGTTGCGCATTCAGCGCACCGCGCGCGATATCGACTAATTCGGCCATTCGGACACTCCTTGGGGTGGGTTCGGCGCCGTCCTGCAAAGACAATAGGTAGGGTTTCTTCGCACTGCAAGGACGTTCGACAAAAATCGTGCGAACGCAGCATGCGCGCGCCCGCCGTTTCGGCAAGCGCGCCGATCATCCCGCTCGCGCAAAGCGGCATCGACGCCAAACAATTCAAGCTGGCGCGCTTCATTGCCGTAAACCCGGACTTCCGCCGTAGTCATACGGCTCATTCGTTCGGGTTCTTGAGAAATGTTTGCAAAGATCAAGGTTTCATCCGGTTTGCTCGCCGTGCTGGTGGTGTTTTGCCTATTCCAACTGGTCACCGAAGGGCTTGGCTTCTGGTCGCTTTCGCGCACGCATGACGATGTGGGCAACCTGTCCGATATCGCGCTCAAGCAAGTCAACGCGGTCAACAAGACCACGCAGCATCTGATGGATGCGCGCATCAACCTGTCTCGCGCCGGCACGCGCATGGTGCGCGGCGGCACGGAGCCGGTCGAGATCGTGCAGCACGCGCGCGAGCAGATCGCGCAGGCGGACAAGTCGTTCGCGGCCTTCCTCGACGCGCCGAAGACCGGCGATGAGAACAAGGCGCGCATGGCTGCGCTTCAGGCCAAATACACGGAGTATTCGAAGGCGCTCGGCGAGCTCGTCCAGTATCTGGATGCAGGCAACATTCAGGCGTTCCTCGATCAGCCGACACAGGGCTTTCAGGATCGCTATCTCGCCGAACAGCAGAACTTCGTCAACTTCGGCAATGCGGCGAGCAGTGCGTATCTCGAATCGATCGATACGCGCTACGCCTGGTTCCGCGCGGTCGGCATCGCTATTTTCGTGGCGCTGGTCGCGGGTGTCGCGGCGGTGCATTTTGCGCTGCGCCGTGGCGTGATCGCGCCGCTGGAAGAAGCGGGACGCCATTTCGAGCGCATTGCGCAAGGCCGCCTCGACGAACGTATCGCGGATCGCGGCAGCAATGAAATCGGCAGGCTCTTCGCGGGACTCGCGACGATGCAAGCAAGCGTCGCCACGACGGTAAAGACGGTGCGCGAGACGTCCGATTCGATCAACTTGGGCGCCGATGAAATCGCGAGCGGCAACGCCGATCTGTCCGCGCGCACGGAGAATCAGGCGGCATCGCTCGAGGAAACGGCGTCGAGCATGGAAGAATTGACGGCGACGGTGCGCCAGAACGCCGAGCACGCGCGCGAGGCCAACACGTTGGCAGGCGTGGCGCTCGAAGCGACTTCGCGCGGTTCGGGCGTGGTGGATGACGTTGTGGAGAAGATGCGCGGCATCGCGAAAAGCTCGGACAAGATCGCGGAAATCATCTCGGTCATCGACGGCATCGCGTTTCAGACCAACATCCTCGCGCTGAACGCGGCCGTCGAAGCGGCGCGTGCCGGTGAGCAAGGGCGCGGGTTTGCAGTCGTCGCGGGCGAAGTGCGCGGCCTCGCGCAACGCTCGGCGCAATCGGCGAAGGAAATCAAGGAACTGATCGGCGAATCGGTCGCGCAGGTCAGCGACGGCTCGACGCTGGTCGAACGCGCGGGCACGGCGATGCGCGAGGTATCGACCTCGATTTCACGCGTCACGCAGATGATGGCGGAGATCAGCGCGTCGTCGCTGGAGCAGAGCGTGGGAATCGAGCAGGTGAACCAGGCCGTGACGCAAATGGACGAGATGACTCAGCAGAACGCCGCGCTCGTGGAGCAGGCCGCGGCTGCCGCGCAGTCGCTCCATGAACAGACGCGGCAGTTGAAGGATGCGGTTTCGGTGTTTCAGGTGGCTTGACGAGTGGATGACTTCGGCGTCTGTCGGGCGCCTGAATTTTCACGGCCCTGACGCTTTCGCTCGTCGAATGCGCAGGGCGGCTATCGATTGCAGCCGTAAGCAATGGCGTGATGCGATGGCGATCCAACCGCTCAATCCGGCAACGCCGCGTATGCCGTCGCCAAATGATACGGCGTGGTCGAAGGCATCTCCGACCTTGTGATCGCGCCGTCAGCCGAGCGGCACTCGATCCACCCGCGCGCATGTAGGAACCGTGCGCCGAAGCGTTCGATCTGTTCGCCGACGGCTTCGCCGCGCGTTGCCAGCGCGCGTAGATATTCGGTTTGCGCCCAGATGCGCTGCGTGCCATCGATCACGCGTCCCGCTTCGTCCAGCGCGGCGCTCACGCCGCCAGTCGACTTGTCGACGCCATGTTTCCGCGCGAAGTCGAACGCCTGTTCGAGCCGCGCGTTCAGTCCCGCCGCCTCGAATGCGGGATGGCCGCTGCCGATTGCCAGGAAATACCACTCGAATTGATGTCCCGGCTCTAGGCGATTGCCCGGCGCGCCAATCGGCAATTCGGCGATACTGCCGGTCGCCTCGTGCACGAACGTGCGCGCGACCGATTGCGCCAGCACGGCGAGCCGCTCGTCGAAAGCGATGTTGCCCGTGGCATCGCGCGCGGCGAGCCACGCTTCGCTCAAATGCATGAGCGGATTTTGCAGCGGACCTTCGAGCATCGCGCCGAAGTCTTCGCTGTACGCGGCGTTCAGCAAGCCGCCATCGCTACCCGCGAACTTCGTTTCGATAAGCCGCGCGGTTTCATCGAGCAAGGCGAATGCGTTCGCCGATCCGCTCTTTTGCGCGAAATGCGCGCACGCATAAACCACGAACGCGTGCGTATAAAGGTCCTTCTGGCGCTCGTGGGGCGCGCCGTTTGCATCGACGCTATAGAACCATCCGCCGTTTTGCTTGTCCTGAAAATAGTGTCGCAACGATTCGAACAGCACCGACGCGTGCGCGAGATCGCCTGCATCCGTGAAAGCGAACAACTGACGGGCGCATGCCATCGCGCGATAACGCTTGGGTGGCAACGGCGCGTGATCGTCGGGCGTAACGGCTTCGAATGGCAGGTGAAGCGCTGTGTTGAAGCCGGGACCGCGCCAAATGGGCAGCACGATGCTCGTGTAGTGTTCGCGCAATGAAGTGCCGTTTGAGTGCTGTTGCTGCATAAGACAAGTTCCAGCCTGATGGTTCGGAAGAGATGAGCCCTTTGAAAACGGCTCGGCACAGCCGGATAAGCATAGCAAAAGCGCTCCGGCAGGAGACCGGCCACGACGACAGGAGGTCAAAGATGTTGGGCAACGTAGAACTCGTTTCACGACTCATCATGGCCGCGGCGCTCGGCAGCGTGATCGGTTTCGAGCGCGAACGGCTTTCATGGGCGGCGGGCTTGCGCACGCACATGCTGGTGTGCGTTGGCTCCGCGCTCATCATGATCGTGTCTGCCTACGGTTTCGAAGAGGCGCTCAAGGCGGACCACGTCGTGCTCGATCCATCGCGGATCGCGGCGCAGGTCGTGTCCGGCATCGGCTTTCTCGGCGCGGGATCCATTCTGCTGCGCGGCGAGATCGTGCGCGGGCTGACCACCGCCGCGAGCTTGTGGTCGGTCGCCGCCATCGGGCTGGCGGTAGGCGGCGGGCTGTACACGGCATCGATCGCGGCGACGGCCATCATCCTCGTCATTCTGGCGGGACTCAAACCGCTGGAGCGGCGCTTCATCAGCGTCAAGCAGCAGCGGCAATTGACGATGCTGGTCGATCGCGGCTCGCTGTCCTTTCACGGCCTGCACGAAGCGCTCGGGCCAGGCAGCGTGCGCGTGAAGCAGTTCGTCGTGCAGCAAAGCGACGAATCGCCGGAACTCGATGAAGTGCAGGTCGTGCTTTCGCGGCTTTCGACGCAGGAATATCGGTCGATTTGCGAGCGGCTCAAGCATCTGAGCGTGGTGCGGGAATTCCACGAAGAGGATGGAAGCTGACGGCATCGCCCGCGCGACGCAAGAGATGCACGAACACGATGTGGGATAAGCCGCCGCGCCGTGCGACAATGCCGCCTCTCGAAAATCATTGCCGAACCGCATGTGCGCGTTTCGCGCCGGTTGTCCCGGTCACCGCCTTTCGACCTATGCCAGATCCTGCTGTTAAGCGTCACCGCAATACCTTCGATACACCCGCCGACGCCGTCGCTCCTCTCACGCGACCGCGCCGTGGCCGCGCCGCCGAGGCGTCATCGGCCGACAGCGCCGACACCGAAAAGAAACTCGCGCGCGCCGTGCGTTCGGCGCAGCGTCTTGCCCAGTTGAGCGCAACGCAGCGCTGCGCGGGCGAGACGCTCGATCTCTTCGCCGAAGACGCCGAGCGCGCCAACCTTCAGGCGCTGAACACCGACATTCGCCAGGGCACGTTCGAAGGCTTCGAACTGCCGGACGTGTTTTTGGCGGCGGTGCAATCGAATGGCGCATTGGCCGTGAACAAGCGAACGGCGCCGCGTTCGGAAGCCGCGCCACATCCGGCATCGGTTCAGGACGAGCTTCTCGTCGTGGCCGAAGGCGATGAAACCGACGCTGCGCCGCCAACTCATGCGCCAGGCGAACTCGCTGCATCGATCGACTCCCATTCCGCAGATATCGTCGCAGGTTCATTGAGCGCCGCGCTCGTTGATGCACGCATTGGGCACGAGGACGCGTCCTTCGACCCGGTGCTGGATCGCGCACGCGTGACGGCGTTCACCGACACCATCGACGCGTTACGCGCCGTGATCTCCGAGCAGCGCGGATCGACTGCCGCGCACGCCCGCCGCATGAAGACGCTGCTGACGATCATCGTGTGCGTCACGCTGCTGACGGTGGCGACCGGCGTCGTGCAAACGGTCGTGCTGATGCGTATGGGTCGCGACACCACGTTGCAGCAGGAGCGCATGGAGCAACTCATGCTCCATCAGCAGGCGACACTTGCTTCTCTCTTCGACGCGGATTCCGAAACCGCCGCCATTAGCGGCCCTACGAATAGAACGATGGCGCCTACGGTCCACTCGCAACGTCACACGCGCTGATTCCCGCCAAAAACTGTTACTTTGACGCGACATTCTGTCTCAAGACGGACTGTCGCGTAATTTTTTCCGCCACTCTCTGCGTGCTTGCTGGAAGGCCGTCTCCGAGCTGTCCCCGTTTTCGCGAGAAACAGTTACACGGAAGAATGTAGAAAAACTACCAAATTGTTCCGCTGTAAATGTTGCATTGCACTAGGAATGGCTAAGTGCAAACCCTATAATCGGTCCTAAGGGAAAACCCTCTTATCACCAACCGGAGTTTGACATGAGCTACCTCTTCGCCTTGCTGCAAAAATTCGCCTCGCTGTTCGAATCGCCGCACCTGCCGATGGACAGCGACTACTCGTATCAAGCGCGTTTCCGTGAATCTGAGCGTCAACGCAAGTCACGCGGTACCGCTTTCGGCGTTCGTCTGTAATGCGTAACTAATGGCGGTGCGGGACAACCACAAATAGCAATGCGAGACGGCCTGACGCCGTAGACCCCGCCCACCGATTAGTCTTAAGTTTGTAGTTTTTCTAGCGGATTCTCGCTGACTTTCCGCCTTTAAGATCGCCCCGACCGAGCAATTCGGCCGCACGATCATCCTTCTTCCCCGCATCTGCATCGCAAACGCGCGAACACTTGTTCTTGCGCGACATGCGCAATTCGCCGAATCTTGTCCATTCGACGCCAAAAAATCCTTGCGTCACAAGGGCTTACCCGCGCCCGTCCAGAATCCTCCTTATTCCATTGTCGTATTTCGACATGCAGTTGTCGCAAATAGTCGGCTAGCGATACTTTTTTCTGGCAACTATGTATGCACAGCGCGGACGCACGTCCGCCACGCTATGGAGATTTCGATGAATTCCCCAAAGGTAGTAGTCGAAGGGCTATGCAAGGTGTTCGGCAACAGCCCCAAGCAGGCGATCGACATGCTCGCCGGCGGCGCGACGAAAGAAGAAGTCTTTGCGCGCACCGGGCAGATCGTCGGCGTACATAACGTTTCCTTCGACGTCAAGGAAGGCGAGATCTTCGTGCTCATGGGCCTTTCCGGTTCCGGCAAATCGACGCTGATCCGTTTGATCAACCGTCTCGTCGATCCCACCGCCGGCAAGGTGCTGATCGATGGCCGCGACGTGGCGGCCGTGCCGCGCTCGGAACTCACGGCGCTGCGCCGCAAGGACATGAGCATGGTGTTTCAGTCCTTCGCGCTGATGCCGCAGCGCACCGTGCTTTCGAACGCCGCGTTCGGTCTGGAAGTCGCGGGCGTCGGCAAGAAGGAACGCGAGAAGCGCGCGATGACCGTGCTCGAACAAGTCGGCCTTGCATCGTTCGCGCAGAAGTTGCCAGCGCAACTATCGGGCGGGATGCAGCAGCGCGTGGGGCTTGCGCGGGCGCTGGCGGTGAATCCCTCGCTGATGATCATGGACGAAGCGTTCTCCGCGCTCGATCCGCTCAAACGCAAGGAAATGCAGAACGTCCTGCTCGACTTGCAACGTGAGCAGCAGCGCACGATTCTCTTCGTCTCGCACGATCTCGAAGAAGCCATGCGTATCGGCACGCGCATCGCGATCATGGAAGGCGGCCGCGTGGTGCAGATCGGCACGCCGCAGGAAATCATCCAGAACCCTGCCGACGACTACGTGCAAGCGTTCTTCGACGGCATCGATACCAGCCGCTATCTGACCGCCGGCGACCTCATGCAGACCGATGTCGTGCCGCTCATGAAGCATTCGCCGCAGATCGACGCATCGAGCGTGGCGGAGACGCTCAACGGCAGCGCGGACTATGCGTTCGTGCTCGACGGCGAGCGGCGCATTCGCGGTTTCGTCGGCCGCGATTCGAACGGCAATCCGGTGCCGCAGATCAATCACATCGAGTGTATCGAGCGCAACATGACGCTCGATGACGTCGTGCACCGCGTGGTCGCGAGTCCCGCGCCGCTGCCGGTGGTCGACGCCGAGGGTTTCTATTGCGGTTCGGTCAACAAGTCGAACGTCCTGAAAGTCTTAACCCGCCATCGAGGTTCCCATGTCTGAAATCATTCCGCTCGGTAGCTGGGTCGATCACGGCGTCCATTACCTGCTCGACCACGACGCCAAGACGTTCGATTCAATCGGCAAAGTCATCGAGAGCTTCGCCGCTTTCATCGAACACAGCCTGCAGGCCGTCCCGATGTGGGCGCTCATGGCCATCTTCGTCGGCATCGGCTTGTGGCGCGTGGGCTGGCGCTTTGCCGCCTTCACGTTGCTCTCGCTGTTGCTGATCTACGCGACCGGCTTCTGGGATCAGATGGTCATCACGCTCGGTCTCACGCTCTCGTCGACCTTCATCAGCCTGTTGCTCGGGATACCGCTCGGTATCTGGACGGCGAAGAGCAAGGTCGTGGAGATGGCCGTTCGTCCCGTGCTCGACTTGATGCAGACGATGCCCGCCTTCGTGTATCTGATTCCCGCCGCGATGCTGTTCGGCCTCGGCCGCGTGCCCGGCATTCTTTCGACCGTGATCTTCGCGATGCCGCCCGCCGTGCGTCTTACGTCGCTCGGTATCAAGCACGTGAACCGCGAGATCGTGGAAGCGGGTCAGGCGTTCGGCTGCACGCCGTGGCAACTGCTCTACAAGGTGCAGATTCCCAACGCGCTGCCTTCGATCATGACCGGCGTGAACCAGACGATCATGATGGCGCTGTCGATGGTCATCATCGCGTCGATGGTGGGTGCGGGCGGTCTTGGCAACGACGTGCTCGCGAGCATTCAGCGTCTGGATATCGGCCTCGGCTTCGAGAGCGGCTTGTCCGTCGTGTTGCTGGCGATCATTCTGGACCGTATCACCGAGAGCTTCGGCCGTTCGCCCGGTACGGCGCGCGCCCCGCTTCTTTCGGGCATTCGCAGCGTCATGAAGGTGCGCCGCGCACCGGCCGCGCAACAAGGCTGATGCACTCATGAAACGCGACGCGCTCGTTCCGGCTGCCTCGGAATCGCCGTTGTCCAACCTCGCGCACTTCGGCTTCCTCACGCTGCCGAATTTCTCGATGATCGCGTTCACGAGCGCGGTCGAAGTGCTGCGCATGGCCAACTACGTCGGCCGCGCGCAGCACTACACGTGGTCGGTCATCACACCGGATGGCGAGCCTGCTCGAGCAAGCAATGGCATCACCGTGAAGCCAACCACGACGCTCGACGAAGCCGGCATGCCCGATGTGCTCATCGTCTGCGCGGGCTGGCACGTGACGGATCACGTGGACGATACGATCATCGAGCTATTGCAGCGCGTGCACGAAGCGGGCGTTCCGCTCGGCGGCATTTGCACCGGGCCTTATGCGTTGCTCGCGGCCAAGCTGCTCGACGGCTATCGCTGCACCGTGCACTGGGAAGACATGTCGCCGCTCAACAAGCGCTTCCCGCATGTGCGTTTTGCCGATGAGCTCTTCGTGATCGACCGCGACCGCATGACTTGCACGGGTGGCACGGCGCCGCTCGATCTCATGCTCAATCTCGTGAGCTTGCGGCTTGGCCAGGCGCATGCGGCGCAAGTGTCGGAGCAGTTCATCGTCGAACGCATTCGCTCTTCGACGGACTATCAGCACATTCCCGTCGATGCGCGCGTCGGCTTCTCGCGTGCCGAACTCGTCGAAGTGGTGCGCCTGATGGAAGCGAATATCGAAGAGCCGCTTTCGCTCGAAGAACTCGCGCGGCTCGTGCATCTGTCGCAACGACACTTGCAACGCATGTTCAAGATGTTCCTCAACGTATCGCCGACGCATTACTACTTGACGCTTCGCTTGCGGCGCGCACGCGAGTTGTTGCGCAACACGGATGCATCGATTGCGCGCGTCACCAGCATCTGCGGATTCCATTCGCCTTGTCATTTCAGCAAGGCGTATCGCGCGCAATTCGGGCACGCGCCGAGTGTGGAGCGGCGTCTGTCTGCTTGACCTAATCGACATCGTTCTGGCTTCGCGCGTTCTTCATGGACCGCGCGTGAGCCTCTCATCGTCAATTGAAAACAGCAACGGGAGATAAGGCATGAATCGTTCGTGGATCGCATCGTTTGCTTTCGCGGTAACTTGCGCTGCGAATGCGGCCGAACCCGCTGCATGTAAGAACGTGCGTTTCGCCGATGTCGGATGGACCGACATTGCCGCGACCACCGGGCTTGCATCGACGGTCCTGCAGGGACTTGGTTATAGCCCGACGAAAACGATCGCATCGGTGCCGATCACCTTCGCCGGCGTGAAGAGCAAGCAGATCGACGTGTTCCTCGGCTACTGGTCGCCGACCATGGATCCGATGATCGATTCGTTCAAAAAAGCGAATCAGGTGAAGGTGCTGCCGACGCCGAATCTCATCGGTGCAAAGTACACGCTCGCGGTGCCGGAATACGCGTACAACGGCGGCATCAAGACGTTCAGCGATATCGCGAAGAACTACGACAAGCTCGACGGCAAGATCTATGGTATCGAGCCGGGCAACGACGGTAACGCGCTCATCAAGAAGATGATCGACAGCAATCAGTACGGGCTCGGAAAGTTCAAGCTGGTTGAATCGAGCGAGGCGGGGATGCTTGTCGAAGTGAATCGCGCCATTCGCGACAAGAAGCCGATTGTGTTTCTGGGCTGGGAACCGCATCCCATGAACGTGCAGATGAAGATCGATTATCTCTCGGGCGGCGACGATGTCTTCGGCCCCAACTACGGCGAAGCGCGCGTGCTGACCGTGACGCCGACCGATTACGACACACGTTGCCCGAATGTCGCGAAGCTCGTATCGAATCTGCGGTTCACGACGGACATTGAGAATCACGTCATGCTGCCGATCGTGAACAAAACCGACGCCAACAAGGCCGCGCGCGAGTGGTTGAAGCAGAATCCCGCGGTGCTCGATAAATGGCTCGCAGGTGTCAAAACCTTCGATGGCAAGGACGGGTTGCCGGCGGTGAAGGCTTATGTTGCCGGCAACTGAAGGTCAGGTGCGATAGTCCGTCTTGCCGCCCTCGATCATGCGCAAGGCGGCTTGCCATTGCAGCGCGATGATCCCTTCCGACTCGTCCCTGCGATACTGCGCGGCAGTCGTTTCGCAAACCTTCTGCGAAGGCAGATTCAGCTCGCCGCCGCCCGCGAGCGCACGCAATTGAATCTCGCAGGCGCGTTCGAGGAAATACATCTCTTGAAACGCCGAGGGAATCGACGGGCCGCAAGTGAGCAGCCCGTGATTGCGCAAGATCATCGCGTTATGCAGGCCGAGATCGTTGACGAGCCGGTCACGTTCCGCGAGATCGAGCGCAATGCCTTCATAGTCATGGTAAGCAATGTGCCCGTAGTACTTGAGCGCATGCTGGCTGATCGGCAAAAGCCCCTGTTTTTGCGCCGATACCGCCGCGCCCGCCGCCGTATGCGTATGCACGACGCACACGACATCGTGACGCGCCATATGAATGGCCGAGTGAATGGTGAAGCCCGCCGGATTGACGAGAAATTGCTCCGGATAATCCCGCGCCGCCGGATCCACCGCGCGTCCTTCGCTATCGATCAAAACAAGGTCCGACGCGCGCATCTCGTCGAAGAGCACGCCGTATTTGTTGATGAGGAAGTGATGCTCCGGCCCCGGCACGCGCGCACTGATGTGCGTGAAGATCATGTCGGTCCAGCGAAAATGCGCAATCACGCGGTAGAGCGCCGCCAGATCGCAACGCAGCGCCCATTCTTCCTTCGAATAACCGTGGTTCTCCATGCCGTTCCTCCTTGGGTTGTAAGCCGCGGATAACGTGGATAGATCGTGTTAGATCGCCTGTGCGCGGCCCGGGAAAGTCTCGTCGTAGTCCAGCGTCTGATTCTCTTCTTCGGCGTTGCCAGAGCCGCCTTGTTCACGATACATCATCGGCGGAAGACCGTATTGTTTGCGGAATTCGCGGCCGAGATGCGAGGCATCGGAAAAGCCGCAACTCGATGCAATATCCGCTACCGTCTTGTCCGAACTCGTGAGCAGCCACGCCGCCGTGCGCAAACGCACTTGCTTTGCGTAGGCCTGCGGCGCCTTGCCGGTTTCGGCCTTGAACAGACGTTCGAGTTGACGCGTGGAAAGGTCCAGCTTGTGCGCGAGTTCGTCGAGCGTGAGCGAGCGTCCCACGTGCTGTTCCATCAGCAGAATGGCGCGCTTGACCTTGGGATGCGTCGCCGGCGCAAGTCCCGGCGGATGCGGCTGCGGCGCGTTGCCCTTCTGCATGTCGTCGACGAGGAGAATGCGCAATGCCTTTTGCACCGTCGCGGTCTCGAAGTGACGCAGCAGGATGGCCGCCGCGACATCGATGGATGCGCGTCCGCCCGAACACGTAATGCGCCGCCTGTCGATCACGAAGAGCCGGTCCGCCACGAGCGCCTGCTCATCCACGTGCGGAAAGCGTTCGACGAAGTCCCAGTAGTGAAACCAGCTCACGCAGATTCGATGCCCTTCCAGCACGCCCGCACGCATCAGCGAGAACACGCCCGTGCACATGCCGACGATGGTTGCATCGAGCGCGGCGGCGCGGCGGATGAACTGCAAGGTGGCATCGCTTGCGGAGGGCCCCGAGTGCAAGAGACCGCCGACCACGACGACGTAATCGAAGTGCTCGGCCTGATCGAAAGTCTCCCACGGCGTGATCAGGATGCCGCAGCTTGCGCGCACGGGTGCGAGCGTCTCGCCGATGACGCTCCACGAACAGCGCACGGGGCGGCTGAAATCGCCTTCATCGGCGGAAAGGCGCAAGAGATCGACGAAACCGGAGAACGCGGTCAGCGTGAAGTTCGGCAACAGCACGATGCCGAAGCGAATACGCGATTTGGATTGACCGTCGATGGAAAGCGGCGGAAGCGATTCTGCGGGGTTCATGCGCGTGAAGTGCGGCGGCCTGGAAGTATGCCGCGAGCATATCACTCGTGCGTGGAGCACGGGCGCATGGTCAGAAATGAGAAGGGCCGCAATACGGCGGCCCTGAAGGAAGACTAGTTGCCCAGCACGGCGATGGCCCAGGCGAACGCCGAGCCGACGAGTGCGCCGGTGGTTCGACCGAGCAGGCTTGCGACGGTGTAGTCGGCCCAGCGCTGTTCGACTTCGGCCTTCAATACGCCGAAGTAACGCAAGGCGGGATCGACGCAACACGCGATCATCAACGCGGCCCAGGTGGGCGCTTCGCGCGTGAGAACGTGTTCGGGAGAAATGATGTCGATGGCCTGAAGCAAGCCGACCACCGCGGCGCCGACAATGAAAGCAAGAGTCCAGGATTTGAAGAACTGATCGGGAAGAGCAGAGCTTTGCATGGATACAGAAGACGAAGGAACAACAGAGAAACGAGCGACGCGTCAAGCCTTGAAGGGTGGCCGCTCACGGACTTAGGGAATATACCGAGACGTCCTCTTTCGGCCCGTAGGATCAGTCTCAAAAATCCCGCGATCTGCAACGAAGCTGCGCAAAAACGCGCCAACCTCGAAATGCTCTGCTACCGCGCGCGTTCGCGTGGCGGACTCATGCGGCGACTTTCGATCAAACGTCATGAACCTTGGTAAATCCGTCATTGGGGCGAGCGTTCCCGCGCGCTGACGCCGCCATCCCATTTCGATGCCGCTTTTGTTCTATCGGACGGATTTGCGGTTTGGTGCAATGAGCACAGTCGCGAAAGGTGGGCAAGCGGCCCATGATCCAACCAGGAATGCACATGAACGTCAGCGTTTTCGATCTGTTCAAGATCGGCATCGGTCCTTCCAGCTCGCATACCGTCGGGCCGATGATCGCGGCGTGCCGCTTCGCCTCGCACATCGAGGACGCGAATCTGCTTGGCTTCGTCACGCGGGTGCGCGCTGAACTGTTCGGCTCGCTCGGCGCCACCGGCAAGGGCCACGGCACCGACAAGGCCGTGCTGCTCGGCCTGGAAGGCAATCTGCCCGATCTGATCGATCCCGACCTGATCGCGCCGCGCCTCAAAGAAATTCGCGAGACGAAGCGCCTGATGTTGCTCGGCAAGCATGCGGTCGCATTCGAAGAGCGCGAACACATAGGCTTTTATCGCAAGCTGATGCCGGGTGCGCCGGGATCGAGCATCGTGCATCCGAACGGCATGCGCTTTCAGGCGTTCGACGAGAACGGCCAGCTGCTCGTCGAGAAAGAATACTTCTCGGTCGGCGGCGGTTTCGTCGTGAATCGCGAAGGCGATCGCGTCAACGGACTGCGCGCGGGCGGCAGCGTGCCGTATCCGTTTCGCACCGGCGACGATCTCATGCGCGTGTGCAAGGAGACAGGTCTGTCTATCGCCGAGATCACGTTGCAAAACGAATGCGCGAATCGCAGCGAACAGGAAGTGCGCGAGGGCATGCTCGCCGTGTGGCGCGTGATGGCGGCATGCGTCGAGCGCGGCTGCAAGGAGCGCGGCGAGTTGCCGGGACCGATGCACGTCAAGCGTCGCGCGGCGGATCTTTCGTCGCAACTGCGCTTTCGTTCCGAAGAGTCGTTGCGCGATCCGCTTTCGATGCTCGACTGGGTCAACCTCTATGCAATGGCCGTCAACGAAGAGAACGCGGCGGGCGGCCGCGTCGTCACCGCGCCGACCAACGGCGCAGCGGGCGTGATCCCCGCCGTGCTGCACTACTACGTGAAGTTCATGCACGGCTCGAACGACGATGGCATCGTGCGCTTCCTTCTTACGGCAGCCGCCATCGGCATCATCTACAAGGAAACGGCTTCGATCTCGGGTGCCGAAGTGGGCTGCCAGGGCGAAGTGGGCGTGGCCTGCTCGATGGCCGCCGCCGCGCTGGCATCGGTCATGGGCGGCACGCCCGCGCAAGTCGAGAACGCCGCCGAAATCGGCATGGAACATAACCTTGGCATGACCTGCGACCCGGTGGGCGGCCTCGTGCAGATTCCCTGCATCGAGCGCAACGCCATGGGCGCGATCAAGGCCATCAACGCCGCGCGCATGGCGATGAAGGGCGACGGCCAGCATTACGTCTCGCTCGATTCGGTCATCAAGACCATGCGCGAAACCGGCGCCGATATGAAAACGAAATACAAGGAGACGTCGCGCGGCGGACTGGCCGTCAACGTCATCGAATGCTGAATTCAGTACGTCACGAAGGAAAGGAAACACCATGACCCGCTATTCGATCTTCAGCCTCTTGCGCAACGGCATGTCGTATCACGAGAACTGGGAGCGCCAGTGGCGAAGCCCCGAGCCCAAGCGCGAATACGACGTGGTGATCGTCGGCGGCGGCGGGCATGGTCTTGCGACGGCGTATTACCTGGCGAAGGAACACGGCATCACGAATGTCGCGATCCTGGAGAAGGGATGGATAGGCGGCGGCAATACCGCGCGCAACACGACGATCGTGCGCTCGAACTATCTGTGGGACGAATCTGCGGCTTTATACGAAAAGGCAATGAAACTGTGGGAAGGCCTTTCGCAAGACCTCAACTACAACGTCATGTTCAGCCAGCGCGGCGTGATGAATCTCGCGCATACGCTGCAGGACGTGCGCGATACCGAACGCCGCGTGAACGCCAACCGTCTCAATGGCGTCGATGCCGAGTTCCTCACGCCCGCGCAGATCAAGGAAATCGAGCCGACTATCAATCTCAATAGCCGCTATCCGGTGTTGGGTGCGTCGATTCAACGGCGCGGCGGCGTCGCGCGTCACGATGCCGTGGCGTGGGGGTTCGCGCGCGGCGCGGATCAGGCGGGCGTGGACATCATCCAGAAGTGTCAAGTCACGGGAATTCGGCGCGACGGCAGTCAAGTCACAGGCGTCGATACCACCAAGGGTTTCATCAAGGCGAAGAAGGTCGCGGTGGTCGCGGCGGGCAATACGACATCGCTTGCGGATATGGCCGGCGTGCGTCTGCCGCTCGAAAGCCATCCGCTGCAGGCGCTCGTGTCCGAGCCCATCAAGCCGGTGGTCAACACGGTCGTCATGTCGAACGCGGTGCACGCTTACATCAGCCAGTCCGACAAGGGCGATCTCGTGATCGGCGCGGGCGTCGATCAATACACGGGCTTCGGGCAGCGCGGCAGTTTTCAGATTATCGAAGGCACGCTGGAGGCTATCGTCGAAATGTTCCCGGTGTTCTCGCGTGTGCGCATGAATCGCCAGTGGGGCGGCATTGTCGATGTCTCGCCGGATGCTTGCCCGATCATCAGCAAGACGGATGTAAAGGGCCTCTATTTCAATTGCGGCTGGGGCACGGGCGGCTTCAAGGCGACGCCGGGCTCGGGCTGGGCGTACGCGCACACCATCGCGAAAGACGAGCCGCATGCGCTGAATGCGCCGTTCTCGCTGGAGCGCTTCTATACGGGTCATCTGATCGACGAACACGGCGCGGCTGCCGTGGCGCACTAATCGCACTTTAGGGAGTTAGGAACATGTTGCTGATCGAATGCCCCTGGTGCGGCCCGCGCGCCGAAAGCGAATTTTCCTGCGGCGGCGAAGCGGATATCGCGCGCCCGCTCGAAACGGACAAGCTCACCGACAAGGAATGGGGCGATTACCTCTTCATGCGCAAGAACTCGCGCGGCAAGCATCGCGAACAATGGATGCATGCGCAAGGCTGCCGCCGCTGGTTCAAGGCGCAACGCGATACGGTTTCATACGAGATTCAGGGCTACGAGACGTTCGACCGTCCGCTTGCCGTGATGGACACGAATAACGGAGGCACGTCGAAATGAGCCAGAAAGACCGACTCGGCGCGGGTGGACGCATCAACCGCGCGATTGCGTTGACGTTCACCTTCAACGGCAAGACGTATCAGGGTTTTCAAGGCGATACGCTTGCCTCCGCGCTGCTCGCCAACGGCCAGCATTTCGTTGCGCGTAGCTGGAAGTATCACCGGCCCCGCGGCATCGTCACGGCAGGTGTGGAAGAGCCGAATGCCGTCGTGCAGTTGGAAACCGGCGCGTACACGGTGCCCAATGCGCGTGCCACCGAAATCGAGCTGTATCAGGGACTCGTCGCGACGAGTGTGAATGCGAAGCCGAACATCGAGAACGATCGCATGGCGGTGAATCAGAAGATCGCGCGCTTCATTCCAGCGGGCTTCTACTACAAGACCTTCATGTGGCCGCGCAAATTCTGGCCGAAGTACGAAGAAGTGATTCGCGATGCAGCGGGTCTTGGCAAGGCGCCCGAGCAACGCGACGCGGATCGTTACGACAAGTGCTTCGCGCATTGCGACGTGCTCGTGGTCGGCGGCGGTCCTTCGGGACTCGCGGCGGCGCATGCGGCGGGTTTGTCGGGCGCGCGCGTGATTCTCGTCGACGATCAAAGCGAACTCGGCGGCTCGTTGCTCTCGTGCCGCGCGGAGATCGATGGCAAGCCCGCGCTGCAATGGGTGCAGAAGATCGAAGCCGAACTGCGCAAAATGCCCGACGTGAAGGTACTTTCGCGCAGCACGGCGTTCGGCTATCAGGATCACAACCTCGTGACCATCACGCAGCGTCTGACCGAGCATCTGCCGGTGTCGTTGCGCAAGGGCACGCGTGAACTGCTGTGGAAGGTGCGCGCCAAGCGCGTGATTCTCGCGACGGGCGCGCACGAGCGGCCTATCGTGTTCGGCAACAACGATTTGCCGGGCGTGATGATGGCCTCCGCCATATCGACGTATCTGCATCGCTATGCGGTGTTGCCGGGACGTCGCGCGGTCGTGTTCACCAACAACGATGACGCGTATCAATGCGCGCTCGATCTGAAGGCGGCCGGCGCGGACGTCACGGTCGTCGATCCGCGCCCGGCGGAAACGAACGGCGCGTTGCCTGCTGCCGCGCGTCGCTATGGCGTGCGCGTCATCAACGATGCGGTCATCACGGCGGCGCACGGCAAGCTGCGCGTGTCGTCAGTGGAAGTCGCGGCTTATGCGAAGGGGCAAGTCGGCGCGAAGCAGTCCGACCTGCAATGCGACCTCGTGGCGATGTCGGGCGGCTGGAGTCCCGTGTTGCATCTCTTCGCGCAATCGGGCGGCAAGGCGCACTGGCACGAGGATAAAGCCTGCTTCGTCCCCGGCAAGGCCATGCAACTGGAAAGCAGCGTGGGCGCGTGCGCGGGCGAGTTCTCGCTGGCGCGCGGCATCCGCTTCGCACTCGATGCGGGCGCCGACGCAGCGCGCGCGGCAGGGCTTATCGTCGCGCGGCCGAATCCGGTGCAAGTGGCCGAGATCACGGAAGCGCCGTTGTTGCCGTTGTGGCTCGTCGGTGGACGCGAACTCGCGACGCGCGGCCCCAAGCAGTTCATCGACTTCCAGAACGACGTCTCTGCTGCCGACATCTTTCTCGCGGCGCGTGAAGGCTTCGAATCGGTCGAGCACGTGAAGCGTTATACGGCGATGGGCTTCGGCACCGATCAAGGCAAGCTCGGCAACATCAACGGCATGGCGATTCTCGCGCAAGCTCTGAACAAGACGATTCCCGAGACCGGCACGACGACCTTCCGCCCGAACTACACGCCGGTTTCCTTCGGCACGTTCGCGGGCCGCGAACTGGGCGAGTTTCTCGATCCGGTGCGCAAGACGGCGGTTCACGAATGGCACGTTCAGAACGGCGCCGCGTTCGAGGATGTCGGCAACTGGAAGCGTCCCTGGTACTACCCGAAGGCGGGCGAGGACATGCACGCGGCAGTCGCGCGCGAATCGCTCGCAGTGCGCGAAAGCGTCGGCATTCTCGATGCATCGACGCTCGGCAAGATCGACATTCAAGGCCCGGATGCGGCTCAGTTGCTGAACTGGGTCTATACGAATCCGTGGAGCAAGCTCGAAGTCGGCAAGTGCCGCTACGGTCTCATGCTCGACGAAAACGGCATGATTTTCGACGACGGCGTGACCGTGCGCCTGGCCGATCAGCATTACATGATGACGACCACCACGGGCGGCGCGGCGCGCGTACTCACGTGGCTCGAACGCTGGCTGCAAACCGAATGGCCCGACATGCGCGTGCGGCTTGCCTCCGTGACGGATCACTGGGCCACGTTCGCGGTCGTGGGACCGAACAGCCGCAAGGTGCTGCAGAAGGTGTGTCACGACATCGACTTCGCGAATTCCGCGTTCCCGTTCATGAGCTATCGCGAGGGCACGGTGGCGGGTGCATCGGCGCGCGTGATGCGCATCAGCTTCTCGGGCGAACTCGCGTATGAAGTGAACGTGCCGGCCAATGTCGGACGCGCGGTGTGGGAAGCCATCATGGAAGCGGGCGCGGAATTCGACATCACGCCCTACGGCACCGAAACCATGCACGTGTTGCGTGCGGAGAAGGGCTACATCATCGTCGGCCAGGATACGGATGGCTCGATGACGCCTTACGACCTCGGCATGGGCGGGCTAGTCGCGAAGTCGAAGGACTTCATCGGCAAGCGTTCGCTCACGCGTTCGGACACCGCCAAGCCGGGACGCAAGCAGTTCGTCGGTCTGCTCTCGGACGATCCTTCGTTTGTCATTCCGGAAGGCTCGCAGATCGTCGCGGGTCCGTTCCAGGGCGACTCGGCGCCAATGCTCGGTCATGTCACATCGAGCTATTTCAGCCCTATTTTGAAGCGCTCGATTGCGCTTGCCGTGGTGAAGGGCGGTCTCGACAAGATCGGCGAGGCGGTCACCATTCCGCTTTCGAGCGGCAAGCAGATCAACGCAAAAATCACCAGTTCGGTGTTCTACGACAGCGAAGGAGCACGTCAGCATGTGGAATGAAACCAGAGGTTCCTCGACGGTCGTCGATCGCGTCACGGTTGGACAAGGGGTGTGGCAGGAGTCACCGCTCGTCGGCGCGGATGCGTTGCTGAAGGCGCATCAGGCGGGCTCGCCGAAAGCGTTTCGTCTTTCCGAGCGGCCGTTTCTCCAACTCGTCAACGTGCGTGGCGATACGCGCGATGCGGCCTTCGTGCAGGCCGTGCAAAGCGTGATTGGCTGCGCGCCGCCCGACAAACCGAACACCACCGCGCGCGGCAATGGCTACGACATGCTGTGGCTCGGCCCCGATGAATGGCTCGTGCGCTCACTGACCGCGCACGATGCCGCACGCCCCGCGCCGCTCGAAGCGAAGTTGCGCGACGCGTTCAAGGGCGCGTTCGCGGCAGCGGTGGATATCGGCAGCGGCTATACGGTGCTCGAAATCGATGGGCCGCGCACGCGCGATGTCCTTTCACGCGGATGCCCGCTCGACCTGCATCCGAAAGTATTCGGCGAAGGCCAGTGCGCGCAGAGTCATTACTTCAAGGCTTCGCTCACGCTCGTGCCGTTGGGCGGTGACCGCTTCGAACTGATCATCCGCCGCAGCTTCGCGGACTACTTCGTGAAGATCATGCTCGATGCCGCCGAGCCCTTGCTCGCATGAAGCCGTTCGAACCGCTTGCCATGGGCGGACAGGGCTGGCGCGTCGTCGTCGATGAACTGATGGTGACGACGCGCGTCGGCTTGTACGAACATGAGCATCGTGCGCCGCAGCCGGTTGCTATCGATGCAAGCCTGCGTTATCGAAGCACGCCCCATGAATCGACGGATGGTCTTATCGATTACGAAGCGTGGTGCGATCGCGTGAGTGCGTTTCTCGAAACGAAGCCGCATACGCGTTTGCTCGAAACGCTCGCGATGGAAATCGCCGCGTTCTCCTTCGATGAATGGCCCGCGCTCGACGGTCTCACGCTCGCGTTGCATAAGCCCAAGATTCGTGAAGGCACGCGCCGTCTTGCGTTGGAACTCGACTGGCGTCGTGCCGATTTCGACGCGTGGCGCGCACAGAACGCAGCCGCGCTTCACGCTTCCTGACCTTCACGACGATGACTTCATCGCGCGACACGGCGGCGTTGCTTTCCGAGCGCGCGGTCAAGGAGCGCGATGCGAACGCGGCGCTCGCGCTTCTCGAACGCAGCATTGCGTTGAAGCATCGGCGGATTGCGTTGATTCGCTATCTGCATGCGCAGTATCTCGACGCGCCGCTCGATGCGCGTCACCACGACTACGTGAAGGCCATCGCTGCAAAGCTCAGCGTGGATGCGCTCATGCGTATTGCCGCGGCGGCGCGCGCACGCTATGACGCATGACGCGTACGTTCCATCCCGATGACGCGAATCTTCTATGTTGCGGATTTATGTCGGCGTCTACTGAAAACGCTTTGACTTCCGTACGCCACGTCCACGCGGTTAGCGCCGCATCGAGAGAGGGATGACATGTCCACCGCCACGCAATCGCGCGCGAGCGCTGCTGCACGGCTAGAACGCCTGCCGTTCTCCGGGTATCACCGCACTATTTTCATCATCATTGCCGTTGCGTTTTTCTTCGATTCGGTGGACCTCGGCACGATGACCTTCGTGCTCGGTTCGATCAAGACGGAGTTCGGTTTGTCGACCGCGACTGCGGGCCTCGTTGCAAGCGCAAGCTTCTTCGGCATGGTGCTCGGCGCGGCCGTCGCGGGCTTGCTTGCGGACCGCTTCGGACGCCGGCCCGTGTTCCAGTGGAGCATGGTGCTGTGGGGACTGGCGTCGTACCTGTGCTCGACGGCGCATTCCGTCGATGCGTTGATCTTCTATCGCGTGCTGCTTGGTATCGGCATGGGAATGGAGTTTCCTATCGCGCAGACGTTGCTCTCCGAGTTCGTGCCGACGGCTTCACGCGGCAGACTGATTGCGTTGATGGATGGCTTCTGGCCGCTGGGATTCATCGCGTCGGGCGTGGTGTCGTACTTCGTGTTGCCGCAGTTTGGCTGGCGCACCGAGTTTGCGTTGCTCGCAATACCCGCGGTGTTCGTGCTGATCGTGCGGCGCGTGGTGCCCGAGTCGCCGCGATGGCTCGAACATCACGGACGTATCGAAGAAGCGGATCGCGTGCTCGATGAAGTCGAGGCGAAGGTCATGAGGGCTAGCGGCTTGCGTGCGTTGCCTGCGCCTTCGATGCTGGCGGAACCGCCTGTCAGGAAGGGATCTGGAGCGTTTCGTGAGATCTGGAGTGCGGCATACAGGCGTCGCACGATCATGGTTTGGGCGCTTTGGTTCTTTGCGTTGCTTGGCTTCTATGGATTGACGTCGTGGCTCGGCGCGTTGATGCAACAGGCCGGTTTTGCCGTCACGAAGTCCGTGCTTTATACGGTGCTGATCTCGCTTGGCGGCGTGCCGGGTTTCTTGTGTGCGGCGTGGCTCGTGGAACGGTGGGGACGCAAGCCGACTTGCATCGCATCGCTTTTGGGTAGCGGGTTGATGGCGTACTTGTATGGCCAAACCGCGTTGCATGCCGAAACGCCGACGCTCCTGATCTGCGCGGGACTTGCCATGCAGTTCTTCCTCTTCGCGATGTGGGCCGTGCTTTATACCTATACGCCCGAGTTGTATGGGACCGGCGCGCGCGCGACGGGGTCGGGGTTTGCATCGGCGATCGGGCGTGTCGGGTCGTTGATCGGGCCTTATGTCGTTGGCGTCGTGTTGCCGGTCTTCGGACAGGGCGGAGTCTTTTCGCTGGGCGCCGCCTGTTTTGTGGTGGCGGCGTCGGCGGTTTGGATTCTTGGGATCGAGACGCGCGGGCTCGCGCTGGAGACGCTGGTTTCGGAGGCAGAGGTGGTGGAAGGGAGCGGGGTGCTGGTTTCGGCTCGGGAGTGAGGGATCGCGGCGTGGCCCACACCGATGATCCCGAAGGCCGATGGTACGATGTAAAAAAACGAACATCTCACTTCAAAACGAAAATCGGCGAGAGACGGGACAAAGCCAGCGTATGACACGTTTATTCTTGCCCGGACCCAAGCGGCAACCAGTCCCGCGCCATGTTGTTCGATCGGCCACGCGCGCGGGATTTCCCCGATGAAAAAGCATCCCGCGCAGCCTGACATGCAGGCGATCACGCCGCCCGATCGCGCGACGCTCCTGCGCGAAATCGACCGGACCGCGTGCTGGGATATCGTGGTGATCGGCGGCGGCGCGAGCGGTCTAGGCACGGCTGTCGATGCCGCGTCGCGTGGCTATCGCACCTTGCTGCTCGAAGCGCGGGACTTCGCGAAGGGCACGTCGAGTAAGGCGACCAAGCTGGTGCACGGCGGCGTGCGTTATCTCGCGCAAGGCAACATCCCGCTCGTGCGCGAGGCTTTGCATGAACGAGGGCTGCTTGCACGCAATGCGCCGCATCTGGTGAACGCGCTGGGTTTCGTCGTGCCCGCTTACCGCTTAACCGACAAGCTGTTCTACGGCGCCGGCCTGAAGGTCTACGACTGGCTTGCGGGCGCATTGAATCTCGCGCCGAGTCGTGGTCTCGGTCTGCGCGAAACGCACGACAAGGCGCCCATGCTCGCCGGCAATCTGCAGGGCCGCGCGCTCCGTGGCGGCACGCTCTACTATGACGGCCAGTTCGACGACGCGCGCCTCGCCATCGCACTCGCGCGCACGGTTTTCGATCTCGGCGGCATCGCGCTGAACAATGCGGCAGTGCGCGGTATCGAGGTGGATCGCGCGGACAGGACGCATCGGATTGCCTTCGAAGACACCGAAACGGGCGATGCCTTCTCAGTGCGTGCCCGCTGCGTGGTCAACGCAACCGGCGTCTGGGTGGATGCCATTCGCGCAATGGACGATCCCCGCGCGCGTCCCATCGTGGCGCCGAGTCAGGGCGTGCATCTCACGTTGCCCGGCCGCTTCCTCAAAAGCGATAACGCCATTCTCGTGCCGAAGACGAAAGACGGCCGTGTGCTGTTCGTGGTGCCGTGGCATGGGCAGACTATCGTCGGCACGACGGATACACCGCAGAGCGACGTGCCGCTCGAACCGCGTGCAAGCGACGCGGAGATCGACTTCATCCTGAGTTCGGCGGCAGATTATCTCTCGCTCAAACCGACGCGCGACGATGTCTTGAGCGTGTGGGCCGGCCTGCGTCCGCTCGTGAAGGGCGATAGCGGCGCGTCGACGGCGGCGCTGTCGCGCGAGCATACGATCGAATCGAGTTCCACCGGAATGATCACGGTGACGGGCGGCAAGTGGACGACGTATCGACTGATGGCGGAACAAGTGGTCGATCTGGCCATTGCAAACGGTCTGTTGGCGGCTGCGCCATGCCGCACGCGCTCGTTGCCCTTGCATGGCGCAACGGGCGTGCAAAGCGGGTACTACGGTTCGGATGCGGGGATCATCGAACAATTGCCGGGCGCGGACACGTTGCTCGTCGAAGCAGGCGGCCTGACCGAAGCGCAAACGCGTTTCGCGGTGCGCGCGGAGCTGGCGCGTTCGGTCGAAGACGTGCTTGCGCGCCGTAATCGCGCGCTCTTTCTGGATGCCGCCGCAGCACGTGCGGCGGCGCCCGAAGTGGCGCGCATCATGGCTCAGGAACTCGGCCGCGACGCTGCGTGGCAGTCCGCGCAAGTTGCCAGTTTCGAAGCCTTCGCCCGAAACTGGACCTTGCGTTGATGCGCTGAAGTGAGCGTCAGAACGCGTGCCGCATGCCGATCATCGCGATGAACTGCGACGGCCCGGACGACGGCGTGGTGTTCTGCGAATCGCCGACCACCGCGACTGCATCCGAAATTCTCACACCGCCCGCGCCATTCGCGATCAAAGACTGACCGCTCGCGTGCTGATAAGCCTGCAACGCGTAGAACGTGGTGCGCGCGGACAAAGCATAAGTCTGCTCCAGCGAAATCTGTTGATAACGCGCCGGGTCATTCACGCCGTTCGACTTGCTGGCCCGTGTGTAGCTGTAGCCCGCCGCTGCGGCGAAAGCAGGCGTGAAACGATACGACGCAATCGCGCCGTACGAGTTGAACACGGCTTCGTCCGAGAACAATGAGTGCGCGCCCGGTGTGTATTGCACGTTCGAATAGTTCAGACCCACCATCAGGTCCTTGAGCGTGTAGCGCGCGGCAGCGGCGATCATCTGCACGCCGCCCGACGTGGCGTAGCCGTTGTTGACCGGCGAATTGTTGGCGAAGCTGCCGATGGCGCTGCTCGTCGCGACGTCTTTAAGGTGCACATAACCCGCTGCGATCGAGACGGGCTTGAAGTCGTAGCGCAACGCCGCGCTGAGGTTGGAGCCGCTCGCAATGCTGCCGGCTTCGCCGCCGAGTCCGGCTTGTGCGGCGAGCGTCAGACCCGCGATGTTCGGCGAGACATACGAGACCGAGTTATTGAAGCGCAGTGTGGTGTCGAGCGCATCGACATCGCCGGGATGTGCGCCGGTCGCGCCCGTGAGCGCGCTGGTCGGGCCGAGCGCGCCGACGAGATTGAAGTAGGGCGTGTATTGCCGCCCGAGCGTCAGCGTGCCGTAACGGTCGTTGGAGAGACCGGCATAGGCTTGTCGATTGAACATGCCCGCGGAGCTTGCCGCTGCGCCGTTCAGGGAATTGAAGCCGCTCTCCAGACGAAACACGGCTTTTGTGCCGCCGCCGAGATCTTCCGCGCCCAGCAGGCCAAACTTGCTCGCCTGCAAACTGCCTTGCGACATATACACGTTCGACGAGCCGCGCTGATTGCTGGCATAGGCGAAGGCGTTATCGACTACGCCGTACAACGTGACGCTGCTCTGCGCTGCCGCCGATGCGGACACGACCGCCGCTGCGAGCGGCAGACACGCGATGGCAAGCGCGCGCGTGGATTGAAGCTTTGAGACTTGCATTGCTACTTCGGTCCTTCAGTTTAAAAGTGTTGATCAAATGTTGATGTTCAAGGTCAGATGTAGCCAACCCTGTTCGGTGCGCTCACTGATCACCGTGCCATTCGTGCATGAAGCACGGCGCGCGTCGGAAGCGGGCACGCTGATGCGCACTTCGTTCTGCGAGCGCGGCATGTTACCTGCTCGTTCGACGGCGATTCGCAACGTTTCGTGGTCGCTGTGTATTCGCACGCGCCAGCGGCCTTGTTCGCCGCGACGCCCTTCGCTTTAGCCGTCACATTTATTTCCATTCGGTACGGCGACGGGAACGCTTCGGAATACGAATGGGCTGCGATCGTAATAATTGAGATGAAGACGAGGCACTAGGGAAAACCATGCGTCGGATGCAAAGGTCGCCGCCGGTTATCGAACCGAAGAGTTCGGCTCGGAGGAGGTTTCTCTGGAAATGCTCAGATGCGCGAGGTGGCGGAGTCGCTCGTCACGTCACTTTTCGCACGCTCGACCAGTTCCTTCTGCAACCAGCCGCTGTCGCGCGCGCGCTTGCCGTTCGCCACGAAGTACGGCGTCTCGACGCGTGGCAAGGCTTCGCGCCCGCGAATGCGATCCGCGATCTTTTCCGCGAGCATGATGGTCGGCGCGTTGAGATTGCCCGTCGTGATCTGCGGCATGATCGACGCATCCACTACGCGCAAGCCTTCCATGCCGTGCACGCGTCCTTCGGCATCGACCACGGCCATATCGTCGTAACCCATCTTGCACGAGCACGACGGGTGATATGCGGTCTCCGCTTTCGCGCGGATAAAGGCATCCAGATCCCGGTCGCTCATGCGCTTTGCGCCGGGATTCAACTCGCGTCCGCGATATTTGCTGAGCGCCGGCTGCTGCATGATCTCGCGCGTGATGCGAAGCGCATCGCGGAACTCGCGCCAGTCGAGCGGATCGGCCATGTAGTTGAAGAGGATGCCCGGATGCGCGTGCGGGTCGCGTGACGTGAGCTTGACGCGTCCACGGCTGGGCGAGCGCATCGAACCGACATGCGCCTGAAACCCATGCATCTCGATGGCGTTCGAACCGTTGTAATTGATCGCCACCGGCAGAAAGTGATACTGGATGTTCGGCCACGGATCGTCATCGCGCGTGCGGATGAAACCGCCCGCCTCGAACTGATTGCTCGCGCCTATGCCCGTGCCCTTCAGAAGCCATTCGAGCCCGATAGCAGGCTGATTACGCAGTTGCAGCGCGGGATAAAGCGAGACCGGCTCCTTGCATTCGTATTGCATGTACATCTCGAGGTGATCCTGCAGATTCTCACCGACTCCCGGCAGATCGTGCACCACGGGAATCTCGAGTTCCCTGAGCCAGCTCGAACGCCCGACACCGGAACGCTGCAGCAATTGCGGCGAAGCAATGGCGCCGCTGCATATGAGCACTTCACGCCGCGCATGCGCGCGCACGCGTTGCGCGCCATGCAGATAAGCCACGCCAGACGCGCGCTTGCCCGCGAACAACACACGGTCAGTAGTTGCATGCGTAACTATCGTGAGATTGCCGCGATGCTTCGCGTGATCCAGATAACCACGCGCCGTGCTCGCGCGCCTTCCGTTCGGCGTGACGGTACGATCCATCGGTCCAAAGCCTTCTTGCCGATAGCCGTTGAGATCGTCCGTACGCGGATAACCCGCCTGCACGCCTGCTTCGACCATCGCCGCGAAGAGTGGATTGTTGCCGGGTTTGCTGGTCGTGACATGAACGGGACCGTCGCCACCGTGATAATCGTTCGCACCGATATCGCGTGTCTCCGCTTTGCGGAAATACGGCAGACAGTCGAGATAGCTCCAGTTTGCAAGACCCGGCCGCATGGCCCAGTTGTCGTAGTCGAGCGCATTGCCGCGTATGTAGCACATGCCGTTGATGAGCGACGATCCGCCGAGTCCCTTGCCGCGTCCGCATTCCATGCGACGATCGTTCATATGCGGTTCGGGCTCGGTTTCATACGCCCAGTTGTAGCGCCGCCCTTGCAGCGGATACGCAAGCGCCGCCGGCATCTGCGTGCGAAAGTCGAAGCGATAATCCGGGCCGCCCGCTTCGAGCAGCAGCACCGTCACGTCCTCGTCTTCGGTGAGACGCGAGGCAAGCACGTTGCCCGCCGATCCCGCGCCCACGATGATGTAGTCGTATTCCATCGCGCTCATCGAAAGCTCCTTAAAACACGGGCTGATAAGGCCCGAGCTCGACCTGCACGGACTTGATGCGCGTGTAGGCATTGAGCGTCACGATGCCGTTTTCGCGCCCCACGCCCGATTGCTTGTAGCCGCCCACGGGCATTTCCGCGGGCGATTCGCCCCATGTGTTGATCCAGCAGATACCCGCTTGCAACCGATGAATCACGCGATGCGCACGCGATATGTTCTCCGTGACCACGCCCGCCGCAAGCCCGTATTCGGTATCGTTCGCGCGCGCGATGACTTCGTCTTCGTCGTCGAAGGCAAGAATGCTCATCACCGGTCCGAAGATTTCCTCGCGCACGATACGCATGTCGTCGCGGCAATCGGCAAACACGGTCGGTGCGACATACTGGCCGCGCGCGAATGCACCATCGCTCATGCGCGCGCCGCCGGCGATGAGTCGCGCGCCTTCGCGCTTGCCGCTTTCGATGAAGCCGAGCACTTTATGCAGTTGCGCCGCGCTTGCAAGCGGGCCGAAGTTGGTGAGCGGATCATCCGGCGCGCCAATGCGAATACGCTTTACGCGCTCCAGCACCAGCGCTTCGAAGCGTTCGATCACGCCGCGCTCGACGAACACGCGCGTGCCGTTCGTGCATACCTGTCCCGAGCTAAAGAAGTTCGCGCTCATGGCAATGTCGGCGGCGCGTTCGAGATTGGCGTCGTGAAATACGATGAGCGGCGACTTGCCACCCAGTTCCATCGTCACTTCCTTGAGCGTCGAGCCGCCCGCATGCGCCATGACCTTCTTGCCGGTTTGCACCCCGCCCGTGAACGATATCTTCTCGATACCCGCATGTTCCGCGAGCATGGCGCCCACGCGGCCATCGCCTTGAACCACGTTGAAGACTCCGGCGGGCACGCCCGCTTCGGTATAAATCTCCGCGAGCTTCAGCGCGGTGAGTGGCGTGATCTCGCTTGGCTTGAAGATCATCGCGTTGCCGGCCGCGAGCGCGGGCGCAGACTTCCAGCAAGCTATCTGTATCGGATAATTCCATGCGCCGATGCCCGCGCACACGCCAAGCGGCTCGCGTCGCGTATAGACGAACGACGATTCGCGCAGCGGTATTTGCGTGCCTTCGATGGCCGTCGCGAGTCCCGCGTAATACTCGATCACATCCGCGCCGGTGACGATATCCACGGCGCGCGTCTCCGCAATCGGCTTGCCGGTGTCGCGCGTTTCGAGCGCGGCGAGTTCGTCGTTGTGCGCGCGTAGCAGGTCGACGGTGCGTCGCAGGATGCGAGAGCGCTGCATCGCGGTCATCGCGGCCCATTCGCGTTGCCCTTCGTGTGCTGCGTGCACGGCGCGATCGACATCCGCTTGCGACGCCTGCTGCACATGCGCGATGGATTCACCGGTGGCGGGATCGAGTGTGACGAAGGTTTCGCCGCTCGTGGCATCGACGTATGCGCCGCCGATGTAAAGGCGTTGCTCTTCCATGTCGTGCTCCTTTGAGGATGGAAAGTTTTAGCCGCGCGCTTCGAGCACCAGGTCGATGTAGTCGTAAGCGAGGCGCAACGCCGACTTCGTATCGAACGGTTCGCCTGCAAGCGCGCCGCGCAGCCAGAGACCGTCGATAAGCGCGGCAAGACCGCTGGCCGCACGGCGCGCGGCAGGCTTCGTCAAGGCGCGCGAGAAGTCCGCGCATAGATTCGAATAGAGTCGCCGCGTGTTGACACGCTGCAAACGCCGCAACTCGGGCTTGTGCATGCTCTCGGACCAGAACGCGAGCCATGTCTTCATGGCGGGGCCGTTCACCTGTTCGACATCGAAATTCGCGGCGACCACTGCGCGCAACTTCGCACGCGGCTCGGCTTTCGCGGCCTTGCGGCGCCGCGACGTGGCCTGCCAGAGATTGCGCAGCACATGACGCATGGTGGCTTCGAGCAGCCCGTCCTTGTCGCCGAAATAGTGACTGACGATTCCCGTCGATGTGCTCGCGCGCTGCGCCACCGAGGCGAGCGTCGCACCGCCGAGGCCCGCTTCGTCGATGGTCTGCAAGGTCGCGTCGATGAGTTGCGCGCGACGAATCTCGCGCATTCCGAGTTTGGGCATGGTCGCTTCGGCTGTCAGTTCGATTCGATGTTAGGGGGTTTTATATTGAACGGTCAATCAATAAAAACCGCCGAAGAGCGTCATGTCGGTTTGAGTCAAACCCGCGTCGCATTGGGGATCGGTCGTGCGCGACTAGCGGCGCTACGCTCGACGAACGGGCGCGATGAACCGTGACGGTGCATCGCGCGAGCCGTCCACGAGACATGGAGACGATCAATGAGCAGCAATCGCGGCGTCGTATATCTGGGGCAGGGCAAGGTGGAAGTGCAGTCCATCGACTATCCGAAGATGGTCGATCCACGCGGGCGCGACATCGGCCACGGCGTCATTCTTCGCGTAGTCAGTACCAACATTTGCGGCTCGGATCAGCATATGGTGCGCGGCCGCACGACGGCGGAAGTCGGCCTCGTGCTCGGGCACGAGATCACGGGCGAAGTGATCGAAATCGGCCGCGATGTGGAGACGCTTGCCATTGGCGATCTCGTTTCGGTGCCGTTCAACGTGGCATGCGGGCGCTGCCCGACCTGCAAGGCGCAACATACGGGCGTATGTTTGAACGTGAACCCGTCGCGTGCTGGCGGCGCGTATGGTTATGTCGATATGGGCGGCTGGATAGGCGGCCAGGCGGAATACGTGATGGTTCCGTATGCCGATTTCAATCTGCTGAAGTTTCCGGACAAGGCACAGGCCATGTCGAAGATACGCGACCTCACGTGTCTCTCCGACATCTTGCCGACGGGTTATCACGGCGCGGTGATGGCGGGCGTGAAACCGGGCGCGACGGTTTATATCGCGGGCGCGGGACCGGTTGGAATGGCGGCGGCGGCATCGGCGCGCATTTTGGGCGCAGCGTGCACCATCGTCGGCGACATGAACGAAGAGCGCTTGGCGCACGCGCGCAAGATGGGTTTCGAGATCATCGATCTCTCAAGGGACGCGACGCTCGGCGAGCAGATCGAGCAGATTCTCGGCAAGCCGGAAGTGGATTGCGCGGTCGATTGCGTGGGATTCGAGGCACACGGTCACGGCAGCGGCAGCGGCGAGGAAGCACCGGCCACCGTGCTTAATTCGCTGATGGAGATCACGAAGGCAGCGGGCGCGATCGGCATTCCCGGCCTCTATGTCACCGATGACCCCGGCGCCGCCGATGCCGCCGCGCGCAAGGGCAGTCTCAGCATTCGCTTCGGCCTTGGCTGGGCGAAGTCGCATTCGTTCCACACGGGACAGACGCCCGTGATGAAGTACAACCGCAATCTGATGCAGGCCATCTTGTGGGATCGTTTGCCGATTGCGGATATCGTCAACGTGTCCGTGATTTCGCTCGATGAAGCGCCCGAAGGCTACAGAAAGTTCGATGGCGGCGCGCCGAGGAAGTTCGTGCTCGATCCGCACGGATTGTTGAAAGCGGCGTAATCGGCCTGGAATGAAGAGAGCCGTTGGCTGTTGCAAGCCAACGGCTCTTTTTGTTCGAACCGGTATCAGGCAACCAGCGCCGAAGGTGCAACCGCCGCAAGTGAAGGCGCTTGCTTGCGGCGTTCGCGCGTGGGCGCGGTTCCGAAGGCATCGCGATAACTCTTCGAGAAGTGGCACGCCGACTGGAAGCCGCAAGCCATGGTGATATGCATGATCGACATATCGGTTTGCAGCAGCAGTTCGCGCGCGCGCCGCAGACGCAGCGTGAGATAGTAGTGCGTCGGCGTCATGCCGAGATGCTCGCGAAAGAGCCGCTGCAATTGCCGTTGCGACATGCCGGCAAGGCGCGCCAGTTCCTCGCGCGACAGCGGCTCCTCGATGTTGTTCTCCATGAGCGAGATCACTTCGAAGAGCGACTTGTTGGCCGATCCGAGTCGTGCAACGAGCGGCATGCGCTGCTGCGCGCTCGTATCGCGTACATGTTCGACGATGAATTGCTCGGCGATCTGCGTCACGCGCGCCGTACCCACGCGGGATGCGATGAGGTTGAGCATCATGTCGAGCGGCGCGACGCCACCGGTACACGTGACGCGATCGCGGTCGATCACGAACAGTTCCTTCAGGAAGCGCGTGTCGGGAAACTCTTCCTTGAGCGCCGACATGTTCTCCCAGTGGATGGCGCACGCATAGCCCGCGAGTAAGCCCGCACGAGCCAGTGCATAAGTGCCGGTGCAGAGGCTGCCGAGCACGCTGCCCATGCGGGCGAAGCGGCGCAGCGCGGCGAGATGTGCGGGCGTGGTCGCGCGCTGCACATCGATGCCGCCGACCACGAACACGATATCGGGTTGTCCCACGCATTCCACCGGACCTGTGTCGACGGACAAGCCGTTGCTCGCGGTGACGGGACCGCCATCGGGACTCACGATCGACCAGCGATACAACGGCTGCCCCGTCAGATAGTTCGCCATGCGCAGGACTTCGATCGCGTTGGTGAAAGCGATCATGGTGAAGTTGGGAAGCGGCATGAAAGCGAAGTGCGACAGCGACGCCGTGCGATCGGGGGACATGTGAGGAATGATTCCTTCGAATCTATTGTTTGACGCCGTCAGATGCGGCGCTTTGCCACTTTTTGCATTTTGGTTTCGTTTGCAACTACCATGCCATCAGGCTAAACCCTGAGCCTCACGAGGCATCGTGCATGCTTCATATAGACGCGATTTCCTCGCCGACCCTCCACGAGCAAGGGCGCGCACCTTCGAAGCGCACGGGCGTTCCGCGACAGTGCAGCGGCGCACCGAATAAATCGCTACACCGAAAACCATCGCGCCACTTGTCGAAAAAAGACGCGCATGTCGGAAAAGGCCAAGAACACGTCTAAATTCGTAAATTGACCGGCAGGACGAAAGTCAAGAATAGACGCAACGATTACGGCCGCGACGGCAAACGGAAAATCATCCGAAGAGCCACCCGCACCGCCGTCGAACGACCGTCACACTTGACCCACGGACCTGCCAATGTCGAACTCGAATCCCTTCTTCGAAGCCCCGCTTGCATCCAGCGACGCTTCGGTGCGCGGCGCGATCCTGAAAGAACTGGAGCGCCAGCAATCGCAAATCGAACTGATCGCGTCGGAAAACATCGTGTCGCGCGCCGTACTGGAATCGCAAGGCTCGGTGCTCACGAACAAGTACGCGGAAGGGTATCCGGGCAAGCGCTATTACGGTGGCTGTGAATTCGTGGATGAAGTCGAGGCGCTCGCCATCGATCGCATCAAGCAGCTCTTCAACGCGAAGTTCGCCAACGTGCAGCCGCATTCGGGCGCGCAGGCCAACGGCGCCGTGATGCTTGCGCTCGCCAAACCCGGCGACACCATTCTCGGCATGTCGCTCGATGCGGGCGGTCACCTCACGCATGGCGCGAAGCCCGCGCTTTCGGGCAAGTGGTTCAACGCGGTGCAATACGGTGTGAACCGCGACACCATGCTGATCGATTACGAGCAGATCGAGGAACTCGCGAAGCAACACAAGCCGTCATTGCTGATCGCGGGATTCTCGGCGTATCCGCGCAAGCTGGACTTCGCGCGTCTGCGCAAGATCGCCGATAGCGTCGATGCGAAGCTCATGGTCGATATGGCGCATATCGCGGGCATCATCGCGGCGGGGCGTCACTATAGCCCCGTGGATCATGCGCACGTGGTCACGTCCACCACGCACAAGACCTTACGCGGTCCGCGCGGCGGTTTCATCCTCACGAACGACGAAGACATCGCCAAGAAGATCAACTCGGCCGTGTTCCCCGGCCTGCAAGGCGGCCCGCTGATGCATGTGATAGCAGGCAAGGCGGTGGCCTTCGGCGAAGCGCTGCGGCCGGACTTCAAGACGTATATCGACAACGTGCTCGCAAATGCGCAAGCGCTCGGCGAAGTGCTCAAGGAAGGCGGCGTCGATCTCGTCACCGGCGGCACGGACAACCATCTGCTGCTCGTCGATCTGCGCCCGAAAGGCCTCAAGGGCAATCAGGTCGAGCATGCGCTGGAACGCGCGGGCATCACCTGCAACAAGAACGGCATACCCTTCGATACCGAAAAGCCGACCGTCACCTCGGGCATTCGCTTAGGCACGCCGGCAGGCACGACGCGCGGCTTCGGCGTCAACGAGTTCCGCGAAACCGGCCGCCTGATTCTCGAAGTCTTCGAATCGCTGCGCGAGCATCCGGAAGGCGATCCGCAAACCGAACAACGCGTGCGCCGCGAGATCTTCGCGCTGTGCGAACGCTTCCCCATCTACTAAGCCCACGGAGTTATCAACGATGAGCACTCTGCACGACAACAGCATCATCATCGACGGCCTGAACATCTCCAAGTTCGAGCGCTCCGTGTTCGAGGACATGCGCAAAGGTAACGTCACCGCGGTGAACTGCACGGTTTCGGTCTGGGAGGACTTCCAGAAGACGATCGACAACATCGCCGAGATGAAGCAACAGATTCGCGAGTACAGCGAGATTCTCACGCTCGTGCGCACGACCGACGACATCCTGCGCGCGAAGAAGGAAAACAAGACAGGCATCATCTTCGGCTTCCAGAACTCGTATGCGTTCGAGGACAATGTCGGCTATATCGAAGTGTTCAAGGAGCTCGGCGTGAACGTGGTGCAACTCTGCTACAACACGCAGAACCTGGTCGGCACGGGCTGCTATGAACCGGACGGCGGACTCTCGGGTTATGGCAAGGAAGTGATCCACGAGATGAATCGCGTCGGCATCATGGTCGATCTTTCCCACGTGGGCGCGAAGACTTCTTCCGATGCCATCGCCTGCTCGAAGAAGCCTGTCACGTACTCGCACTGCTGTCCCTCGGGACTCAAGGACCATCCGCGCAACAAGACCGACGATCAGCTGAGAGAGATCGCGGACGCCAACGGCTTCGTCGGCGTGACCATGTTCTCGCCGTTCCTGAAGAAAGGCCCGGACGCGACCGTCGACGATTATCTCGAAGCCATCGACTACGTGATCAACGTGATCGGCGAAGACAAGGTGGGCATCGGCACGGACTTCACGCAAGGCTACAGCACCGAGTTCTTCGACTGGATCACGCACGACAAGGGCCGTTATCGCCGTCTGACGAACTTCGGCAAGGTCGTGAATCCGGAAGGCATTCGCACGATCGGCGAGTTCCCGAACCTCACGGCCGCGATGGAAAAAGCGGGCTGGGGCGAGACGCGTATCAAGAAGGTGATGGGCGAGAACTGGATGCGCTTCTTCGGCGAAGTCTGGAACGTCTGACTCCAACAAGAACAGGGAACCCGCGATGCAACCGCAACTGCCTATCGACGTCGATCAAGAAACGGGCGTCTGGACTACCGACGCGCTGCCCATGCTGTATGTGCCGCGCCATTTCTTCACCAATAACCACGTGGCCGTGGAAGAAGCGCTCGGCCGCGAAGCGTACGCCGCGATTCTCTACAAGGCGGGCTACAAGTCCGCTTATCACTGGTGCGACAAGGAGGCGGACAAGCACGGCATAGCGGGCATGGCGGTGTTCGAGCATTACCTGAAGCGCCTGTCGCAACGCGGCTGGGGTCTCTTCGATATCGTCGAATCCGACCCGCAGAGCGCCATGGCGCGTGTGCATCTGCGTCACTCGTCCTTCGTGCTCGCGCAACCGGGCAAGCACGGCAAGCTCTGCTACATGTTCGCCGGATGGTTCGCCGGCGCGCTGGACTGGGTCAACGACACCGCACCCGACAGCACGAAGAAGGGGCCGCGTTCGCACTCGGTCGAAACGCAATGCGCCGCGGAAGGCTGCGAGCATTGTGTGTTCGAAGTGTCGCCGCTCGCATCGAAATAAAGGCTTCAAAGCAAAACCTTTCCGAGGTCGCCCGCAATGCGTTACCCGAACCTTTTCAAGCCACTCACGCTGAACAAACTGACCTTGCGTAACCGTATCGTCAGTACCGCGCATGCCGAGGTCTATGCCGAGCCAGGCGGTCTGCCCGGCGACCGGTATATCCGCTATTACGAAGAGAAGGCGAAGGGCGGCGTGGCGCTAGCCGTTTGCGGAGGTTCGAGCCCGGTGTCGATCGACAGCCCGCAAGGCTGGTGGAAGTCGGTGAACCTGTCGACCGACAAGGTCATCGACCCGCTCTCGCGGCTGGCCGAAGCGATGCATCGGCATGGCGCGAAGATCATGATCCAGGCAACGCACATGGGCCGGCGTTCGGCGTGGCACGGAGAGAGCTGGCCGCATCTGATGTCGCCTTCGGGCGTGCGGGAGCCGGTGCATCGCGGCAACGCGAAGATCATCGAAGTGGAAGAGATCAAGCGCATCATTCAGGATTTCGCGGCGGCCGCGAAGCGCGTGAAGGATGCGGGCATGGATGGCGTCGAGATCTCGGCGGCGCATCAGCATTTGATCGATCAGTTCTGGAGTCCGCGCACCAACTTTCGCACGGACGAATGGGGCGGTTCGCTCGAAAACCGTCTGCGCTTCGGTAAGGAAGTGCTGCAGGCCGTGCGCGAAGCCGTGGGCGCCGACTTCGCAATTGGCTTGCGCATGTGCGGCGACGAATTCCATGAAGACGGTCTCGATCACGAACAATTGAAAGAGATCGCTCAAGCGATGGCTGAAACGGGCCTCATCGATTACATCGGCGTGATCGGTTCGGGCGCGGATACGCATAACACGCTCGCCAACTGCATGCCGCCGATGGCGCTGCCACCCGAGCCTTTCGTGCATCTCGCGGCGGGCATCAAGTCGGTCGTGAAGCTGCCGATCATGCATGCGCAAAGCATTCGCGATGCGGGTCAGGCGGAACGTCTGCTCGCCAACGGCATGGTCGATCTGGTCGGCATGACGCGTGCGCAGATTGCGGACCCGCATATGGTGATCAAGATTCGCGATGGCCGCGAGGACGAGATCAAGCAGTGCGTCGGCGCGAACTACTGCATCGACCGGCAGTACAACGGACTCGATGTGTTGTGCGTGCAGAACGCGGCGACATCGCGTGAAGCGACCATGCCGCATGTCATCGAAAAGACGCGCGGGCCGAAGCGCAAAGTCGTGGTGGTCGGCGCAGGGCCCGCGGGACTCGAAGCGGCGCGCGTGGCGAAGTCGCGCGGTCACGATGTCGTGCTGTTCGAGAAGAACGATTACGTCGGCGGCCAGATCATGCTTGCCGCGAAGGCGCCGCAGCGCGAGCAGATGGCGGGCATCGTGCGCTGGTTCGACATGGAAACGAAGCGGCTCGGCGTGGATCGTCGTCTCGGTGTCGCCGCCGACGACAAGGCCATCATGGCCGAGAAGCCGGACATCGTCGTGCTCGCGACGGGCGGCTCGTCGTTCACGGATCAAGTGCCTGCATGGGGCGTCGAACGAGGTCTCGCGGTGAGCGCCTGGGACATTCTCTCGGGCAAGGTCGAGCCGGGCAAGAACGTGCTCGTTTATGACGGCGTGAGCACGCATGCGGGCGCGGGCGTCGCGGACTTCATCTCGAGCCGTGGCGGCAATGTCGAGATCGTGACGCCGGACGTGAAGGTCGCCGATGACGTCGGCGGCACCACGTTCCCCATCTTTTATAGAAGGCTTTATGCGCAAGGCGTGATCCATACGCCGAACTACTGGCTCGACAAGGTGTACGAGGAAGACGGGAAGAAGATTGCCGTGATCCGCAACGAGTACACGGAAGAACAGGAAGAGCGCGCGGTGGATCAGGTCGTGATTGAGAACGGCAGCACGCCCAACGATTGCCTGTACTGGAAGCTGAAACCCGAATCGCTCAATCGCGGCCAGGTGGATGTGCACAAGCTCTTTGCATCGGAAGCGCAGCCGTGTCTTTCGGAAGAGCTTGGAAACGGGCGTTTTCTCTTGTTCCGCGTCGGCGACTGCATCTCCATGCACAACATCCACGGCGCGATCTACGACGCGCTGCGTCTTTGCAAAGACTTCTGACGAGGGCTTTAGACGATGAACCCCGTGTTTGTCATCACCGTCTTGCTGTGGGTATCGGTGGCGGGTCTCGCCTTCGCCGTGATGAAGCGCGCGGCCTATTGGCGAGAAGGACGCGCCACGACTGCCGGTGCTTATGGCTGGGCTAACCTGCTGACCATCCCGAAGCGTTACTTCGTGGATTTGCATCATGTGGTGGCGCGTGATCCGTATATCGCGAAGACGCACGTTGCAACCGCTGGCGGCGCCATTCTCGCGATGGCGCTCGTATTCCTCAACTACGGCCTCGCCATCTATTCGCCGTGGCTCGACAAGCTGATCTTCCTCGCGGCTATCGTCATGCTGGTGGGCGCAGTGTTCGTGTACCGTCGCAGACACGACGCGAAGGAAGTGCCCGCGCGTTTGTCACGCGGACCGTGGGACAGCCTGCCTTTGCTGCTCGGTTCATTCGCGCTTGGTCTTGCATTGTTCATGCTGTTGCCGGCTTCGTGGATGTCGGGTGCACTCGCGATCATCGTTGCATTGCTGATCGCGGCGGGCGCATACACGATGACCTTCGGCGCAGCGCAAGGCGGCCCGATGAAGCATGCGATGGCGGGCTTGCTGCATCTCGCGTTTCATCCGCGTCAGGAGCGCTTTGCAGCGAAAAACGAGCACGATGTCGTGCCGCCCACCGCGCTCAAAGTGCCCGTACTCGATGCGCAGGAATATGGCGTGAGCAAGCCCATCGAGTTTCGCTGGAACCAGTTGCTGAGTTTCGATGCCTGCGTGCAATGCGGCAAATGCGAAGCGGCGTGCCCCGCGTTCGCATCGGGACAACCGCTCAATCCGAAGAAGCTGATTCAGGATCTCGTCGTCGGCATGGTCGGCGGTTCGGATGCGCTCTACGCCGGCAGCCCGACCCCCGGCATTCCGGTCGGCAGGCATTCGGGCGCACCGGGCAAGCCGCTCATCTCCACGATGATCGAAGCCGATACCATCTGGTCCTGCACCACGTGCCGCGCCTGCGTGCAAGAATGCCCGATGCTGATCGAACACGTCGATGCCATCGTCGATATGCGCCGCAATCAGACGCTCGTGGAAGGCAACGTCCCGGGGAAAGGTCCGATCACGCTTGCGAATCTGCGTGAAACGGGCAGCGCGAACGGGTTTGACATCGGCGCGCGTTACGACTGGTCGGTGGATCTGCAAGTGCAGGTCGCGCAACCGGGTCGTCCCGTCGATGTCTTGTTGATCGCGGGCGAAGGCGCGTTCGACATGCGTTATCAACGCACGCTGCGTGCGTTGGCGAAGGTGCTGAACAAGGCAGGCGTGGATTACGCGGTGCTCGGCGGCGTTGAAACGGACACCGGCGATACGGCGCGTCGTCTCGGCGACGAAGCTACCTTTCAGGCATGCGCGAAGAAGCTGATAGGCACACTTTCGCAGTATTCGTTCCGGCGCATCGTGACGGCGGACCCGCATGTGCTGCATAGCTTGCGCAACGAGTATCGCGCGCTTGGCGGCTTCTATGAAGTGCAGCATCACACGGCGTTGATGGCAGAACTCGTCGCGAACGGCAAGCTCTCGCCGAAGGCCGCGACCGTGCTCGCCGACAAGAAGATCACGTATCACGATCCGTGCTATCTCGGCCGCTATAACGGCGAAACCGAAGCGCCGCGCAAGCTGCTGAAGTCCATCGGCATCAAGGTGGTGGAGATGGAGCGTAACGGCATGCGCGGACGGTGCTGCGGCGGTGGCGGCGGCGCGCCCCTGACCGACATTCCCGGCAAGCAGCGCATTCCCGATATCCGCATTGCCGATGCCCGCACGATAGGCGCGGAAGTGGTCGCCGTGGGTTGCCCGAATTGCACCGCGATGCTCGAAGGCGTGGTCGGCGCGCGTCCCGAAGTGCTCGACGTGGCGGAGCTGGTCGCCGCGGCGCTGGAGTAACACGATGAACGACAACATCAAACGAATCGATCCGCGCAGGCCGTTTATCGTCACGAGCGCGGGGCTCAAGCGCATCACGCTCGGCGAGATCGGCAGCGGCGCGCTGCTTGACTTCGTTGCAACACACCATGATGCAGCGAAGCCGCGCCGCACGGCGAAAGCGTCGCGTCGCGCGGTGCTGGTGGCGGCGCATACGGATCGCGGCGCGCTCGACGATCACGGCCGTCAGGCACTGGCCGCCGCCGCCTTGCTCGCGGACGATGAAACCGAAGTCGTGTTGATCGCGTTCGGCGCGTTCAGTGACGATGCGGCGTCGCTCGGCGCGGATCGTTATATCGAGCTGCCCGGCTTCGATCGCCGCCATTTCGCACCGGATGAAGAACTGCGCGCGCTCGCTGCCTGCGTCGCGGCCTTCACGCCCGTGCATGTCTTCATGCCCGACAACGCAACCGGCGACGGCGATCTCGGCCGGCGTTACGCGGCGCGCGCCGGTGCGAGTATCGCCACACACGTGGTGGAACTCGACCTTCAGCACGTCGCTGCGTATGCACATGCTGGCCGCGCGGTGGCATTGCGTGCGCGACCCGATGTGATCTTGCTCGCACCGAATGCGGTCGATGCCAAGCTGCCTTACGTCGGCGCAGGCGCGCGCGTGAATAGCGAAGACGTCGTGCCCGCGACGATGCCGAGCGCGTATGTCGATCTCGGCATCGAGGAAATGGACGCGGCCCAAGTCGCGCTCGAAGAAGCGGACTTCATCATCTCGGCGGGCAACGGCGTGACGGACGTGCCCGCATTCGAAGCGTTGGCAAGCACCTTGGGCGCGGCTATCGGCGCGAGCCGGGTGGCTGTCGACGACGGCAAGTTCTCGCGCGACAAGCAGATCGGCGCCACGGGCAAGACGGTGGAAGCTAGCGTGTATATCGCGTTCGGCATCTCGGGCGCGGTGCAGCACCTGCAAGGCATCAAGGATTGCCGGCATGTCATCGCGGTCAATCTCGATGCGAGCGCGCCCATTGCCAAGCGTGCGGATCTGACCATCGTCGCGGATACGCAAGAGACCATCAAGGCGCTGACGGACGCGGCGTCGGCCGCGCGTGCATCGCGTACCAATGGCAGCCCGATCCTGCAGACGGCGACGCTTGCCGAAGGAGCGTACGCATGAAAATAGCCGTTCTCGTTTCTACTGGCCGGCATCCTATTAGCGGCACGGCGCGTTATAGCCGCAACGACGCGGCCGCGCTCGCCCTCGGTATCGACATTGCAAAGGAACACGGCGCGCAACTCGATGTGCTGCATGCAGGCGACCCCGCCAATCCCGCGCTTGCCGAATATCTCGCACTGGGCGCGCCGCGCGTCGAAGTGCTCAACACACCGGGCGATGCCTGCGCGGCACTCGCGCAACGTCTCGCGGGTTATCGACTCGTCTTGACCGGCACGCGTGCCGAAGGCGCGTTCGATAGCGGCACGTTGCCGTATCGGCTTGCCGATGCGTTGAACGTCGCGCTAGTCGGCTCGGCTGTCGATATCGACGTGACGAACGAAGGCGTCGAAGTGCGCCAGTTCATGCCGAAGGGCTTGCGTCGCCGTGTGCGCGTGCAGTTGCCCGCGCTCATCGCCGTGCATCCGCTCGCCAACGCGACACCGCGCTACGCGTATGCGCGTATGCGCGAAGGACGCGTCGCACCGGTTGCAGCGGCCGCGCCTGTCGATCCGGAAGCGAGCGCATGGAGCGTCGGCCCCGTGAGCGCGAAGCCCAAGCGCCTCGCCGCGCCCGAAAAGCGCACCGGCCATGCCCGCATGCTTTCCGCGACCACGACCGAAAGCCGTGGCGGAAGCGTCGTAATTGAAGGGAGTTCCGTCGAAAAAGCACAAGTGATCCTGGCGTATTTGCGCGAGCATCAACTGGTGGATTATTAAGTTCAAAGCGCAGCAAGCCCGCATTTCAGGGGTGTTGGCGGGGCACCAGACGTGACGCACAACGGAGCACACGATGAAAGTTTCGGCAGACGTTCGCGCAATGATCGAACGCCGCAAAAAGGGCCACACGCTCGAAGCGCCGTTCTACACGAGCGACGAGATTCACGCGCTCGACCTGGACGCGATTTTCCGGCAGCACTGGATTCAGGTTGCGATCGAGCCGGACGTGCCGGAGCCGGGCGACTATACGACCGTCGATATCGGCCACGATTCGATCCTGATCGTGCGCGACGACGACATGCAGATTCGCGCGTTCCACAACGTCTGCCGTCATCGCGGCGCGCGTCTTTGCAATCAGGAGAAAGGCTCGCTCGGCAATATCGTGTGCCCATATCACAGCTGGACCTATAACCTCAACGGCGACCTCATGTTCGCCGAACACATGGGCGACCAGTTCGACCGCTGCAAACATAGCCTCAAGAAGGTTCATGTGCAGAACCTCGCGGGCCTGATCTTCATCTGTCTCGCCGATGAACCGCCCGCCGATTTCTCCGTGCTGCGCGAGTCGATGGAGCCGTATCTTTTGCCGCACGGTCTCGCCGATTGCAAGATCGCGGCGAACATCGACATCGTGGAAAAGGGCAACTGGAAGCTCACGATGGAGAACAACCGCGAGTGCTATCACTGCGTGGCAAACCATCCCGAGTTGACCATTTCGCTCTATGAATACGGCTTCGGTTATCAACGCACCCCTGCGAACGAGGACGGCATGGCCGCGTTCGAACGCACGGTGAGCGAACGCACGAAGCAATGGGAAGCAATGAACCTGCCTTCCGCCGAGATCGAACGTCTGGCGGATCTCGTCACCGGTTTTCGCACGCAACGTCTGCCACTCGACCGCGATGGCGAATCGCAGACGCTCGACGCGAAGGTGGCATCGAAGAAGCTGCTTGGCGGCTTCGAGCGCGCGGACCTGGGCGGCTTGTCGTTCTGGACGCAACCGAATTCGTGGCATCACTTCATGAGCGATCACATCGTCACGTTCAGCGTGATTCCGCTGTCTGCGGGCGAAACGCTCGTGCGCACCAAGTGGCTCGTGCATAAGGACGCGCGCGAAGGTATCGATTACGACGTCGACAATCTCACCGCCGTGTGGCGCGCAACGAACGAACAGGACCGCACGTTGGTCGAGTATTCGCAGCTGGGTGCAACGAGCAGCGCTTACGAGCCGGGCCCGTATTCGCCGTTCACCGAAGGGCTCGTGGAAAAGTTCTGCGAGTGGTATATCGGCCGCCTCGACAACTATGCGAACACGCCCGACAAGGACGTGGTCACGCATGGCGAGAAAGTCGTTTCCTTCATGCGCTAAGCGCGTTCGAGAGGCAAAACATGATGCGCGATCAGGCCACGTTCGAGCCGACTGCAAGCCGTGTCACCCAGCCGCGCTTCTGGGGGACGCTGCCCGCGCGCTGGAATAGCGATACCGACGACACACTCGTCTGCTGTCACGTCCGGCAGGAAACGCACGACGTGAAGAGTTTTTTCTTCAAGGCGCCGAGCGAACGCAGCTTCGTGTTCGAACCGGGGCAGTTCATTACACTGGAACTCGATATCGACGGCGAGCAGATCAATCGCTGCTATACGATTTCCTCTTCGCCCACGCGGCCGCACACCATTTCGATCACGGTCAAGCGTGTACCGGGCGGAAAGGTATCGAACTGGCTGCATGACAACGTAATTGCGGGATCGCGCGTGCGTGTGCTCGGACCTTCGGGCGAGTTCACCTGCGCGCGGCATCCGGCGCGCAAGTTCCTGTTTCTTTCGGCGGGGTCGGGTATCACGCCGCTCATGTCGATGAGCCGCGCGCATCACGAACTCGGCGAGGACGCGGATATCGTCTTCGTGCACAGCGCGCGCACGCCCGACGACATCATCTTCTCGCGCGAGCTGGATCTCATTGCATCGAATCAGACGAACTTTCGCACGGCCTTCGTTTGCGAGCGCGTGGGCACGCGCACGAACTGGGCCGGTGTGACGGGCTTTCTCAGCTTGCCGCTACTGAAGCTGATTGCACCGGACTATCTCGAACGCGAAATCTTCACGTGCGGTCCAGCGCCTTATATGAAGGCGGTCCGCGATCTTCTCGATGAAGGCGGTTTCGATCGCAAGCATTATCACGAAGAGAGCTTCTCGTTCGAGACCATTGCGGAGGTCGCATCGCAGTTGACGACCGCGCACGTGGCCGACGCCATCGCCACACAGACCGATTTCGTCGAAGCGCGTGAAGAGGCAGTTGGCTTTGCGCCTCGACCAGCGGCGCCTGTCGATACGACATACAAAGTCAGCTTCGCCAAGATCCGGCGCGACATCGAATGCGGTAGCAACGAGAACGTGCTCGATGCCGCGAAGAAAGCCGGGGTGCGTTTACCCTCATCGTGCACGCAAGGCATGTGCGGCACATGCAAGGTCAAGCTCGTATCGGGCGAAGTGAGCATGAAGCACGCAGGCGGCATTCGTCAGCGCGAAATAGATCAGGGCATGGTGCTGTTGTGCTGCAGCAAGCCTTTGAGCGACCTCGTGGTGGATAAATAAAACTCGGCGTCGCTTCTGGACAATTGAGTGTCGGAAAAGTGCGTTACTGGCCAATTCTGGCTGGTGATTCTGGACGCTACGGCGTGGGGCCGCAAAGGGGAAATCAAATGAAAGCGATGAGAAGACTGTTCGTGCTGAGCGCCATGGCTGCGGCACTGGCCACGAGCATGGGCGCAAACGCCGAAGATAAACCGACCATCAAGATTGGCTACGTCGAAGGCTGGGACGACAGCGTGGCGACGTCGAACGTGGCGGCGCGCATCATCGAAAAGAAGCTGGGCTATCAGGTGCAACTCGTGCCGGTGGCGGCAGGCGTGATGTGGCAGGGCGTGGCGCGCGGCGATCTGGATGCGACGCTGTCCGCGTGGCTGCCGGTGACGCACGGTGCGTATTGGAACAACTTCAAGACGAAGGTCGTCGACCTCGGACCCAACTTCAATGATGCGAAGATTGGTCTGATCGTTCCTGAAAATGTCGATGCCAACAGCCTGACCGACCTCGAAGCGAAGAAGGCCGAATTCGATTCGCGCATCGTCGGTATCGATGCGGGCGCGGGCGTGATGCAAAAGACGAGCGAAGCCATCAAGGCTTATAACCTCGACTACAGGCTGATGCCGAGTTCGGGCAGCGCGATGACCGCTGAACTTGCGCGTTCGGAAGCGGCGAAGAAGCCGATCATCGTGACGGGCTGGAAGCCGCACTGGATGTTCGCGAAGTACAAGCTGAAATTCCTCGAAGATCCGAAGAAGGTCTTCGGCGAAGCGGAACACGTCGATAGCGTGGTGAATCCGGAACTCGAAAAGAAGGCCCCGCCGGTCGTGGCCTTCCTGAAGAAATTCCAGTGGAAACCGGGTGAAATCGACAGCGTGATGCTCGCGACGCAAAACGGTGAGAAGCCGCAAGCCGCCGCCGATGCATGGATCGGCGCGCATGGCGATCGCGTGGACAGCTGGGTGAAGTAAGGTCTCAGCGCCTGGATCAAGAAGGGGTGCCGCGAATCCGCGGCACCCCTTTTTTGTGCTTACCTTAAAACGACAGTGCGCTCGCCGTTGATGAACACGCGCCGTTCCGTGAACGCCTTGATGGCGCGCGCAAGCGTGATGCATTCGACATCGCGTCCCGTTGCAAGCAGGCGCTCGGGGCTATAGGAGTGATCCACGCGCTCCACTTCCTGTTCGATGATCGGGCCTTCGTCGAGATCGTCGGTGACGAAGTGCGCAGTGGCGCCAATCAGTTTTACGCCGCGCGTATGCGCCTGGTGATAGGGCTTTGCGCCCTTGAAGCCAGGCAAGAACGAATGATGGATGTTGATCGCGCGGCCTTTGAGTTTGCGGCTCGTATCGCCGGAAAGAATCTGCATGTAGCGCGCGAGAATCATCAGTTCCGCACCGGATGTCTCGAAGAGATCGAGCAGACGCGCTTCCTGCTGCGCCTTGGTATCGGCCGCGATCGGCAGATGATGAAAGCGCAGACCGTGTTGTTCTGCAAGCGGCGCCAGGTCCGGATGATTCGACGCAATGCCGACGATATCCATCTTTAGTTCGCCCATGCGCCAGCGGAACAGCAGGTCCGCGAGGCAGTGTTCGAGCTTCGACACCATGATGAGCACCTTGGGCCGCGCGTTGAGATCGTGCATCGACCAGTCCATCGAGAAGCGTTGGGCGATGGGTTCGAACTCGCGCTGCAGCATCGGCAGATCGAGCGTGTCGTCTCGGCTTGCGCCATGAAACACGCAGCGCACGAAGAAGCGTTCGCTCAGGTCGTCGTCGAACACGGTGAGTTCGTCGATATAACCATGATGGCGTTCGAGAAAGCCGACGATGGCGGCGACTTGCCCCGCCGCGCTCGGACACGCAACGGTCAGCACCAGTTGATTGGGACGGGTTTCAGCGGACATGCACGCTCCACATTCGATAAAGGTCGCCACGCCGCTCGTGCGGCGAACGTTATCGCTAGTAGAGCAAATGCGCGGGCACGACGGATAGAAGCGAAGCGCCGTCGCGCTGGTATGCAAGCGTCAGGCGATCACGTCGCATTCATCGAGCAGCCAGTTGCTGAACGCGCGCACGACGGCAGACGGCTCGCGTTGCGTGACGAGCACGTAGCCGCGATCAGTGACGAGCGGAGTATCGTCTAGCGCGATGAGGTGGCCTTTGGCGATGAGGTCATCGACGAGCGGCGCCCAGCCAAGCGCGACGCCCTGGCCCATTACGGCCGCATGCGTGACGAGCGCGTAACTGTTGAAGGTGAAGCCGCCTTGCGCCGGCGGCGCGCTCAGCCCATGCGCCTCGAACCAGCCGGCCCATGAAAGCCAGCGTTCGGGCAACGTAGCCTGCAGATGCAAGAGCGGCAAGTCGAGCAGATCGGCCGCCCTCGACGGCTTGTTGCGTGCCACGAGCGCCGGGCTGCATACCGGCACGACGCTTTCAGGAAAGAGCCGGATGGCGTGCGGCGAACTCCACTGCGCGCGCGAGCTGCCGAATGCGATCACCACGTCCGCCGGTTCGCCGTCGGCATCCGATACATTTTGCGAGGTGACGATCTTCACGTCGACATCGGGCATCAGCGCCTTGAATTGCGGCAGGCGCGGCATGAGCCAGTAAGTCGCGAAGCCGAAATCGGTCAACAGCGTGAGCGTGCGCTGAGCGTTACGCGCGCGAATCTCGCCGGTAGCCGTGCGGATGATATCGAGACCTTGACGGACCGCTTCGAAGAGACGCACGCCGTCTTCAGTCAAGGTGACGCCCCGGTGCCCGCGCTCGAAAAGCGGCACGCCGAGCGCTTCTTCGAGTTGCACCACGCGCTGGCTCACGGCGGGCTGTGTCGAGCCTAGTTCACGCGCGGCGGCAGTGAAGCTCGCGAGACGCGCGGCGGACTCGAACATCGAGAGCGCCTGCATGGGCGGTAGACGGTCCTGGCGCGGCATAAATCCCCCTTATGGGCGCATAACGATTTGCTCTCTTCACAGCGGCCATTTGAACGGCAATAGTCACATGAAGCGAACCCGCATCGCCATGCGCGTGTCCGCTGTCGATTCTATTCGAGGTATGCATTCATGCTTGAGACAAAACAAAATATCCTTATTCTCATGGCCGATCAGCTCACGCCGTTCGCGCTTGCGGCATACGGCAACGGAGTGACGAAGACGCCGTGCATCGACGCGCTCGCGCGTGAAGGCGTGGTGTTCGAATCGGCCTACTGCGCGAGTCCGCTCTGCGCGCCGTCACGCTTTTCGTTGCTCGCGGGTAAGCTGCCTTCGCAAATCGGCGCTTATGACAACGCGGCCGAGTTCCCTTCGGAGACGCTCACGTTCGCGCACTACTTGCGTGCCGAGGGATATCGCACGATTCTTTCCGGCAAGATGCATTTCTGCGGCGCGGACCAGTTGCACGGCTTCGAGGAGCGGCTGACGACCGACATCTATCCCGCCGATTTCGGCTGGACGCCCGACTGGGAGAATTTCGAGGCGCGTCCCTCGTGGTATCACAACATGAGTTCCGTGATCGACGCAGGTCCGTGCGTGCGCACGAATCAACTCGACTTCGACGACGAAGTGACCTTCACCACGCGTCAGAAGCTGTTCGATATCGCGCGCGAGCGCAATGCGGGCAAAGACGTACGACCGTTCATGATGGTCGCGTCGCTGACGCATCCGCATGACCCGTATGCCATTCCGAAAAAATACTGGGACCTGTATGGCGATGACGACATCGACATGCCTTCGTATCGCGATTCGCTCGAAGCCAGCGATCCGCATTCGCAGCGCCTGCGTCATGTCTGCGAGACGGATCGCACGCCGCCAACCGAGAGACAGATTCGCAATGCTCGCCGTGCGTATTACGGCGCGGTGTCGTACGTGGACGATCAATTCGCATCGATACTCGAAGCGCTGGAACAGGCGGGTCTCGCAAATGACACAACCATCGTCGTGACGTCGGATCACGGCGAGATGCTCGGCGAGCGCGGCCTCTGGTACAAGATGACGTTTTTCGAGGGCGGCTGCCGTGTGCCCTTGATCGTGCATGCGCCGAAGCGTTTCGATGCGCATCGCGTGAGCGCTTCGGTATCGCATCTCGATGTGTTGCCCACGCTCGTCGAACTTGCGCGCGGCGATGCGCCTTCAGCGTGGCCGGATAGCATCGACGGGCAAAGCCTCGTGCCACATCTCGCGGGCGCGGACGGCCATGACGAAGCCATCGGCGAGTTCCTCGCGGAAGGTGCAATCGCGCCTATCGTGATGATCCGGCGGGGGCGCTACAAGTTCATCCATACGAGTGTCGATCCCGATCAACTCTACGATGTCGCCGCCGATCCCCTCGAACGCAATAACCTCGCGAGCGATGCGCGGCACGCGTCGCAGGTCACCGCGTTCCGCGATGAGATCGCGCGACGCTGGGACCTGGAAGCGCTGCATCGCGATGTGCTCAAGAGTCAGCGCCGCCGCCATTTCCATTTCGCCGCGACCACGCAAGGTGCGATCCAGTCGTGGGACTGGCAGCCGCATGTCGATGCGAGCCAGCGCTACATGCGCAATCACATCGACCTCGATACGCTCGAAGCCATGGCGCGCTTTCCAGCGGTCGAGCGCTAGTCCCGCGCTAGTCACCAGCAACTCCAACGACAGGAACGCCCCATGAAAAAGCCCTTGTTTCATGCGCTCATTGTTGCCGCGCTCGTCGCCGTGGTCTCGCCCACATTCGCCGCCGATTCCTCGACCTGCACGCAGGTGCGCATGGCAGGTCCGGGATGGACCGACATCGACGCCACCAATGCGATGAGCGGCGTCATTCTGAAAGCGCTCGGCTACAGGCAGAACGTGGCGAACCTGTCTGTGCCGATCACGTATCAAGGCCTCAAGAACGGCCAGATCGACGTGTTCCTTGGCAACTGGATGCCGGCGCAGGCGCCGCTCGTGAAGCCGTTCATCGACGACAAATCGGTGCAGGTGTTGCGCGCCAATCTATCCAACGCGAAGTTCACGTTGGCCGTGCCCGACTATGTCGCCGCAGCCGGCGTGCATTCGTTCGCCGATCTCGCGAAGAACGCCGACAAGTTCGATGACCGCGTCTACGGTATCGAGCCGGGCGCGCCCGCGAATCAGAACATCAAACGCATGATCGACGACAAAGCCTTTGGGCTGGGCGGATGGAAGCTCGTGGAATCGAGCGAGACGGGCATGCTCACGCAAGTGGATCGCGCGGTGCGGGACAAGAAGTGGATCGTGTTTCTGGGCTGGGAGCCGCATCTCATGAACACCAAGTTCAAGCTCGCCTACCTCGATGGCGGGGATCGATACTTCGGCCCGAACTTCGGCGGCGCGACGGTCAACACGGTGGCTCGTAACGGCTACGAGCAGCAATGCCCGAACGTCGGCCGCCTGTTCAAGCAGATGGCGTTCAACGTAGATCTGGAAAACGGCGTGATAACCGACGTGCTGGAGAAGAAGACGCGCGTCGATACAGCCGCCACGGACGCATTGAAACGGCATCCGGAACTGCTGAAGACGTGGCTCGATGGTGTGACGACTGCGAGCGGCGGGAACGGCCTGGAAGCCGTTCAGACCGCGCTCGGGGTGAAGTGATCGAAAGCGATCAGTTGAGTTGCAAGCTGACGCGTTCCTGCTGCGACATCAGCATGGCGCGCATGGGCGACTGGATGGCGAGGAAGTGGACCATCAGGCTGGAAGGCTGCTGAAAATACCACGGCGTATTGATGCCGATGCAGTCCAGTCCGTCCTCGAGCGCCCAGTCGAGACGTTCGCGCAAGAGGTTTGCAATGATCGTCTGATCGCCGCCGTTCGCATACGTGCTCGACTTGTCGGGCGCGGCGCTCACGGCGCGATAAATCTCTTCGACGAACTCGACATTGTGGTCCGTGCGTTTGAAACCGAGCACGCCTGCATTGATGATCCAAGGACCGATGTCGTGCGCGGCGAGCAGATCGCGATTCGCGAAGAGCGGTTCGAGCGGCTTGGATTGATCGACGAAAAGAATGTCGGCATCGACCCACATGACCCATTCGTGATGCGGCAGATATTTGCGCAGGAACCATGGCTTGAGCCAGGTGCCCGTCGTGCCTGGTTCCACCTCGGCGGGCGTATCGCGATAGACGTAGAGCGTGTAGCCGTGACGCTCGCAATAACGCTTGAAGTTCAATTCGGCGATTGCGCCGTACTCGCGCACGTTAGCCGTGTAGTAGGTCACGAGCGCGATGGGCTGGCCGGGGTTGTAGACGCTGAAGGGTTCGGCGGGCACATTCGCATGGGCTGAAAAATCGAGCAGGCGCGCGCCTTTTTGCTGGCAATCGTTGATGTGCTCGGCGAGCGCGTTGCGAAAGCTCGGATGAATGTAGCCGTACATCTTCTCTTCGTCCATCACGATGGTCCACAGATTCGGATACGTAGCCCAGACAGGCGTGAAGCGTGGATTGCAGAACATGGCGCACGTGACACCACCGCGCTCGCCCATCGGTTCGATGACGTCGAGCGGGGCGAGCAAGGTTTCTTCGTCATCGGTTGCGCCGCCGATCTTGCATTCGCCGATGCAACGAACGATGAAGTTGCGAATGTCCTTCGTGTTACGCCAGACCTGCACGGCGGCCTGATGACTGCCCGTGTTGCCGTTGAGTGAAGGAAGCAGATGTTGCCTTCCTTCGGCCATGGGTTCGACGGGATACATGTTCAGCACGAGGCAGTCTTCGCTGAAGCAGACGAGCAAAGCCATTTCAGGCATCTGCCGCAAGTGATGCAGCACGAGTTCGTACTTGAGAAGCGTTCGTTGGGCTTTGCCCTGCATACCCGCCATGGAAACGGCGGTGTGCTCATAGCCCATGCGAGAGCTGTAGTGCTTGTGATTGGCAAGAACGTGAGGGGCGTCGACGTGGAAGATGCTCAGGCAGCGAGTGGTCATGTTCGATCAGTGGTTGATGCAGATGTTGCGATGTAGCGCTTTTTTACAGATTCAGAAGTATGGGTAGGGACAGAGGAATCCGATATCGGGCATGTCCGAAATAGAAGGGCTGCAAATGAGCGCGAGTCGCAACTGGACATGTTTGCGTCGCACCGGGTCGAGCCGTGGCTTATATGTGGCCTTACTTTTACGACGTTGGCGCACGCACGCCGATGCTTCGAAATGCAGCGTTTCAGCGGCAGTTTTCAGCACTTTCAGCAGGACACGACGAACGATCAGCAACCTTCAACGACACGACAATCCACAAGAAGAGGAGCAGCAGATGAGAAGAGGACATGCCGCACGAAGCGTTTCGAGACTCGCCCGCGGCCGTCGTGCCAGTCTTGCGGGACTCGCGCTCGCGGCGAGCGCGGCAGGCGCGCCGGCCCTATCGCACGCGCAGAGCAGCGTGACGCTCTACGGCATTCTCGATGCAGGCATCACCTATGTGAACAACACCGGTGGCTCGCATGTCGTGAAGTTCGACGATGGCGTGTCCTACGGCAACCGCATCGGCTTTCGTGGCGTGGAAGATTTGGGCGGCGGACTGCAGGCGATCTTCGCGCTGGAATCGGGCTTCCGCCTCGGGACCGGGCGCTATGCATTCGGCGGCGCGGAGTTTGGACGGCAAGCCTATGTGGGCCTCAAGAACCCGTGGGGGCAAATCTCGTTCGGTAATCAGCTCGATATGACCGAGGAGATGGTCTACCTCTACAACATCTCGGCATGGGGAAGCGGCTATGCCATCCACCAGGGCGACTTCGATCGGATGAACGGCGACCGCTTGCCGAACTCGGTCAAGTTCCTCTCGAACAATATCGCGGGCTTTACCTTCGGGGGCATGTATTCGTTCGGCAATAACGCGGGCGACTTTCATCGCAACAGCGCGTGGAGCGTGGGCGCGCACTATGCGGCCAACACCTTCAACGTGGGCGCGGCCTATACGCAATTGAACAACCCGTTCGGCATTTACGCGTTCGATCCCTACGCGATGATCGGCGCGCGCACGTTCTTGGGCCAGCCGACGGTATCGGTCGATCCGGCCACGGGCGCAGTCACGGACCTCTACAGCACGAATTCGTTTCCCGTCGACAAACAAGGCGCCTTTGCAGTCGGCGGCGCGTGGACGCTCGGCGACCTGATGCTCTCGGGCAACGTCACGTACACGACCATCAAGGGCCTCGGCGTGACCTCGCATATGCAAGTCTACGAAGGCGGCGCGTCGTATTCGTTCAGGCCGGATCTCGCGCTTTACGGCGGTTATCAGCACACGCGCTTCGAAGGCAATCACTGGAACCAGGGTTCGCTCGGACTGCACTATCTGCTTTCGAAGCGTACCGACGTCTATGTTTCCGGCGATTATCTGCGTGCGTCGGGTCCGATCGATGCCGTCATCGGTTATAGCTTCACGCCGTCGACTTCGAATACGCAGTCGGATGTGCGCATCGGCATGCGGCACTCGTTCTAGCGAGACGAAGATCATGCGGCGGCAGGCACGGCGCGCAACGCGCTGCGGTCCTGCCGCGGACTCGCATTGAAGCGCGCGCGATACGTCCGCGAAAAGTGCGACGGCGATTCGAATCCGCACGCGACACACACGGCGAGTATCGACATATCGGTTTGCTGCAGCAGCTCGCGTGCGCGCGTGAGACGCAGCCCGAGATAAAAATGCGTCGGCGTGTCCTTTAGCGCGGTGCAGAACAGGCGTTCGAGCTGACGTCGCGTGACGCTGATGGATTGCGCGAGCTCATCGGGCGAGAGCGGCTCTTCCATATGCTGCTCCATCACGCCGATCACCTGAATCAGCTTGCGATTGTGAATGCCATAGCGCGCCGCGATCTTCATGCGCTGATGGTCCGAGCGCTGCCTGATGCGCCCCAGCACGAACTGCTCCGACACTTGCGCCGCGAGTTCCGCGCCATGATCGCGCGCGATCAGATCCAGCATGAGGTCGATGGACGCAGTGCCGCCCGCGCACGTAATGCGCCGCGTGTCGATCTCGAACAACTCCTGGCTCGTTTCTATCGCGGGATAGCGCTCGGCGAAGGCCGCCGCCGCTTCCCAGTGCAACGTCGCGCGCTTGTCCGCGAGCAGGCCGGCTTCGGCGAGTATGAAGCTGCCCGTATCGATGCCGCCAAGCGTTGCGCCCGCGCGATCCAGCCGCTTCAACCACTCGCCGATGCCGCGTGTATAGCGCGCGAGCGGCTCGAATCCCGATACGACGAACACGGTATCCGCATGTGTCACGCTGTCGAACGCGCTTTCCGCATTCAGCGAGATGCCGTTGCTCGCGGCCACCGGCCCGCCATCGGGCGACAGGATATGCCAGCGATACAACTCGCCGCTGAAGCGATTCGCAACCCGCAAGGGCTCGATCGCCGACATGAAGCCAATGGACGAGAACTCGGGCAGCAGCAGGAAGTGGAAGTCTTGGGGAACGGGCATCGAATGGCGTGTGGCGCTTTGGACGAACGCTCCACGCTAGCAAGCACAAAAAGCCCGCGCAATCCGGCGTGGCCCGTATTCGCAGGCCTTTCTTCTAGCACGTCGCATGCGGTCAAGTCGCGGTCGCAAGCGGTCGTTCGTTCGCCTTTATGCGGCGTTACTTTTGATGCACGCCGGCACGACGAACCGGCATCCAATGAACCCTCACCGGAACAGCACGCCATGAGACATCGCCTGGTTTCGAAACTGCTCCTGACCGGCGTCTGTGCCGCGACCGCACTGACTCACGGCGCCTTCGCGCTTGCCGCCGATGATGCGAGCTGCCGCAACGTGCGCTTCGTGGATATCGGCTGGACCGACATCACGTCGACGACCGCGCTCGCTTCCGTCGTCTTCGAAGGGCTCGGTTATGCGCCGAAGACCACGGTCGCCTCCGTGCCCATTTCGCTCGCGGGTCTGAAGAGCAAGCAGATCGACGTGTCGCTCGGCTACTGGTGGCCGGTGCAGGAAAAGGCGGTCGAGCCGTTCCTCGAATCGAAGAGCATTCAGAAGCTCGATCCGCCGAATCTCTCTGGCGCGAAGGCCACGCTTGCCGTGCCGAGCTATGCGTATGACGCGGGCATCAAGTCGTTCGCGGATATCGCCAAGCATCGCGATGAGCTCGACGGCAAGATCTACGGCATCGAACCGGGCAGCAGCGCAAACGCCAAGATTCAGAGGATGATCGACACGAATCAGTTCGGGCTCGGCGGATTCAAGCTCGTGCAATCGAGCGAGGCGGGCATGCTGGTGACGGTGGAACGCGCCATTCGCGACAAGAAGCCGGTCGTGTTTCTGGGCTGGGAGCCTCATCCCATGAACATTCAGATGAAGATCAACTATCTCGCTGGCGGCGATGAAGTCTTCGGCCCCAACTATGGCGAAGCGCGCGTCTACACGCTCACGAATACCGATTTTCTCACACGCTGCCCGAACGCCGGCAAGTTCGTATCGAATCTCAAGTTCAATACCGATCTCGAAAACCGTCTCATGGAACCGGTGATGAACAAGGAACGCCCCGCCGAAGCGGCAAAGGCGTATCTCAAGAAGAATCCGCAGGTGCTCGATTCATGGCTTGCGGGCGTGAAGACCGTCGATGGCAAGGATGGTCTGCCAGCGGTGAAGCAATACCTCGGACTTTGAACTGAATAAGGACAAGCGCCACCATGAACCATGACGTGATCGTGACCTGCGCGGTAACGGGAGCAGGCGACACAACGGCCAGACATCCGGCAATACCCGTCACGCCCAGGCAGATTGCCGAAGCGGCTATCGAGGCCGCGCGTGCGGGCGCGACCGTGGCGCATTGCCATGTGCGCGATCCGCAAACCGGGCGCGGCAGCCGCGACCCGGCGCTGTATCGCGAAGTAGTGGATCGCATTCGTTCATCGGATGTCGATGTCATCATCAACTTGACGGCGGGCATGGGCGGCGATCTGGAAATCGGCGCGGGCGAAGAGCCGATGCGCTTCGGCAAGGGCACCGATCTCGTCGGCGGTCTCACGCGTCTTGCGCATGTCGAGGAACTGCTTCCGGAAATCTGCACGCTCGATTGCGGCACCCTCAATTTCGGCGATGGCGACTACATCTACGTCTCGACGCCCGCGCAACTCCGAGCCGGGGCAAAGCGCATCCAGCAGCTTGGCGTGAAGCCGGAACTCGAGATTTTCGATACCGGTCATCTCTGGTTCGCGAATCAGTTGCTGAAGGAAGGCCTGCTCGATGCGCCGCCGCTTTTTCAGCTTTGCATGGGCATTCCTTGGGGCGCGCCGCCCGACACGGGCACCATGAAGGCCATGGTCGATAACTTGCCGCCTGGCGCGCATTGGGCGGGCTTCGGTATCGGCCGCATGCAGATGCCGATGGTCGCGCAAGCCATGCTACTCGGCGGTCATGTGCGCGTGGGTCTCGAAGACAATCTGTGGCTCGATCGCGGCGTGCATGCGAGCAACGGTTCGCTCGTGCAGCGCGCGGTGGAGATCATCGAACGTCTTGGCGGACGCGCGCTCACGCCGGCGGAAGGGCGTCGCAAGCTCGGTTTGCCGGCGCGCGGCGAACGCTTGCTGGAGCGTCGCGCGCTCGGGCAGTTGGCATAGGATCAGGATCACTACAATCGGATGGACGATATGCAAGTCAGGCAATTCGCCGCGCTCGGCGCGGGTGTGATCGGCAGCGGCTGGGTGGCGCGCGCGCTTGCGCATGGGCTAGATGTCACCGCGTGGGACCCGGCGCCTGGCGCTCAAGCGCAGTTACGCGCGAACGTCGCCAATGCGTGGCCGGCGCTGGAACGCGTGGGACTGGCGAAAGGCGCGTCGCAGGATCGCCTGCGCGTGGTGGAAACTGTCGAGGAGTGCGTCGCCGATGCGGATTTCATTCAGGAGAGCGCGCCCGAACGCGAGGAACTGAAGCTCGCGCTGCACGAACGCGTGAGCCGCGCGGCGAAGGCCGATGCGATTATCGCGTCATCCACTTCGGGCCTTCTGCCCAGCGATTTTTACGCACGCGCCGTACATCCCGAGCGCTGCGTGGTCGGGCATCCGTTCAATCCGGTTTATCTTCTGCCGCTCGTCGAAGTGCTTGGCGGCGAGTTGACTTCCGGCGACGCGCTCGATACCGCGATGAGCTTCTACGCATCCATCGGCATGAGGCCGCTTCGCGTAAAGAAGGAAGTGCCGGGCTTTATCGCGGACAGATTGCTCGAAGCGTTGTGGCGCGAGGCGTTGCATCTGGTGAACGAAGGCGTGGCGACGACCGGCGAGATCGACGATGCAATTCGGTACGGCGCGGGCATTCGCTGGTCGTTCATGGGCACGTTCCTGACCTATACGCTGGCGGGCGGCGAAGCGGGCATGCGACACTTCATGCAGCAATTCGGCCCCGCGCTCGAATTGCCATGGACGAAGCTCGTTGCGCCGACGCTCACCGATGAACTCATCGACCGCGTGGTGGACGGCACGTCGCGGCAGACGAACGGACGCGGCATCAAGGAACTGGAGCGGTATCGCGACGACTGCATCACGAGCGTGATCGAGGCGATTGCGCAGGCGAAGGCACGGCACGGTATCGAAGACTAACGGGGCGAGATTCATGAGCACGATTTATCGCGACACCGTGAAGGCCGAATGGGTCGATTACAACGGCCATCTGCGTGACGCGTACTACATGCTGATCTTTAGCCTCGCGACCGATGCGTTCATGGACGGCATCGGTCTGGACGACGCGGGCAGACGCGCGCGGCAGCGCACGCTCTACACGCTCGAAGCCCATGTGAGCTATCTGCGCGAGATCAAGGAAGGCGCGGCGGTGCGAGTGGACGCGTGGGTTGTCGCGCGCGACAAGAAGCGCGTGCATCTTTATCTAGAGATGTTCGAAGCGGACGAGGCGGCGCCGGTATCGGCATGCGAGCAGATGATGATGCACATCGATTCGAGCGGCGCGCCGAAGTCGGCTTCGTTCGATGAAGACGTGGCGCGAAGTATCGATATGCACGCGGTGATTGCCCCGTGCGATGCGCGTTATGCGGGGCGGGTGATTGGTTTGCCCGCGCGTTCCGCTGGCACCTCGGTTCCCGCCTGAGCACGCCAGCGCCGCAACAACAACGCGTTCGCCACCACGCTCACGCTCGAAAACGCCATCGCCGCGCCGGCGAACATTGGGTCGAGCATGCCGAATGCGGCAAGCGGAATGCCGATCAGGTTGTACACAAACGCCCAGAAAAGATTCTGCTGAATCTTGCGATACGTCCGGCGCGAAATGTCGATGGCATCCGCCACGAGCGCCGGGTCGCCACGCATGAGCGTGATGCCCGCCGCTTCGATCGCCACGTCCGTGCCGCTGCCCATCGCGATGCCGACATCGGCGGCGGCGAGCGCGGGTGCGTCGTTGATGCCGTCGCCCGCCATCGCCACGATGCCGTGGTTCGATGCCTTCAATTCCGCGATCACGCGCGCCTTGTCCGCGGGCAAGGTCTGCGAGAAAACCAGCGCCGACGGAATGCCCAGCGCGCGCGCAACCGCCTGCGCGCTACCCGCGTTATCGCCCGTAACGAGCGCGGCCTTCACGCCCAGTTGCGCGAGTCTTTCGATGGCGGCCCGCGCCGTCGGCTTGATCGTGTCGCCGAACGCGAGCAGGGCGAGGACGGTCGCCTTGCCGTCAGCGCGGTCCAAGAGCCATGACACCGTGTTGCCCTGCGCTTCGAGGTTGCGCGCCTCGACGGCAAGCGCTTCGGGCACGGCCGCATGCAATTCCTCGACCCAGCGCGCACTGCCTATCGCCACGTTGCGCGCGCCGATGAAAGCCTCCGCGCCGCGTCCGGCAATTGCTTTCGCCGACGTCGCCTCGTATCGCGCAATGTCCGGCGTGCTATCGGCGAAACCGACTACCGCTTTCGCCAATGGATGCTCGCTCATTCTTTGCACCGCCGCCGCCAGCGCGAGTGCTTCCGCGCGCTCGAATCCCGGCGCGGCTTCGAACGCGACGAGACTCGGTTGGCCGGCCGTCAGCGTGCCGGTCTTATCGAACGCAACGACGCTAATGGCATGCGCCTGTTCCAACGCCTCCGCGTCCTTGATCAGGATGCCGTGACGCGCCGCGACGCCCGTGCCGGCCATGATGGCGGTCGGCGTGGCGAGGCCGAGCGCGCACGGGCAGGCGATCACGAGCACGGCGACCGCGTTGAGCCAGGCGGTCTCGGCATCCGCGCCATGCAGAAGCCAGCCCGCCAGCGTGATGAGCGCAATTACCAAAATTGCCGGCACGAAAACGGCGGACACGCGATCGACCAGGCGCTGGATCGGCGCTTTTTCCGCTTGCGCCGATTCGACCAGCCGGATGATCCGCGCGAGCGTCGTTTCCGCGCCAATGGCCGTCGTTTCGATCGCGATCACGCCTTCGCCGTTGATCGATCCGCCCGTCGCGCGCGCGCCCGGCTCTTTCGCAACCGGCAGACTCTCGCCCGTGATCAGCGATTCGTCGACATGCGTGCGTCCCTCGCGCACGATGCCATCCACCGGCACGCGCTCGCCCGGCCGCACGATGGCGATGTCGCCCACGCGCACATCGGCGAGCGCAATCTCGCTTTCATGCGAAGGATCGGCGCGATCGCGCACGCGCGCCGTGGTCGGACGCAGCGCGTTCAGGGCGCGGATGGCGTCGGTGGTCTGGCGTTTGGCGCGCGTCTCCAGCCATTTGCCAAAGCGCACCAGCGTGATGACGACCGCCGATGCCTCGAAGAACAGATGCATCGGCATGCCGCCGTGCGCGAACATCTGATAGACACTCAGCGCCCACGCCGCCGATGTCCCCAGCGCCACGAGCAAATCCATGTTGCCCGCGAACGCCCGCAGCGCGCGATAACCGCCGACGTAGAAACGCGCGCCGAAGCCAAACTGGACGATGCTCGCGAGCGCCAGTTGCAGCCACGGCGAGAGCGCTGCGCCGAACATCGGCGCAAGCAAGGGCAGCGTGACGAGCGCGCTCGCGACCACCGCGACGAGTTCGGCATCGAGCGCTTGCGGCGTTTTCGCATCGACAGGCGGCGCGTCTGGCTCGACCTTCGCCGCTTCGTAACCGGCTTTCGTAATGGCCGCGACCAGTTGTTGGTCGGTGACGGCATCGTTCGTATGGACGGTGGCTTTTTCGGTCGCGAGATTCACGGCGACCGATTCCACGCCCGGCACGCGTCCGAGCATTTTCTCGACGCGCGCGACGCACGACGCGCACGTCATGCCGCTCACGGCGAATACCGCGGTTCTGGTTTGATTGACTGGTGCCGATGACATGATGAAACGCTCCTTCTGGCCACGCATGAAGCCAGTATCGACCTTCCAACGATTGGAAGGTCAAGAGCGCATTTCAGTCGCGAGGCGGTTCGATCGAGCCGAACATGGCGTCGGCGAGCGCGCCGGCTTCCTCACCGCCGCGCTGACGCAAGCCCTCGACCGTGCCGATGCGGTCTGCTTCAGCCTTGTTCTGCGAAAGCTTTGCCTTGCCGACCAGCCGCGTCACCTCGATTTCGATGCCGACGATCGCGCCCAGCAATTGATCGATGAAATCGCGCGGAGCGTCGCCCATTTTCCACGGCATTGCTTCGCCCGCTTCCATCTTGCGCGTGAGTTTCGCAACGACGCCGCGCACGTAGGCTTCGTCGTCACGCACGGTGATTCGGCCATGCGCATGCACGACGAGGTAATTCCACGTCGGCACTTGACGGTGGGTCTCCTGCTTGCTCGGATAGAAAGTCGGCGAGATATAACCTTCCGCGCCCTGAAAGATCACCAGCACGTCCTCGCGCGCCCCGACTTCGCGCCACACGGGATTTGCACGTGCCACGTGCGCGCGCAAGGTGCCGTGTTCGCCGATGGCGGGATCGAGTTCGAAAGGAATGTGATTAGCGTCGAGCCCATTCGGGCCATGCGTGACCAATGCGCCAAAAGGATGCGCGGCGATCAGCGCGCGTAGGGCTTCCGGGCGGTTTTCCTCGAAATGGGCGGGAATATACATGCGTCGGACTCGTTCGAAAGGTTCCAAAACATTCATGTTACGCGATGCCGTGAAGCGAGTCTCGACGAGTGGTCAGACGTATTTGCGCGACGAGTAGCGCCTTTTATGCGTGTTGTCTTGCCTATCATCAGCGGATACGTTAAAACCCCAATTTCGAGATCGAATTTTCGGCGCGCTACCTCGGGGATCAGGACGGCGGCGGGCTGCTCGTCTGCGAACCCATCGAAATAAAACCGGATTTCCATTCGAATGAATAAGCACCGACGCTGGACGCTTCCGCTCAACGCCGCTTTATGGGTCAGCACGAGCCTTTCTGCCGCGGCCTTGCTCGCCGGCTGCGCGGGAACCGCGACGCCCGAGGCGGCAAATACGGGCGGCTGGGTGAAAAACCAGGTCGTCGATGCCTACACGTTCGGCTTTCCGCTCGTCGCGTCGGACATCGCGCGGGAACGTGCAAGCGGGGCGGCGCGGCCGGGTCAGGCGCCGCTCAACACGTTCCGCCACGCCATCGCGTTGCCGCCCGCGGGCGCGACCGGCTGGCCGAGCGTCGATACGCTCGATTCCTCCGCGTGGCTCGATGTCTCCGCCGATCCCGTGATCGTGACCGTGCCCGCCGCGCCGCGCGCACGCTATCTCGATACCCGCGCGTTCGATGCATGGAGCAACGCGCTGTATTCGAGCGCGGACACGACGCCGTTTCCGAAGGCGCAGCTCATCGCCTTCGTGCCCGCCGGCTTTACGGGCACGCTGCCCGCCGGTGCAACGCGCGTCGAAACGCGCACGCGCTACGTCTGGCTTTCGGTGCGCGTGCGGGTGAACGGCATGCGCGACGTGCGCGAAGTCAGAAAGCTGCAGACGTCGATGCGCATCGATACGCTTACGCCCACCAAGGGCTCGCTCGCCGATCCTACTTCGACCGTGACGGGCGCGTGGCCGGGCAATGCCACGGGCCAGACGCCTAGCGTGCCGCCTTTGCCGAGCGCGGCGCCGACGGCATCGCCCGGCGCGCAGGCCGAAGCGCTCGATGCCAACGCGTTTTTCGCGCGCCTTGCCCGCTCGCTCGACGACAATCCGCCCGCCGCCGACGATGCGCCCGCGATGTCCCGCCTCGCCGATCTCGGCGTGAAGCCGGGCGAACCGGTGCAGTTCAAGAAGGCCGATGCGCCGCTTCTGGCGTCCGGTGTCGCGGATGGCCGCGCGCATCTCGCGACGGCGCCATCGAACGCGATCACGAAGAACGGCTGGACGTGGTTCGGCGACGATGTCGGCAACTACGGCACGGATTACATTCTGCGGGCTTATCTCGCGCGCCATCAGCCGTTTTCGGGGACGAAGGCGGGCGAAGCGAAGCCGGTTGCGCGCGTGGACAGCGACGGCCATCCGCTCAACGGCGCGAACACCTACGTGCTGCACTTCGCGCCGAACCAGTTGCCGCCGGTGCGCGGTTTCTGGACGCTCGCGGCCTACACGAAGGATGGCGCGTTCGCCAACGGCAAGCTGCCGCGTCTGTCGCTAAGCGACCACGACCGCCTCAAGAAAAACCGCGACGGTTCGGTCGATGTCACCGTATCGGCCGAAGCACCGCCGCGTGCGCGCGCATCGAACTGGCTGCCCGCGCCCGACGGCGACTTTCAGCTGACGATGCGCCTCTACGCGCCCAAACCGCAGGCAAGCGACGGCACGTGGACGCCGCCGGCCGTCGAACGGCAGTGAAGCATTTGATGAACGTTTGCGCGATGCCTCGTCGTATACTCGAAGCATCCTCTACCTGACAGGGCGATGCGCCGCCGCGCGTCGCAGCGCGCATCGAATGGCAAGCGTCACCAAGTCTTCACTGGCCTCGGCCGGGCAAACCCTGCGCGGCGTCGTGCATGCACGGCGTACGCGGAAATTCGCGATTGGCCTGATCGTCTTCATGGTGGTCATCGGCCTTCTCGGCTTCTTCGTCGCGCCGCCGGTCATTCGTCATATCGCCGAGCAACAGCTTGGCAAGCAACTCGACCGGCCGGTGACCATCCGGCGCATTTGGCTCAATCCCTATTCGCTCGATTTCGAAGCCGATGACGTGCATATCGGCGAAGCGCCCGCGAATCTCGCGAAAGCGCCCGGCGCGGCGGCCGGTTTCGTCGATGTGTCGCGGCTCGTCGTGCGCACGTCGTGGTCGTCCATCTTCCGGCTCGCGCCCGTCGTCAATGAACTGAAGATCGATTCGCCGCGCATCAGCATCGTGCGTTTCGACGGCGAGCATTTCAATTTCTCCGATCTGATCGAGAAATTCTCGAAGCCTTCGTCGCCGCCATCGGACAAGCCGGCGCGCTTCTCCGTGTCGAACATTCGCGTGGAGAACGGCCGGATCGTGTTCGACGACCGGCTCCTGAAGGCGAAGCACACCATCGACCAGTTCGCGCTCGGTATCCCCTTCATCGCGACGCTGCCGTCGGCCACCGATATCTTCGTGACGCCGTTATTGCAGGCGCACATCGACGGCTCGCCGCTCGTCGTGAAGGGCCGCACGAAGCCGTTTTCGGAGTCGCGCGAGTCGGAGATCGCGCTCACGCTCGACGGACTCGACGTGCCGCAGATGGCGTCTTACGCGCCGGCTTCCGTGCCCGTCGCGGTGAAGAGCGGCAAGCTCACGACCGACCTCAACGTGCGCTTTGCCATTGCCGGCGATGCACCGACTATTCGTATCGACGGCACTGCGGATCTGGCCGATCTCGCCGTCACCGATAAAGCGAACGCACCGCTCGTCGCCGCGCGCGCGTTGCATGTGAAGATTGCCAACGCCGAGCCGTTGCGCGATATCTATCATCTCGACGAAGTGACGCTTGCGGGCCCGGATGTACGGCTCGCGCGCGATCCGTCCGGCACGCTCAACGTGCAGAAACTCGCGCCGCCGCCCGCGAAGGCCGAGGTGAAGAAGCCCGAAGCGAAGGACGCGCCGCCGCTCGATCTGGCCATCAAGCACGTTGCCATCGACGACGGCAAGATCGCGTTCGACGACCAGTTGATGAAGCAGCGCGTGCAGGAAACGCTGACAGGTCTAGCCGTCACGCTCGATGGTTTTTCGACGCTCGACAAGGCGCCCGCGCGCTACACGCTCAAGACGGCGTTCGGTCACGGCGGTTCGCTCGGCGCTTCCGGCAACGTCGCGCTCGCCGCCAAGACCGCCGACGTCAAGTTGGCGCTCGAAGCATTGGCGCTGCCGCCGTTGCAGCCTTATATCGCGAATTCGCTGGCGGCGCGCGTGACGAGCGGCACGCTCGGCGCGAATCTGCCGGTGTCGGTCGATTGGTCTAAGCCGGATGCCAACGTGCAGGTCGGCGCGGGCGATGTGAAACTCGACGCGCTCACGCTCGTGCCGAATGCATCGAATGGCGCGGATGCCGCCGCACCCATCAAGCTCGATGCCGCGCTCGCGAAGATCGTCAAGGTGGATGTGCCCGCGCGTCAGGTCGCGCTCGACAGCGTGCAGTTGAAGGGACTTTCGCTCGATGCCACGCGCCGCAAGGACGGCAGTATCGACCTGGCCGCGCTCGCTGGAGCGCATGAGGTTGCGCCGGAGCCGAGCGCGACGCGCAAGATTCAGAAGGCGCAGGAAGCGGGACCGGCGTGGCGCTATCAAATTGGCCAGATCGCGCTCGATAACGCCTCGGCTAATGTTACCGACTTGACGCCCACGACGCCCGTGAAGCTGCGCATTGCGCCGATGTCGGTAGCCGTGAAGCAGTTCAGCGACGATCTCTCGAAACCGCTCGATGTTACCGGCAAGCTCACGCTCAACGGGCGTGGCGCGCTCGATATAAATGGCACGGTCACGGTCACACCGCTCAAGCTCGCGCTGCATGTGAAGGGCGATCAGGTCGATGCCGCCGCCTTCGAACCGTATTTCGGCGACAAGCTCAACGTCGATATCGCAAGCGCGTTCCTCAACGCCAATGGCGATGTGGGCTTGTCGGGCAGTGGCAAGACGCTCGCGGCTTCCTACAAGGGCGATGTTTCGCTGACAGACGTGCGCATGCAGGACAAAGCGACGTCCGACCGTTTCGCCGGCTGGAAACTGCTCGGCCTCACTAACGTAAAGGTGAACTATGGCGAGCGCGGCACGGACGTTGACGCGGCGCGCGTGACCTTCGCGAACTTCTACGGCCGCGTGTTGCTCGACGCGCAAGGCAAGCTGAACCTGAAGAGCGTCGTGGCAAGCGACAACGGCCCGCGGCAATCGGTGACGCGCGATCAGTCGAAGCCCGAGGCATTGGCGGCGGCATCCGCGGCGGTCGCGGCGAGTGCGCCGGTCAAGACGGCGGCGGCCTCCGGTCCTCCGGTGAACATGCGCTTCGGCCAGCTCGTATTGCAGAACGGCCGTGTGACCTACACCGACAACTTCATCAAGCCCAACTTCACGGCGAATCTCGTGTCGATCAACGGGACCATCGGCGCATTCGGCACGCATTCGACGACGCCCGCGCCCGTCGATGTTGCCGCCAAGCTCGCCGCGAACGGACCGGTTTCGATCAAGGGACAGGTGAATCCGCTCATCGAAAAGCCCGCCCTCGACTTGACCGCGAGCGCGCACGACGTAGAGCTCACCAACCTCACGCCGTATTCGTCGAAGTATGCGGGCTATCCGATCACGAAGGGCAAGCTCAACGTCGATCTGCATTACATGCTCGGCGACGACAAACTCACGGCGAACAATCACCTGTTCATCGACCAGTTGACGTTCGGCGATCACGTCGACAATTCGACGGCGACGAAGCTGCCGGTGCGGCTCGCCGTGTCGTTGCTAAAGAATTCGCGCGGCGAGATCGACGTGAACATTCCCATTTCGGGATCGCTTTCGAATCCGGAGTTTTCTATTGGCGGGCTCGTCTGGCAAGCCATATTGAATCTGGTGCAAAAGGCGGTGACCGCGCCGTTCTCGCTGCTCGCGCATGCGTTCGGCGGCAGTGGCGAGGAGCTGAATTACGTCGAATTCGACGCAGGCTCGGCAACGCTCAACGATGCCGCGCAGAAGAAGCTGGAGACGATTTCGAAGGCGCTCGCGGATAAGCCGTCGATCAGGCTGGATGTGACGGGGCGAGTCGATCCGAAAGTCGATGAACCCGCGTTACGCAGCGCTTGGCTGGATGGCCAAATCAAACGCGCGAAGGTCCGCGACATGTCGGATGGCGGCGAGAATGTGGACTGGCAGTCGGTGAAGGTATCGGATGCGGATTACGACAAGTATCTGACGAAGGTTTATAAGTCGGCGGATTTCAAGAAGCCGAGGAACTTCATCGGTTTGACGAAGTCGGTGCCGGACGAGGACATGAAGAGCGCGCTGACTGAAAACGCACCGGTCGATGAAGGCGCGTTGCGCGATCTGGCGCAGCGCCGCGCGCAGGCGGTGAAGGAGTACTTCGACGGGAAGATCGACAGCAGCCGGATTTTTGTCGTCGCGCCCAAGCTGAACGCGGACGGGATCAAGGATAAGGGCGCGGGGGAGCGGGTGGAGTTGGGGTTGAAGGGTTGAAGTGAGCGTTGGCCGTATGGACGACCTTTGCCTGCTGCAAGTATTGTTTATTATTTCAACGTCCGTTCGAACCGGATAACCGCTGAAGAACGGGAGTCAGCCGATGGGAACGAGTTACGAGCAAGACGTGGTGGCATGGGCCAAGGAACAGGCCGCGCTGCTGCGTGAAGGAAAGCTCTCGGCCATCGATATCGAGCATATCGCAGAGGAAATCGAAGACGTGGGCAAGTGCGAGCAACGAGAATTGGCAAGCCGCATGTCGGTGCTGCTAGCGCATTTGTTGAAGTGGCAGTGTCAGCCGGAGAGGCGCAGCACAAGCTGGCGATTTACGATCCGCACGCAGCGCAAGGACGTAATGTATGTATTGCGAGAAGCACCGAGCCTTGAAGGTAAGTTCGATGACGCGGATTGGATCGACCTTATTTGGTCCAAGGCTAAAAATCTGGCGCAGGCGGAGACGGGAATCGATATCGACGTATTTCCGGAATTGTGTGCTTGGCCAATGATCCAGGCACTCGAGCCAGAGTTCTACCCCGGCTGACTTCCCAATGCGCGGGCTTTCTCAGCCCGCGAGCCACCACCTAATGCGCCCCCGCCGCCGCCCCACCGCCGCCACCCTTCGCCACCTTCGTAATCCAGATCAGCGGAATGATCAGAATGAAGATGACCGCTGAAATGAGGAAGATATCGTTGAGCCCCATCATCGCGGCTTGAGTGTTGACGGTGAAGTTGAACATCCCACGCGCCTGGGCTTCACCGATATTCAGCGTCGATTGCGACATGCCGAGCGACTGCAAGAACGCCGGGTTATAAATATTCGCCTGCTCCGTCAGCCGCTCGTGATGCAGCGCGATCCGATGATCCCACTCGTTGCCCGCAAGCGATGTCCCCACCGCGCCGCAAAACACCCGCGCGAAATTCGACAAGCCTGCCGCCGCCGGTATTTTCGATGGCGGCAAGCCCGACAGCACGATGGCCGTGAGCGGCACGAAGAACATCGCCATCGGAATGCCCTGCAGGAGCGTCGGCAGCACGAGATGCCAGGTATCGATCTCGATCACATACTTCGAGCGCAGCCAGAATACGAACGCAAAGCCGACGAACGCCATGGTCGCGATCACGCGTGCGTCGCTGCGCGGCAGCACCTTGCCCATTACCGGCGCGAGAATCACGGCGAAGATGCCGAGCGGCGCGGTGACGAGACCCGCGTCGACGGAACGGTAGTTCAAATACTGCTGCATCCATTGCGGCAACAACACGAGATTGCCGAAAAACACGCCATAAGCGACCGAAATGGCCACCGTGCCGCCGAAGAAATTGCGTCCCGCGAAGAGCCGCAAATCGACGACCGGATTCTCCGCCGTCAGCTCCCACACGACGAAAAACGCGAATGAAATGGCTGCCGTTATCGCGAGAATGACGATGACCGGCGACTGGAACCAGTCGAGATCGCGTCCCTTGTCGAGCATGATCTGCAAGGACGCGACCCACGCGATCAGCAGCCCGAGCCCGACGATATCGATAGGCGCCTTGCGGCTCGGCGACTCGCGGTTGCGGTAGATGATCCACGTCACGCCCGCCGCGAAAATGCCGACCGGGATGTTGATATAGAAGATCCACGACCAAGAATAACTATCCGTGATCCAGCCGCCGAGCGCGGGACCGGCGATCGGGCCGACGGTCGCGGTCATCGCCCAGAGCGAGAGCGCCATCGACGATTTCTCTTTCGGATACGAGCCGAGCAGAATGGCTTGCGAGAGCGGAATCAGCGGCCCGGCCACCGCGCCCTGCAAGACGCGCGCGAAAAGCAGCACGGGCAGATTGGGCGCAAGACCGCACAACCACGAGGAGAGCACGAACATGAGGATCGCGCCGACGAACAGATGAATTTGCCCGAGTCGCTGCGTGAGCCAGCCGGTCAGCGGAATGGAAACCGCGTTCGACGCGGCGAACACCGTAATGACCCAGGTGCCTTCGTTGACCGAGACGCCGAGATTGCCGGAGATGGTCGGAATCGCGACGTTGGCGATCGACGAATCCAACACGTTCATGAACGTAGCGAGCGCCACGGCGAAAGTGGCGAGCACCAGTTGCCCGCCTTGCAGTGGTGCGGGCGCGGCCGGTTGTCCAGGGGCGGCGGGGTTCGTTCGAGGCGGCGTGCTCAATGCTTTTCCTGTGAGGGCGCCGCGGCGCTTCAACTCGCCGCGGGTGGTGAATCAAGCCGCCAGTGTGCCTGTGCCGTGGGAAAGTTGCTGAACGCCCGCTCATCCCTCACTTCGCCGAAATATCGATTTCCCCCAAATACTTCTTCGCGAACTTGTCGATCGTGCCGTCGGCCTTCACCTTCGCGATGGCCGCGTTGAGTTTGCTCTTCAGCGCATCGTCGCCCTTGCGCACGCCGTACGCAATGCCGCTGCCGAGAATCTTGTCGTCCCGCACCGGCGCGCCGACGAACGCAAAGCCGTTGCCGTCGGGCTTCGACAGAAAGCCGGTTTGTCCTGCAGGCGCGAGCACCAGCGTGGCATCGAGGCGGCCGGACTTGAGGTCCGTGTAGACCTGGTTCTGATCCTGATACGGCACGACCTTCACGCCTTCGTTTTCCCAATGCGCCTTGGCAAAGGTCTCCTGGATCGAACCCTGCAACACGCCCACGCTCTTGCCCTTTAGCGACGCGGGCGTCGGTTCGAGTCCACTGCCCGTTTTCGCGATGAGTTGCGTCGGCACGCGATACACCACCGTCGTGAAGTCGATGGCCTGACGGCGCTGGTCGGTCGCGTTCATCGCCGAATTGATGGCGTCGAACTTGCGGCCCTGCAGCGCGGGAATCAACCCGTCGAAAGAGGTCTCGACCCACTTGCAGCTCATCTGCGCCGCCACGCACACGGCGTTGCCGACATCGATATCGAGTCCTTGCAGTTCGCCCGTCGACGCCTTCGACTCGAACGGCGGGTACTGCGCTTCGAGCCCGAAACGCAAGGTATCGGCGGCGAACGCCGCGCCGCTCGCGAACGAGCAGGCAAGGAATAGGGCGGTGGCGGCGTATTTGATCTTCATCGTGTCGTGTCTCGAATGTTTTTAGATGGAGCAAAGGCGGCGCGCGCCTTCGATCAGCGTGTCGTCGTCCTTCGCGAACGAAAGCCGGATCACGCGGTTGTCGGTGCCGTCGGTATAAAACGCGGACAACGGAATGGTCGCCACGCGCGCCTCGCGAATGAGGCGCAGCACGAAGTCGCTGTCGCTTTCATCCGAAATCGCGCTGTAGCGTGCGAGCATGAAGAAACTGCCCGCGCTCGGCAGCAACTCGAAGCGCGATCCCGCGAGCGATGTCGCCAGCAAATCGCGCTTGTGCTGATAGAACGGTCCGAGGTTGAGATAGCTCGATTCGTCGGCGAGCGCTTCGGCGAAAGCCATTTGCATCGGCGTATCGGCGGAAAACGTCATGAACTGGTGAATCTTGCGGATCTCGGCAGTCAACGCGGCGGGCGCGAGACAGTAGCCGACGCGCCAGCCCGTCACGTGATACGACTTGCCGAACGACGACACGATCACGCTGCGCTCGGCCAGTTCCGGGTAGCGCGCCATGCCATGATGCGGCGCGCCGTCGAACACTACGTGCTCGTAGACTTCGTCCGACAGCACGATGATCTTCGTGTCGCGCGTGAGCGCCGTGAGACGCGCGATGTCTTCATCGGCGAAGGCGCTGCCGGTCGGATTGTGCGGCGTGTTGACGAGGATCATGCGCGTTTTCGGCGTGATGGCCGCCGCGACTTCGTCCCAGTCGATCTGAAAATTCTCCGCCGATAGCTGGATGGCGATAGGCGTCGCACCCTGAAGCTGCACGATCGGCGCGTAACTGTCGAACGACGGCTCGAAGTAAATTACCTCGTCGCCGGGATGCACGAGCGCGCTGATGGTCGCGTAAAGCCCCTCGCTCGCGCTCGCCACAACCGTCACTTCCGTGCCCGGATCGTACTGCGCGCCATACAGCTTGTGCGTCTTGTCGGCGATGGCTTCACGCAGCGCCAGCACGCCCGACATCGGCGAATACTGGTTATGTCCTGCTCGCATGGCTCGCTCGACGCCTTCGATCAGGCGCGGATCGCATGCGAAGTTCGGCGCGCCTTGAGAAAGATTGAGCGCGTGATGTTCGTCGGCAAGCTGGCCGATCACGGTGAAAATAGTCGTGCCGACGCTCGGCAGCTTCGACTCGGGGATGCAGGCGCTTTGCACGGCAAATGTCTCCGGTATTGCAGTTCGTCGATTGAACCGCGGCAATAAAGCCGGAACAATCGAAACTTTGTCATACTAGCCATGCTTCGAATTCATGGCTACGTAGACAAACCCGCGAACGACCACATGAAACCCTTGCCATCCCTGGACGTGCTGAAGACCTTCCTCGTGGTCGCGCGCAAGCTCAATTTCACGCGCGCCGCCGATGTGTTGAACGTGACGCAAGGCGCGGTGAGCCGCCAGATTGCCGGACTGGAGGCGCATCTCGGCTATGCGCTCTTCGTGCGGCAGGCGCGCGGCCTCGCGCTCACGCATCATGGCGCGTTGCTCATTGCGCCGTTGCAGCAGGCTTTCGAACAGATCGCCGATGCGCTCGCGAAAGGTGGCGCACAGTCCGGAACACTGCGTCTGAAGTGTCCGACCTGCGCCATGCGCTGGGTCTTGCCGCGTGTCATTCGTCTGCAGAACGAGCGTCCGGAACTGGTGATCGAAGTGACAGCAGCCGTGTCGCACAGTGTCGAGTTCAACGCTGAACAGTTCGATGCAGCCATCGTGTTTGGCGCGCCGGCGCCAGCGCAGAAGGGTGTCAGCTCGCACTATCTGTTCGATGAAGTGTTGACGCCCGTCTGTGCGCCCGAGCAGTTCAAGGTTCGGCGGGACCGCGCGCCGACGCCCGACGATCTGGCCGGCAAGACGCTTTTGCATCCCACACGCGACCGGCGCGACTGGCTCTTGTGGCTCGGCGCTTATGGTTACGCCGGCCTTCCTTCGATGAAGGCGCAGCATTTCGACACGCTCGATCTCGCCATCACATCGGCGATGCAGGGTCTCGGCGTAACCATCGGCGACTTGTCGCTGATCGAGGACGACTTGCGCGCGAAACGGGTGATCGCGCCGTTTTCGCTGTGTGTGCCGAGCGGCGCGGCGTACTACCTCGTCTACCCCGAGCGGCCCGCGCCGTCGCCGACCTTGCAGCAGTTCGCGAAATGGCTGGAAGGGGAGGCGGCACAGACGCGTGAGACGCTCCAGGCTTACACGAACGCCGTGCAAGCCTGAGCACGTGCAACGCTTACATGCCGTGCTTCGTCACCACGGTGTCCCACTGGCCGTTCTTCACCTGATAGAGCGTCGATGACGCGTTCTTCAACGCGCCGTTGTCATCGAATGCGATCGGGCCGGTGATGCCATCGAAGGAAATCTTCTTCAACGCCGGCCGATACACCTTGGGATCGGCGGAACCGGCCTTCTCCATTGCGTTGATCGCGGCCCAAGCGGCGTCGTAGCCGAACGGCGCATACGAGAGAATCGCCACCCCGAAGCGTTTCTGGAACTTGTCGCTGAACGCCTTGCCTTGCGGCAGCTTGTCGAGCGGGCTGCCGTATTCCCACGCCTGCGCGCCTTCGGCCGCGTCGCCGGCGAGCTTGAGGAAGTCGGCATCCATCACGCCGCCGCCGCCCACGAACTGCGCGGTCATGCCGAGCTGCTTCATGCGCTTGACCACGGCTGCCGCTTGCCGATCCAGTCCGCCGAAGAAAATCAGATCGGCGTTGGCCGCCTTCAGACGCGTGAGCTGCGCGCTGAAGTCGACCGTCTGGTTGTCGCTGAATTCGCGCGCGACGATCGTGCCGCCTTTCGCTTTCACCGCTTTCTCGAACTCGTCGGCTTCGCCCTGACCGAAGGCCGTGCGGTCGTCGATGATGCCGATCTTCTTCGCCTTCGTCGTCGTCACCGCGTAGGCGCCGGCGTTGCCCGCGTTCTGCGCATCGCTCGAAATGACCGTGAAGACGTTTTCCAGGCCACGCGTGGTAATGGTCGGGTTAGTCGCCGCGGGGTCGATCAGCGGAATGCCGGCGGTGTTGTAGATCGGCGATGCAGGCAGCGTCGTGCCCGAGTTGAAGTGTCCGACGACCACGGCCACGCCGTCATCCACGAGCTTCTGCGCGGCCTGCACGCCGATGCGCGGGTCGGCCTGATCGTCTTCCGCCGCGATTTCGAACTTCGCCGTCTTGCCGCCGATGCTGATCTTTTTGGCGTTCGCTTCATCGAGCGCGAGCTGCACGCCGTTCTGGAGATCTTTGCCGTAGCCCGCGTTTGCGCCGGTGAGCGGCGCGGCAAAGCCGACTTTCACCGTCATGTCCTCGGCGGCCGCGGCGAACGGCAGCGCGGCAAGCGCGACGGCGGCGCAGACTAGCTTGAGGCTCGTGTGGATACGCATGGTTTCCTCTCCTTGTTGGTCTGACTGACTGTTTCGACTATCGAATGGGACATCGCCACAAGTGCGCCGGCAAGAAGGGCTTTCCCCTCGCGCGCATCCGGCGCACGGTGAACGAGGCGGGACATGCGCAATTTAGGGAGCCAAATTCGCCGCGTCTTGTTGTTAAGTCGCGTGACGGATGCGGATTTCGGCATAGCGTCGGCGGACCGAATCCCCAAGCGGGATGCGGCACTGCGGGATTTGAAGCAAGTCGCGCCACGACGATTCGCGCCGCGTCCCGAGAGCCTCCTGTCGCGTCGATGAAAACGCGGCCCTTGACAGAGTGCATATGCACAAATATGCTAAACGGCATGGCTACGAATCCGAACTCTTCTCTCTTCGATTGCAACTGCTTTGCAATCCGCCAGGCCGCGCGCTATGTCTCGCAGTTGTACGAGCGGCATCTGAACGTGGCCGGCATCACGGCCGCGCAATACACGCTCATGTTGGCTATCGCGCGCCGGCCCGATGTGTCGATGGCGGATCTCGCCGACGCCATGGTCATGGACCGCACCACGCTCGTTCGCGCGCTCAAGCCTTTGCAACGCGATGGCATCGTCGAAGCGGAGCAGCAGGCGGCGAGTTCGCGTGCAGTCGGGCTGCGGCTGACGTCGCAAGGCAAGGAGACGCTCAAGAAAGCGGTCGAGCAATGGCGCATCGCGCAGGCCGAGTTCGAAGCGAAGTTCGGAGAGAAGCGCGCGAAGGCCTTGCGTCAATCGCTATTCGAACTGACCGCGTCGGCTTGAGGCGAAAGCACGAATGCTCCGCGTCTGGCTCAAGAGCGCGGCTTGTTGTGCGCTTCATCGAAGCCCGCCGCCGCTTCCTGCACGTCGGGCGGAAAGTCGCCGAACTCCATGACTTGCCGCACTTCGATCACCTCGTTGTCCGACGCGGGACAACGCTTCGCCCATTCGATGGCCTCTTCGCGCGATTTGACCTGCAGCATCCAGTAACCGCCCAGCACTTCCTTGGCTTCGGCGAAAGGGCCGTCGACGACGCGCGGCTTGCCGCCTTCGAACGAAACGCGCGCGCCCATCGAAGGGGGATGCAGTCCGTCGAGCGCGAGCAACACGCCTGCCTTCTGCAGTTCTTCGTTGTACTTCATCATTGAGGCGACGGCTTCGGCGGAGGGCAGCGTGCCCGGTTGCGCGCTTTCGTAGCCGCGCGGGATCATCAGCATCATGAAACGCATGGAATGCTCCTCGATAAGTTGCAAGCGTGGCCTTTCCCCGCTCACACCCTACGACGAGCCAGCCGCAAGCAAATCGACAGACGCGCGCTTTAAGCGTTTATCCCTAGCCGATTCCGGTTGCTTTAAGCGCGTCTCGCGCCGAATAATGTAATCCATTACATCTCGTTCGCCGCGGTGGCGCGCAGCATGTCGGATACGGTTCGTACACGCGAGGAAGTATCGATAGCGGATGTCGCCGAGCGCGCGGGCGTGTCGGTGGCGACGGTATCGCGCGTGCTCAACGGCCATGCGAACGTGCGCGAGACGACGCGCGAAAAAGTGCGCGTGGCCGTGGCTGCGAGCGGTTATCGCATCAACGAACTTGCGCGCAATCTGCGCACGGCGGAAAGCCGTCTGCTGCTCACCATGGTGCCGGACTTCGGCAATCCGTTTTATGCGGCTATCGTACGTGGCATCGACAGCGTGGCGCGACAAAACGGCTATTTCATGCTGATGTGCGATACCGGCGCCGACCCCTTGCGCGAACGCAGTTACTTCGACCTGTTACGCGGACGCCGTGCCGATGGTGCAATCTGTCTCGACCCCGCCGCCGTGCAAAAGGCGCTTGCCGAAGAGGCCTCGACCTTGCCGTGGGTTGCGTGCTGCGAATTCGATCCGGGCGCGGGCGTGCCTTACGTGGGCATCGACAATCATCTTGCAGCGGGCGATGTCGTGCGGTATCTGCTTGGCAAGGGACACGAACGCATCGCGCTCATCAACTCGGGACACGGCTATCTGTACGGACGCCAGCGGCTGGCCGGTTATCGCGATGCGCTTCGGGACGCGGGTATCGAAGCCAATCCGGCGTGGCAGGTCGAACTCGAAAGCCTCGATTACGACGCCGGCGAACGCGCGGCCACGCAGCTTGCCTCGCTTGGCGAGCGCACAAGACCGACCGCGATCTTCGCCGTTTCTGACACGCTCGCCATCGGCGTGATGAACGGTTTGCGCGGCGTCGGCTTGCGCGTACCGGAAGATGTCGCGGTAGTGGGCTTCGACGATATCGCGGTGGCCGCACATGTCTATCCGCCGCTTACCACTGTCTCGCAGCCCATGCAGGCGCTCGGTGAAACGGCGGCGGAACTGCTGCTCAAGCGCCTGCGCGATCCACGCGCGGACGTGCCGGGCGTGCTGCTGCCGCATCGACTCATTCAACGAAGGAGCGCGTGAAAATGAGCCTCGCCGTGCGCTTCGAGGGAATCGAAAAACAGTTCGGGCCGGTGCGCGTGCTGCACGGCGTGAGCTTCGATCTGAAGCCGGGACGCATCCACGGCTTGCTTGGCGAAAACGGCGCGGGCAAGTCCACGCTCATGAAAATCCTCGCTGGCTACGAGCGCGCCAACGCAGGCGAGATGGTGATCGACGGAAGACGAGCCGACTTCAGAAGTTCGCGTGAAGCGGAACATGCCGGCATCGTGCTGATCCACCAGGAACTGAACCTCGCGGATCATCTCAGCATCACGCAGAACATGTTTCTCGGGCACGAGTTGCGGCGCGGCTTCTTTCTCGATGAACCGGCCATGCGCGATGCCGCCCGCGACGCGCTCACCGAAGTCGGCCTGCACAAGAATCCGGACACGCGCGTGCGCGACTTGATCGTCGCGGAAAAGCAGTTGGTCGAGATTGCCAAGGCGATGCTGCGCAATGCGCGCCTGCTCATCATGGACGAGCCCACCGCGACGCTCACGCCTTCGGAAACGCAGCGTCTTTTTGCGCTGATGGCACGGCTGAAGGAAGCGGGCGTGACCATCGTCTATATCTCGCACAAGCTCGACGAAGTGGAGCGCGTGACCGACGAAGTGATCGTCATGCGCGATGGCCGCTTCGTCGCGCGCTCGCCGACCGATGAAATCACGCGTCATCAAATGGCGAACCTGATGGTCGGCCGCGAAGTCTCTGACATGTTCCCGGACAAGCCGCCGCTCGCCGCCGATGCGCCCGTCGCCTTCAAGGTCGATCAAGCGTCGGTGCCGGGCTGGGCGGAAGGCGTGAGCTTCTCGGTGCGCGCGGGCGAAGTGTTCGGCTTCGCGGGTCTCGTCGGCGCGGGACGCACGGAACTCTTCGAAGCGCTCGTGGGTTTGCGGCCGCTGAGCGCGGGAACCATCGCGATTGAAAATGGCACCGTGAAGCTCAAAAGCCCGCGCGACGCCATGCGTCACGGCATCACTTACTTGAGCGAAGACCGCAAGGGACGCGGCCTGCATGTCGACATGGCGTTGAAAGACAATCTCACGATGATGACGCTGGAACGCTACGCGCATCCCCTCGTCGACATGCACGCGGAACGCGTGGCGCTCGATGTCGCCGTGAAGGACTTCGGCATACGCACGGGCAATGCGAAGAGCCGCGCGCGCATGCTCTCGGGCGGCAATCAGCAGAAGCTCGCGCTCGCCAAGTTCCTGCATCCCGATCCGCGCGTGATCGTGCTCGACGAACCGACGCGCGGCGTCGATGTCGGCGCCAAACGCGACATCTATTTCCTGATCCATCGCCTGGCCGCCGAAGGCCGCGCGGTGATCGTGATCTCTTCCGAGCTGATCGAACTCATCGGGCTTTGTCATCGCGTCGCGGTGATGCGCGCGGGCGAGCTCGTCGCGACGCTCGGCATGGAACTCCTGACCGAAGAGAGGTTGATCGCGCATGCGACCGGCACACACTGAAGACACCGCGCAGGAAAGCCGCCTCGCCGCCTACTCACGCATACTGTTCGGCGTCGGGCCGCTGATCGGGCTGATCGCGCTTTGCGTCGGCGGAACCATGCTCAACGGCGACTTCGCCACTTTCGACAACGCCATGAACGTGCTCACGCGCACATCGTTCATCGGCATCATCGCGGTGGGGATGACCTTCGTCATCATCTCGGGCGGGATCGATCTGTCGGTCGGGTCAATGGCCGCGCTCATCGCGGGCAGCATGATCTACATGATGAACGGGCTGCTGCAGGGCGTGCGCGGACATGCCGTGCCGCCGCTCGCGATTCTCGCGCTCGGCATCGTGCTGGCGCTCGTGCTCGGTGCGTTGTTCGGGCTCGCGCATGGCTTGCTCGTGACCAAGGGGCGCATCGAGCCGTTCATCGTCACGCTGGGAACGCTCGGCGTGTTTCGCGCGCTTCTGACATGGCTCGCGGATGGCGGCGCGCTCACGCTCGACAATTCGCTCGTCGATCTCTACGGCCCGGTCTATTACGCGAGTCTCTTCGGCGTGCCCGTGCCGATCTGGGTGTTCCTGATCGTCGCGGCGGGCGGCGCTATCGTGCTCAATCGCACGGTGTTCGGGCGTCACGTGCAGGCTATCGGCTCGAACGAACAGGTTGCGCGTTATGCGGCCATTCGCGTGGATCAGGTGAAGATCGCGACCTACGTGCTGCTTGGACTGTGCGTCGCGGTCGCGACCGTGCTCTACGTGCCGCGGCTCGGTTCGGCCACGCCGACCACCGGCCTCTTATGGGAGCTCGAAGCCATCGCGGCCGTGGTGGTGGGCGGCACCGCGCTCAGAGGCGGCGAAGGGCGCGTGATCGGCACGGTCATCGGCGCGATTCTGCTTTCGGTCATCAACAACATCTTGAACCTGACGAGCATCATCAGCGTGTATCTGAATGCGGCGGTGCAGGGCGCCGTGATCATTTTCGTGGCCTTCCTGCAGCGTGGACGTCGATAGAAGTATCTAAAACACAGGAGACATCGTCATGAAACTCGTGCTTCGCGCGCTCGCCGCGCTTACCTTGACGGCGAGCGCGTTCGCCGTTTCCACGTCCGTATCCGCTGCCGATAAAGTCGTGCTCGGCGTCGCCATTCCGACCGCGACGCACGGCTTCACGGGCGGTATCGTCTGGTGGGCCAACGAAGCGAAGAAGGAACTGGAGAAGGCGCATCCCGACCTCAAAGTGATCGTGAAGACGGCGGCCGGCGCGCCCGAACAGGCCAACCAGTTGCAGGATCTCGTGACGGTCAACAAGATCAATGCGCTCGTGATTTTCCCGTTCGAATCGGCGTCGCTCACGCAGCCGGTCGCGCAGGTGAAGAAGAAAGGCGTATACGTGACGGTCGTGGATCGCGGCTTGACCGACACCAGCGCGCAGGACGCGTACGTCGCCGGCGACAACACCGCGTTCGGCAAGCTACCTGCCGAGTATCTCGCGAAGACGCTGGACAACAAGGGCGATATCGTCGCGTTGCGCGGCATTCCGACGACCCTCGACAACGAACGCTGGGCCGCGTTCGAAGGCGTGATCAAGCAGCATCCGGACATGAAGATTCTCGATGCGAAATACGCCAACTGGAATCGCGACGACGCCTTCAAGACTATGCAGGACTATCTCACGCGCTTCAAGCACATCGACGCCGTGTGGGCCGCCGACGACGACATGATGATCGGCGTACTGAAGGCGATCGAGCAGGCAAAGCGCACCGATATCAAGGAAGTGTTCGGCGGCGCGGGATCGAAGGAAGCGGTCAAGCGCATCATGGATGGCGACAAGCTCGTAAAGGCCGACGTCTCGTACTCGCCGAAGTTCATCTACGACGCGATCAAGCTCACCGCCGAAGCGCGCCTGAAGGGCGACAAGCTGCCGCCGACCACGATCATTCCCTCGGTGCTCATCACGAAGGAGAACGCCAAGCAGTTCTATTACCCGAACTCGCCGTTCTGAGTGGCGGGCCGGTTTCGACCGGCCCTTCGCGTTGTTCAAATATCGAGGCGAAAGATGAAGACCATCAAGGGCCCCGCGATCTTTCTCGCGCAATTCATGGGCGACGACGTGCCGTTCGACTCGCTCGCGCATCTCGCGTCGTGGGCGAAAGGACTCGGCTACGCGGGCATTCAGGTGCCGGCGGACCCGCGTCTCATCGATCTGGAGAAGGCCGCATCCAGCGATGCGTATTGCGACGACATTCGCCGCACCGTCGAGGATGCGGGCGTCGCGATCACCGAACTGTCGACGCATCTGCAAGGGCAACTGGTCGCGGTGCATCCGGCCTACGACACCTTGTTCGATGGCTTCGCCGCGCCCCATGTGCGAGGCAATCCGGCCGCGCGCACCGAATGGGCGACCGGGCAATTGAAGTACGCGGCGGCGGCATCGAAACGGCTCGGGCTTGCTGCGCATGTGACCTTTTCGGGCGCGCTCGCGTGGCCGTATTTCTATCCGTGGCCGCAGCGTCCGGCGGGTCTCGTCGAAGCCGCATTCGAGGAACTTGCCGCGCGCTGGCGACCGATTCTCGATGAGTTCGAGCACGCGGGCGTCGACGTGTGTTACGAACTGCACCCCGGCGAAGACCTGCACGATGGCGTGACCTTCGAGCGCTTTCTCGCGGCGGTGGATGACCATCCGCGCGCGAATATCCTGTTCGATCCGAGTCACTTCGTTTTGCAGCAACTCGATTATCTGGCGTTCATCGACATCTATCACGCGCGCATCAAGGCGTTTCATGTGAAGGACGCGGAGTTCCGGCCGAATGGCCGCCAAGGCGTGTACGGCGGATATTCGGGATGGGTCGAGCGCGCCGGGCGCTTTCGCTCGTTAGGCGACGGGCAGATCGACTTCAAGGCGATCTTCTCGAAGATGGCGCAATACGATTTCCCAGGCTGGGCCGTGCTTGAATGGGAATGCGCGTTGAAGCATCCGGAAGACGGCGCGCGCGAAGGCGCGGTGTTTATCCGCGATCACATCATCCGCGTGGCCGAACGCGCCTTCGACGACTTCGCGGGCAGCGGCGCGAATCGCGAGCAGTTGCGCGGCGTGCTCGGCATGGGAGAAACGCGATGAAGCGCGTGCGGCTGGGCATGGTAGGCGGCGGCGAGGGCGCGTTCATCGGCGCGGTGCACCGGATCGCGGCGCGGCTCGACGACCGTTATGAGTTGGTGGCGGGCGCGTTGTCATCGGACCCGCAGCGCGCGGCGGCGAGCGCATCGGCAATCGGTTTGCCGCGCAGCTATGGCGATTATCGCGAAATGGCGCGAGTCGAGGCGGGGCGTTCGGACGGCGTGGAAGCGGTGGCTATCGTCACGCCGAATCATCTGCATGCGCCCATTGCCACGGCGTTTCTCGAAGCCGGCATCCACGTGATCTGCGACAAGCCGCTCGCGGTATCGCTGGCCGAAGGCGAGGCGCTGCAAAAGCTCGCGCGCGACAAGGGGCTGGTGTTCGCGGTGACATACACGTACACGGGCTATCCGCTCGTGCGGCATGCGCGCGGCATGGTGCGGCAGGGATTGCTCGGCGATATCCGCGTGGTGCAGGTCGAATATGCGCAGGACTGGCTTTCGTTGCCGGTGGAAACGCAGGCGAACCGTCAGGCCGTGTGGCGCACCGATCCCGCGCTCGCGGGGCCGGCGGGATGCCTCGGCGATATCGGCACGCACGCGTATCAGCTTGCCGACTATGTGACGGGGATGCGGCCGTCGGAGTTGGCGGCGGAAGTGACGACGTTCGTGCCGGGGCGGCGTATCGACGATCACGTGCAAGCGATGCTGCGCTACGCGAACGGCGCGCGCGGCATGTTGTGGGCGAGCCAGGTCGCGGCGGGCGAAGAGAACGCGTTGCGCCTGCGCGTTTATGGCACGAAGGCCGGTTTGATGTTCGATCAGCAGGAGCCGAACGAATTGTGGTTCACGCCGGTGGGCGGCGCGTCGCAGCGAATCACGCGCGGACGCGTGCAAAGCGCCGAGGCGCTGCACGCGACGCGGGTTCCGGCGGGGCATCCGGAAGGCTATCTGGAGGCTTTCGCGCAGCTTTATACGGATGCGGCGGCGTGTATCGCTAGCGGGACGACGCAGGGGGATGACTGGTTGACCACGGTCGAGGATGGCGTCGCGGGGTTGAGGTTCGTGGAGGCGGTGTTGAGGAGTAGTGGGAGGGATGGGGCTTGGGTGGGGCTCGATTGAATCCGTTGCGCAAAAAAAAAGCGGCTCCAAAAGAGCCGCCCCGCTTCAACTCAAACCAGCACCCTCAAGCCCAGTTAGCGTGAAAGCTGCCCGGTTTATCCGTGCGCTCGAACGTATGCGCACCGAAAAAGTCCCGCTGCGCCTGCACGAGATTCGCCGGCAGTGTTTCCGACCGGTAGCTGTCGAAATACGCCACCGCCGATGAAAACGCCGGCACCGGCACGCCCGCCTTCACCGCCGCCACGACAACATCGCGCAATGCGTCCTGGTACTTCGCGGCGATATCGCTGAAATACGGATCGAGCAGCAAATTGGCTAGCCCCGCGTCCTTCTCATATGCGTCCGTGATCTTCTGCAGGAAGCGCGCGCGGATAATGCAACCCGCCCGGAAAATCTTGGCGATGGTGCCGTACTGCAGGTTCCAGTCGTATTCGTCCGATGCCGCGCGCAACTGCGCAAAGCCCTGCGCGTAGGAAACGATCTTGCTCAGATACAGCGCACGCCGGACCGATTCGATAAATGCTTCACGGTCGCCGTCGAACTTCGGCGACGGACCGGTGAGGACCTTGCTCGCCTTCACGCGCTGATCCTTCAGCGACGACAAAACACGCGCGAACACCGCTTCGGTAATCAGCGGCAACGGTGCGCCGAGATCGAGCGCGTTCTGGCTCGTCCACTTGCCCGTGCCTTTCTGCGCCGCGCGATCCAGAATGACATCGACGAGATCCTTGCCGGTTTCGTCGTCTTTCTTCGAGAAAATCTTCGACGTGATTTCGATCAGGTAGCTGTCCAGCTCGCCCTGATTCCACTCGACATACACCTTGCCGAGTTCTTCGTTCGACAGACCCGCCACGCGCTTCAGCACGTCGTAGCTTTCGGCGATCAATTGCATGTCGCCATACTCGATGCCGTTGTGCACCATCTTCACGAAGTGACCCGCGCCGTCCGGGCCCATGTACGCGACGCACGGTTCGCCGTCCGGCGCCTTCGCGGCGATCTCGGTGAGGATCGGTGCGACGAGTTCGTAGGCTTCCTTCTGGCCGCCCGGCATGATCGACGGGCCCTTGAGCGCGCCTTCCTCACCGCCCGACACGCCCGTGCCGATGAAATGCAGCCCCGACTTCGCGAGGTCCTGATTGCGGCGAATGGTATCGGTGAAATGCGTATTGCCGCCGTCGATGAGAATGTCGCCCTTGTCCAGCAGCGGACGCAGCGCGTCAATGGTGGCATCCGTGCCGGCACCGGCCTTGACCATCAACAGAATGCGGCGCGGAGTTTCGAGCGACTGCACGAACTCTTCGAGCGTGTACGCGGGCACGAGCTTCTTGTCGGGATGTTCGGCAATCAGTTCATCGGTTTTTTCGCGGCTGCGGTTGTAGACCGAAACGGCGTGGCCGCGGCTCTCGATATTCAAGGCCAGGTTGCGGCCCATGACGGCGAGGCCCACTACGCCGATAGCTTGCTTGCTCATTGCTTGATCTCCGGATGGCCGAAGCCCGCGGCTCGTGGCGCAAGGCTTCGGGGATGAAACGTATCGATAAATGCGGCGTTCGCAGGATGAAGAGATCGTCTTCACGCGCGGTTCGCGCCGGGGCCGGCTGAAGGCCCGGTGCGACGCGCTGCGGCGCGGCCGGAATTCTACCGGCGGCGCGGCCGCTGACGCGAACGCAGACCGACCCGAATTTACCACTTTGAGCGCCATCCGGCAGGGAAAGCGCGCTCTCGGCAGGGCGTTCGGGCAGCGCACGCGGCGCCGTCATAGAATGACCAGCCCAACGAGCAAGCCGCGAGGCAATTCATTCATGGCGCAGGCCCGGCGCGCGCGAGCGCATCATTATTCGGTCTACGTCGTCGAGCTGGCGGACGCAGTCTGGAACGAGGCGCGCTTTCGTCGTGCGAATCCGGATTACGTGTTGGGCAAGCCGTTCGTCTATGTCGGCATGACGGGAATCGATCCCGACGTGCGCTTCGACAAGCACAAGGCGGGCATTCAGTCGAACCGCTTCGTGCGCGATTTCGGCTTGCGGCTCTTGCCGCAACTGTATGAGATGTACAACCCGATGCCCTACGAGGGCGCACGCGACATGGAAGTGGAACTTGCAATCGGCTTGCGCGAAGCGGGTTATGGCGTCTGGCAGGCGTGAAGACCGATCACGAACACGAGCACCATCAACGACACGGAGCGTGACATGCGGATTCTGGTAGTGGGCGCGGGCGCCATCGGCGGATACTTCGGCGCGCGGTTACTCGAAGCAGGCAGGGACGTGACCTTTCTGGTGCGCGAACGCCGCGCGCAGAAGCTGCACGAGAGTGGCCTCGTGGTGAAAAGTCCGGCCGGCGATCTCCATTTCGACGCGCCGCCGCTCGTGCTGGCAAAGGACATCGATAAGCCGTTCGATCTCGTCATCCTGAGCTGCAAGGCTTATGACCTGGCCAACGCCATCGATTCGTTCGCGCCCGCGGTCGGACCGGACACCGCCATCCTGCCGCTTCTGAACGGCATGGGCCATCTCGACGTGCTCGATGCGCGCTTCGGCGCGGCAAAAGTGCTCGGCGGGCAGTGCGTGATCGGCGCGACGCTCGGCACTGAAGGCGAAGTGCTCCATCTGAACGAGATGCAGTCGATGACCATCGGCGAGCGCGCGGGCGGGCGTTCGGCGCGCATCGACACAATCGCCGCGCAATTGAGCGACGCGCGGTTCGATCTGCAGGTGAGCGAGGACATTCTGCAGGCGATGTGGGAGAAGTGGGTCTTCCTGGCGACGCTCGCCACGGGAACGTGCCTGATGCGCGCGCCCGTTGGCGACATCGTGAGCGCGCCGGGTGGCGATGATGTGTTGCGTCGTCTCTTCGACGAATGCAGCGGGATCGCGGCCGATAACGGTCATTCGCCGGGCGAGGCGCTCGTCACGCGTGCACGCGGTTACTTCACGGACCGCAGTTCGCTGATGACGGCGTCGATGCTGCGCGATCTGGAAAACGGCGCGCGGATCGAAGCGGATCATATCGTCGGCGACTTGCTGGCGCGGCGCAAGACGTCGGTGGATGGCGCTTCCGTGCTGGCAATCGCGTTTGCGAATCTGAAGGCTTACGAAGCGCGGCGGGCGCGGCTGGCTGGCTGAGGACGGCGATGCCGCCGCGTTCGCCTTCGCCTTCGGAGCGGCGAACCGCCATGCGTACCGCATCGCTTTCAATCAACCCACAACGATAAACACCTCTTCTGGCGCACATCGGGACGCTGTACCCTTTCGGCTTTCCCGATGAACGTTCACGCCCGCGCCTCATGTCATCCGATCCCGCTCTCACCGGCCGCACCGCCGCGCCGCCCACCGTCTCGCAGATCTTCACCGGCTTTCTCACACTCGGCCTCACCGCGTTCGGCGGCGCGTTGCCACTCGCGCGGCGCGAGATCGTCGAGCGCCGTAAATGGCTGACTGCCGACGAGTTCACCGATCTGCTCGGCCTCTGCCAGTTCCTGCCGGGCGGCAACGTGATCAACCTGTCGGTGGCTATCGGCATGCGCTTTCGTGGCCTGGCCGGCGCGTTCGCGGGCCTGCTCGGGCTGATCGGCGGGCCGTCGCTGATCGTGATCGCGCTGGGCGTGATCTATCAGCGCACGCATCAGGACCCTCGTATCGCGCATCTGTTCGCGGGACTTGCGGCGGCGGCGGCCGGGCTGCTGATCGCGATGGCGATCAAGATCATGTGGCCGCTGCGCAAGAAGCCCGAGGCGGCAGTCATCGCGCTCGTCATGCTCGCGGCCATCGCGTTCCTGCGCACGCCCTTGCTTCCGTCGATGCTCGTGCTCACGCCGATCTCGGTCCTCATTGCGTGGAAGGTGCGCCGATGATCGCGAATCTGCTTTCGCTCGCCGCCATCTTCAGCCAGCTCTCGCTGCTCGCGTTCGGCGGCGGCAACACCATTCTTCCCGAGATGCAGCGGCAGGTCGTGCAAGTACACGACTGGATGACGAAGGCCGACTTTTCCGCGCTCTTTGCACTGGCGCAGGCGGCGCCCGGGCCGAACATGATGGTCGTCACGCTGATCGGCTGGCATGTCGCGGGCTGGCCGGGCGTGCTAGTCACGTCGATCGCGAAGTTCGGGCCGTCATCGCTCGTGACGATTGCCGCGCTGCACGCGTGGGAGCGGTTCAAGGACCGACCGTGGCGGCGCTATGTGCAACTCGGTCTCGTGCCGATCACGGCGGGCCTCGTGGCGGCGAGCGCGCTGCTGATCGCCGAGGCATCCGATCAGACGTGGATGCTGGTCGCGATCACCGCTGTCGTGGCGGTCGTGTCGTACAAGACGAAACTGCATCCGCTGTGGTTGCTGGCGGGCGGAGCGCTGATCGGGCTGACGGGAATCGGGCAGTGAACCGGGCTAGAAGTGCGGTTCCGCAAAGGCCGGCTCAAGCACGCGGGCGCACTTTCTGCTGAAATCGAACCGGACAAGACAGCCAGGACGAAGCCATGACCATGACCACCGAATACGCGAAAACCGCGCCGGAACGCGCTGAACTCGATGCATCGACGGCGCCCGTCGTCATCGAATTCGGCACCGACTGGTGCGGTTTCTGCCGCGCCGCGCAGCCGCTGATCGCGCAGGCGTTCCAGGATCATCGCGATATCCGTCACATGAAGATCGAGGACGGCAGCGGCCGACCGCTCGGCCGCTCGTTTCGCGTCAAGCTTTGGCCGACGCTCATTTTCATGACAGGCGGCAAGGAAGTCGCGCGGCTGGTCCGTCCCGGCGACGCGTCCGAAATACGCGATGCGCTGGCGCTGATCGACGATCCTTTGGAGCAGTAGCCGCTTCCCGGCTAGGGGTTAAAGCTGATACGATCTCGGCCATGCAAACTTGTATGATGACCCGATGACCGTACAAGAGCCGTCCATCCGCATGTTCGAAAAGATCCCGTCCCGCGCCCTGAGCGATACGGTCGCGCAGCAATTGCAAAAGCTGATCGAGAAGGGCAGTTTCACCGCCACCGGCAAGCTGCCGACCGAAGCCGTGCTCGCGCAGGAGTTCGGCGTGAGCCGCACGGTGATTCGCGAGGCCATTTCGCGGCTGAAGAACGAAGGCATGGTCGAACCTCGGCAAGGCAGTGGCGTCTTCATCGTCGAGCGCGCGGGCATTCGGCCGTTGCGGATCGACTACGCGCAGGCCGTCGAGCCGGGCTCCGTGCTGCATATCCTCGCGCTGCGCCGGGCGATCGAAGCCGAAGTCGCGTCCGAAGCCGCGATGCGCCGCACCGACGAGCAAATGGCCGCCATCGACGCCGCGCTCGTTCGTATCGACGAAGCCGTGCGCGCCGGCCAGAACGGCGTGGCGGAAGACGTGGCGTTCCATCGCGAAATCGCGACCGCCACGGGCAATCCTTATTTCCTCAAGACGCTCGCTTTCCTGAGCCAGTACCTCGAAGCCGGAACCATCGTCACGCGCGGCAACGAAGCGCTGCGCGAAGACTTCTCGCGCCAAGTGCGCGAGGAACACGCCGCCATCGCCGAGGCCATTCGCGCCGGCGACCCCATGGCCGCGCGCAACGCCGCTCAGACACATCTCTACAACGCCGCGCGCCGACTGGCGGAAGCGGGCCTTTGCTAACCGCTTCATCGAAAATCAAGAGAACGCTATGTCAAGAAACGTGGGAGTCATCGGGCTGGGTGCAATGGGTCTGGGCGTCGCGCGCTCGCTATTGCGCGCGGGCTTCGCCGTGCATGCATGCGATGTCCGCCAGCAAGCGCTCGATTCGTTCGCGGCCGAAGGCGGCATTGCATGCGCGTCGCCGGCCGAAATGGGCGGCAAGTGCGAGGTCGTCGTCACGCTGGTCGTGAACGCCGCGCAAACCGAAGCCGTTCTATTCGGCGATAACGGCGCGGTCCCGGCGATGAAACCGGGCAGCGTCGTGCTCGCCTGCGCGACGGTTGCGCCGGGTTTCACGGTGGAGCTCGGCAAGCGCGTCGCGGCAACCGGCGTGCTGATGCTGGACTCGCCGGTATCGGGCGGCGCCGCCAAGGCGGCATCCGGCGAAATGACGATGATGACCTCCGGCCCCGCCGATGCCTACGCCGCCTGCGAAGACGTGCTCGATGCCATCGCGGGCAAGGTGTATCGGCTGTCGGAGGAGCACGGCGCGGGCTCGAAGGTAAAGATCATCAACCAGTTGCTGGCGGGCGTGCATATCGCCGCCGCCGCCGAAGCCATGGCGCTCGGCCTGCGCGAAGGCGTGGACCCGGACGCGCTCTACGACGTCATCACGCACAGCGCGGGCAATTCGTGGATGTTCGAGAACCGCGTGCCGCACATTCTCTCGGGCGACTACACGCCGCTATCCGCCGTCGATATCTTCGTGAAGGACCTGGGCCTCGTGCTCGATACGGCCCGCACGTCGAAGTTTCCGCTGCCGCTTTCGGCGGCCGCGCATCAGATGTTCATGATGGCCTCGACTGCCGGACACGGCGGCGAGGACGATTCCGCAGTCATCAAAATTTTTCCGGGCATCGAAGTCCCGAAGGGAGCGAAATAATGGCGCAGGCCTTGCTTGGCTGCATCGCAGACGATTTCACCGGCGCGACCGATCTCGCCAACATGCTCGTGCGCGGCGGCATGCGCACGGTGCAAAGCATCGGCGTTCCGGCAGCCGGGACGAAGATCGAAGCCGACGCGTTGATCGTCGCGCTGAAATCGCGCACGATTCCCGCCGAGGACGCCGTGCGTCAGTCGCTCGAAGCGCTCGAATGGCTGCGCGCGCAAGGCTGCCGCCAGTTCATCTTCAAGTATTGCTCGACCTTCGATTCCACCGACAAGGGCAATATCGGCCCGGTCGCGGACGCCTTGCTCGAAGCGCTGAACGACGACTTCACCATTGCCTGCCCCGCGTTTCCCGAGAACGGCCGCACGATCTTTCGCGGCAACCTCTTCGTCGGCGACGTGCTGCTGAATGAATCGGGCATGGAGAACCATCCGCTCACGCCAATGACCGATCCCAACCTCGTGCGCGTGCTGCAACGGCAAACGAAGTCGAAGGTCGGCCTGATTCGCTACGACACGGTCATGAAGGGCGCGGATGCGGTACGCGCGCGCATCGCCGAACTGAAGAAGGATGGCGTGCGCCTGGCTATCGCGGATGCCATTTCCGACGCCGATCTCTTCGTACTCGGCGACGCCCTCGGTGACCTCAAGCTCATCACGGGCGGCTCGGGTATCGCGCTTGGACTGCCGGAAAATTATCGCGCGGCGAATCTGCTTGCTCATGCGGAAGATGCGGGCGAGCTGCCGAAGATCGAAGGCAGGTCGGTGGTGCTCGCGGGCAGCGCGTCGAAGGCCACGAATGCGCAGGTCGCGGAGTGGCGCGCGTCGAAGCCGAGTTTTCGCGTCGATCCGCTGGCGCTGTCGCGCGGCGAAGCGGTCGTCGATCAGGCGCTGGAATTCGCGCGCAGTCATGGCGATGAAACCGTGCTCATCTACGCAACGTCTTCGCCGGATGACGTAAAGGCCGTGCAGAAGGAACTGGGCGTGGAGAAGGCGGGACAGCTGGTTGAAGACGCGCTCGCCGCGATTGCGCGGCAACTGCGCGACGCAGGCGTGCGCAAGTTCGTGGTCGCGGGCGGCGAGACATCGGGCGCGGTCGTGCAGGCGCTCGACGTGCGTTCGTTGCGTATCGGGCCGCAGATCGATCCGGGTGTGCCCGCGACGCAATCCATCGGCGCCAATGCAGACGATGCGCCGCTCGCGCTTGCGCTCAAGTCGGGCAACTTCGGCACGCCGGATTTCTTCGCGAAGGCCTTGAAGGCGCTGGACGGGGTGGCGTGATGTCGTCGAACGAAAACCGTATCCGCGAGGAAATCTGCGTGACGGGCGCGAGCCTGTACGAACGTCGCTATACCGTGGGCAGCGCGGGCAATATCAGCGCGCGTCTCGACGATGGCTGGCTCATCACGCCGACCGACGCGTGCCTCGGCCGGCTCGATCCGGCGGATATCGCGAAGGTGGATCTGGAAGGCAAACATGTGTCGGGCGGACGGCCATCCAAGACGCTGGCGCTGCATCGGCGCATCTACGAGAACAATGCGGATGCGCACGGCGTCGTGCATACGCATTCGACGCATCTCGTCGCGCTGACGCTCGCGGGCGTCTGGAAAAACGAGGACGTGTTGCCGCCGATCACGCCGTACTACGTCATGAAAGTCGGCCATGTGCCGCTGATTCGCTATCGACGTCCGGGCGATCCGGCCGTGGCGGAAGAAGTGGCGGCGCTGGCATCGACGGTGCGCGCGGTCTTGCTTGAGCGGCTCGGACCGGTGGTGTGGGAAAAGTCGGTGGCGCATGCGTCGTATGCGCTGGAGGAACTGGAGGAGACGGCGCAGCTTTACTTATCGACGATGCCGAGGCCTGCGCCGTTGCCCGACAGCGCGCTCGAGGATTTGCGCACGACGTTCGGCGCGCGTTGGTGAGAGCCGTGCGACGTTGCGAAGGCCGCGCGCGGTAACGACGCCGCAGCGGCACTCGGCGACCGCAACCAAGAGCAAGTAACGCGCTGACTTTAGTGGTCAAGACCCGGAATCGAACGCATTGAAAAGGAGACAACCGCAATGCCCCGCTTTGCAGCCAACCTCACGATGATGTACCCGGAACACGAGTTCCTCGACCGCTTCGGCGCAGCCGCGAAAGACGGCTTCAAGGCGGCCGAATTCCTGTTTCCCTATGACTTTTCGGCATCGGACATCAAAGCCCGATTGCAGGACAACAACCTCACGCAAGCGCTTTTCAACGCGCCGCCGGGCGACTGGGCCGCGGGCGAACGCGGCATCGCGTCCTTGCCGGGCCGCGAGGACGAATTCAAGAAGAGCGTGGACAAGGCGCTCGAATACACCGCCGCGCTCGGCAACAAGAAACTGCACTTCATGGCGGGACTCATCAAGCCCGGCGAGTCGCGCGAGGAGCGCAAGGCGATCTACCTGAAAAATCTCGCGTATGCGGCGAAGCAGGCGGAATCGGCGAACGTGGATGTCGTGATCGAGCCGATCAACACGCGCGACATTCCCGGCTTCTTCCTCAATCGTCAGGACGAAGCACAGGCTATCTGCGATGAAATCGGCGCGCCGAATCTGCAAGTGCAATTCGACATCTATCACTGTCAGATCGTGGAAGGCGATGTCGCGGTCAAACTCAAGCGCGACATGAAACGCGGGAACGCGGGCATCGGCCATATTCAGATTGCGGGCGTGCCGGATCGACACGAGCCGGATCTGGGCGAACTCAACTACCCGTATCTGTTCGATCTCATCGATTCGCTGGGCTACGAAGGCTACATTGGCTGCGAGTATCGCCCGAAAGCGGGTACGTCCGCGGGCCTCGGCTGGCTCAAGCCTTACCTATAAAAAAGGAGACGACATGAAGGTTCTGATCACGGGAGGCGCAGGCTTCCTCGGGCAAAAGCTCGCCAAACGTCTGCTGGAAAAAGGCGAACTCGACGGCAAGCCGGTCACCGAGCTCGTATTGCTCGATGTCGCGCGCCCGAGCGATGCCGCGCTTCTCGACGACAACCGCGTCAAAGCCGAAACCGGCGACATCTCGGACAAGGCCACGCTCGAGCGCTACATCGATACGAAGACGGAAGCCATCTTTCATCTCGCGGCCATCGTGAGCGGCCAGGCGGAAGCCGACTTCGACCTCGGCATGAAGATCAATCTCGATGCCTCGCGCGCGCTGCTCGAAGTGTGCCGCGCGCGGGGTCACGTGCCACGCGTCGTGTTCACGAGTTCGGTCGCGGTGTATGGCGGAACGCTGCCGGAGGTCGTGCAGGACGACACCGCGCTCAACCCGCAATCGTCGTATGGAACGCAGAAGGCCATCGCGGAATTGCTGCTGTCCGATTTCTCACGGCGCGGCTTCGTCGATGGCCGCGTGCTGCGCCTGCCGACCATCAGCGTGCGGCCGGGCAAACCGAACGCGGCGGCGTCGTCGTTTGCGAGCGGCATCATCCGCGAGCCGCTCAATGGCGAGCGCTCGGTATGTCCCGTCGATGGCGACACGCGCGTCTGGCTGCTCTCGCCGAAAAGCGCGGTGGACGCGCTCATCGCCGGATGCGAGATCGAGCGCGCGAAGCTGGGTCTTCGGCCGGTGATCAATCTGCCGGGGCTTTCGGTGAGCGTGAACGAGATGGTCGCGGCGCTGCGTGAAGTCGCGGGCGATGAAGTCGTGGCGCGCATCGACTTCGAGCCGGAGCCGCGCATCGAGAAGATCGTGGGAAGCTGGCCGGGCGCGTGGAATCCAGCGCGCGCTGAAGAACTCGGGCTCACGGGCGACAAGTCTTTCGCCGATGTGATTCGCGCGTATATCGCCGATCAACGCGGTTAAATGAGGCAGGACGCCGTGTTTTCACGGCGTCCGCGCGAGCCAACCCGCAGCGCACCCGGCAACCGCCTCAAAGGTTGCACGATGCAAGCTTGTATCCCCTTTCCGCGCTACACTCCTCCCTTAAATGTGACGAACGCCGGTCCGGCGCCGCGTGCACCGCAGTGAACCACGAGCGGTAGCCTGCTCGTTTCTCATTCCAGCGCCGATCCGCGCTGCCGCCACGCGCAAAACCCGTCGTCTCGTCAGGCTGCCCCTTGCGCGGAGAATCCCATGTTGCTTCACCAGCTCGTCGATCGATTCGGCCCGTTGATCGTATTCGTCAATGTGATGGGCGCGGCGCTCGGGCTGCCCGTGCCCGCCATGCCAACGATGATCGTCGTCGGCGCGTCCATCGCGCTAATGGCGGTGAATGGCGCGGCGTTCTGGCCACCGCTTATCGGTGTTCTGTGCGTGGCGGTCGCGGGCGGCGTGATCGGCGATCTCGTCTGGTTCCAAGGCGGCCGCAAATACGGCGACCGCACGCTCAAGACCATCTGCAAGCTCTCGCTGTCGCGCGATACCTGCGTCAAGAAAACCGAGCGCTTCTTCGGCCGGTGGGGCGTGCGCATTCTGCTCGTGGCGAAGTTCATTCCCGGTTTGTCGCTCGTGTCCGTGCCGCTCGCGGGCGCCATGGGCGTGAAGCTGCGCAGCTTCATTACCTGGGACGGTCTTGGCATTGCGCTGTGGGGCACGGTTGGCCTTACGGTCGGCGTGCTGTTCGCGGCCGAACTGGAAATGGTCTTCGCCATGATTTCGCAGCTCGGCCGGCAGGCCATCATGGTCGTCGCGGTGCTGCTCGCGGTGTATGTGGCGTATCGCTGGTGGCGTCGCCGCGCGCTCATGGCGACGCTGGAAAAAGCGCGCATCAGCGTGGACACGCTTTACACGATGATGCGCGACGAACCCGTGCCGGTGATCTTCGATATCCGCTCGCCGGAAAAGCGCATGCTCGATCCGTTCACGATTCCCGGCTCCGTGTTCGCCGATGAACGCGAGCTGGCGAAGATCATTGAAAACTACGACAAGTCGCGCAAGATCGTCATCTACTGTTCGTGCCCGAATGAAGTGTCCGCTGCGTGGATGGCGAAGACCATGCGCAACGCGGGCTTCAACGATGTCGTGCCGCTCACGGGCGGGCTCGATGCCTGGCGTCTCGCCGGCTTCGATGTCGCGAAGCTGACCGAGTTCGGCCAGATCGTCGCGGCCACGCCGGAAGAAGTCGCCGAGATGGCGGCAATGTGCCCGTGGCCCGTGAAACAGGCGTCGGGCGCATCGGCTGCGGCGTCTTCCGCGACGGCGGCATCCACGGGCTCCGCATCCTTGCATAAAGCTGGTTTTCCACACGGAGATCGCGCATGAGTACAACCCCGAACAACGAGCACGGCGCGGATATGCTCAATGTCGTGGCATGGAGCGCGCGCGTGCCGTCGTCGGAAGATCCGAACGTCGTTCCGTCGACGACCGTCGTCGAGCCTGCGGCAGCGGATGAAAACGCGCCATATTCGCCGCTGAATTCGCGCATGCATCAGATGTTCCCCATCCTCACGGCGAACGAGATCGAACGCATGAGCCGCTTCGGCAGCGCGGCGCGCTGGCGCAAGGGCGAGTGGCTCTTTCGCACGGGCGATCTCGGGCGCGGCATGGTGATCGTGCTGAGCGGTTCGGTGCGCGTGACGCGGCGCGATGCGCTCGACCGCGTGCATCTGGTTGTCGAGCATGGTCCGGGCAATTTTCTGGCGGAAGTGGCGCAGCTTTCGGGCAAGCCGTGTCTCGTCGATGGCATGGCCGCCGAGGATGTCGAAGGCGTGGTGATCCCGCCCGAGCGTCTGCGCGCGCTGCTCGTCGCGGAAGCGGAACTGGGCGAGCGCATCATGCGGGCGCTGATTCTGCGGCGCGTCGGCTTGATCGAAAAAGGCAGCGGACCGGTGCTGCTCGGCCAGTCCGACGATGGGCGTCTGGTTTCGCTGCAAGGTTTCTTGCGGCGCAACGGCCATCCGCACACGGTAATCGACGCGTGTACCGATCCCGATGCCATCGCGCTTCTCGAACGCATCTCGGCTTCGAAAGCCGACTTTCCGCTGGTGATCTGTCCGGACGGCACCGTATTGCGCGCGCCGACCGAGAACCAGGTGGCGACGCAACTCGGCTGGCTGCCGGAATTCGATCCGAGCCATGTCTACGATGTCGCGATCGTCGGCGCGGGACCGGCCGGGCTCGCCACGGCGGTGTATGCGGCGTCGGAGGGATTATCGGTTGCCGTGTTCGACTGTCGCGCGCCGGGCGGACAAGCGGGCGCGAGTTCGCGTATCGAAAACTATCTCGGTTTTCCGACCGGTATTTCAGGGCAAGCGCTTGCCGGACGCGCGTTCGTGCAGGCGCAGAAGTTCGGCGCGCATATCGCCATTCCCACACGCATCAAGGCGCTGCATTGCGGTGCGACGCCCATTCGGATCGAACTCGAGAACGGCACGTGCGTGGCGACGCAGACGGTGGTGATTGCATCGGGCGCGGCATATCGGCGGCCGGCCATCGCCGGGCTCGAAAAGTACGAAGGGCATGGCACGTATTACTGGGCGTCGCCGGTCGAGGCCAAGCTGTGCAAGAACTCGGAAGTGGTGCTGGTCGGCGGCGGTAACTCGGCGGGACAGGCGGCCGTGTATCTCGCTTCGCACGCAAAGCACGTGGATGTGCTGATTCGCGGCGCGGGGCTCGCGGCCAGCATGTCGCATTATCTGGTCGAGCGCATTGCGTCCTTGCCGAACGTGACGGTGCGCACGCATACGGAGATTACCTCGCTCGAAGGCGACGATCGCATGTTGAGCGCCGTCGTCTGCAAGACGCCGGAGGGGCCGTTGCGGCTCGAATCGCGGCATCTGTTTCTCTTCACGGGCGCGGACCCGAACACGGACTGGCTGACCAATTGCAACGTCAACACGGACGAAAAGGGTTTCGTGCTGACCGGGCCGGAAGCGCACGAGGGCCGCACGCAAGGCGTGATGATGCTGGAGACGAGCGTGCAGGGCGTTTTCGCCATCGGCGATGTCCGCTCGAGTTCGACCAAGCGCGTGGCGGCCGCGGTCGGCGAGGGTGCGGCGGTCGTCGCGCAGATACACGGCTTGCTCGCCCGGCGACAGGCGGTGCCTGCACCGGTTGCTTGATAAAAAAGCCCCGCATTTGCGGGGCTTTTCGTTTGAGGCAGGCTCGAAAGCCGGTCAGAACCGATGCCGCAAGCCGACGCGCGTGACGAACTGCGTGTTCGCTCCGGCACTCTGGCCGATAAAGGCCGTCGACGAGCCGATTTCCGCTTGCACCGGCACATTGCGGCCGGCAACCGTGTTGCTGCCCGACGCCTTCTGATAGATGCCGAGCAAATACACATCGGTGCGCTTGGACAACGCGTAATCCACCGCGCCGTTGATCTGATGCCATTTGCCTTCGAAGTTGTCGTCGAGCTTTGAGAACGTATAGCCGAGACCCGCGCTGAACGCCGGCGTGATGTTGTACTTGCCGCCGATTTCGTAGTTGTTCAACTTCGACGATGCCGCGACCAGCGGTTCGAACGTCGTATGCGTCCAGTTCGCCCAGACCGTGGCCGCGGAGAACGTGTAGCGCGCGCCGACGCCATAGGTTTCGAGATCGCGCAGGCCGCCCGTGGCGATGTTCGCGATGTTCGTGCTGAATGCAGGCGTCGCGCCATTCGGGAAGCGGATGTTGGTGTACGCCGCGCCGATGCCGAACGGTCCCTGGTTGTAGTTCAAACCGAAGCTGTACGTGCTCGACGAACCTTGCGTCGCGCCCGCGCCCGTGGTGGTCGGCGTGCCTGCGAATTGCGTTGAATTGGAGAAGCCGTACATGGCGCCGAAGGTTACGCCATAGAAGCTCGCGCTGTTGAACTTCACCGAGTTGTTGATACGGCTCGAAGTCAACTGATCCAGATCGTTGATGTGGTACGCATAGTTGCCGGCGGGCGTTTGGCTACCCATCGTGTAATTGCCGCCGATGACATCGGTGGAGAACGAATACTGGCGACCGAAGGTCAGCGCGCCGATATCGTTCTTCGACAGACCGACGAAGGCTTGCCGGCCGAATTCCGCGCCGCCTTGGCCGAGCGTGCCATCGCCGCTATTGAAGCCGCTTTCCAGGACGAAGATGGCCTTGAGCCCGCCGCCCAGGTCTTCCTGTCCGCGCAAACCCCAGCGGCTGCCTGATGCAACGCCGTCGCCGTATTTCACGAGGCTGTCGTGGCTGTTCGGTCCGGTCGAAACCTTGTTCGCATAGGTGATACCGGCGTCGATCAGGCCGTAAAGCGTGACGCTGCTTTGCGCATGCGCGGCCATGCCGAAGGTCCCGAGGATGGCGAGCGCCAGGATTTTCTGCTTCATCGATCTTTCCTTGTTATTTGCTGTTCGCGAGTGACGATTTGCCACGCGAAGCGGCGCCGCTTGTGCGGCTGTTGTGTTCACGCCGAAGGGTTTCGTCGGACATACCGTTGCGCGATGAACACCATCGTTATGTCGCGTGGAATATAGCGAAATGTCAGCTAGCGGTAAACGCTTCGAGGGGAAGCTGTAGCCTTTCTTCCACAATACTTGCTATAAGAATTTTTATAGCTTGAGCAAGGATGAGGCAGGAAAGCGCAGTTCGAATTCGATCCAGCCGTTCTGCGTGCAACGCGCCGACGCGCTGCCGCCATGCATGCGCATGATTGCCTGGACGATGGAAAGGCCGAGCCCGCTGGACTCCGTGAACTCGCTACGAGCCGCATCGCCACGATAGAAGCGGTCGAAGAGACGCGCCAGTTCGGCGTCTTCTATACGCGCGCCGCGATTGCCCACGACGATGCATGCGCCGTCCGCATCCGCGTGACCTGACAGGCGCACGACCGTGCCTGCGCTCGCGTAACGCACCGCATTGACGACCACGTTGCCGACCGCGCGGCGGCACATGATTGCGTTTGCAACTATCTGGCCGCTTGCCTCGATATCGAAGCTGATGTGCCGTTCTTCCGCGATGCCTTCGAAGTAAGCGGCGAGGTTGTCGAGTTCGTCGCGGATATCGAGCTTCTCGCATTCGATGCGTTGCGTTTCGTGATCCGCCTGCGCCAGAAACAGAATGTTCTGCGCAATGCGCGCGATTCGCTCCAGTTCCTCCAGATGCGATTCGAGCACGGTGCGATACTCCGCCACGCTGCGTTCATGCGCGAGCGTTACCTGCGTCTCGCCGATCAACACGCCAATCGGCGTACGCAGTTCGTGCGCGAGATCGGCGGAAAACTGCACGAGGCGCGCATAGCCGTGTTCGAGCCGGTCGAGCATGGCGTTGAACGAAGCCGCGAGGCTTTGGAGTTCCTGCGGCGCGTGCGCGACGTCGAGTCTCGCCGACATGCTGTCCGGCGCGATCTCGGCGGCTTTGTCCGCCATGAGCCTGAGCGGCATCAGGCCGCGGCTCGTGACCCAGTAAGCGAGCAGCATCGTAACGAGCACGGCGGCGATCATGGTGATCCACACGCGCACGAGATACGCCGACAACACGTGCGCTTCCTGCGTCATCACGTGCGCGGCCATGATCTCAACCACTTCACCGCTTTCGCCGATACGCGCCTGCGCGCCGAGCCAGCGCATGCGCACGCCATCGGCGCGCGTGCCTTCGAAGAGATCGTCGAGCGCGACTGCGCGTGTCACGGGCACGGTCTGCAGCGGCGGCAGCGGCATGTTCTCGGGATTGACGGCGATGAACGGCGCCGCGCCCGCACGCCGGAAGATGATCACGTCCTGCCGGTCGCCGAGCATGGTTTCGAAAAGCCGCGGCCGCGCTTCGATTTCCTTGATCGTGTAGAGGTCGTGCAGCAGCGCGCGATAGTGTTCGACACGGGCGATCAACTGATAATCCGCACGCGTGGAGAGGGCGGAGTTGGTCGCGTGATAGAGCGATGCGCCGACCATGCCGACCACCACGCACACGATCAGCACGAACGACACGGCAATACCTACGGCAAGCGAGCGCGACGGCTGCGGCGGCAGCCAGCGCAAGACGGCGTCGTTCAAGGCTCTTCCCCAAACGAATAGCCAATACTGCGCACCGTATGAATCAGCTTCGGCTCGAACGGATTGTCGATCTTCGCGCGCAGACGCTTGATGGCGACATCGACCACGTTGGTGTCGCTATCGAAATTCATGTCCCACACTTCCGAGGCAATCTGCGTGCGCGACAACGCCTCGCCCTGATGCTTGCAAAAGAGATGCAGCAGCGCGAATTCCTTGTTCGTCAACGCGATATCCATGCCCTTGCGCGTCACCTTGCGGCGCAGCACATCGACGTGGAGATCGGCAATCTGGAACATGTCCGATTCGCGCATCACGCCGCGACGCAAGAGCGTGCGAATACGCAGCACGAGTTCGGTGAAGGAAAAGGGCTTGACGAGATAGTCGTCCGCGCCGAGTTCGAGACCGTGGATACGGTCCGTGACGTGGTCGCGGGCCGTGAGAAAGATGACAGGCAAGTCACGTTTCGCGCGCAACGCCGACATGACCTGCCATCCGTCGATGCCGGGCAGCATCACGTCGAGCACGATCAGCTCGTAAGAGTTCGCCAGCGCCTGATGCAGACCGTCGGTGCCGTTGCGCACGAGATCGACCTGATACCCGGACTCGATCAGCCCTTTTTTCAGGTAGTCTCCGGTCTTGCGATCGTCTTCTATAACGAGGATGGTCATGCGCGGCATTCTTGCTTTGTATTGCCGTCATTTTGCCAGTGCGCTTGAACGGTCCGTCGAAAATGACAAAAAAGTCATCGATGCGTCATGGATCGATCAGAGCGGGCTGGCTACCATCGGTCCTGTGTTTGCTCCGTGAGAAAGACGTGCAGAACAGTTCGCGATATTCCGTGCAGCCGCTTTGGCTTCGCATCACACATTGGGTCAACGCCTTCGCCATACTCATCATGGTGACGAGCGGCTGGCAAATCTACAACGCATCGCCGATCTTCAAAGCGTTCACGTTTTATCCGGCCATCACGCTCGGCGGCTGGCTCGGTGGTGCGCTGCAATGGCATTTCGCGGCCATGTGGCTGCTCGTGGCGAACTTCATCGTCTATGTCGGGATGAACGTTGCGACGGGCCGTCTGCGCGAGCGCATGTTTCCGCTCAGCATCAAAAGCATCATTGCCGATGGCATTGCCGCCGTGCGCGGCAAGCTCGGTCACGACGATCTCACGCGCTACAACGCCGTGCAAAAATTCGCGTATCTCGCGGTCATGGTGGATATCGTCGTCATCATTCTGTCGGGCCTCGTCGTGTGGAAGTCGGTGCAGTTCCCGCTTTTACGCGCGCTGATGGGCGGCTACGACAACGCACGCGTCGTGCATTTCCTCGGCATGAGCTTTCTGGTGGCGTTCTTCGTCGTGCATGTCGCCATGGTCGCGCTCGTGCCGCGTTCGCTCGTGTTGATGATCAAGGGACGTTGATTCATGTCGCTCAAGCTTTTTAAAACACGAACGGACGCCGAACTCATCGTTAAAGATGCGGCGAAGGAATTAAAGGCCCCCGCGCGCCGTTTATTCGGCAAGCGCATTCTTTCGCTCGGCGGTCTCGCGATGCTGTCCGGCTGCAACATCACCGACGACAAATCCGTCAACGCGATGCTGCGCAAGATCTCGTCCTTCAACGACGACATGCAGGCGTTGCTCTTCGATCCCAAGCAACTCGCGCCGACTTATCCCGATTCGATGATTACGCGTCCGTTTCCCTTCAACGCGTTCTACGACATCGACGAAGTGCCCGAAGTGGACGCTTCGAGCTACAAGCTGCAGGTCGGGGGCCTAGTCAAAGGCAAGCGGGTCTGGACGCTCGACGAGCTTCATGCCATGCCGCAAGAGAGCCAGGTGACACGGCACATTTGCATTGAAGGATGGAGCGCCATAGGCAAGTGGGGCGGCGTGCGCTTCGCGAATTTTCTGCTGCATGCAGGCGCGGATACGACCGCGAAATACGTGGCCTTTCACTGTGCGGACAATTACTCGACCAGCATCGACATGCCGACCGCGCTGCATGCACAAACCTTGCTCACGCTCAGCTACGACGGTCAGACCTTGCCGCCCAAATACGGTTTTCCGATGAAGCTGCGCATGCCGACCAAGCTCGGCTACAAGAATCCGAAGCATATCGTCGCGATCACCGTGACCAACGATTACCCCGGCGGCTACTGGGAGAACCAGGGCTATAACTGGTTCGGCGGTTCCTGAAGAAGTCTCTTCGCTTGACCCTTATCGATACCAAAGGAGAATCCATGTCGATTCGCATGAAACTCGGCGTCAGCATCGCGGCGCTCGCACTCACGAGCGCGGCCTTCGCGCAGACGCCCGCTGCCAAACCCACGCGTATTCGCGGCGATATCGTGTCCCTGTCCGGCGACACGATGACGGTGCATCGGCGTAGCGGCGACACGGTCAAGGTCGCGGTGAAGGCCGACACGCCGGTCACGGCGCTCAAGAACATCAAGCTCGAAGACATCAAGCCGGGTCAGTTCGTCGGCACGGCCGCGACCACGGGCACCGACGGCAAGATGACCGCAACCGAGGTGCTGGTGTTTCCGGAAGCGGCACGCGGCACGGGTGAAGGCCACTACGCGTGGGACCTCGGCCCGCAAAGCTCGATGACCAACGCGAACGTCGATCAGGTCGTGCAAGGCACGAGCGGACGCGATCTCAAGCTGTCGTACAAGGGCGGCTCGAACGCTGTCACCGTGCCGCCGAACGTGCCGGTCGTGACCTTCGCGCCCGCTTCGCATGACGACCTGAAGCCTGGCAAGAAGGTGTTCGTCGTGGCGAGTCCGGCAGGTGGCGACTTTGCCGCGCAGCGTATCGTGGTGGAAAAGGACGGCGTCGCTCCGCCGATGTAAGCTTCGATGTAACGTAAGACCCGCGCCCGCTTCAGAGCGGGCGTTTTCATTCCAGACTCGCGCGCACGTCTCTCACGTTCGACACCGTCTCGTCGAAGTGCGCGGACCCGAGTTTGCGCCTCATGCGCTTCGTGACCTCCGAGCTCATCGAGCCAATGCGCTTCATCAGCGCAGGCGCCGCGGCTGTCGGATGAATCGATGCCTCGCGTCCATCCCTGTCGGTCGACCAGCGTTCGACCAAGCCGAGCTTTTGCAAGCCGTCCAGCGTGCGCGTGGCCGTGGGTCGCGAAATGGCGAGCGCATCGGCAAGCTCGCCCTGCAGCAAGCCGGGATGCTCGACGATCGCGCGCAGCATGAAGCCTTGTGACGGCGTAAGGCCGAACGGCTTGAACGCTTTCGTCCACTCGCGCTCCAATGTGCGTGCAAGCGCCGTGGTGTTGAAGTAAAGGCATTGGTCGAACATGCGGCTTTCCTTTGAATCGAATTGATTTGCTCTGCAACTATCCGCGTGTCGTCGACGAACGGGTCAGCAGATTTTACGGGCTCGGGTTAACATCGTCGTTTGCCGCGAACCACTCGTCAGGAGAACATGCATGAGCAATACGCGTTCCGACCTTCCGTCATATCCGAACACACAACTTTTTATCGATGGCGAATGGCGCGCCGGCTTGCGCGACACCGCCGTGATCAATCCCGCGAGCGAAGCGGAAATCGGCCGTCTGGCGCTCGCGGGCATCGACGAACTCTCGCTTGCCGCCGATGCCGCCGCGCGTGGCTTCAAGGAATGGCGCAAGGTTTCGCCGTACGAGCGCAGCAAGCTGATGCGTCGCGCCGCGCAGAACATCCGCGACCGCGCGGAGCAGATCGCCGCCATCATGTCGATGGAGCAGGGCAAGCCGCTCGGGGAAGCTCGCATCGAGACGCTGTCGGCTGCGGACATCATCGAATGGTTTGCCGAAGAAGGGCGCCGCACGTATGGCCGCGTGATTCCGTCCCGTTCGGACGCGGTGCGCCAGATCGTGACGCGCGAGCCCGTCGGTCCCGTGGCCGCTTTCACACCGTGGAACTTCCCGATCAATCAGGCGGTGCGCAAGGTGTCGGCGGCGCTGGCCTCGGGCTGCTCGGTCGTGTTGAAGGGACCGGAGGAAACGCCCGCGAGTTGCGCGGCGCTCGTGCAGGCTTATGCCGATGCGGGTTTGCCCAAGGGCGTGCTGAATCTCGTGTTCGGCGTGCCGGCGGATGTATCGAAATATTTGATCGCGCATCCGGCCATCCGCAAGATTTCGTTCACGGGTTCCACACCGGTGGGCAAGCTGCTCGCATCGCTGGCGGGCGAGCATATGAAGCGCGTGACCATGGAGCTCGGCGGACATGCGCCCGCTATCGTCTTCAAGGACGCGGACGTGCCGCGCGCGGCGAAGATGCTGGCATCGGCCAAGTTCCGCAACGCCGGTCAGGTGTGTATCTCGCCTACGCGCTTTCTCGTCGAAGAAGCGGCGTATGAAGAGTTCGTGCATCACTTCGTCGCGACGGCGAGCGCGGTGAAGGTCGGCAACGGTCTCGACGACGGCGTGCAAATGGGCCCGCTCGCCAACGGCCGCCGTCTCGAAGCCATGGAACGCCTCGTCGCCGATGCCCGCGAGCACGGCGCAAAGGTGCTGACGGGTGGCGAACGCGTGGGCCGCGAAGGTTACTTCTTCGCGCCGACCGTGCTGGTGGACGTGCCCATGAGCGCGCGCATCATGACCGAAGAGCCGTTCGGCCCGATTGCGCCTATCGCCTCGTTCAAGTCGTACGACGAAGTCATCGCCGAAGCGAATCGCTTGCCCTACGGTCTCGCCGCTTATGCGTACACGAGTTCGGCGGCGACCGCGGCGGCGGTATCGGACGATATCGAAAGCGGCATGCTGTCGATCAACCATCACGGGCTTGCCTTGCCTGAAACGCCGTTCGGCGGTGTGAAGGATTCGGGCTACGGTTCGGAAGGCGGCAGCGAGGCGATGGAAGCGTATCTCGTCACCAAGTTCGTGACCGAGCATCGTTGATGGAAACGCGCGGGCGTTATCACGACGCTTGCGCATCGACAGGAGAAGCAGGTGACGCGAACGGTCGTGGGTTTGCTCGGCACGGGCAGCATGGGCGCGGCTGTCGGCCACAGGCTGACGCAGAAGGGCGCGCGTGTCTTGACGACGCTCGAAGGGCGCAGCGAGGCCAGCATCGCTCGCGCGCGCGAGGCGGGGATCGAAGACGCAAGTCCCGACCGCTTCGCCGAGTGCGATTTCATTCTATCGATCGTGCCGCCCGCGGTGGCGGTCGAATCGGCGCACCGTCTGGCGCCCGTGCTTGCGCGGGCCGCCCGTAAGCCTCTCTACGTCGATTGCAACGCGGTCAGTCCGGCGACGGTCAAGCGCGTGGCAGAAGCGCTCGACGTTCCGTTCGTCGATGGCGCGATCATCGGTTTGCCATCCGCGCCAAAGTTCTATGTGTCGGGACCGCAAGCGCACCGTACGCTCGCACTCGCCGATGCGGGCCTCGACGTACACGTGCTCGATGGTCCTGTCGGCGCGGCTTCGGCGCTCAAGATGTCGTATGCGGGAATCACGAAGGGATTGACCGCGATCGGCGCGGCCATGTCGCTCGCCGCGCTTCGCAATGGCGCGGGCGATGCGCTCTTCGAAGAGTTATCGGCGAGTCAGCCCGAGCTGGCCAAATGGCTTGCGAATAGCGTGCCGCGCATGCCGCCCAAGGCGTATCGATGGGTCGCGGAGATGGAAGAGATCGCGGGCTTTATCGGCGACAAACATGCCGAGCATCGCATCTATGAAGGCGCGGCCGGTCTTTACGAACGCCTGGCCCAGGACAAGGACGCCACCGACGCGCTCAAGCAGTTCTTCGAGCGTTAAGCCCTGGCCGTCTGCGTCATGTGTTCGAAAAAGCGTGCGGCGCGCCGGTCGCCTGCGTATGCCGAATTGATGCGCACCCACGCGCACGCCTCGCCGTTCGGCCGATAGTAATTCCCCGGCGCCAGCGTCACGCCGAACTTCAGCGCTTCACTCACGAGCTTCGTCGAGTCTTCGATACCCGGCACCTTCGCCCAGACGAAATTGCCGCCGCTCGGTTGATCGAATACGTCCCAGCCGTAGCTCTCCAACTGCTGCACCGCGCTAGAAAGCGAATCGCGCACGCGCTTGCGCAGCCTTTCGAGATACTTCCTGTACGTGCCGCGTTCCAGCAGACTTGCCGCAACGCTCTCGGCGAAGCGCGTGCCGCCGAGGCTCGTCAGCACTTTCACATCGACGAGATTCTTCACGAGCTCGCGATTGGCCGCGAGATAGCCGATTCTCAGCGACGACGACAGCGTCTTCGACAAGCCGCCCACATAAATCACGCGGTCGAACTGATCGAGCGATGCGAGTCGTTGCGTCGGCACGGTTTGAAAATCCGCATAAATGTCGTCTTCCACGATAGTGAAGCCGTGCTGCGTCGCAAGTTGCAGCAGCCTGAAAGCGATTTGCGGCGCGATGTTGGTCGCCGTCGGGTTCTGGAACACGGTGTTCACGAAGAACAATTTGGGCGTGTGCTGCTTCAGAAGCGCTTCGGCCATCTCGACATCCGGCCCGTTGGCCAGACGCGGCACGCCGACGAGCCGCACGCCTTGCAGCTTCAGCAAGCCAAACAGATTGTAGTAGCCGGGATCTTCGACGAATACCGTATCACCGGGCTTGAGCATGTAGCGCACGACGAGATCGAGCGCCTGACTCGCGCCGCTCGTGATCATCACATTGGGCAAATCCGCGTTGATGCCGAGCGTGTTGAGGCGCATCTGGATCTGCTGGCGCAGGTTCGTGTCGCCGTGCGGAATGGCGTAATCGATCACGCTTGCGATGTCCGCGCGCGACGCCTGCCGCACCGCCTGCGTGAGGCCATCGACATCGCGCCATGCCTCGGGAATGAAGCCGCTCGACAGCTTGAGCGTCTCGCCGGGATAGTTGAACTGCGCGAGGATCTGGCTCGACTCCTCTTCCGCGAGACGCGGGTCGCAATTGCCAGCGTCGCGCGCGTGTTCGTCCACATGATTCGCCACGTAAAAGCCCGAACCGTGACGCGCCTGAATCAGCCCGCGCGACGCAAGACGGTCGTACGCTTCGATCACCGGAAAGCGGCTGATGCTCTGTTCGGTCGCAAGTTGCCGGATCGACGGCAGTTTCGCGCCCGCCAGCACGCGGCGCGACCGGATCATGGTTTCGATCTGGCTGACGATCTGCTCGGTCAGCGGCACGCCCGTGGCGCCATCGATATTTAGCGGAAGTGCGTTCATCGTTTTAAGTGTTCGGTCTAACAGAGTGAACAGTTGCGATCAAGTGTTTGCGGAGTGATTTGAAGTATTCGAACGCATCCGAAAATCGCCGTCAACTAGGCCAAACGGCAATCCAAACTGTTCTGAGCGAATACCGACAAAATTATTCACTTAGAAGTGTTCGGTATTCCTGGCTATACAGTTCCTGTGTAACTGTACGCAAGTGTTCATTCTAGATGTTCGGCACTGGCCGAATAATACGCTTAACGGCTGCGACACGCTTTTACATTCGCAGCATCCATCAAGCGATCAGGCGATCGAGCGACAGGGAGCGGCATCATGCGTGAAATCAGGACTTTTGAACTCGACGGGCGCGATGCGCCGACTAGCTGGTTTATCGACCGGCCGCAAACGCTGCGCGCTACGCGTGGCCAGATCTGGCTGACCATCGAGGGCGACGCCGGCGATTTCTGGCTTGATGCGGGCGAGTGCGTCGAACTTCAGCCGTTCTCGACGATATGGGTAAGCGGCGCGCGGGACGAAAGCGCTTTTTCGCTGGCGTCGGTTTCCACGCCGACGACCACATCGAGGCGCTTGATCGACGCAGCCCGCGCGTGGCTCGCGCGCCGCACGGCGCCTTCCGGTGCGGCGATCTCGAAGGCATAGTCGAAAAAAAACCCGGCCGAGGCCGGGTCCAATGTTCCCGCGCTCTTTCGAGCGCGGTCACCTGCAAAGCTACAGACTACTCGCTTACGCCGCCAGCAGCGAGCGCAACACGAACGGCAGAATGCCGCCGTGCTTGTAGTAGTCGACTTCGATCGGCGTGTCGATACGCAGCAGCACCTGCACGCGATCTTCCTTGCCGTCCTTCCGATGGATCACGAGCGTCACTTCTTGCTGCGGCTTAAAGTCGTCGCCCAGACCTTCGATATCGTACGTCTCTTCGCCCGTGATGCCGAGCGTCTGCACGCTGTCCGTACCCTTGAACTGCAGCGGCAACACACCCATGCCGACCAGGTTCGAACGATGGATACGCTCGAAGCTGCGCGCCACCACGGCCTTCACGCCGAGCAGTTGCGTGCCTTTCGCCGCCCAGTCGCGCGACGAACCCGTGCCGTATTCCTCGCCCGCGAAGATCACGGTCTGCGTGTTGTCGCCGATGTACTTCATCGCGGCGTCGTAGATGGACAACTGTTCGCCGCTCGGTTGATGGATCGTCAGGCCGCCTTCCACGCGCGTGCCATCTTCCTTCAGCGGAATCATCAGGTTCTTGATACGCACGTTGGCGAAAGTGCCGCGCATCATCACGTCGTGGTTGCCGCGACGCGAGCCGTAGCTGTTGAAGTCGGCCTTCTGCACGCCGTTCGCCTTCAGCCACACGCCCGCCGGCGACGTTTCCTTGATGGAACCTGCCGGGCTGATGTGGTCGGTCGTGACCGAGTCGCCGAAGATGCCAAGCGCGCGTGCGCCCTTCACGGCGGGAATCGAGTCGGCCGGGGTCATCGAGAAGTCGTGGCCGAAGAACGGCGGCTCCGCGATATACGTCGACTTCGGCCAGTCATAGACCTGACCGGTTTCGCCCGCGATCTTGCTCCACAGGTCGCCATCCTTCGTAAGCTGCGAGTAGTTCTCGCGGAAGGCTTCGGCGTTGAGCGCGTACTTGAGCAGCGAATGCACTTCCTCGCTCGTCGGCCAGATGTCGCCGAGATACACGTCGTGCCCGTCCTTGCCCTTGCCGACCGGCTCGGTCATGAGGTCGCGCGTGATGTTGCCCGCGATGGCATAAGCGACCACCAGCGGCGGCGAAGCCAGGAAGTTGGCGCGGATGTTCGGGTGAATACGCGCTTCGAAGTTGCGGTTGCCCGACAGGACGGCGGCCGCGACGATATCGTTCTTCACGATGGCGTCGTTCAGCTCCGGCGTCAGGTCGCCCGCATTGCCGATACACGTCGTGCAACCGTAAGCGGCGAGCGTAAAGCCAAGCTTGTCCAGATACTGCAGGAGATCGGTCTTCGTCAGATATTCGGTGACGATACGCGATCCCGGTGCCAGCGACGTCTTGATATGCGGCGCCACCGTCAAACCGGCCTCGACCGCTTTCTTGGCCAGCAGACCGGCGGCCAGCAGCACGCTCGGGTTCGACGTGTTCGTGCACGACGTGATCGCGGCGATCAGCACGTCGCCGTTCTTCACGTCGACGCCATCGGCGGTCTTGTAGTCGGCGGTCAGATCGGCGGGCTTCTTGGCAAAGCCGTTTTCGCCGACCGGCTTCGAGAAGAGGTCGGTAAACGTGCTCTTCACATTGCCGATTTCGATACGGTCTTGCGGGCGCTTCGGACCCGCCAGCGACGGCGCGACGGTGGACAGATCTAGCGTCAGCGTCTTCGTGAAGTCGATGTCGCCGGCCTTCGGCACGCCCCACAGCTTCTGCGCCCTGAAGTAGTTCTCGAAGGCGGAGATTTCGGCGTCGGTACGGCCCGTGCCCTTGAAGTAGTCGATGGTTTTTTCATCGACCGGGAAGAAGCCCATGGTGGCGCCGTATTCCGGCGCCATGTTGCCGATGGTCGCGCGGTCCGGCACCGCGATGGAAGCCGTGCCTTCGCCGAAGAACTCGACGAACTTGCCGACGACCTTCTCCTTGCGCAGCATTTCCGTGATGGTCAAGACGAGGTCGGTTGCCGTGCAGCCTTCGCGCAGCTTGCCCTTCAACTCGACGCCGACGACATCCGGCGTGAGGAAATACACCGGCTGGCCGAGCATGCCCGCTTCCGCTTCGATGCCGCCCACGCCCCAGCCCACCACGCCGATGCCGTTGATCATCGTCGTGTGGCTGTCGGTGCCGACGAGCGTGTCCGGGTAGTAGACCGTGTCGTTGCCTTCGGTCTTCTTGTGCACGCCGCGTGCGAGATACTCCAGATTCACCTGGTGGACGATACCCACGCCCGGCGGCACGACCTTGAACGTGTCGAACGCCTGCATGCCCCACTTCATGAACTGGTAGCGCTCGTTATTGCGCTGAAACTCCAGCTTCATGTTCAGGTCGAGCGCGTTCGGCTCGCGGAAGTGATCGATCTGCACCGAGTGATCGACGACGAGATCCACCGGCACGAGCGGCTCGATCGCCTTCGGGTCCTTGCCCGCGCGTTCGGCCACACCGCGCATGGCGGCGATGTCGGCGAGCAGGGGCACGCCGGTGAAATCCTGCAGCACGACGCGCGCGACGACGAACGGGATTTCATCGACGCGGGCTGCAGTCGGTTTCCAGTTCACGAGTTGTTCGATGTGCTCTTCGGAAATCTTCTTGCCGTCGTAATTGCGCAGCACGGATTCGAGCACCAGCCGGATAGACACCGGCAGACGTTCGATCTTGACCTTCAGGGCTTCGCCGAGTTGCGGCAGCGAGTAGAACTTGCCTTTGCCGGAACCACTGTCGAATTCCTTGAGCGTATTGTGAAGATTGTGGGCCATGGTTATTTTCCTTGGGCTGATCTGGGTTTGATGCAACGTTTCCTGAATCTGAAACCGGGTCGTGCCTGGTTTGACGCGCCGGCACGCGCGCACCGGCTCCAGGCGCTAGATCACATACAAATCGACGTATTCATTGACCGGCATGGCTTCGAGCTTTGCCTGATCGAGCGATACCGCGAGGATCGCCTGTTGCTGTTTTTGCGGGAACCGGCGCGCGAGATTGGTCTTGAACTTCTCGACGAGCAGCGGAATGCCGTCCTCGCGGCGGCGCTTGTGACCGATCGGATATTCCACCGCGATTTCATCGAGCTTCGAACCGTCCGTGAACTCGACGGTGAGCGCGTTCGCAATCGAGCGCTTCTCAGGGTCGTGGTAATCGGTTGTGTATTGCGGGTCTTCCACGCATTCCATCTTCGCGCGCAAGGTGTCGATGCGCGGGTCCTGCGCGATCGAATCTTCGTAATCGGCGGCGGTGAGACGGCCGTGGATGAGCGGCACGGCGATCATGTACTGAATGCAGTGATCGCGGTCGGCCGGATTGTTGAGCGGTCCCTTCTTGTCGATGATGCGGATAGCCGCTTCGTGCGTGCGAATGGTGATCTTCGCGATATCTTCGACACTCTTGCCCGCTTCCTTCAGCTTGCCGTGCAGCGTCATGGCGGCTTCGACGGCGGTTTGCGAATGGAATTCGGCCGGGAACGAAATCTTAAAGAGCACGTTCTCCATGACATACGAGCCGTACGGGCGCTGGAACTTGAAGTCGTTGCCCTTGAAGAGCACGTCGTAGAAGCCCCAGGTCTTCGTGGTCAAGACCGACGGATAGCCCATTTCGCCGGTCTTCGCGATCAGCGCGAGACGCACGGCGCGCGAGGTCGCGTCGCCCGCGGCCCACGACTTGCGCGAACCCGTGTTCGGCGCATGGCGATATGTACGCAGCGAATGACCATCGACGAAAGCGAGCGACACCGCGTTGATGAGTTCGTCGCGCGAGAGGCCGATCAACTGACCGACGACCGCCGTGGACGCGAGCTTGACCAGCAGCACGTGATCGAGCCCGACCTTGTTGAACGAGTTTTCCAGCGCGATACAGCCTTGAATTTCGTGCGCCTTGACCATGGCGATCAGCACGTCTTTCATGGCGAGCGGCTTCTTGCCGGTGGCGATTGCGTTACGCGACAGCCAGTCGGCGCTGGCGAGAATGCCGCCCAGGTTGTCCGACGGATGGCCCCATTCGGCGGCGAGCCATGTGTCGTTGAAGTCGAGCCAGCGGATCATGGCGCCGATGTTGAAGGCGGCCTGAACCGGGTCGAGCTGAAACTGGGTGCCAGGCACCTTCGCGCCGTTGGGGACGATCGTGCCGGGCACGATCGGTCCCATCAGCTTGGTGCAGGCAGGGTACGAGAGGGCTTCGAGTCCGCAGCCGAGGGTGTCGATCAGGCAGTTGCGCGCGGTTTCCAGCGCAAGCGTGCTCTCGACGCGATAGTTGAGAACGTAGTCGACTATGTCGACGAGTACCTGATCCGGCTCTGGCCGGACGTTCGAGATCGGTGCGGACATCGAGGATTCCTGTTTGATTGCAGACTTTGTTATTCGGCCTTCTTGAACAACGCTTCCGACTGCGTGGGAGCGGTTGCGCCCGCAGCCATTTCGGCGGTCATGCACTCGTCGGCCAGGCGCGACGAATCTTTGTCGGAGAACAGCATTGCCTTCGACGGGATCACGACGAGATCCATGCCCGTTGCCGCATCGTGGAAACGATCGGCGCCGGTCGTGGTGTCCTGACGGGGCAGCTTGTAGTCCTTCTTGGCCCAATTCACGGTGACGATGGTGTCACGCTTCATGTCGCCTTTCAGATAGAAAGACGCGCCTTCCTTACAGGTCCACTTGACGGCGCCTTCGGGAATCGGGTCGGTCTTCGCTGCCGCGGCCGCTTCGGCCTTGGGTGAGCGCTTGATGAGTCGACGTGCCGGAGCCGGGCGTTTGGCCTTTGCCGCCTTCGAGTCCGTGGTGGTCGTCGCGGCGAAGGCGTCGGCACTGACGAACACGCTGGTGGTAGCCAGTGTGCCGACGATTGCAGCGATCAGGAGTTTATTCATCGAAAAACCTTTCAAAACATGGAGGTTGGTAACGGTTGCCGCGCGGAGTGAATTTCGTCCTCGCGAAATTCGATCGCGCAGTCCGCTATTTTCGCTTATTTAGTGGCGTGAACTTCAAATTATCGGGACCCGTGTAGTTCGCACTCGGCCGGATGATTTTGTTGTCGATGCGTTGCTCGATGATGTGCGCGCTCCATCCCGCCGTGCGCGAGATGACGAAGAGCGGCGTGAACATGGCCGTGGGCACGCCCATCATGTGATACGAAACCGCGCTGAACCAGTCGAGGTTGGGGAACATTTTCTTCGCGTCGGCCATCACGGATTCGAGCCGTTCGGCGATGCTGAAGAGCTTGTTGTCGCCCGCTTCCTTCGAGAGCTTCTTCGCGACTTCCTTGATGACCTTGTTACGCGGATCGGAGATGGTATAGACCGGATGACCGAAGCCGATCACCACTTCCTTCTTCTCGACGCGTGCGCGAATATCGGACTCGGCTTCGTCGGGCGTCTGATAGCGCGATTGAATTTCGAACGCGACTTCATTGGCGCCGCCATGTTTCGGGCCGCGCAATGCGCCAATGCCACCCACGATCGCCGAATACATGTCCGAGCCCGTGCCCGCGATCACGCGAGTCGTGAACGTGGATGCATTGAACTCATGTTCAGCGTAAAGATTGAGCGATACGTGCATGGCTTCGACCCACGATTTCGAGGGCTCCACGCCATGCAGCAAATGCAGAAAGTGTCCGCCGATGGAGTCGTCGTCAGTTTCGACTTCGATGCGCTTGCCGTTGTGCGAGTAGTGATACCAGTAGAGCAGCATCGAACCGAGCGAGGCCATCAGTTTGTCGGCGATATCCTTCGCGCCGGGAACGTTGTGATCGTCTTTTTCGGGCAGGATGGTGCCGAGCATGGATACGCCGGTGCGCATGACGTCCATGGGGTGCGCGGACGCCGGAATCCATTCGAGCGCGGCCTTGAGGTTTGCGGGCAAGCCGCGCAAAGCCTTGAGTTTTGTCTTGTACGCCTTCAACTCGGCGACGTTCGGCAGCTTGCCATGCACGAGCAGATACGCGATCTCCTCGAACTCGCTGGTGGTCGCGACATCGAGAATGTCGTAGCCGCGATAGTGCAGGTCGTTGCCGGTCTTGCCGACTGTGCACAACGCGGTGTTGCCAGCGGTCACGCCCGAAAGCGCGACGGATTTCTTTGGCTTGAATGCGCCCGCTGCGGCGGGTGCGTCGGTCGATACGGTATCGCTCATTGCTTCAAGTCTCCTTTCAACGCTCAGGGCGTGCGTTACTTCTTCTTGAAACGCGCGCTGCGTAACCGCTCGCGCGCGTGCTGCAAATGCTCTGTCATGCGTTGCCGCCTTGCGCCGGCGTGGCGAAGAGCGACGCGTAATCGCTTGGCATTGCCTGGCCGGTGGCCTCGGCGCGCCGCAGCACCGACCAGTAATAGCGATAGCTCGCGCGATCGTGCAAGGTATCGCGGTGACGCGTTGGGCCCCACTGCGCGCGTTGTGCGCCAAGCAGTATCTCGGCGGCGAGCGCGATTTCATCGGCACGTGGCGAGAAGGCTTCGACGACAGGCCGTATTTGCTCCGGATGAATGCTCCACATGCGCGTATAGCCGAACTCGTTGCGCGCGCGCCCGGCGTCGTTCGCCACGATGCCCATGTCGCGCACTTCCGTCGATACGTTGTGGGAAGGCACCTTGCCGTGTGCGTGACACGCCGCCGCGATTTCCAGCTTCGCGCGCCGCACGAGCGGATGTTCGAACTGGCCGGGCGAGCGCATGGCGGTATCTGGAATGGCGCCGTTGTGCGCCGAAACGAAGTCCATCAGACCGAAGCTCAGCGATTCGACGCCGGGCAGCGCCGCGAGCTCGAAGGCTTCGCGAAGCGCGCCATGTGTTTCGATCAGCAGATGACAAGGCACCGGTTTCTCGATGCCGAACTCGCAACGCGATGCCTCGACGAAAGCCACCATCTCGGCGGCGTCGAAGACGCTGCGGATTTTCGGCAGCATGACGAAGGCAGGCGCTTTCCTCGCGTGACGCAGGATGATGCGCACGTCGTCGCGCCACGCGCGGTGATTGAAGTCGTGAATGCGCACGCCCACGCGCCCGAAGCGGTCTTCCTCGCCGCCGACGAACGACGCGACGAGTTCCGCATGCTCCGCCTCGCGGCCTACTTCCGCACCGTCCTCGCAATCGAGCGTGATGTCGAAGACCGGCCCGAGTTGCGCCTGCAACGCGAGCGACTTCTTCATCAGCTTTTCGCTGCCTGCGTAGTGATCGCAGGGCGGCAGGACAGCAGGCTGCGGGTCGCCGTCAAACAGCACTTCGGCGGGGGTAAGAGCGCGCATCGTCGGCGTCGGGTCCAATTGGGGGAAAAGGATGTCGATCTTGCTCAATGCTTCTGATTCGGCCGCGCTCGGGCTGCTTCCGTGAAAGCACGGCAAGCTCCAAACGCGTTCGAATCAGGCGCGATGCATCGGATGCATTCGCGCCAGCGGGAAGCCTCCCGGCTTCCCCGCGATACTTAAAATTACTTGCCCAGCAAATGCGCCACGCCGTCGCGCTCTTCTAGCAGTTCGTTCAGCGTGCCGTTCATTTTTTCGCGCGAGAACGCGTCGATTTCCAGACCTTCGACGCGTTTGTACTCGCCGTTTTCGCACGTGACCGGCACGCCGTAGATGATGTCTTCCGGAATGCCGTACGAGCCGTCCGACGGAATGCCCATGGTGACCCACTTGCCATTGGTGCCGAGCACCCAGTCGCGCACGTGGTCGATTGCAGCGTTAGCCGCCGATGCCGCCGACGACAGACCGCGCGCTTCGATGATCGCCGCACCGCGCTTGCCGACCGTCGGGATGAACGTGTTGCGGTTCCATTCGTCGTCGTTGATGAGCTTCGTCAGGTCGTCGCCGGCGGCCGTGGCGAAGCGGAAGTCGGGGTACATGGTCGGCGAGTGGTTGCCCCACACAGCCAGTTTTTCGATCGATGCGACCGGCTTGCCCGACTTGGCCGCCAGTTGCGACAGCGCGCGGTTGTGGTCCAGGCGCAGCATGGCGGTGAAGTTCTTCTTCGGCAGATCCGGCGCCGACTTCATCGCGATATAGGCGTTCGTGTTGGCCGGGTTGCCGACCACGAGAACCTTGACGTCGCGGCTTGCGACTTCGTTGAGCGCCTTGCCCTGAACCGTGAAGATTTCGGCGTTGGCCGACAAGAGGTCCTTACGCTCCATGCCTTTCGAGCGCGGACGCGCACCGACCAGCAGCGCGACGTCGGCGTCCTTGAACGCGACTTTGGGGTCGTCCGTGACGACCACGCCTGCGAGCAGCGGGAACGCGCAGTCTTCCAGTTCCATCACGACGCCCTTGACTGCGCCTTGCGCTTGCGGCAAATCGAGCAACTGAAGAATCACGGGCTGGTCTTTGCCGAGCAGATCGCCATTGGCGATACGGAACAGCAGCGAGTAGCCGATTTGACCTGCGGCGCCGGTGACGGCAACGCGCTTTGCGGACTTAGCCATTGATAACTCTCCTGGACGGTGCGTGGAACGCTAGGGAAAGCGCCATTTTATGCGCGTTACGCAAAGCGTTGATGAAAGACATGCCTGCCATGCCGCCCGCGAAGCGTGGGAACGCCCGGCCGATATCCTGCCGATGCGGCTTCGCGCCTGTATGGGCGCCAAGGCGAGCGGTGCACCGACGGGCGCGGCGTGACTGTCATGCCATGAATCTCTCGTTCGAGCGAGTTGCTTGCGGGAGGTTTCTTTAAGGACGCGAAATTCGCTTGGGTCCAACGGCAACGCGCCCATACGAGACGGCGCTTGACGTTGCGAGGCGATAGGCAGGCAGCGGCGCGCGAATCGAGTGGTCGATCGGCGTAAGGCGAAAGCGAAAGGGCGTGCCTGGCGGTATGTCGCGCGGCCGAAGAACTGACGGCATCTGGCGAAAACCGCCAGGACAAACGCGCCGGTCAGCTCGGTTTCCGGTGTTACGACAACCCGCAAACCCTTGCTCGACAAGGAGTGTAGGGTTCGTCACAAGCAAAGTCAACACTATCTTATGTCTTATATAAGACATAGGATTCTCAGGGAAAGCTCTGGACGCACGGCGCGGCTTTGTGTTGAAATGCGCGGCATGAATTCGAACCCGGCGAGCACGACGAACCCGAACGGCAGCGCGAGCGCGGCTGAGGCTGCCGCGAGTACGTCGTCGCCTACGTTCAGTCCGCTATATCAGCAAATCAAATCGCTCATCACGCAGGGGCTCGAAACGGGTGAATGGAAGCCCGGCGAAATCATCCCGAGCGAGGTCGAACTCGCCGCGCGCTATAAAGTCAGCCAGGGCACTGTCCGCAAGGCCATCGACGAACTCGCCGCCGACAATCTGCTCGTGCGCCGCCAAGGCAAGGGCACGTTTGTTGCGACGCACAATGAAGACCGCGTCCAGTTCCGCTTCCTGCGCTTGTTGCCCGACGACGGCGACGCTCATCCCCACGTCAGCCGCCTGCTCGAATGCAAGCGGCTGCGCGCGCCCGCCGAGATCGCGCGTCAACTCGATCTGAAACCGGCCGACCCCGTTGTTCTTATCAAGCGCCTGTTGCAGTTTGATGGCGTGACGACCGTTTTCGACGAAATCTGGCTGCCCGGCGCGGTCTTTCGCGGCCTGACCGCCGAGCGTCTCGCCGATTACAAGGGTCCGCTCTACGCAATGTTCGAGACGGAGTTCGGTACGCGCATGATTCGTGCGACAGAGAAGATCCGCGCCGTCGCCGCTGACCCAGCGGTCGCGCGCCTGCTCGATGTGAAACCGGACTTTCCGCTGCTGTCGGTCGAACGCGTCTCCTATACGTATGGCGACCGGCCGGTCGAAGTGCGGCGCGGCTGGTATGTCACGACCGGGTATTACTATCAGAACGACTTGAGTTGAGCGCCGAAAGCAGGCGGGAAATGCAGGGTGGCAAGCAGTGCGTAAGTTTCGCGCAAGCACGTAGGGGATACTCTTTTCTTACACGCCTTAGAAGAGTGTTTTAGGCCGGTTTTCGCTGCAGCGCGGAATAAAAAGGCGCTAAAATCGCGGATTGGTGTAATAACAAGTTGGGGTCTAGCATGGCTGAAGCCGTAAGAAAACCAAGGCCCGAGTTCCGGAACATCGGGCTTGGTCAACTCGCGAAGTATCGTTTGCCGCTCGCCGGGAAGGTGTCCATCCTGCATCGCATCAGCGGCTTGCTGCTTTTCGTGTCGCTGCCGTTCATTCTCTATCTGCTCGATCAGAGCCTGAC